>JAHHIA010000006.1 GCA_019359045.1 Scytolyngbya sp. HA4215-MV1
GATTCTCAGCATAGAGATCGCGCATCCAGGCAAGATAGCGATCGCGGTATTTCTCTTGATCGACGATTCCAAAGCTGGGGTCTGGTTTGCCGGGAATGCCATCAACCGGGTATTCATCCTCTAACCGTTTTACATCTCTGACTGTGGACTTAACCCAATCCTTCCACATATCCGCAAAGTATTTAGACCGTCGCTCAGTTGGGACATAGCTTAACGGGTTTTGCTCGATAAACCACTTGAGTAGCTTTCGTTCTCGCCTCAAGTTGGTGGGATGGTAGCAACTCCATCGTTCATTTTCCTGGGGTTGATTGAATGCAGGATATTTCTCATCAGTAGCGGGCTTTTTGACCGCAGGCAAGACTTGAGCATTACCGATCGCGGCTTCCGCTACCCACAGTCTGTTTTGACGCTGGATACACATCGCGATCGTCTGCACCAAATGCCATTCGATTGCCCCTTCTGGCTGGAAGTCATTTACCAGACTTTGCATCAAGCCCTGAAAGGTTTCTAGATCTTCGGTTGCCAGAATGGGAGGTTGTTCAGCCAGTAACCCGTGTTTGATGGCATTACGAGCGGCGATCGCTTTGCCTCTAGGGGTAATTGCCCCTTTTGACTTGGCTCCATTCAATCGGCAAATTTCAGGACTGGCAACCATTATTCTATGCTGAGTCTCAACTGTCTTAAGGGTAGCTCAATCTCTCAATCTGAGATGATAACGGCTAACCTAACCTGTCTTATAAACTTTTTGAAGCTGATCCAGTGGTTTCTCATGATCCACATACCAGCCATTCGCTGTAAGAACTGCGCGATCATCCTCAATAGCTTTGATTAACAACCGTTTACCACTGGCAATTCTAGAAAAACTTGGATCAACTCCAATGAAAATCACGCGATCTCCAACTTTCATAGGAGAACTCTTTAACGGAGTGAAGGATGAAGCATCTTTCATGAAGGATGAAGAGTGGAGGGTCAAATCCTTATCCTGAGGAGATATGAAGGATGTGAAGGATAAATCATCCCTACTTCTTATAGGACATAAATTCTCACACGACACATCATCCTCTAATGCATTCGATGTTTGATCATCTGATTCATTAGTTTTTTCCAGTTCAGCCAGTTTAGATAACCCTTCATACCTTTCACAAGGCTTATCCTGCAAAGGTTCTGACTCTTCAGTCTCACCCTTCACTGATTCTTCACCCTTCATTGCTAGGGATTCCAAACATAAGGGGATATCAGCGTCGCGAGAAGTTCTAAGCCGTAACCCTAAAATCACATTCCCTCGACTGGTATGCTTCTTGATAATTCCCCATTTCAGAACGTTGTTGCAAAGTTCGAGCAAGTGAGGGGAAAACTCACGGCTACCCTTGGGGCGGCTGCCTGTGCGATCGCAGTATTGCCAATAGGAGCCAAACAGGGTTGATTCATCGTTTTTGTCATCTCCGATGGGTTCAGATGCTTCTGGATCACGAATGATGCAGGCATTTAACCAAGCTCAATGTTATCTGTCCTGATTCGGTAATCCCAGGTTTGAGCCACAACTTCTGAGGATTCATCCTGAGATTGCAGCAGTGTTACCTTGACATCTTCATCAGAGAGTGTCAGCACATAGTTGGTTAACGCCGCTAATTCAGGCTCAAACTCTTCATCCAGATTGCGTCGTTTTCCCATTGGGACAACCTGGTTAAAGGGAATCACCAACGCTCGACGAGCAATGCCTGCGCTAGAGTCTCCCGTAAAAATAGGGAAGTTGGACGATAACATGACCATCCCCTCATAGATGAATTGAAAAACATTTTTGTTCTTGAACTCACCCCGGATAAAATCCCCACCTGTTAACGACTTGAACTTACCCAGACTACCGTTGAATTTATCCTCATCCCAGAACACAACCAACCGTTTCTTATAGGCGTTGGCAGATTCAAAACGGTTGTTGATCCAATCTTGAAGGCTAGTGGAATGAGTATTCTCAGAACCAACTAGATTCGTTGTAAGCCTCATAAAGGTGCCTTTTCCACTTCCTCCCCATCCAGTCAGGTGTAGAAATCGTTGTAGTTCATAGCGACCTTTTAGGCAGGCATTGAGCCAACACAACAGAATATGTTTGATCTTTGGTTTGTTTGCAGTTGCTTCATCGAGCCAAGCTGAAATCTTGCTCCAGTCTTGGGCTGTAGGATCATGATTTCTAGGAAGTGACCAGGTTAGCCGATACCCTGGTGCATGGTCTAACAGTTGACCCGTTGCTAATTCCAGAACTCCATTACGGAATGGCAGTAACCCAGGCTTTTCCTCCCATTTCGGAGTTACAAGATAGCCTTTCAATAGCCCAAGGATAGATCGCACCGTTTCAAGACTATAGCCATCTGTGTTTCTAAAATCAGCATCCAATTCCTGCTGAATGACACTTTGCAGGGTTTCGATAGACTGGGCTGACCAAACCCCTGGATAGTCTAATTCATACCAGTACCAGGTCTGATTTTCAGCACTATAGAGCCATTTAGGTCGATACTTTTCCGCTAGTTCCGACGCTAAGATTGAGGTTTTCGGCAGTCCCTCAGGTTCTCCCCTACCTTCATCCAGTTGTTGACTTTGTTGGGGTTGTTTTTTGGCTTTTGGGGATTTCTGGCGTTTGGCTTTTGATTCACGTTTCTTCCACCCTTCAATACAATTGGTAATTGCATCAGAAGAAAGGCTGGGTTTTGGATTCTTGCTCTCTGCTGATTTCCATATTTGCTCTCTCTCGCGAGTATCTAAAGGTGGATGGCAGCGATCGCAAAAATCATCAAACAACTCTCTAGCACTAGGTTGATAGCCCTGTCGAATTGAGGCTAAGTGATTAGCCGCTCCAATGAGATCCCTGGCTAATGCTGCCCCTGAGTTGTTTCTAGTACCTTCTTCTACACCCGACTCAATCCAGTTTCGATGTTCTTTTGTCAGACAGAGATGAAGGGGGATTCCATCGCTAGAGGAGGAGATGTCATGAGAAGTCTGAGATATTTCCTCAACACTTTGATTAGCACTTTCAGGAATGATGACTCTCAATTCATCAAAGGAGTACCGCCTACCAGAATGGGAGATGATTTGGCTTTGCTGCCCGGTTCCTTTGTGATAGCACCCAGCCAATCGCATCACCCTAGATGGATTTTTGAGACTGCGATCGCCATCGGCAAAATTCAGCAGGTCAATCTGAAGGATTCGCCAGCATTCAGGCTCAATCGGCTCTGAGAACACCCAATAGGAGTGAATCGACTTTCCCCCTGTGTCTATCTGAATGCTTGGTTCTGGCAGTCCTAATGCTTTCCAGAGCGTTGTTTGTTTTTCCTTCGGTAAGTTGTCATGTTCATAAAAGATGGCAATGCAGGCAGTAACATCTTTATCGCTCTGTCCCCCTTTGTTGACGACGACATAGCATCCCATCCCTTGAGATTGGAGCTTTTCTATCTCATCCCAAGGAAGGTCAGGAAACCTGCAATTTATGTTGCGACCTCCTCCCTTTCCAGCAGGATGGAAGAATCGCAGATGAATCGCATCACCAGCTTTGCAGTCTAATGCCTCAAGATGGGCAATTACCTGATCACAGTCAATTTGAGACTTAAGAGACTCAATACTAGAATTAGGACGAAAAGATTTCTTGCTTGAAGAGTGGACAGGGTGCCCAAAACCCTGCCCACTTCTATTTTTTGCATCCATTAGCTTACCTTCCTTCCCCGCTTCGGTTGATTGGAAGGTAAAGCCTTTAGATAAGCTTCGATCGTTCGTTGATGCGCCTGGGGAGAATTACGATTGGCTAACCAATCTAAAATTAAAGGCAAGTTGTAAAGTACACAACGACTGTTAACACTTTGCCAGTGAATTCCTTTAATCCAAATACCAGAAAGCCGATACTTCTTGAAAGTTTCTGGTGACAATCCGATCGTGTCAGATAGGCTATTTTTCGAGACAAATTGGGGATTCATAGGGTAGGTTGAGTGACTACCCATCATCAAAGCGACTAAAACTTAAAAACGGAAGAATGTCGAAGTGCAAATAAATGTTAAGACTTCCAGGAGAGAACACCCTGATGATATTGACCTTGTTTCCAGGTGTGTGAAGGTATCCTGTGATGTCTAAAATTAGGGTCACAGTCCCGTTGAATCTGTAGCTTGGTCAGGGCGTATAAGCCCTCTCGATAATTTTCTAAGTACTCTTTAATTAAAGAGTTTTTGTTGCTTAAGATTTCAGCACTAGTAAGTAAGCGATTAAGCCAGGTTGCAAAGGGTACATTTTGATCAATGAGATTTTGAAGTTTATCGATTTCGATGTTTGAAGCTTTAGCTTGATGAACTTTTCGTTTCAGTTTTGCTATCTCCTTTATGTGGGAAGCATTGTATATGTAACGTCTTTTCAAACAATTAAGAAATTCATTTTCAAGAATTTCTCTAACAATTTCAACCAGCAAAGCACGGCTTGAGTCAAACGGAAAACCCCAATTTTTGCTTAAAATTGTTTGAATATTAGACTCATCTGCTTTTATAAGCTTCCACAGATTCTTGTAAATTTTTGCTTCTGCTACCGAATAGTTATAAGAGAACTGATCAATTTGCTTCTTTTTGAGTAGCTCTTTCAAGTAGAGGGGTTCTTCTTCAGCCCCAAAAAAAAGTGCAAGATTTATAGCACTGTCTCTATGACATACCCAATTCCAAACTTGATCCAAGCTAGTGAAATTTATAAAAAAGTCAACATCTGGCATATAGGAAATGCGATTTCCTATCCATTCTTCATCGGTATCCGAAGAAAATGTTCTCCCAATAGGAATCCACTCAGGTGAGAAATGCCATTGCTCACTGTCAGCTTGCTTTGAAAGCTGGTAACAATCTACTGAACAATGTGTACCTTTAATTACTAGATCTGGTTCTCCAACAATAGCGAGACTGAAAAACTGTGGCTTGGCTGCAAGAAACTGGTAGAGATTCATAAGCTTGAGAAGTAAATCTATACTTCTCTAAAATACCTAAAGTCACCTAAAATTACCACGCTTAAGACTTAGGTACTAAGAGTTCTTAATTATGAGCAATACCCCAATTGATGACGTAATTACAACAACTCTAGAGCAAAACTCGCTAAAGGTTTGGAACCTGGACGTGATCAGTGGGTTTAGCATAAACTCGATCAATCATTTGAGCTGAATTCCCCACCCACTTTGCAATCTGAATGCTAGCGATATCAGCTTCTCGGCACAAACTACAGAAGGTGTGTCGAGTCTGATATGGATTCCGATATTCAATTTCTGGCAGACTTTTTAGGACAGCTTTCCAAGCTCGATTCGTAAAATTATGCCAATCAATAAATTTTCCTTCAGGACTAGGAAAGACTAATATTTCTAGATTGCATGGTTTGGGTTTAATGGTTTGCAGAAGTGCTGCTAATTGAGCATTAATAGGAAATTTTCTAAACTTCTGAGTCTTTAATCCATTTTTTAGCGCCAGTCCCTTCCCGTTGTACACAACTGCTCGTTCAAAAGTAACTGTAGAAGAATTGATGTGCTTCCATTGCAAAGCTAGAGCTTCTGACGGTCTACAGCCTGTCAAAAATAGAAATTCAACTAGAGGAGCATACCGACTGTAATAGTTATTGATTTTGAAGGCTTGAATGATGCGATCGCGCTCTTCTCTAGAAAAAGGATAAACTTCATCTTCCTCAGTTCCAGCTTTTTTCACCTTTACTTCTGCTGCCATCCCTTCAAATGGATTGACCATTTCCAGCAACTCGGTTTTCTTTGCCCATTTACAACAGGCAGCCAAATGCATCAAAACTCGCTTTGTAGAATCAGCAGGTACATTCGCGTTCAGCCAATCAAAGATCGCTTGTGCTTCGGTAGGAAGCTTATAGGGACATCTTTCCAAGTGATTAGCTACCCATCCATACATTCTGATCGTTGCAGGAGATTTGCCCGACTGTTTAGTTTCGCTATAACGCTTCCAAATTTCAGGAAGACTGGGTGTAACTTTGGGTGTAATGTCTGGAGCCGATACGCTTAGTGATGATTGAGGCTTGTACTTTGAAAGGGTTTGATCGAAGTGCCCTGCAAGAATATCCAGTTCGATCTCTCTAGCCTTCATTTCAGCCAGTTTTCGATTTTCCGAGGTATCCGGAAAACCTAAAGAGACATAGTGACGTTTTCCGGCAAAGCGAAAACGTAACTGCAACCGACCATGAGAAGTAATGACTTGAACGGAACCCTTAGAAGCCTTACCCGTTAAAGTTTTTGAGTACATGGGTGTAGTCTCTTCAGTACGCTTGATCTTACACCCAGTTTACACCCAAATTACACCCAAACAACCCTAAAGAGACCCGATCTTTAGTCAGAATTTAGAACACTTGTTTGCCTGTTACCTGTAGAGCTAAAACTTAAAAACCCCTGAAATCTTTCAATTTCAGGGGTTTTACCTTCTAAGCTGGTGACAAGACTCGAACTTGCGACCGGCTGATTACAAATCAGCTGCTCTACCAACTGAGCTACACCAGCATTCACTCCCAACAGATCAGAATAGCAAATTCTGGCGCGAACGGACTGGCGATCGCCAGAATTTGCTCATCAATTAATCATCGCCTTCCAAAAAATTTTTATCCTTGTCACGATCTATTTGACCCACCCCGATAATGATCTGCATTCTGTTGATTGATTTATCACATAAGGTAATTCAAGCAAAAGCGATCGAGCATTACTCGATCGCTTTTGTTTTGTAGTACAAAGACTCAGTTTTTAAACCCGCTGCTGAATTGGATCCTAAGGATTATAGCTGAGGAACATACTGCTCTTTTTCAGGTATATCCGTATACTCGGAAACAATCCGGCGGAATTCTTCCCCATCGATCGTCTCTCGTTCGACCAACAAATCTACGAGGCGATCAATCACTACACGATTTTCACGAATGATGCGGCGTGCATTGTCGTAGCAGTGCTCAACAATGGAACGCACCTGAGCATCAATTCGGGCAGCAATCTCTTCTGAATACTCCGATTTCATCATCCAATCGCGTCCCAAGAAGACCTCACCCGACTGACTCTCCAAAGAGAGGGGACCTAAAGTAGACATACCAAAACGGGTGACCATTTGGCGTGCCATGCCTGAAACTTGTTGCAAGTCGTTCCCTGCACCTGTTGTGACTTCAGCATCGCCAAAGATCACCTCTTCAGCCGCTCGACCACCCAGCGCCCCAGTAATACGTGCTAGGATTTGCGCCCGAGAAATCAAGCTCTGCTCATCACTGGGCGTAAACCAGGTTAAGCCTCGCGCCTGTCCCCTAGGCACCAGGGTCACTTTTTGGACAGGATCGTGATCTTTGACGATTGTGCCAATAATGGCGTGACCGATTTCATGGTAGGCAATCAAACGCTTGCTCTTGCTATCGACCAGAGGCGTGCCTTCCATCCCCGCAATTACGCGATCAATAGCATCATCGATTTCCAGCATGGTGATCGCATCCTTTCGGCGGCGTGCTGTAAGAATCGCAGCTTCGTTCAATAAATTGGCGAGATCTGCTCCTGTGAAGCCAGGTGTGCGTCGTGCGATCGTGTCAAGCGAAACCTCAGTTGCTAATTTCTTGTTGCGTGAATGGACTTTGAGCACATCCAGACGTCCTTTAATATCGGGTGCGTCCACCGTCACTTGACGGTCGAAACGACCAGGGCGCAACAATGCTGAATCCAGGACATCAGGGCGGTTAGTCGCAGCGATAATAATAATCCCTGTATTGCCCTCAAACCCGTCCATTTCAGTGAGCAACTGGTTCAGTGTCTGTTCACGTTCATCATTGCCGCCGCCAATGCCTGCGCCGCGTTGTCGTCCGACCGCATCAATCTCATCGATAAAGATGATGCAAGGTGCATTTTCTTTGGCTTTTTTAAACAGGTCGCGTACGCGAGACGCCCCCACACCGACAAACATTTCGACAAACTCAGACCCCGAAATGCTGAAGAAAGGAACCCCTGCCTCTCCTGCAATCGCCTTTGCTAAAAGCGTTTTACCGGTTCCGGGAGGACCCACCAACAACACCCCTTTGGGAATGCGAGCACCCACGGCGGTAAAGCGTTCTGGTTTTTTCAAAAAGGTCACCACTTCTTGCAGTTCCTCTTTGGCTTCCTCAATGCCTGCGACATCATCAAACATTACCCCAGTTTTGGCTTCCATTTGGAAGCGGGCACGGGATTTGCCAAAATTCATCGCCTGTCCGGGACCACCGGGAACGTTGCTAGAACGTCGGAATAAGAAGAACAATCCACCAATCAACAAAACTGGGAACAGAAGATTACCTAACAGCCCCCAAATTGCCCCATCGTTTCGCATGGGATGAGTGTCAAAGTTAATCTTCGACTCTTTCAGACGAGAAACCAGTTCAGGAGCATTACCAGGCAGGTCTACCCGAAACCGCTGTACCCGATTATCCAATTCTGTATCGACGGCTTCACCGATCGCGCTACGTCCACCATCATAAAAATCGACACTAACGATTCTTCCCGCGTCCAAATATTCCAGGAATCGCCCATACGTCATCCGGGTACTGGCAGTGTTTTTGCCCACATTGCTGGGGGATGTTGCAAAAGACCCCTGCCATACAAAAAAGCCAATTACCAGGACAGGCAATGTCCAGAGCAGAGCTGTTCTCCAGGAAATTTTCATAAACCGACGGCCTCTAAATACATCTGAAACGAGCCTTAACACTTCGAAGAAGAGCACTCATCTACCCAGGATTCTAGGAAGATGAAAACTTGTCTGTTAAATAACTTCCGATTGATCAAGAATCTCTCGATCAAGAGAACGTGAAGTTTAACTTTGCAACCGAATCTAAATAGAATTCTTAATTAAATTTAACTTATTTATCAGAATTAGATCAACCGAATCAATTTCGCCAGCCGAAAATCATCCTAAAAATGTTGCCACAGCGCCGTTTGGCTGAACTCCGCTGTATGCTTGATTTTTTGCAAAAACGCGGCCCCAGGTCTTCCGCTAGAAAACCCAGGGCTTAGAAAAAATCAAATCTCTACTTAGCGATGGCTAATTTGGGTGCAGTATTGAGCTAAGGGTTCAGCTGCAAAGTCGTTGAGCTCAACCGAGTTGAGTAAGGTTATCCACCGGCTGGTGAGCAGGGGGTCTCCGGGGCGCAGGCAGCGCAGTTCTGCCAGGGTGCTTAAAGCATCATGCCAGATACCGGCTTTGGCATAAATCTCGGGACGATCGCGAAGCGGCGATCGCTCTAAACTTTTGGTCAGAGATTGGCTGATTTCAACCCGTTGGATTTCTCCTTCTACAAAAGGGTTGGCGGAAGGAACATTGGCATCACAGACCAGAGAAAATTGCCAACGATAGCTCTTCTGCAACTCTAACATCGTGCCTGCGGGTAGTTGAAAGCTGATGATACCTGGAACTTTTTGCAGAGGCAGGGTCGTTTTGTAAACTTCCTTATAGTTCTCATCCAATAAGGTGAATTCTGCTGACTGAGCCGAAGTCGGGGGAACGTACCAGAAAAGCGTTGGCTGATCCTCTACGGTGGTACCAAATGCATTGGTAGGGACAAGGGGCATCAGCGGTCTACCACTCTCCATGCAGACGCCCCGCACGCCAGCACCAACTCTGCGCCCCGGTTTCCCTAAACGGGGAGGAGTGTAACTTGCTAGGGCGACAAAGGGCGCTAGCCCCACGGCTAGCCCGATTGCAACTGCCAGGTTGATTTGGACAAACTTTCTCCAATGAAATGCTGAGGAATCTTTTAGCAACGGAATGCGAGCTGGCAAACAAGAAGAAGATAAAGACTTGAACCAGGGGGGCTTCTGTCCAAAATCAGATGGGGGGTAATGAGGTCTCATGTCAGCTACACAGCGAGGTGGAAACCATTTCTTAAAGGCAAGCCAATGCTAGCGCACCGTTGATATAGACTTCATCACCCGTAAGGAGGCTATTTCAGCAAGATTTTAATGAAGATCTAGAAAATTATTTATAAATCAGAAAACTCCGGAATGTGGGCCATGTTGATTGAACAACTACTCTTCAAAATTGCAACTCTAAAATCTAAATCGCCCATCCAAAATCGCCCATCCAAAATCCCTCTATTCCCATTCTCGCAACTCATCCAACCAAGACTGTACTAGAACACCCACCTGTGTGCGGCGTGATTCAAATGTGGCAGCTACCCAGATGAAACCGAGACCAATCAAAATCCCGATCGCCCAAATGAGTTGAGAATATTGATTGACATAACTCCAGACTTGCCAAAGCAGTTTAATTAGAAAAGTGGCAGTCCCTAAATAGAGAAAAGCCCGAATTTGCAAGGCTAATCCAGCGATGATCAGAGCAATGCTGAGACTTAGCACGACCAGACTAAAAATCAGGCTGTTTGCGGATTGGTAAAGCGCTGTCATACAGATTAACCCGACCGCCAAGCAACGCAACCAGTGACGTTTTTCGCGTTCAGTCGATGGTCGCAAATCGGGATCAATTTGTACCACATATAACAAAGAACAACCCAACACAGTGCTGAAGTACAGTGGCTCTGTGACCTTGTACTGCAACATTAGACGGATGATTGCCCAGTCTGCTAGCAAAACACTCAGGTAACTCAGGCGAATCTGATCCGAGCGCCGAGCACCCCAGGCATAGAATGCTGCAAGCAGAAATAATCCCGGAATGACGATGCTCTGAACTGTGACCGCTAATACGATCGCTGGTAGAAGCAAAGCAGATTGTTTCCAGGGAATGGGCGACCAGCCCAACGTTCTCCAGGGAAGGCTGTACATCAACCAGGCAACCACACAGGCAATGGCAGATCCCCACTCCAGCAACCAGCGATCGGCCAACAGCAAATGCAGAAAATAAGTGAACGCGA
The DNA here is from genome assembly GCA_019359045.1 of Scytolyngbya sp. HA4215-MV1. Lineage (GTDB taxonomy): Bacteria > Cyanobacteriota > Cyanobacteriia > Leptolyngbyales > Leptolyngbyaceae > Scytolyngbya. Next base: position 10,861 of record JAHHIA010000006.1, read on the forward strand.
TCAGGTATTCCCAAATGCCTGCGTAAGTCCACAAGGCAGCAGAATCAGAGGAATCGGAAAGCTGCGGGGAGGCATCCGAGACATCTTGGCTCCTCGTTCTGCCATGTACGAGCGCATAGACTGACAGAAGGGCGACCATCACTAGCCAACACCATCGCCCCTGATCGCTGAGGGGGTTGACGATTGCCAAGAGCAAAAAGCCATTCCCAATCAGCCAATGTAAATGCGCGATCGTAGCAATCTCTCGCTTTTCCAACCGCCAATAGATGACCAGCCAGGGGGATAGTAACCGTTCCACGATCGCGATCGCGGCTGCCAGGATTGCAAGTAACACAATGCCATCGCCTGCGCTGCCCCCCTTTGCCTGGGAAAGTTGGTAAATCAGTAACTCATACGTGCCAAAGGAAGCAATGAAAACGGAGAGGTAAGTGAGAGGCTTGAATTTGCGATCACGGCGACTGACACCAATTCCCACCAGGGCTGCCGCCAGGGTACAGAGTCCGGTATATGCCTTTAATGCTGGATGCTCGGTGTCACCGCTTGGTCCATATCCATCGGGGAAAAAACTAGTGTATCCAGTCGGTTCTTGATGTTGGATAAGTAGACCGATCAAGGCATACAGCAAAGGAATGAAGAGGAGGTGGATAGCGGGAAAATGATTGGACAGGGGAATGCGGACAGAAGGGAAGGCGCTGGTGGTGGGATGCGGAAGCGAAGTCAGAGATGGGGGGGAAGAAGAAGAGGAAGAAGATAGGACAACGGGAGAAAAATAATTTGGGTGATGAACTAGCCACCAATCTCCGACGAGTTGGGTAATCAGTGCCAATACGAGATTTGCAATTCCTAGGGCATCGAACGAACGGACTGTCAGCGCAACAGCACTCGCGACTAATAGCTCCAGGTTTAATACCAGACTGTAAAGATTAAGAGGGTGGGGGCTTTGCCAGTGGCGATAAGCAAGGGCTACAAACAGAAAGGCTGTAGTAGAGGCGTATACCCAGGTTGCCATTCCCGTGAAAAAGATAAGTATCCAGTAGATTGTTAAGAACAACAAAAGCAGCAGCGAAATGATGATTGCCCAACTGTCTGCCGCTTGTGCGTATTGTTTGGCTAGTTGGGTATTGCGATGGGCGAGCCAGCTCCTCAGTAGCCAAAGGAGCGCTGCAGCGATCGCTGCCAGATTCAAGCCCAATTCCATCAAGTTGTGCTCGAAGATGACGACGCTGCCCAAAACAAGCCCAAATCCTAGGGTCAGGAAGGCTGCTACCCAGGTAGAGAGACGATAGGTATTGAGCAACATCAACCCGGTTGCCAATCCCAAACTCACCAAACGAAAAGGTTCTGAATCAAAAGTCAAAGCCTGTACTAGCACTAGCGCCCCAATACTGCAGCCTGCTGCCGCTTGGGGAGCGCGTACACGCGGTAAATACGCCAACAACGTCAATGCCGAGGGAGTCACTAGCCAGATTGCCACCCAAGCAGTCTTGTGAAGCAAGAAGGCATTCCACAGCAATATATAGCTACAAGCCGCCAGCACTAAACCCGCATACCAGGCACTCTGTCGCCAGATTGATACGGCTGCGGTTGAGGGGGCAAAAGCGCTCAATGCCCATTCTGCCAGCATTCCTCCTAATAAAATTGCCGCCCACAGGGTGAGCGTCAGTCCAGGACATAAGAAGTTAATGCCAGAAAAAATGGCAAGCAATCCTGTGGCGTGAGTTAGATAAATCAGCCAGCCGGGAGCCGCGGGACGATCGCGCAAAGCCCAAACGAACGCTGCGGTCGAGAGAAGCAGGTTAAGCGATCGTACCCCCCCATTTGCCAAACTCACCGACGTGAGTAAAACGCCTAAAATCAATGCCAGACTCTCAGCATGGAGTGCCAGGTTAGGTTGCCGCCAGCGTCGAAAAGCAAATGCTAAAAGTAAAGTGAAGATCACATAGGGAAAAACGCTTACTCCTAAGAGTGCATTGGGCATTCCGTCTTCGCCTACCCAGAGAGTCACTCTGCTGACTAGGAAAATACGCCATTCTACGGGCAGGCATTGCTGAATCAGCCAGCCAGTCTGCAAACCTACCAGAAATAGAGCTGTCAAATCAATTCGCCGTGCCAGTTGCCAAACTCGTTCTGCTAGCAGACTCATACCCAGTCCACTAAGGGCGATCGCTTGCCAGGGCAATTTTTCGGGTACTGCCAACCACCATGCCAACAACAACAGCACCGCCCCTGCCCGTAACCAGGATTTGTGCGCAGGATCGCGCCGCGCCAACCAACACAGCAGCCAGCCACTGATGCCTAACGCCAGCCCCATCTGGTTAATCGGAACTTGTTTGACAAAGACCGCTCTAGTAACCAGCAGGAGCAAAGAAATGGCAATGCTGATCAGAGAAAGGGGTGGGGGAGACGCGGTTAGAGGGAGCCGCGGGGACATGGAGAGAGGCAGGGATGAGGGAGGAGAGGAGGAGGACTCTACATCGCTTTCGATTTCCGTTTCCTGACTTCTGATTCCTCGCTCCTGTCTCCCATCAAACAAATAAAGCTGGAGGCAAACCGTGCCCACCGTGCCGATGTAGGTTGCCAAAAGGGGTAAGCCTTGCCTGCTCCAACCCCATTGCAGCCAACTCAGGGCAATGCTGTTGAAGATGAGCAAGGAGGAATTTCCCTCTGTAATCGCGAGACCGATCGGTTTAAGCAGAAGATACGTTATTCCAGTCAAAAGGACGGCTGCGATCGCGGCTAAGCCCATTCCTGGCAACTGGCTCCATAGGCGAAACCCGTCCATTGTCCAGAAATTGATTGGAACCAGGAGCAACGATGCAATCTGGAGCATACGGGAAGTCAGTTGCAGATTGGTTTGCTGCCCCGTCCACAGCCCTGCTCCCCAAAAAGCTAGAGTGTAACCCAGCAAAATACTGTATTGCCCTTCCGGGGGAAAGTCTTTCCAGAGAATGGCAGCTAGCACTATGGAAGACACCAACACCAGAAACACGCCCAGCAGCAACAGCCACATAACGCTGAAGTTTGCCAACAGCGATCGCACCATACCAGAAATCACTGCTCCAGCCGAAACCACCGACTTTTTAGGCGCGATAGCCGATTCCCTCTCCTCGGTCAGAAAATCAGTAATTGCGCCTGCCAGCACGGGATCTTTGTCAGATAGCGGCGAAGCTTTTTTCCCCCGAGTCTCTGCGGTGGTGGTCGCCTGTGCCAACGTGCAGACCAGATTTGCCTGACACAAGTGCCGTACTTGCGTGTCCGTCAGCCAACCCAACCGCAGCACAGTATCCAGACCTTCAAGCAAGAAGGGTTGGTCAGGGGGAAGCTGAAGTGAAATCAAAATTGGGCGATCGGGTTGAAATGTCACGGAATGCTTTCTCCCCACGCAATTGGTTAACCCGTCACCATCATTATCTATTTCGGAAAGATCGCTGAGCCGTTTCTAGCGCAGTTTTTTAACTGGCTGTCGCCCCTAAACTGTGACATTGATCACTCTATCAGCCCGATCAAATCACGCTTAAAAGGATGAAAGATCACAGGCTTTTGCGAGGGTGCTCACCGGAATTTATAGAGAAATACTCGATGATTACAAATAAGAGTTCCTGAGAATGGTTGCACCGCTATGCAAGTCAAGCTTTGTTTATTGCCCTCGGCGATCGCGGAATTGTTTGTTCAAGCAACATATTCGGGTCATCTTACCCTGGCAGACCGCTATGGCTTGCTGGCAGCTCTTTTGGAAGAGTCTCTTACTGATGATGAAAGATTTTCAATCGATCGGTTAATCCGTGCAATCTGTCGGGGCACACTAACCATATCTAATGAAATCTCCACCGTTCAAGGGTAGGAGTTCCTGAAAACCTTCACTCTCTCTAGACAAAATGATGATGACACTTGGTGTTGAAACCTGGCTGACTTTGATCATTGGCTCGATTGCCCTTCTGTATAGCTACTACTGGCTCATTGGAGAGGCAGAGCGCCAAAACAAGGCTTAACCCATCCGCTCCTCGGTCAAGCAACTCGTACAAAAAAGCAAAACAAGTAAACAAAGCGGCATTTCATAGAATGCCGCTTTTTGTTTTTCACCAATTTTGTTTTCAACAATCAGCCGCTCGTCAGTGTAGCAATAGTCATGGCTTAAGACGTTTCAAAGGCTGAAGCAACAAGGGGTTTAAGCCCCTTGTCCTAACCTGAATGACTATAGCTATAAATTGTGGAGGTTATACCGAAGGGCGACATGACCAGGCAAAAACTGGTCACGAATTTTCTCTCATCCCCCCATCGCATTTCCCAAACGCCATCCCAAAATTCGTTTAGGATCAGAGAGCTGGATTTTTGACAGAGTTCACCCACAATGGTACAGTCCCGATTTCAAAAACTGCTGGCTTACCTGCTGCCACACTGGCGTAGTGCATCTTTAGGGGTTGGGGCATTGCTCATTGTGAATCTGGTAGGAGTCTATATTCCCCTACTAATTCGAGATGGGATTGACAAACTTAAGGTAACGTTCAGCTTTAGCCAGATTTTGTGGTATGTAGGACTGATTTTAATTCTAGCTTCGATTATGTGGGTGATCCGGATGGTGTCCCGGATGTTGTTGTTTGGAGTGGGACGGCAGGTTGAGTTTGACCTGAAGCAAAAGATTTTCAATCATTTGTTGACACTGGAACCCTCCTATTTCGCCACCAATACGATCGGAGATTTGATCAACCGTGCCACCAGTGATGTGGATAATATTCGGCGATTGTTAGGTTTTGCGGTTCTAAGTTTAGCCAATACCTTATTTGCGTATGGGCTAACGTTACCCGTGATGCTGGCAATCAATGTGCGATTAACGTTGCTAGCGTTGTCAGTTTATCCGGTGATGTTAGTGCTGGTACAAACCTTTAGCCACAAGCTACGGACTCAGCAACAAACTGTTCAAGAGAATTTATCAGACATCAGTGAGTTAATTCAGGAAGACATGAGTGGCATTGCGCTGATCAAAATCTACGCGCAAGAGGAGAATGAACGACGTGCCTTTCGAGGATTAAATCGACAATTGCTGAATGCTAATCTGAAGTTGGCAAAAACCCGCAATACACTATTTCCCATTTTGCAAGGATTGGCATATACCAGTACGTTAATTTTGCTGGGATTTGGCTCTGCCTCGATCGTGAACGGTTCCATTAGCGTCGGCGATTTTATTGCCTTGTTGTTGTATGTGGAACGGTTAGCCTTTCCTACCGCATTACTGGGTTTTACGATTACTGCCTATCAACGGGGCGAGGTGAGTGTCGATCGCGTAGAATCTATTCTCACCGTTGAACCCAAAATTCGAGACGCGTTAGATGCCCTGCCTTTGCCGCTTGAGCAAGTCCAAGGGGCACTGATGGCAAAGCACTTTTCCTATACCTTTCCGGGTGCCCCCCAACCTGCATTGCAAGCAGTCAACTTCACCATCGCTCCCGGAGAAACTGTGGCGATCGTGGGACCCATTGGCGCAGGCAAGTCTACTCTGGTGAATGCGCTGCCACACTTGCTAGATATCGATCGCGAACAGCTTTTTTTAGATGGACAGGATATCACTCGCATTCGATTGCAAGATTTGCGATCGGCGATCGCCTACGTGCCCCAAGACAGCTTTTTGTTTAGCACCAGCATCCACAACAATATTGCCTATGGCAATCCCGCGGCCGATCGAGCCGAAGTGGAACAAGCTGCCAAACAAGCCCAAATTCATCCCGAAATCCTTAATTTTCCCCACCAATACGAGACGATAGTGGGTGAACGGGGTATCACCCTTTCAGGAGGGCAACGTCAGCGCACGGCTCTGGCACGCGCCCTCTTAGCCGATGCGCCCATCTTAATTCTGGATGATGCCCTGTCCAGCGTGGACAACCAGACTGCTACCCAAATCTTAAATAACTTATCGGAAGGCACCCGCCGTAAAACCGTGATTTTTATCTCGCACCAACTGTCGGCTGCTGCCAGCGCCGATCGGCTTTTGGTTATGGATCAGGGCAGAATTGTCCAATCCGGTACCCATGCTGAGTTAATGGCTCAAACCGGACTGTATCAAACGCTTTGGGATAAGCAGAAGTTAGAAGAAATTTTGCAGTGAAGTCGATGGAGGTATACAGGCATCGGATTCAGCATCCAGAAGACTTGAGCAATCGGGCTTTCACAATTGACCCGCTAAAATCTAGCAGCTGATTTTTTGTTTGCTAATTAAATCACCTGAGATTTCACTTCGATGCCCCGACTTTGCATCGCTTGTTGAAACAAGTGAGTCGGTAGGGCTTCTTCCACAACCCATACTCCCGGTTTGTGAAGCTGTTGGTTGAGCAACAATTCAGCGATGCTACCTGTGCCATTCCCGGCAGATATAGCAGTGTTGTCGTGCACTAGAGTGGAACAAGCACGGGTTGGGTTTCCTGCTTTGATACCACTCACTTCCGATCGAATCGCCACCCCAATGCCACTAAAACGATCGCTGACATCGGTCATGAAGTGGCTGACTTGCGACAAAAATTCGATCACAAATTTTTGTCGCAAAAGCCAGGGATGCCATCCCCGCGCCACAGTCCAGGTGAGGAAGTTATAGAAATCGGGCACGGTCCCAAATTTGGTAATAACGGTTTTGACGGGAAATGTGCTGGGTAAAGTAAAAGTTTCGGGCATATCAAACCAGTACACACCTGTGCGTCCATAGGGGGCAGGAAATGCGATCGTTTCGCGATCGCTGTAGGGTTTCACAGTCCGCCACTTACCGTCGATCCATGCCTGGAACGGGTTTTGTAGCCCCAAAAAAGTGGTTCTCATCACGGTCACTCCAGCACCCCCTGAACCTGCAACCACGTAGCTCAGGTGAATGGTTTCAGCCGTATCCAACTGCTCCACATCCTGCCGCACCATGCTGTTAGAAATACCTGGAAAAATCCCTGTGTTAATAATCGCCGTGATGCCCGCTGCAGTTGCCGCCGCTTTGCATTCCAGGGCTTTACGGGTAAAGGAAGGATGATCACTTACATCCAGATAATTCACCCCTTGCAGAATGCAGGCTCGAAGCACGTGGGTATCTCGATAGTGAAAAGGTCCTGCACAGTGGATGACCACATCCGTTTGGGCGATCGCCTGCTGCAACCTCTCGTGATCATCCAAATCGAGCACCCGAAACCGCACCTGTTCCCCTAGCTGCTGGCTCACTCGCTCACCCAGCGAGACATTGCGTCCCGCGATCATAATTTCTGCCTGGGTATGCTGCACCAGATCAGCAGCTACACAACTGCCGATGCGCCCGCTGCCTCCCAAAATCAAAACCCGATTGGTCATTCAGTCCACCGTCTATCTGCGTAATTAAACCTGAATTAGAACGATTATCCCTTGGAGATTCACCGTAATCTCCATATGCCAATTTTGCAGGCATTAATCGTATTGTTTTATAGCGCTTCCATGTCTTTCTGTGAAGCTCTTGCCGCGATTCGTTACGCTTAAGGAACGATAGATAAGCTCGTATCCCAGGACATTTGAATCGTCAGTGATTTTTCGATTTCCATCTCAAGTTTTATCCTCTCCCCTATGCCAGTTTCTTCAGAATGTCCTTATTGTTCCTCCCGCTTACTTCAGCAAATTCGCCAAAGTAAACCCTACTGGTTTTGCCATCGTTGTTTTGAAGAAGTGCCCTACGGTATCGATCGCACCACTTTAGGGGTGCAATTGCGCTGGCTATTGCCGAACACCCTGTCAAAAGAAGCGATCGAACAGGTAGAAATCCAAGCTCTACCAGTCAAAGATCATCCCCTGGTTCCTTTAGAAACTTATTACCAGGAGACCCATTCTCAGGAACGCCATTACAAGCTAATGTCTCCACCGTTAGTCCCCCTCAGCAAAAGTTAGGATTTGGGCAAAACAGCAGCCAAAGTTGATTTTAGCGAGTTTCTAATATCCCGCCAGGTCTGGGCAAGCGGTTGCTGGGTTTGCAAAAAGACACGGGCACAGTTCCGTCCCGGCATTCCTGAAATGGAGCCACCGGGGTGGGTGCCTGCTCCCGTGAGAAACAGTCCGGCGATCGGGGTTTTGTAGTTGGCTATTTCAGGCAAAGGACGGAAAAATACCATCTGCTCCAATGTCATATCAATGTGGTAATAGTTGCCTTTAAAGGCTCCCAGTCGTTCTCCTAGCTCCGCGGGACTTTCTACCCGACGGGCGATTGTTGCCTGTTTCACGTTGGGAGCATACTCTGCCAGCTTATCGATCACCCGGTCTGCCACTTGGTGCTTCAAGTCATCCGTCCAGCCAGTGCCATTCAACCCCGTCCCTTGCCGTCCTTCAATTTGGTAAGGGGCAAAGAATTCAATCCACAATGTATGCTTCCCATCAGGTGCCATCGAGGGATCGAGCATGGTGGGTTGCACCACATACATGGAAGGATCAGCATCGGGGATTTTGCCCATCGCAGGTTCTGCATGGGCAATTTCGACCTGACGCACCGAATCAGCAATCAGTACGGAACCGATTAAGTACTCATCCTGATGGTTGTGGTGTTGAAACCGCAGGGGTTCAGACATCGCCAGGTCGATTTTAAGAATCGTTTCATTATTGTTGATAATGCGTCGCTCCAGGCGCTCGCGCAAGTTGGGGTCAGCCGCATCTACATCCGCTGCATCCATACAGTGCAAAAATAGCCGCTGCGCATCAATATTAGAAATGACTCCGTGCTTTACCCGATACTCCGTACCGTTGGCAGTGCGAACACCAACAGCGCGACCCTCATCTACCAAAATCTGCTTCACCCTCTGATCGGTGAGAATTTCTCCTCCCAGTGCGTTCACCAGGTTAACCAGGGCTTTGGTCAGGGCACCCGTGCCGCCTTTGGGGCGTGCCATGCCAGGATGGTGACGGGTAGACATCATCATTGCCCCGATCGCTAGATTTTTTTGCGAAGGTGGTACTCCCATTTCGGCACTTAAGCGTGCCAGGGGTGCTTTAATGATTTCTGAGTCAAACCATTCGTTGAGCAGGTCTTCGGCACTAGTGAGCATGGTACGGATAAACTCCAATGCCTTTTGGGTAGACCCGACCGAAGCTACTAAATCTTTGATCTTGCCCAAGTCATAGTTTCCAGCAATGTCAATCAGCGACTTGGGGGGGGCATTGAATATGGGTGCCAGGGCGCTCACCAGTCGTTGCCAGTATTCCATGAACTCGCGATATTTGCGGGCATCTCTGGCGCTGTAGCGTTCAATCTCGGCACAGGTTTGCTCCAGCGATCGATGCGCCAAAAAAGCTTGCCCATTGGGATGGGGACAAAACACCACCGGGTCGCAAAATAAATACTCCAAACCATACTTGGTCAGTTCCAGTTCCTGCACTACAGGTCCTAAGTGGATCAATTCGTGATCAATGGCGCAGAGGTTGAACTGAAAACCGGGAGCCTGATCGGGAATGACTTCTTCGGTGGTGGCAGCTCCACCGGGCACGGTGCGCTTTTCTAGCAGCAGTACCCGATATCCGGCTTTGAGCAGATAGGCTGCACAGACTAGTCCGTTGTGCCCTGCCCCAATCACAATTACGTCGTAAGACTCCATGCACTCTACCCTGGACAAATGGTTCTTCTAGTATTGAGTGTCAGGTCCCTGACATCAACTATCCGAAAGAATAAAGATAGCCGGTATCAGGCGCTTGTATGGCAGGGTACTCCTCACTGCGCGCTCCTCACCAAGTCGTCTGTAATTCAAGGGCGTTTTTTCAACGTTTGCACTGTCGATAGAAATTGCCCCAAAAAGGGGAGTCCCCCGATCGCGGGTAGCAAGTAGCGCGAAGTACACAATACGCCCAAAGCTGCTGCCACCGGAGCCGCGAAATAGGGTTGGTAGAACACAATCAATGCCGCATCCCGTGTGCCAACGCCGGCAAAGGTGAGGGGCAATAAGCCTGCCAAGATTGCCAGCGGAGATAACGCTAGGTTGGTAAGAAAGGGCACCCAAGCTTTGAGCGCCAAAATGAAAAACCAGATCTGCAATAGGTGCAAGAACCAGATGAAAATCGAAGTGGTAGTGACTTTCAGCAGTTGCAGCCGATCGCGCCAAAAATAGGTGTGCATTTCTTGCCAGGCAGTCTGCATTTTTGCCAACTTGGCTCTCAGCTTTTTGGGCGAGATCGTTTGTCCCACAAAAAAGAATAACTGAGCAAAGGAACGAGAAGCCAGCAGCAATCCCCCGATCGCTAACCCTGCCAGAATGCTGAAGGTCATCACCCAAAACAACCAATCTTTTTGCGGATAGAGCAGTAATCCAAACGCGCACCAGAGCAACAGCGACAACATATCGCAAGCTTTTTCAAAAATCACCAGTGAGAGCGATAGGGAACCACTGAGGTGACCTCGTTCTCTCATGAAATATGCTTTGGCGATATCGCCCATTTTGGATGGCAACACCATATTGAGGGTGCTGGCAGCCAGGATCAAGCGGTTGGCTTCGGGGAAGGACAGAGCGGAGGAGGGGGGAGATGGGGGGAGGGGGAGATGAGGGGAAGGGGGGGAGGAGGCTGGCATTAATTGTTGCAGTCGCCAAGCGGTGATCAGAGTGATGGGAACGACCATGCTGAGACTGAGGGTCATCCAGACAGGGTCGCAGTTCAGGAAAACCCGAAGTAAGCCCTGAAAATCAATCTTCCAGTAGATCACTGCCAAAATGGCAAGGCTGACCAGAATGGAAATCAGGCGTTTCATCTACAGTCTGCGCTCCAGTTGCAAGGGTTCCCCAGGCGGGAGGGATTTGATGGGTTCGGTCAGGTCGAGCCAGGGTTGTAGCTGTCCTGCCTGATAGGTACGGCTCATCACAACGTAGATGGAAGTCTGGTCGCCCCCGATCGCCGCTGCTTCAATGGATTTCCAGGAGGGGGCTTTCAGGCGATCGGTCACCAGCCAATAGCCATCCTGCCAACGCAATTGCCGCACAAAGCTGAAGGGGGCAGATTTCTTGCCCGTAATTAGCACCTTTTGCAACAGACTGCGAATTAAATTGGGGAAGAAGCGCCCAAAACTCAACATCACAATCCGTAAAATCATCAAATTCAGCGGGGTCATTTGCTTCTGCTTTGCCCATCCCAGGTTGCCTTGAATAACAATTTCATCCTCGCTGATTTGAGTTTGATAATTGCCAACCAGATGCCCCACCGCATTTTTGAGGGCTTTTCCCTGTTGCACCAAAAGCGAGAATTGGGTATCGGAGACAATCAGCCGATTGTGGCTGAAGAATTTGAAGACGCCACCTTTGTTTAGTGCCAGATAAAGCTCGGTATTTTGGCGGCGATCGATGAGAACTTTGGCATTCTTGAGCCAGATCCTGCCTTCGGGACGGGACAGAGGAGGGGGGCGATCGGGGACAAAATCTCGCCATGCTAACAGATAGTTCCAGGTATGGTGCCCCACAATGTGGTCGTCGGCATAGCAGGGAGCCAGACCCTTTTGCAAACCTACCAAAAACGCATCATTGATTTGCAACGCCTCTGGTAGCCAGCGCCCCACCCACTCAAACCCCGCTGGGAAAAAGTTGTAGGTATTGCGACTGGTATATTCGCCCCCATAGGAACCATCGGGATGAACAAAATGGGCAGCCAATTTTACAGCTTTGGTCAGCGCTTCCTGAAGCCGAGGCTCGGGTTGCATCTGGTAAATCCACGCCAGACAAGAAATGGTCAGTGTGTGATAGCCCGGATCACAGCCTTCATATTCCTGAAACCAGCCTTCCGCATCCTGCCAGGACAGCACCTTTTCTAGCCGTTGTGCTTTGGCGCGATCCCACTGTGGCGTTTGCAGCAACCGCGACAGCAACTCTAGACACAGCACAATCAGCGCCTGATGATTGGCAAGCTGTCCACTTTCGTTATGGTGTGCTAGCCAGTTTGCTCGCTGTTCAAAAAAGCGCAGTGCAGCATAATTATTCAACTCCATCAGTTGATAACTCTCGATGCAGGCAAGCAGTGAAAAGGCGGCAGCTCCTCCGGCACGTTCAAAGGGAAAATAATCATCGCAGGAGCCGTCGGCATGGGTACTTTTGGCAGCGTAGAGAATACCAGCCTCGACCCAATTGCGTAAAATTGGCTGTTGATAAAATGGATTGTCGGCAAGTTGGGTGTGGTATGCCAACGCTAATGGCAACACAAACTCTTGAGACATGCCGCTGGGAAAGTCGATGATTTTATATTGCCAGAAGTTGCGATCGCAACAGCCATAAGTCGGGCTATGGTGGTTGCGATCCATGAGCGTCAGAATTTTGGGAATCTGGGCGATCGCCTCCCGCGCAAACAAATCTCGACTCATGGACACACTATCCTCATCACGAATCTTTTCCCGAACGCAACTCCGATCGGCGCAATCTTAACTGAATATCCTCCAACAGTTTGCGATTGACTGCCATCAGATCTGCCACCAACCCCAACATCCACAACTGGAACCCAATTAACAGCAAAATAGCTGCCAAGATCAAACTGGGAATGCGTTGCAATTCTCGACCAAATTGCAAAAACAACAGCAACCAGCGAATCCCCAAAATCAGCCCCAGTGAGAAGGGTATACTGCCCAAAATCATAAAAAACTGGAGCGGACGATAGGTCATGAAGATGCGAAAAATCGTCAGAATCGATCGCTGAATATACGAGGGAATACTTTTTAGCAGGCGGGAAGGACGCAAGTAGCCATTCGTCCGAATCGGCACGGACGTGATTGCCATCCCTTTCTGTCCTGCCTGGATAATCATTTCCAGGGTGTAGGTATATTCGTTGAAAACATTGATCTGCAAGGCAGCATTCCGGCTAATTGCTCGGAATCCGCTGGGAGCATCAGGGATACTGGTATTGCTGACAATTCGCACAATCCAACTGCCAAATTTCTGAAGAATTTTCTTGGTTGGTGAAAAATGTTTAATATTTTGGATGGGACGGGCGCCAACGACAATTTCAGCTTGTCCAGTGAGAATGGGGTCAACCAACGAGGGAATATCTTCGGCGCAGTATTGGTTATCAGCATCTGTATTTACAATAATGTCTGCCCCTAGCTGAAGCGAGGCTTCCAGACCTGCCATAAAAGCTTTTGCCAAGCCACGATTATGGTCAAAACTGACAATGTGATCGACCCCATACGCTTTAGCAACCTGAATGGTGCGATCAGTACTGCCATCATTAATAATCAACCATTCCACTTGATCCACTCCTGCGACTTGTCGAGGTAGCGCTGAAAGAGCAATGCCCAAAGTTGCTTCCTCGTTATAGCAAGGGATTTGAATAATCAATTTCGTCATGACTCAGTGAGATGCAGCGGATGACTGTGAGAAAAAGCAATGGGAGGAAGGCACGAGCAAGAAAATTCCGAAAACCCCTGTCTGACCCAGCACGATCGAGATCAGCATTTAATGAAACAGTGCCAACCAGACCGGGATCATCATCAATAAGGTGACTGTGGTCAGGGCAATACTACTGGTTACCAAGTCGCGATCGAGATCATATTCTTCGGCAAGAATTAAGCCGGCAAACGCACTGGGCATTCCCGCCATCAACACCATCACCAGGCGCGGATCGCCGGTAATTCCTACCACCGTGAGACCAGTCCCTACCAAGCCAGGTAACACCATAGTCTTCAGCACAACCGGAATCAACGCCATTCGCAAGCTTTGCATTCCTTTGAGCTGACTCAAGCGAATCCCGGTCAACAAAAACGCACTGGGAATCACGAGCCAGATAGAAGCATTCAACCCCGATTCCAGGAAAATCGGCAGAGACACGGAACGCGTGGAAAACCCGATCGCAAATGTCCAGAGCGAGGGCACCGTCAGCATATCCCTTGCCTGTATCCACCAATGGTTTTGTTGTTGAGTGCGACCAAAATAGCTAGCGACCAAAACCCCCACCACGTAAATCCCAATCAGGTTATGGGTGACGCTGTAGAACACTGCCCAACTCAAATAATCGCTACTGACCAGGGAAGGGACGATCGCCAGCCCAACAAACCCCGTATTTCCCAGGGTTGCAGCTAGGAAAAAGCTACCTTTCCGATGCCGCTCCAAATCAAACGGTGGATTCACCGACGTTGCATCAGCCGTACTAGCAACTAACAAATCCTGCTCGATCGCAGAAAGCATCTCTGGCGGAGGTTGCCAATATTGGTTTAAGTAGTGCAACCCACGCCAACTCAACCAGGAGAGCGCTAATCCCAATAGCAAAGCTATGACTGTGACAAACGGAGCCAGACCCACCTGCCCCGAAAAGTCGGCCTGTCTTGCCAGTGCCAGAATTTCTAAAGGAATACCCACCCAATAGAGGCTACGTCCTAACAAGCGAGGGAAATTCTGCGGCAAAAATCGAAACAACAAAATTCCGAGACCTGTCCACAGAATCAAAGGAGAATAAGCACGGAACAGGACTTCAACCATTGGCATGGAGGAATCTAACAGCGGCCAGCGATCGATGTTTGCCCTTTGCTTAGCATCAGGCAAAAAGCGAAGCGTACTAACAGCACTTTACCAAGAGCTACTGTAACACCTTAACGTCTTGAATCAGCCACCGATTGTCTTTGCGAATTAACTCATATTGAATGGGCAAATTCTCATCGTTATAAGATAATTCTTGCTTCAAATTATCTCCTTCATAATGCTGAGCATTTTCAGTTACTTCAGCATCAACCGTTGCCAGATCAGGATTCACATCACTAATTTTGACAGACGTAATTTTCAATGTGTGCTCGTACTTCCAGTACCAACCATCTCGCTTGGCTTCTTCAGCTCTGGCTCGATACTGAGCCAACATTGGCTCCGTCAAAATCTGATCCAGTGCCTCAATTTGGTGATCAGACCCCAATGCCGCAGCCTTGGTTGTAAGCCAGGTCTGAATCACTTGCTGGGCAGATTCTTGTGTCAAAGGTCCTGAGGCGTCCACCGCTTTCACTGTCGGAGCGGGAGAAGGAATATCCACGATCGGGCGATCGAGACTGACCATGGGATATTCCCCCCGCAAGAGCGGCTTAGGTCCAGACAGTAAGCGAGTAATTAAAAAGCCAGCGGCTCCTACCAATAGCAGCCCCAGTAAAATTAACCAGATTGCCCCCGACATTCCCGATCGAGAAGCAGCAGATTGTCCACTGCGTCCTCGTCGAGGTGGAAAATCATCCCCAAAATCGCTGGACCGAAATCCATTACTCACTTGACCCCGCCCTCCTTCTCTAGCACCCTGACGTGCAGTATTGCCAACCGATGTAGAACTTGTAGTTGAAAACTCAGATTCCACCGATCTCTGTCCAACCCGCTCGGCGGCAGGCATGGTGGTTCCAGCAACATTTCCTGATCGTCCATTGCCTGAAGCCAGCGTTGCTGTCGCCGTTCGAGCCGCCACGGGAGGAACATCCTCAATTACTTTGTCGGACGCCATTGCTGTTGCTCCCCAACCACCCGTTTGAGTCAACCTGACCGAGCCAGTCGCATAAGCCTGGTTGTTTGCATAGGTTTGATTGTTTGAGTTTCGCGCCGATCGATCTGTGGCAGTATAAACACTGCGTCCTCCTCCTACTGTAACCACTGGAGAAACTGCGATCGGTTCTTCGGAAGCGACTGCTGGGCTACCATAAGACGTCGATCGATGCGCAGGCAATACCGTCCACTCATTCTGTGACTCTGGCTCTGCTGGCAAAGCTTCCAAATAAGCTTGCACTTGCTCATCAGCAAAATATTCTTTTAAAGAAGTCCGACGCTTAACCAAGTCACGAAAATGAGGGAACACCTCATCCTGAAGCCAGCGTTCGCCATACAAACAGAGTCCTGGCAACAGATCGGGCGCACCTTGAGAATGTTCTCGAATAAACGCCAGCGGCTCATATTCCTGGCTGAGTTCCAGCGCTCGGCTGGCTTCCTCTGTCTGACCTAACAAGAGGCAACAAACGGCTTGCTCCAAATGCACATCTTGACGGCTACTCAGACGCATCAACATCAATTTGGCTCTTCGCACCAATGCAGGCTGCTGCTCAGCAAATCCGCGCGCCAATAGCGCATACACAGCCAAATAAGTTGCTACTGCCGAGGGACGATTGGCTTCTGCTTCAAATAAAAGCTGCTGATCGGCTGCGGTCAAATAGCTCCGCAATTGTTGAATAAAGCGCAGAAAATCATCAATATTTAGCCCAGATTGATCATTGCCGCCGCCATCAATCCCACCTCGCTCCTGCAACATATCTCGCAAAAGCTGCAAGCCCTGTTGGCGATCGTTCACATTTTCTTCAGGTAGAGCCAACAACTCCAAAATTCGGTAAGGGCGTAACTTATAGAGATCGGATTGGATTTCGCCCCGCACGCTGGGGAATAAAGCCTCTCTTAGCAATAATTCTTGACCCGTCTCTAACGCCTCGGCTGCATTTTCGTATTGCCCTTGCTGCCACTGTTCCCGCCCCAATTCCAGGCAAGCCAGCGCAACGGTTAACACAATATCTTCTTTCACCAGCCCCACTTGACCCATGCGTCCACTTCTCAGGCTGGCAGTGCCACCACTGAGATAAGGACGCCCCAAGCGCAAAACCAACTCGTATTCACCCAATTCTTGCAGAATCAGCAATGCCCCAATCAGCTGATCCTCCCGAATCTCAATACTCGGCGTATAAGCATCCGGGGTCACCTCTTCCGATCTTGCCCGCAATAAAGACTGTGCCGTAGGGGTTGCCACAGTCAGATCAGACTCTAAATCATAAGTTGTTGCCAGGAAGGTGGCATCGTAGGTCTGACGTTGGGAGGGGTCTGAAAGCACAGCATATGCTTCATCAAGCAGCTGTCTGCGCGCTGCAATTGCCGCATCCGAATACTCCCGTCTGGGCAATTGCAGGGTGCGATCGCGGTGCGCCTGCTGCAATTGGTCAGCGGTTGCTTGAATGGGCAAACCTAAGATTCGGTAGTAATCAATTGGGATACGCACAGTCCACTTCCCTAGCAGCGAATCAACAGAATCAGGCTATAGCATAAACCACAGGTCATCCGGCGAGTGCCCCCATGATAGCTCTTAGCTCGTTCAACAATTTCAAAAATCAAGTCTACTCCCGAATATCAATCACGATCGGCTGAAATAACATAAGTTTTAACAACTTGCATGGTACAACAACAAAACTTGAATCACTCCCTTGCCAATCTGTTTCAAATCCGCCACCCAAAACGCAAAAATATTGAAATTGGCATCCATTACTTCGCATTTGAAGCAATCAGGTCACCCCATTAACCCGATCTGCCAAAAGCATCGACATCCAGGATTAAGAATTTGCCTTTTATCCCATCAGGAAGGTATTTTGATGGCGGGCACCCAATATTAACAACCTATCCACTTGAGTTCTGCTGCTGTACTAAGACGCCCCTGCTTAGCCGATAATGATGCAGGATGCCCTAGTATACAGCCAAATTCTTGAAAGGGAACGGGTTAGATTTGTCTAGGTTTCATGGGAACTTCACGGTTCAGCTTGAACCCAAAGACAACAACTACAGGTATCTTAGAGAAAATCTGCTTCCGTGTTGCTGCGAGGATACTATAAGTCGATGGTTCAGGAAAGAACATTACCCACATTTCATGCAAGCTCGGTAGAAATGAGCCGAGAAGAGGGGCTAAGGCTCTACGAAGATATGGTTTTAGGGCGCATGTTTGAAGACAAATGCGCAGAAATGTACTACCGGGGCAAAATGTTCGGATTTGTTCATCTTTACAACGGTCAAGAGGCTGTTTCAACGGGTGTGATTAAATCGATGCGCCCTGGCGAAGACTACGTCTGTAGCACCTATCGGGATCATGTCCATGCCCTGAGTGCTGGAGTCCCCGCTCGCAATGTCATGGCAGAGCTGTTCGGCAAGGCAACCGGTTGCAGCAAAGGGCGGGGCGGTTCGATGCATTTGTTCTCAGCAGAACATCGCTTATTGGGCGGTTATGCCTTTATTGGGGAAGGGATTCCAGTCGCCACAGGAGCAGCCTTTCAAACCAAGTACCGTCGCGAAGTGATGGGCGATAAGACTGCAGATCAAGTGACAGCCGCATTCTTTGGGGATGGCACAACCAATAATGGTCAGTTTTTTGAATGCCTCAATATGGCTGCTTTGTGGAATTTGCCGATTCTATTTGTGGTGGAGAACAATAAATGGGCGATCGGGATGGCACATGAGCGGGCAACCTCTCAGCCTGAGATTTACCGCAAAGCCAGTGTGTTTGGCATGCCCGGCGTAGAAGTTGATGGAATGGATGTGTTGGCTGTCTGGTCAGCTGCCCAAACCGCAGTCGCCCGTGCCCGCGCTGGGGAAGGTCCTACCTTAATTGAGTGCCTCACCTATCGCTTTAGAGGGCACTCTCTGGCAGACCCAGACGAGTTGCGTTCCAAAGCGGAGAAAGAAGCCTGGTTAGCCCGGGATCCGATCAAAAAGTTCACAACTTATTTAATCGAGCAAAAGCTGGCAAGCCAGCCAGATCTGAAAGAGATTGACTCTAGAATTCAGGCATTGGTTGATGAGGCGGTTCAGTTTGCGTTGGAAAGCCCAGAACCTAGCCCTAGTGAACTCTATCGTTATATCTTTTCGGAAGATTAATTTCATGCCGAATTTAAGCCAGGGTAAATCGCTTGGATTTCCAGCTTCCAATTTTCAACGGTGAATTTTGGGACACCCGACTTCGGAGAGTAGGTAGACTTTGGAACATAGGCTTTAGGCTGTTGAAGACATATTCTTTCAAAGAAACGCTCTGAAAAAGAAAGACTAATCACTTGTTAAGATGAGCAATGTCACCTTACAAGTGATTAGTATACTTGGGCTATTATCCAAAGCTCCAAAATGCTCAAATGAGTCTAAAGTCCAAGTTTAAGAGCACCTGAGCTGCAATTTTTAGCGCCAGCCTAAAAATTCAAGCCCAGTAATCCGCGCATGCCATTAACCATTTTCCAAGCTGAGGTGTTGGCAAGCTTAGATTTGGGAGAGTCCGCTTCGGTAGCTTGCATTTCACAAATCTTATTGAGATTGCGTTGGAATGTAAGAGTTGTCGGATGGTCTTTACCAAAATTCTGAGTGCTTAACTGCACAGCACGCTCATAGAGCTGTTTGGCATCCCCGTATCGCTGCTGTGCTTGATACACACTTGCCAGGTTATTCAGGCTGATTGCCAGCCCAGGATGATTGGCTCCAACCAGGCTCTTTTTCAGTTGTAAGGCTCTCAGGTAAAGAGTCTCAGCCTCACCATAGCATCCCTGAGCATAGTAAATTCCTGCCAGGTTATTGAGTCCAGTTGCAACGCTGGGGTGGGCTTCTCCGAACAAATGTAGTTTGAGATCGAGTGCTTGCAGATACAGGGCTTCTGCTTTGCTGTAATCTCCTTGCACTTTGTAGAAACCAGCAAGATTGTTCAAGCTTGTTGCCAGTTCAGGACTGTTGCTGCGCGATCTCTGGTTAATTGCCAATGCTTGGATAAAAAGAGGCTCAGCTTCTGAATAACGCTGCTGCGCTTGATAGAAACTTGCCAAATTATTCAAGCTGATAGCAACTTGAGGATGATCGCCTCCTAACCGGGATTGAAGTAGTACTTGTCCTTGTTGATACCAGCTTTCTGCTGTAGAAAACTGCTGATTCTCTGTATAGAAATTTCCTAGGGCTGTGAAGAGATAGTTTAAGTCAACCGCTTCTAAATATTGTGTATAGGTTTGAACAACTTCAATAATGTGAGGCACAGCAACAGCGATTGCTTGACTCTGAGTAGATGAAAGTGGCTGAGTCAACTGCTTGGTAAACAACACAGTTGCTTCTGCAAATGCTGCATTCAAGCAGTCTTGCTGTTGCGAACCTGACAGATTTTGCCAAGGTATTTCACGGAGTACTGGAGCAATTTGATATAATCCTATATCTATCAAGTGCAGAAATTTACAATCCAAAAGCTGTGTTCTGGCATCGTCCACTTGTTCTTGTGCCCAATGCAACTGGGCAGAGGCAATTTCTACAAGCTGCCAGTCAATAGGAGCAGTAGCAAATAAATTTAACAGTTGAGCAAGTTCTGAAGCAGATTGAGACACCGATAAACCCATGTCCAACTCTTGCGTCGAATAGCAAGCGTTCAAATCGACTGGGATTATATTTTCCTGCACCATTGAAGACCTCTGCGCAATAGGAAAATTATTATTTTTTGGGTCTGTCATCCATGCCAATTTTTTAGAAGAAGATTGATCCGTGACCTGTCGAGACTGTTTCACGGCACCATCATCCAATAGAAATAGATTGAGCCGATCTTCAAAGCCTTTCATAAGGCACTCCAGACATGTGTTACGGTAGAGCGTTTGAGCAATTGAACCCAGGGTTGACAAAATTGTTGTCTGTCATTACCTGCTAACTACTTTCTAATCAGCAACAATTCCAGATTGTTCTTTTAAGCAGAAGCCTCAGTATTGCTGCAAGATACAAGGTGATTCAAATTACTCAACGAAACTATATTACTGAGTGAACTCCTTCTATTTAATCTAATGAATATGAATTGCAAATGGCATTTTTATGGCAGTTTGTTTATGCTCTCTTTCAATTCAGGCTTTTTCTTCTAAGCGAATGTGAAGCTGGCTTCCAAGTTACTTTTAGAGACAAGCCATTACGGAGGATTTACCAGCGTTATGACTGATTCATTTTTCCTTTAATAAATAGAATTTTTGGGGCAATTTTGTCATTCTCGTCTCTTCGAAATCGATCGCGGTATTACGTTCCAGCCAATATATCGATAGACGCTAGAATCGCATTCAGACCATTAGATCGTTTGGTAAACGGTCGATCAATCTTGCTCCTTCGTTGAATTAGGGATATGCAGCCGGGTATCCAGCCATTGCCAACAGACGTGGTTCATTTAATGGCTGCTGGAGAAGTCATTGATTCTTTGGCGGCCGTGGTACGAGAGTTGGTTGAGAATGCATTGGATGCTGGAGCAACGCGCATCAGTGTTGCAGTATCTCCTGAACACTGGCGGGTGCGCGTCGCTGATAATGGCTGCGGTATCTCATTGGCAGATTTGCAACAGGCTGCCAGTCCCCATTCCACCAGCAAAATCCGAACTCGTCAGGATCTTTGGGAAATTGGCAGTTTGGGGTTTCGGGGGGAAGCTTTACATAGTCTGGCTCAGTTGTCAGAACTAGAAATTTTAAGTCAGGCTGGTGGGATGGCGGAAGGGTGGCGAGTGACTTACACCCCCCAGGGAGAGGTCAGTGAAGTCACGACAGCTGCGATCGCTCCTGGCACCATTGTCTCTGTCTCCAATCTTTTTGGAAATTGGCTGGCTCGTCGGCAGGGATTGCCTGCACCCTCTCAGCAGATGCGTCAGGTGCAGATAACACTTCAACAACTGGCACTCTGTCATCCGCACGTCACCTGGCAAGTGCAGCAAAACGATCGCGATTGGTTTTCGATTTGGGCAGGAGCGACAGCTCAACAGATTTTGCCTCAATTTTTACGAGAACTGCGACCGTCGGATTTGCAAGAGTTAGTGCTGCCAGCCAATGTGCCCCAAGGCGCAGCCACAGAGGATGCTGCTCATTCTTTGTCCCTGACGCCTGATGCCTCTCTCTATTTATTACTCGGGTTACCCGATCGCTGTCATCGATATCGTCCAGACTGGGTGCGTGTAGCAGTGAATGGACGTGTGGTACACCTGCCAGAACTAGAGCAAACTATACTAACTGGGTTTCGTCGCACGTTGCCCCGCGATCGCTACCCCATTTGTTTCCTCCATCTGCATGTGGCTGCAAATCAGGTCGATTGGAACCGTCATCCTGCCAAATCAGAAATTTATCTACATCATTTGAAAGCATGGCAAAACCAAGTGTTGCAAGCGATCGATCAAGCACTTCGACTGAATCCGACTGCTCTGCCAGAAAGCACTTATCTCGATCGAGTCAGTACGCTACTCAAAACGGCTGAATCGGCTACTGGCTATACCTTTCAGCGCCAAATCCAACCGATTCCGGCGCTCCCGACTGAAAATATGTCCACAGACTCGGCAATTTCCGCAGATCTGGAGGTGTCCCATGCTCCCGTCATGCCCGTAAATGCCACAGTCGTAAACTCTATCGAAAGGACAAACCCAATTGATCAGTCTTTATCAGAGTCTTTCCTTCCGCCTGCTCTATCCCTGCGTGCGATCGCCCAAGTTCATAACACCTACATCGTTGCAGAACATACAGATGGGCTTTGGTTGGTGGAGCAGCACATTGCTCATGAGCGGGTGTTGTACGAACAGCTTTGCGATCGCTGGCAACTAATCTCCCTTGATCCCCCCATTATGCTTCATCACCTGACTCTGGCTCAGCAGGAACAACTGCAACGCTTAGGATTGGAAGTTGATCCCTTTGGAGAACAGCTTTGGGCGATTCGCACAGCGCCCAACTTGTTGGCTCAACGACAAGATTGTGCAGATGCCCTGCTGGAACTGAGCCTGGGAGGCGATCTGCAAACAGCACAGGTGGCAACGGCTTGTCGGAGTGCGATTCGGAATGGGGTGCCGCTAACCTTACCTGAAATGCAAAGCTTGCTCGAACAGTGGCAACAAACTCGTCATCCCCGCACCTGTCCCCATGGTCGCCCGATCTATTTATCTTTGGAAGAGTCTGCCCTTGCTCGCTTCTTTCGTCGTCATTGGGTAATTGGCAAAAGTCACGGCATATAAGCCGCCCGAAATTGTTTGACTACCTGATCCAAACCCACCGCACGGGACGCTTTGAACAAAATTCGATCGCCAGATTGCACACTTTTCTCTAGATGCTCAACTAAATCCGTCTGGCTAACAAAGCGATCGCAAGGTAAGGGAAAAGCCCCCACAGCCATGGCTTCTGCCTCGGCTTCATCTGCCAGAACGCAAAATCCATCTAGATTGAATTGACGGACCGTTTCCCCAACTTTTTGATGAAATTCCAGTGAGCGATCGCCTAATTCTTTCATCGTGCCTAAAACTGCAATACGGCGATTACCCGGTGTTTCTGCCAACATTTGTAAAGCTGCTAACATCGATTCCAACCCAGCATTATAGCTTTCGTCCAAAATCACCACATCACCTGGCAACACATCGCGCTGCGCTCTACCATCGGGCAACGTCACTATCACACCTGTAGAGAGACACGACCAATCGATTTGTAGAGTCTTGGCAACTGCCAGCGCTGCCAGGTAGTTGGTGGCGTTGTGGCGACCGGGTAGGGGTAGCGGCAACGACACTCCATTCACCTCCAGTGTTTGCCCATCTAAAAGCTGTCCATGCAAATCTCCACCTGTCAATCCATAAGTCAGCGTTTTACCCTGCCAAACCGTCTCTGCCGTTTTGAGGAGTAAAGGATTGTCATAGTTCAAAATTGCGATCCCCGTTGGAGATAGCTCTGCCAGCAACTCACATTTGGCACGGGCGATCGCCGCTTCAGACCCCAACCGACCAATATGGGCAGTCCCCACATTCGTAATCACAGCAATATCAGGACGAGCAATTTGAGTTAAAAGAGCAATTTCCCCTGCTCCCCGCATTCCCATCTCCACCACGGCATAGCGATGTTCCGAAGACAACTCCAGCAGCGTTTTGGGCACACCAATTTCGTTGTTATAGTTCGCCTGACTTTTGAGTACTGATCCTTGCTGTGACAAAATTGCGGCAATCATCTCTTTCGTCGTAGTCTTGCCAACCGACCCTGTTACCGCGATCACAGGAATCGTAAATTGGTTGCGCCACCAATGCGCGATCGCCTGATAAGCCTGAAGCGTATCCTCTACCCTCAGTAAAGAAAAATCTGCTAGTCCTTCGCCAGCAAACTTCCGATCAACAACTGCGGCGATCGCCCCTTTTTCTTTTGCCAGGAGGATAAATTCATGCCCATCAAACCGTTCACCCCGCAAAGCAACAAATAGTTCACCTGGTCTCAAGTGCCGAGTATCTGTAGTAATACGATTTAGCTTTGTATCCAAAGGAACAGTCCCTAAATCTGTCCAAGAAAGGGATAAAACATTCACCAGGTTAACCAAAGTAATACAAGACATAAAGCTAAGCGATATTTCGATCTGGATGAATTATAGTGGCTGAGACTCAAAGGCTGAAAGGAGTTTGGACAATTCATCAGTGTTCACACTGATGTGCTTCTCTAGGAACTTGTGTAAAGTTTGAGCGAAGATAGTAGACGCAATACATTAACTCTGGAAAATCTTGCATAAAATGAATTTGATAGGAATGTACGACCTAGCTACTAATTTTTAATCCTTAATTGTTAGATATACGACTGACATCGTATAAGAAATGTGCTCTACTCAAGTAGCTAAGGAACCCCTTTGAGGGAAATGGAGTCTACGGTCAGAAAGCTTAACTTAGATGCTGAGATCTCAGATACTTGCCCCGTAACTGGATTCTAATTTGAGGGTAGTTCTGCAAGTTCAACAAGATAGTCTGTTAAAGTTTGCCACTGACTTCTGGGTATAGGAGCGCTAATCAACGTGAGTACTTGGACAAGTCAATCTAGTCGCCAAATAGAATCTGAAGCGCAACAGCTCTACGACCATTTGTTGCACCAGGTTCAGGTAGCTACGCCCAGTCAGATGGTTGAGCGGTTTCGTTCTTTATTTGTAGATGGTGTCGGTTACCCTGACGCTGTCATTGCTTCCGCTCTAGATAGACTCATTTCTTCTAAAGCAGCTGAGCAAGAATTTAAATTTGTGCTCAATCGGTGCTGTCACATTTTAATTAACCGTTGGCAGACACGCCCACAGTTTCAGGCAGTAATTCCCGAGCTGATCGCTCTGTTTGAAGATTCTCCAGCCAGACCTGTCGCTGAATTTTCTCGATCTCGATCTATTCGGCGGCTCCGAGAACTGGTTAGGCTTTTTATTGAAAGTGAGCAATACATCACACTTCGTCGTCTGGCTCAAGTGATTTCTGACGCTGAGGTCAATGGCGCAGGCTCATTGCCGTTGGGTACCTTGATTCGTCGATATCCATTTCTCTACGGGCACTGTCTACTGGCTGAAGGGAGTACTGAAGAACAGCAGCAAACTATTAAGCAATTGCAACTGCAAGCGCAACGAAAGTATGAAGTTGACCTTTCTCAGTATGTGACTTACCAGGTTCGGCGTGCTAAGCTTGCCCGGAATGTGTCATCCGCAACTGCCAGCCGAATTATTCAGCCCGTTAAAAACCCTACCTTGCTGAGCGATCGTGAGTTATGTTACGCACTCAAGCATTTTGTTGGTAAGGCGGCAGGTTCATCCACCTGTCGAGATGCTGCTCAACGGTTTTTAACTCATACCAGCCAGGTACGGACTTTTGGTGAGTTCAAAGATGACCTCTATCAATACATTACAGCTTCGGTCGATTCTGAATACGGCAAACGGCAATTTAATAATCAACTGCACGCCCAGCTCAAGAGTATTTTCCCCGATAGCAACTCGCAACACTTCAGCGATTTTCTGCTGATGAGAACTTGCAGCCAACTGCTAAACTTCCTCGTGGTTGAGAGTTCTCAGCAACCGCACCATTTCATCTTCATTGATCTAATTACAAACCTAGGACCGACACTAACCACCAGTTTGCTCCTTAAGATTGTGCTGCTTTGTCGCAAGATTAAGCCCTATCTTGAAAAGCGATTTTCTATCCTGTTTAATCACTACGAGTCTTACACTCGCGATGGAGTGCAATGGCTGGTAACATCTATGGAAAATGTCAATCTTGCACTGAGTACAAACTTTGGTAGCATGGATCTTTCATTTATCAATCAGGTTGTTTGATCCCTACTGAATTTTGGGTAAAATCCTGACTGAGAATGAACTCAGCCACAAGTGAGTCTTGCTGGCTTGATAGAATGAATTTAAAGTTGTAGTGGGACAAATACAGCTCTTTTTCTCTGGAATCCTTGATTAACCAGAAGACAGCGAGTCGAGCGTCCACACGGTAGCTTGCATGGATTTTGAGCAACTAAACGAGTCAAGTTTATTAAGGGAGGAAATTGCGTGACCCAAGTTGTTCTTGGCGAAAATGAAGGGATTGATTCTGCTCTGCGCCGATTTAAACGACAGGTTTCCAAAGCTGGGATTTTGGCGGACTTACGTTCTCATAGACATTTTGAAACCCCGCTTGAAAAGCGCAAGCGTAAAGCAATTGTGGCTCGACGCAAGCGCCGCTATAACTAAGTATTTTCCCTAATCCATGCCTGAGCGACCTGCAAATTCTGGCGACTTTATTCCCACCTCTTCCAACCCAATCGAGCTAGACCAGGAACTGGATAAGACGATTTTAAGTTTTGAAGAAATTCAAGCAGAGCTAAACTATAGGCGGGCGCAAACCGTCTTGCAGGATTTGATTGGCAATCTAGATTTAACTCCTCAGGAAAGACGGGGGTTAGAATCTGAGATTCATGCTTTAGAGTCAATGCTAGACCGCTTGGAGGATCAGGTCGTTTACATTGCAGTCTTTGGTATGGTTGGGCGGGGCAAGTCTTCAATGCTCAATGCTTTGCTGGGCAGACCCGTCTTTGAAACGGGACCTGTGCATGGGGTGACTCGCGATCGCCAAAGTGCTAGCTGGAGTCTATCTCATGAAGTTGTGCAGGGCAGTGAGCAAGAAATTACCCGACTTGTCCTGCCTGGTGTAGGGGATTCTCGCATTGAGCTAATCGATACGCCTGGAATTGATGAAGTTAATGGAGAGGCACGAGAAGCCCTAGCACGGCAGGTTGCCCAGCAAGCAGATTTGATTTTGTTTGTGATTGCAGGTGACCTGACCAAGGTAGAGTTTGAAGCGCTGGCATCGCTGCGACAAGCCAGTAAACCGATTTTGTTGGTTTTTAACAAAATTGATCAGTATCCCGATACCGATCGTCTGGCAATCTATGAAAAGATTCGGGATGAGCGGCTGCGGGAGATCCTTTCACCGGATGAAATTGTCATGGCGGCAGCTTCTCCGCTCATTGCCAAAGCTGTACGCCGTCCTGATGGCAGAGTTGCGGCGCAATTGAGCATGGGCGAACCTCGAATCGAGGAACTCAAACTCAAGATTTTAGAAATTTTGCATCGAGAGGGGAAATCGCTAGTTGCACTGAATACGATGTTGTATGCAGATGATGTGAATGAGCAACTGATTGAACGGAAGATGGAAATCCGGGATCAAAGTGCAAATCGGGTTATCTGGAATGGGGTAATTACAAAAGCAGTAGCGATCGCACTCAACCCGCTAACCATTGTGGATATTTTGAGCAGCGCTGCGATCGATGTCGCGATGATTTTAGCCCTCTCACGGCTTTATGGTATGGCGATGACTCAACGGGGAGCTGTGAGCCTTTTGCAAAAAATTGCTTTTACTATGGGTGGGATCAGCGCCAGTGAGCTATTGGCAAATTTGGGTCTCAGCTCTCTCAAGGGGCTTTTGGGATTGGCAGTTCCGGCAACAGGTGGAGCTTCTCTGGCTCCCTATCTTTCGATTGCGATCACTCAGGCGGGAGTGGCGGGAGTCTCTTCTTACGGCATTGGGCAAGTGACCAAAGCCTACTTGGCAAATGGGGCATCTTGGGGACCGGATGGACCCAAAGCCTTGATCGATCGCATTCTAACTTCTTTGGATGAGAACTCGATTCTCAGCCGCATTAAGCAAGAACTCCGAAGCAAAATCGATCTGAAAGCTCGTCCGGACCAAAGAACAGAAGGTGAAATGCCATCTAACTCATCCACCGAAGCAGAATCTTGATGTTACGAATGGCTGATTTATTGACCTATGGCTTCGGACTAAAGTATTCATATTCAATAGAGATTTCTGTATGATGAGTGTTCTTTTTGTGTATGGGTGGGGATGATTACGCCTCAAGTTTTTGAACAATCGATTCAGATTAATGCCAGTGCCACGGCGGTGGAGCGTTGCATTACCGATCGCGATCTGATGCATCGCTGGTTAAATCCGGCATTGCGTTGCGAGCCTGTGGGTCAGTGGTCTACTGAATTAGGCAGTGAAAGTTTATTTATTATTCAGGTGCCGCTGCTCCAGCCCAAGTTAAGGAGCGTAGTGGTGACCCGCGAACCTGGTTTAGTGGTTTGGCAGTTTAAGGGGTTTTTTAAGGGGCGAGATCGCTGGGAATGCCAACCAACTGCAAAAGGCACCTGTCTGATTAACCGTTTTGAGTTTGAAATTCCCAATCCAATCGTGCGGTTTGGGTTCAATAGGTTTGCTGTAACCTGGACACAAAACGATATGCAGGCACAACTGCGTCGTCTGAAACGGGTCGCAGAAGCGTTATATCAGAGCCTTGGTTGAAGTCTAAAGTGAATCTATGATGGTGCGTCTGTGACTAAGGGCTTTGACTAAGGGCTTTTTGGGATTAGCCGCTTTGCCTTACCAAGCAGTAAATGCACTCCTGATGCATTCCTGCGGGGATGCTGGCTGGTACTTTGCACCTGAAGCGAGTACTATAAAGAAATATTGGAATATCAAAATTTGATTGACGATAAGGAGTTTTCAGGTGGTAGAGCCGATTCTTTCAGGCATCGTGCTGGGGCTGATCCCGGTGACTCTCGCAGGGTTGTTTTTTGCGGCTTACATGCAATATCGCCGGGGCAACCAATTGGGGCTGTAGTCCAATGGGGCGATTGTGTCCTGCTCAATGGTTAATTTGTGACTAGAAAGCAGCAAGGTCACTGCTTGATTTCTCTAAAGCTGAATCCCTGGCGTTCTGGATTAGAACGCCAGGGATTTTGGTTTGGAAGCGGTGCTGTCCGAATCGCAGGTTATTCGGTTGTTCAGAAAAGCCAGAAATCGCAATCAGACTAGAGACTAGCGATCGCCTGCTTGAGACAGCAGTTTACCCACCGTGCGATTTTGAGACGTAAAGGTCGCCTGCGCGACTCGTTGAATGTCGGCTGCGGTAATCGTGGCGATCGTCTCCACTTCCTTGAAGAGATTCCGCCAACTACCCGTTTTTACGTCATAGTCCACTAACAAACCTGCCATTCCTTCGTTGGAATCCAGCGTTCGCAAGAGTCCAGCTTCAGCTTGCGTTTTTACTCGATCCAATTCCTGGGCAGAAACGGGTTGATTTTTCAGCCGTTCAATTTCGGTTCGCAATGCCGTGGAAACGTCCTCAACGCTATGACCAGGGGCAGTGAGTGCATAAAATAACATCAAGTTAGGATACTTATCGCCTGGAAATCCACTCAGCCCTTGCGCAGTCAAAGCGACCTGCTGCTGCTCGACTAAGGCTTTATACAGGCGAGAGGTTCTGCCATCACTGAGCAAGCTGCCAATTAAGGTGTAGATGGCATTGTCAGGATGTTTCATTGCTGGGCGATGATAGCCTTCCAAATACCAGGGCTGGGTAGGTAGTTTGAGCGTCACTTCTTGCTCAGCCGTTTGAGGCGGTTCAACAATTGCCACGGCTGGAGGTGTTGGTTTAGCTTTATAACGACTGAAATAAAGCTTTGCCAGACGCTTTACATTTTCTGGCTCAACATCACCCACAACGGCGATCGTTAACTTACTAGGAATATAATATTTCTCGAAGAATGCTTTGACATCTGAACGAGATAAATTGCGGATGTCTTGCATGTAGCCAATCACTGGGCGACGGTAAGGATGCTTCTGAAAGGCTTTATCCAAAAAGACTTCAATCATCTTTCCGATCGGGGAATTATCCGTTCGCAAGCGACGCTCTTCGGTAATTACATCCCGCTCTTCAAAGAATTCTCGAAACACAGGTTCCAGAAAGCGCTCTGACTCCAGCGACATCCACAATTCCAACTTGTTGGAGGGGAAACTGTAGAAATAGCGAGTAGAGTCGTTAGAAGTTGCCGCATTGAGTCCGACTCCGCCTGACTGCTCCACAATTCGCCCCAGGTCATTTTGCTTGACATAACTAGCCGCTTTTTTCTGAACCTGAGCAAACTCAGCTTGTAACTTTTGCACTTGTTCTGGCTTACCGGTTGCCTTGGCCGTCTGAATTTGGCGATCGAGTTGGTCTAAACGGCTCAACAAAGGCTTTTCCGCCGTATAATCTTTGGTTCCAATGCGAGTGGTGCCCTTAAAAGCAAGATGTTCCAAAAAATGGGCAACCCCAGTTTTTCCATCGGGTTCGTCTACTCCCCCAACGTCGGCATAGGTGAGGAATGACACAACAGGCGCTTGATGCCGCTCTAGCACAATAAACTTAATGCCATTTTCCAGACGAAATTCGGTGACGCGATCGATAACGCGATCAAGGTAGGGGCGAATGGATTGCTTTTCCGATTTCGCCAGAACGGCTTCGCCCCCTTCCGTTTTTGCCCAGGCATCCGGGACGAAGAAACTTCCTCCCCATAGGAGAAAACAGAAGGTCAAAATTGCCAGCGATCGCCAGCGCTGACCAGGTACAGAAAGAAGATTAAGCCAACTTTGCAGGCAGGTGCGTGATGCAACAGTCACACGCAAAGCAAAACGAATCAGCGGGTTCATACAAAGCAGATACGATTTAGCACTCTTCCCAGGATAGCTCTCGGAAAGGGCTTCTAACCTGCTGCGTCAATTAATCTCCCCGAAAGTTTTGATATCGATAGAAAGCGTAGGCATCAAATAGGGCGCCCACCAGGGCACAAGTGCAACCAATCACGAGCACACCTTGTAAGGCACTGCCACTCCCAAAAGTGGTCAAAAATTTGAGAAGCTGTTCCAGACAAAGTTGACTCAAGGAATCTAGAAGCGGGAGACATCCGACCAGCATGAGGGTGACGATTGCACCTCCTACTAGCAAGACAGGAGTCGCAAAGCTCACAAAGCTGGTCAATAGCAACGAACGAAGAAAGGCGGATGAACTGCTCATATGAAAAAAATATGCTGTTTGCGCAGAACGAACGGTATCCGCATAGACAGGACTGATTGCACCCGTCAGAGAGAAAAAGGATTTTGTTTACAACTCAGCTGCTTAGAAAGACGTAAGGTTGCTCTCTATCTACAATAGGGGCGTTTTGAGGAGAACAACGGAGATGACAGAAATCTTAAGTTTTGATTAAAAAGCTTGTTGAAGATCTATGAATTGATCTCAGCGATCGTGTCACAATCCTGTTGCCATTCAAGATGAATCAGGTATTCTGAGAGGTTGTTGCTTAACACAACCCAATTGAGTGAATCCACACCTTCTTTTGCTTTAGGACTCTGGGGACAGCGGTTACTGTCGGCAGTCTTGCTGGGCGGACAAGTAATGGTGCACCTGCTAGCTGGCAAAATTAACCGTCGTAATACGGTTGAACAGATGTCAGCTGTGGGGCCCGAATCCTTGATTATTGCTCTGATTACAGCAGCTTTTGTCGGCATGGTATTTACCATCCAGGTGTCTCGCGAGTTTATTAATCTAGGGGCAGGCACCGCTGTCGGCGGAGTATTGGCATTATCGCTGGCACGTGAATTAGCCCCCGTCTTGACTGCCGTGATTCTGGCAGGTCGCGTAGGTTCTGCCTTTGCTGCTGAGATTGGCACCATGCGGGTAACCGAGCAGATTGACGCACTGTATATGTTGAAGACCGACCCGATCGATTATCTTGTCATTCCCCGTGTCATTGCCTGTTGTTTGATGTTGCCCATTTTGACATTGCTCTCCTTAATTACAGGTATGGTAGGCGGCATGTTTATTGCCAACGGACTCTATGGCATTTCGCACAGTGTTTTCCTCAACTCAGCCCGAAATTTTCTTTCACTCTGGGATTTGTGTAGTGCCCCAATTAAGGGGTTTGTGTTTGGTGCTTTAATTGCCATTATTGGTTCCAGTTGGGGCTTGACCACAACCGGTGGGGCGAAGGGAGTCGGTCAGTCCACAACGGCGGCAGTCGTCACCTCTTTGCTCGCAATTTTTATTGTGAACTTTTTCTTGTCGTATCTCATGTTTCAAGGCACCGGGAGCGCTGTAACACAGGGACTTTAAGCGGTCATTACAGCAATTTTTGCCCCCTACTTTCTAAAACTGGAGAAGCAAGAAGCAAAGTGTCAGTTGAAAGAACTGGAGGAAGCATCGCTTGGCATAGTCCCGAGTCAACCTCCAACGCTCTTCTCCTTGCGCTCCCGGTTCACGTCCCAGTGACACTCACTAAATCGCTGCTAGCACCTCGTTTGCAGCGGCTAGCGTTTGCTCAATATCTTCTTCCGTATGTGCCAAGGAAGTGAAACCAGCCTCAAACTGTGAGGGGGCTAGATATACGCCCTTCTCCAACATCCCCCGATGGAAACGGCTAAATTTGGCTAGGTCGGCAGCTTTCGCCTCTTCATAGTTGTGCACAGGTCCTTCGGTGAAGAACATGCCAAACATGCCACTGATACGTCCACCACAAACGGCATGTCCATGGTCTTTCGCAGCTTGCAGCAGCCCATCAATCAACTTTTTGGTGAGGCGATCGAGGTATTCATAAGTTCCCGCTTGCCGCAACAGTTCCAGCGTTTTAATCCCCGCGGTCATGGCTAGGGGATTTCCCGATAGGGTGCCTGCCTGATACATCGGACCTGCCGGAGCTACCATTTGCATAATCTCTTTGCGTCCGCCATAGGCACCAACAGGCAGACCGCCACCAATGACTTTCCCCAACGTGGTCAAATCTGGTGTGATACCAAACTTCTCTTGTGCCCCGCCATAGGCAATGCGGAAACCCGTCATCACTTCGTCAAATACCAGCAGTGCCCCGTACTCACGGGTTAGCTCGCGCAGACCTGGCAAAAATCCGGCATCCGGCGGAATGAACCCGGCATTGCCTACCACTGGCTCTAGAATGACACCCGCAACCTGATCGGGGTTTTCCTCAAATAGTTTTCGGACTGCTTCTAGATCGTTAAACGGAGCCGTCAGCGTATTGAGTGTGGTTGATTTAGGTACACCGGGAGAGTCGGGCAAGCCCAGGGTAGCAACTCCCGAGCCCGCCTTGACCAGAAACATATCAGCGTGACCGTGATAGCATCCTTCAAACTTGATAATCTTTTCTCGTCCCGTAAATGCACGCATTAAACGCAGCACCGACATGCAGGCTTCGGTGCCCGAGTTGACAAAGCGTACCATCTCAATACTGGGCACGGCATCAATCACCATTTCTGCCAGCACGTTTTCTAGATAGCAAGGCGCGCCAAAGCTGGTGCCTTTTTCCAGCGCTTCATGCAGAGCGTGGATCACATCAGGATGGGCATGACCGCAGATGGCGGGTCCCCAAGTGCCGACGTAATCAATGTACTGATTGCCATCCACGTCCCACACATGAGAACCCTTGACGCGATCGAATACAATAGGTTGTCCTCCGACGGATTTAAACGCCCGCACCGGAGAACTCACTCCTCCTGGCATGAGCTTCTGGGCGGCAGCAAAAATTTCTTCTGATTTTGTTGTTTTCAAGCTGCTGATGATCAAAGCTTATCTCCTTAAGTTGGTTGCTCGACCAGAATCTATCCCCGGACACAGGTGCAGAATAGTCTCTCAGTAAAGGTCACAGGAACTGGCGAAAAATACTATTTGATTATCTCACTCAGGGAGGTTGGACGGATTTCGAAGATGTTGTTTTTTATAAGGAAGGGTGTTCTGAGATCAAGATCGCTCCAGCCCACGTATCAAGATGGAGATGAATGCAATGCCTTATCAAACTAATCAAGATTTGCCCGATAATATCCGTGCTTGTTTGTCGCAAGCTGCACAACACTTCTATCGGGTCGCTTTCAATTCAGCTTTGCAGTGGTATGGGGAAACGGAGAAGGCGCATCATATTGCCTGGAGTGCGGTGAGAAATCAGGCAGTGAGTTTGAACAGTGCGATTGGTGAAATCGTAACGTTTTAGGCAAACTGGGGGAAAGGATGGGGAGACCGGAGAACAAAAAAGTTACGTCGAATCCTGCGTCTCCGCATCCCTACTTCCCTGTGTCCCTTCTCCTCGTGCTTTTCCCTACTCAGTCTTTGCCGAAGACTCGCCTGAAGCTTGTAACTTCTTGAGCTGAAACTGTGCGTCTTTATAGCAGGTGGTTCTGCCCTGGTCGAGACACAGCTTGGCAGACTGCTCAAAATCCGCGATCGCCCCGGGACGATCGCCCAAAGCTAACCGAGCTAGGGCACGATCGTAATAAACCAGCGTGTGATCGGGTTTGAGCCGGATTGCGGTTCCAAAGTCTTCGATCGCGCCTCGATGATCGCCCAGATCATTGCGTGCTAAACCGCGATTGTAATAGGGATCTGGATCGCGAGGTAGCAAGCGGATCGCGACATTCAGATCATCGATCGCCTTCTGCACATTTCCCAGGCGGCGATAGACCAAGCCACGATTTTGGTAGGCAAAGGCGTAGTTGGGATTGAGTTGAATGGCAGTGGTGCAATCTTGAATTGCCCTGTCTTGATCATCAAGGTTAGAACGGGTCAGGCAACGGTTCATATAAGCAGGAGCCTGGCTCGGATCAAGCTGAATTGCCTGGTCATAATCGGCTAATGCCGCCTTTTCATCCCCTAGCCCTGCCTTAACCGTGCCCCGATTGAGATACATATCTGACGCAGTCGGATCGAGTTTAATAGCTTGATCCAAATCACCGAGTGCTCCCTGGTCATCCCCTAAACTAAAACGGACATTACCCCGATAATAGTAAGCTTTGGCATTGCTGGGATCGAGCTGAATGGCGCGCGTCAGATCGGTTAATGCTTGCTGTTGTTGATTGAGCTGATAGTAAGCAAAGCCGCGATTATAAAAGGCTTCACTATTTTTATCGTCTGTCTGAAGCGCGTGCGATGCAGCGACGATCGCCCCTTGGTAGTTCTTGCGTTGGTTCAACTCACGCGCTTGCTTGACGGCAAATTGAGCGAGTATCCCCCGATTGGCAACCACCAATGCCAATCCCAACATCAAAATCGCAGCCCCTCCTAACAAGAGCGGTAATCGCCTGGATGGTGTTACCAGCGATCGCTTTTCTTCTAGTTTGGCGGCCACCTGGACTGTTGGAGCTTCTCCCTTAGGTGGGCGACTCAGCTGCTGTGAGAAGCTATCCGCCACCACTAACTTGTTAGAAGTTCCTGGCTGATGTGTATCCGTATTGCTAGCAATTGGTAGTTTTGTAGGCGTGGGTGGCGGCGGAACCGGTGGCACGTTGACTGGAGGTAAGGGTGGTGGAGTAGGCGCAAATTCGACAGAGAAAGCAGGCGTTTCGACAGTAGTGCCGCCAATTTGGCGGACATGGTTTAGGGCTTCTGCCGCTGTTTGATAGCGCAACTTGGAGTCAGGATTGACCATGCGATCGAGTACTTCTGCCAAGCGGCGATTGACCTGCACCTTTTGCCGCCAAGGAATTTCTCCGGTTTCAGTTGCCTGGCGCATTTCAGCAATCAGGTTAGCAGTTAACCCGGTGAGCGCTTGAATGGCAATGATGCCTACTGCATAAACATCGCTTCCTGGTAATGGCTTACCCTGAAGTTGTTCGGGTGCTTTATAAACCGTTACTTCAGGCACCGTATCTAAATGGGACTGCCACTTGGAATGAAGGTCGGGAGTATTGATGGTACTAACCAATGGAAAGTTGATCAGCATGAGCTTGCTATCGGGCACCCGACGCAGTACATTGCGAGGTTGGATATCTTGATGTAAAACCCCATGCCCGTGGATAAAAACAAGCAATTCCAGCATTGCTTGGAGCAAATGAATGGCTTGCTCTTCCGGGATTGATCGTCCCGATAACAGCTCTCGGCTCAGCGAGTTACCTCGAATCAGTTCTTCAACTTGGTAGAATTCTTGATTTTCTTCAAAAAAATCTAAAACTTCGGGGACATGGTCGCTTCTGCCCAGCTTTCTGCGGATTTCTACCCTTTTTCGCATCAATAGCTTCAGTACCTGGGGAGTTCTAAGTGCTTCTCCAGGAGAATGTAACCGTCTAATAATGCAATAGGGATAACCCGATCGATAGGTGTCTGACGCAACATACGTCTCACCAAAAATATTAGAGGCTTTAACTTCAATGATTCGATAGCGATCAGCTAGAAGTTGCCCAATCATGGTAGTTGCGGTGCCCAATCTGCTCGATTATGGCATGAATGGTTGCCGGTGCTAAGAATTCAGTTGCTAACTTTAAATTGAAAGGAATTCGATGACCGAAAACCTTCAAAATTTCATCATAAAAACTAAAATCGGATACCATGTCAGATTGCACGATCGCAGCGATCGCCACCGCCATTGTGCCACAACAAGGCAGCGTGGGCATTGTACGAATATCGGGGGCAGACGCGCAGACAATTGCCCGCAGCCTGTTTCACGCACCCGGTAAGCAAGTATGGGAGAGCCACCGCATTCTCTACGGTTATGTGCGGCATCCCCAAACCCATCAGGTGGTGGATGAAGCCTTGTTGCTAATCATGATGGCGCCCCGATCGTATACCCGCGAGGACGTAGTGGAGTTTCATTGTCATGGCGGCATGATGGCGGTGCAACAAGTTTTGCAACTTTGTCTAGAACAAGGCGCAAAACTGGCACAGCCAGGCGAGTTTACTCTACGGGCTTTTTTGAATGGACGGTTGGATCTGACCCAGGCGGAGAGTATTGCCGATCTGGTGGGTGCTCGATCGCCCCAGGCAGCCCAATTGGCGCTGGCAGGGTTACAGGGTAGACTGGCATCCCCCATTCGCTACCTGCGGGCAACTTGTCTGGATATTCTGGCAGAAGTGGAAGCTCGGATTGATTTTGAAGAAGATCTGCCCCCTCTGGATGAGGCGGACATTCAGGCACGGTTGGCACAAGTCTTAGCAGAAGTGACCCAGATCTTGGCAACAGCGGATCGGGGTGAACTGTTGCGAACAGGTTTGAAAGTGGCGATCGTTGGTCGTCCCAATGTGGGCAAATCCAGCTTGCTCAATGCCTGGAGCCGCAG
This sequence comes from Scytolyngbya sp. HA4215-MV1, assembly GCA_019359045.1. GTDB lineage: Bacteria > Cyanobacteriota > Cyanobacteriia > Leptolyngbyales > Leptolyngbyaceae > Scytolyngbya. The sequence continues at coordinate 47,671 of JAHHIA010000006.1, forward strand.
CGATCGGGCAATTGTCACCGATTTGCCTGGCACTACTCGCGATGTGGTGGAATCCAATCTAGTGGTAGGAGGCATTCCGATTCAAGTGCTCGATACTGCAGGCATTCGTGCGACCGATGATCAAGTGGAAAAAATTGGCGTAGCCCGATCGTGCCTCGCGGCTCAACAAGCTGATTTGGTGTTGTTGACGATCGATGCCACCGCTGGTTGGACGACAGATGATCAGGCAATTTATGAGCAGGTGCAGGATCGTCCGTTGATTTTGGTGGTGAATAAGGTGGATTTGGTGGAAAGGGGAGTTGGGAGTCAGGAGTCGGGAGTCGGGAGTCGGGAGTCGGAAAGCAAGAGGCAGGAGGTAGGAAGTAGGGGGCAGGAGGCAAAATTGCAAAATTCTTCTGAATCCTGGCTTCTGAATTCTTCATTTGCTGGCAAGCCAAATTCTCCCAATCCAAAATCCAAACTCCTTTGGGTTGAAACGGCGGCGGCGTTGAATCAAGGCATTGAGGCACTGGAAAAGGCGATTTTGAAGCTTGTGCGAGCAGATAATTTACAGGCGGCAAATTTGGAGATGGCGATTAATCAACGGCAGGCGGCAGTGCTGATTCAAGCGCAGGCGGCGTTGCAACAGGTGCAGACGACGATCGCCGATCGCTTGCCCTTAGATTTCTGGACGATCGATTTACGATCGGCAATTCAGGCGCTCAGTGAAATTTTGGGCGAAGATGTGACGGAATCGGTGTTGGGTCAGATTTTTAGTCGGTTTTGCATTGGGAAGTAAAGGGAGGAGAGAGAATTCAGGAGACAGGAGGGAGAATAATTGACAACTCCTGACTCCTGACTCCCGACTCCTAAACTTTTTTCCCATCAAGTAATCACCGTCGGTCGATCCATGCCCGTGCTCTCACGAATTTGAGCGATTTCATCAGCGATCGTAATTAAATCTGCCAATGCATCCTGGGGATCGAGTCCATGTTTGGCAACATTAGGTTCGTAGCTTTCCAGGTAGAGCCGCAGGGTTGCGCCTTGGGTGCCGGTGCCAGAGAGGCGAAACACAATCCGCGAGCCATCGGTGAAGCCAACGCGGATACCTTGGTTTTTGCTGATGCTGCCATCAACGGGATCGGTATAGCTGAAGTCGTCGCAATATTCGACTTCGTAGGCACCAAACTTTTTGCCGGGTAGAGTAGGCATCTGGTTGTTGACTTGTTTGATCAGCGTTGCCGCCCGATCGGAATCAACGGCTTCGTAGTCGTGACGTGAGTAGACATTGCGCCCATACTGTTGCCAGTGTTCTTGCACAATCTGCTTCACCGATTCTTGCCGCACTGCCAGGATGTTGAGCCAGAACAACACTGCCCACAGTCCATCTTTTTCGCGCACATGATCGGACCCTGTGCCAAAGCTTTCTTCGCCGCAGAGGGTGGCTTTGCCTGCATCTAAGAGATTGCCGAAAAACTTCCAGCCGGTGGGAGTTTCGTAACAGTCGATGCCGAGTTTGGCAGCAACCCGATCGGCAGCCTGGCTGGTGGGCATCGATCGGGCAATTCCAGCTAAACCCGCTTTATAACCGGGCACTAGCTTGGCGTTGGCGGCAAGCACAGCCAGACTATCGCTGGGTGTGACAAAAAACTTGCTGCCCAAAATCATGTTGCGATCGCCATCGCCATCGGAAGCGGCACCAAAGTCGGGAGCATTGCTCCCAAACAAAATTTGCACCAGATCATGGGCATAGACCAGGTTGGGATCGGGGTGTCCGCCGCCAAAATCTTCGAGGGGAATGCCGTTGAGAACGGTGCCAGTAGGGGCACCCAGGCGCTGTTCAAAAATGGCGCGGGCGTAAGGGCCAGTGACCGCGTGCATGGAGTCGATGCACATGCGGAACTGCCCACCCACCAGGAGTTGGTGAATGCGATCGAAATCGAAGAGGGACTCCATCAGCCCGGCATAATCTGCAACCGCGTCAATCACTTCGACGGTCAAATCACCAAGTTTGGCACTGCCCAACTGATCTAAATCCACATCCGCTGCTTCCAGGATGCGATATTGATCGATCTTCTTACTGCGGGCAAAGATGGCTTCTGTTACCTTTTCGGGAGCGGGTCCCCCATTGCTGATGTTGTACTTGATGCCAAAATCTTCGTTGGGTCCACCAGGGTTATGGCTGGCAGACAAAACAATTCCGCCAAAAGCTTGATTTTTGCGGATCACACAGGAAGCAGCGGGTGTGGATAAAATGCCACCCTGACCCACCAGCACCCGTCCAAATCCATTGGCAGCCGCCATTTTCAAAATGATTTGGATCGCCTGTCGGTTATAGTAGCGTCCGTCTCCACCAACGACCAAGGTCTCGCCCTGGTAGCCTTCTAAACTGTCAAAAATTGACTGAACAAAATTTTCCAGGTAATGGGGTTGTTGAAAAACCGGAACCTTTTTACGTAGCCCAGAAGTACCGGGTTTCTGGTCGGCAAAGGGAGTGGTTGCAACGGTACGAATATTCATCAAAAAACTTTCCTAGGATGGGGTCTTCGCCACAACAATCTCCTGTAGCTTAACCTCATTGGGGGACGGACGCGCCTGTTCAAAATCGGTGATGTTTTTGAGGGTGGTTTCAGCAATATTTTTCAACGCATCGCGGGTGAAAAATGCCTGATGCGCAGTCAGCACGACATTGGGAAAGGATTGCAGGAGCTGATAGTCGTCATCCTGAATCACCGTATCTGATAAATCTTCAAAGAAAAGATTTTCCTCTTGCTCATATACATCCAAACCGAGATAGCCAATTTTGCCAGACTTGATGCCTGCGATCGCGGCTTTGGTATCGATTAGTCCCCCGCGGCTGGTGTTGATCAACATGGTATTAGGCTTCATGTGGTCGATCGCCTCTGCATCGATCAGGTGATAGGTCGCAGGCAGCAAAGGACAGTGCAGTGAGATGATATCGGCATTCTCAATCAACTCAGGCAACTGCACATACCGCGCTGCCCCGATCTCCTCAAATTGAGGATTGGGATAGGCATCGTAGCCCAACAACTGACAGCCAAAGCCGTGCATAATTTGGGCAAACACCATGCCAATTTTGCCCGTGCCGACGACCCCCACCGTTCTGCCATGCAAATCAAAGCCTAATAACCCTTCCAGAGAGAAGTTGTCATCTCGTACCCGGTTGTAAGCTCGGTACAGCTTGCGGTTGAGCATCAAAATCAGCGCAACTGCATGTTCCGCCACAGCATAGGGAGAATAGGCAGGCACCCGCATCACTCGAATGCCCAACCGTGCCGCCGCCTTGAGATCTACATGATTGAATCCTGCCGATCGCAGTGCCAGCAGCCGCGTTCCCCCAGATGCCAAGATCTCCAGGGCTGCCACGTCGGGTGCATCATTGATAAACAAACAAACTGCCGGAAACCCCTCTGCTAGAGGTGCAGTGGTGCGATCGAGCTTTGGCTCAAAATAGACCAGATCGTGGGCATGATCGGCATTGGCAGCATCAAGAAATTGGCGATCGTAGGACTTTGTACTGAAAACAGCGACGCGCATAAATTATCAGTTAAGGGAGTCAGGAGAAGTGTACAAAATTTTGCGCGGGATGTTCGTACTACGGTAAAAATCGATCGGTATATCAGAGTTTCCAGCCTATGACTGCCGCTCCAAATCCGTTAATTTCTGAGATGCCACGTTTTTTTTCGTACATCCCTACCCTTCAAGAGGCTTGCAGCCCAACGGTCGCACTCACCGGACGCAGATAACCCTTGCAACTCAATCGACCATATTAGAATGTTCCGGGTGCAGCGCGATTGCTAGGTTTTGTTGTTGTGCTCCACAGTGATGACCACACTTCCCTTTTTGTGTCCTTGTTCAACATACCTATGAGCCTCGGCAGGCTGTTCCAAACGATAATGCCGATCGATTATGGATTTCATCTTTCCTGCCTCAATTAACTCTTTAAGGAAAATTAAGTCTTCTTTACCCCCAACTGCCACCCCACCCATTACTTTCTTGCTGCTTGTGAGGGAAGCCCATAGCCCTTGAAGGATCGAGGACAGCTCCATATGGACAGCCCTGAGATAGATTCCGCTTGGCTTTAAGGATCTGAGACAACCTGAAAACGGACTTTTGCCTACCGTGTCAAACACAATATCGTAGGTCTTGCCGCTCTTGGTAAAGTCCTCTTTGGTATAATCGATAACCTCGTCAGCTCCCAGAGATTTCACTAAGTCCAAATTTGCCGTACTGCAAACTCCGGTAACTTCTGTCCCAAAATACTTGGCAAGTTGCACAGCAGCCGTACCCAACGCTCCAGAAGCCCCATAGATCAAAACGTTTTGTCCAGGCTGAATATTTCCCTTGTCTCTTAGGAAAATCAATGAGGTGATCCCAAAAGGAACGGTGGCGGCTTGCTCGTAGGTCATATTGAGAGGCTTTATCGCAACCGCTCCTGCTTCAGGCAGACAGATGTACTCGGCATTCGCACCAAGACGGGTGCCTGTACTCGCAAATACTGAGTCACCTGCTTTGAATTGTTTTACATTTCTACCAACTGCTTCAATTTCTCCGGCTAGCTCCGACCCTAGTATGGTGTTGTTTTTGGGTCTTATAAAACCATAGAAAAATCTCACGGGGAATGGGTCAGCTTTTCGGATGCGGATGTCTCCTGACGATACTGTTGTTGCATAGGTTCTAATCAGGACTTCGTTTTCCTTAGGAGCAGGTTTCTCCACCTCCTTTACCTGCATCACCTCAGGTGATCCGTACTCTGTACATACGATCGCTTTCATGAATGCTCCTCAAAGATAGCTTTAGTGTAGTTCGCCACTATCTTCCATCAAATAAGTTTGCGAAACCTAATGCTCTCAATCACCAGACTTAGATAACCTCTACTAGAAACGCCTATTTCAAAACCCCGGTGCCTTGCGGTTGTTAGCTTGAGGAAATTTGCCTGTCATTTCGTTAACGAAGTTGTTTTACCATCTTCACGATCGCGGCGATCGCAGCCTCCGGTTGGTCAATTTCGAGGTTGTGACCACTCTTCTCAGCAATCAGTTGTTGACGATTGGATGACAATTGCAGCAACTCGGACTGCATCGCCTGCCAGTCCGAATCCAGATCCAGCCCACGCGACAGCACGATCAGGGGCAAAGCACCGAAGCTCTTCACGGCTCGTGCCTGAACTCCACTCTCTGGCATACCCGAGCCTTCGTCTGCCCACGCTTGAACCGATCGGGGGGTCACCGAGAAAGCTGTAAAGGCTTTTTGTACCCCCGGCAGCAAAGCTGGCTTTAAACCGAGCGGTTCAGCCAACAAACGAACTAATCCGATACGCGCCAATGCAAAGGGAATCGAAAAACCGCGAGGTTGCAAGGTGTGCTGAGGCTTTTTATCCGTAGGAGATTGCGAAAATTGTGCAGGACTCATTGACTCGATCAGCACGACCCCCGCAACTTCTGCCGCATAGTCGTGAGCAAACACGCGCACGGATAAACCACCCAGTGAGTGCCCGACCAACACATAAGGAACCGGAATATTGGCTTGATGCAGCAAGGTATGCAATTCTTTAGCAAATTGCTTGGCGTTTCGCGGTAGAGAGCGAGCCTCGCTATAGCCCATGCCTGCTCGATCGTAGGTACAGACCTGCGTGGTCTTTGCCACTTCCGGTTGCACCCAACTCCATTTTGCAGACCAATCACCCCAGCCTGCATCGATCACCACAGTCGGACTACCCGTACCCGTGCAGTGTATGTGCAACTGATAACCACCCACGTTGACCATTTGACCAGACGGCGGATAGAGCTGCACATCAATGGCTTCTGCTACCGACTCGTAAATCGCCCCTAACAGAATTAAACTAAGGAAGAAAACAATAACCAGCCGTAGCCAGAGAAAACAACCTCGACCTCGGCGCTTGAGTGCATTCACCCGTCCCACTTGATTTTTTTGGCCCATTTGATGCTGTGCTTAAGCAAGGGGTGAGGTCGCATTCGATGACCGTCGAACGAGAATTAGCGCGGCTAAGTAGACAGCGGCGGTTATGTCATAGGTAAGACAGAAACCAGGCCACCATATTGGAACTCCTGGGTTAGTGATCACGACGTGATGAATGAAATCAAAGACACCGTGAAGCGCTAAGCCGACGACCACGAGCCAGGGAGTCTTCCGGAACCCAAGCGTAGCTGTCACCACAAACAGGAGTGCAGGAATGGATTCCGCTACAAGGGACTCTGGGGAGCCAGCGATCGCCGCAAATAGGAGGTATAAGATGGCAATGACTATCAGCACGACTGGGTAGAAGCTGCGCTCCTTGTCAAAACCAATCACGCTGGCGAACAATCCAACTGCGATTGCAGCGGCGACTCCAATAGCGTATTCCATTTTGTTTCTTCCAAATGTGGTTACTATGCAACCTAACGGTTGCGGTCAGCGGTTGTAGTAACTTTCAACTCAGCACCAGCAGTTTCCTTCAATCCGCTGTACCGCAATTGTCAGACCGCAATAGCATAATATTAGATAGAGTTTGGGTCAGCACCCATAAATCCTACTTTGACGCCAGAAGATTTCATTGTTTTCATCGCTTTATCATGCATAAAGAGCAGTATCAAAAGACCGATAAGTGGTACAAATAAACCAACAATAAGCAATATCATCCATACAATTGAGAGCTTGAGAGTTCTCCCCAGCTTGTACAGGGCAAACATCTGAAATGCAGCTGCCAAAAAGTATATGAGTAACCCTATCGGTTGATTTCCTAAAGAAAGACGAGAAAGATTAGCAATGATAGCGGCGAGGATAGACCACAAAAGTAACCTGTGATACTTGACAATTGCTTGAAGTTCTGGACGTGAAAAAGCTGTACTCATAGCAACTCCTCATATTTAGTCAATCATCACTATACTCAAACCATTTTCCATAGAAGATCGCTAGCTAGCTAAAGCATCAGTTTTAGAGATTGTTTGTGACTCGAACACCGCAACTCACAAACAATTTTCCACTGCCCTCTCCAAAGATTCGTGGTCTAACGACCAAGTTGAGCGGTGATCAATATTATGGAAACGAAGCAGAAATGACTTGGTTCGCCGCCCCAACGACTTGTTAGCTAGTGATTGTGTTCCGTTGCAACCAATCTACAAATGCCTCGCGTCCTAGCTCACCCGATATAATCGCCAACACTACATGCTCTTGCTCATCTACAGAAGCATTAATTTCCATTCCATTCAGAACAAGAAAGGTTTCTGTCGCAGCATGACCTGTACGTTTGTTTCCATCCACAAATGGATGATTCATGATGATCGAAAACCCTAATGCTGCTGCTTTCTCCAGCAAACTTGGGTACAGATCTTCTCCGCCAAACGTCATTTGAGGTTGGGCGATCGCTGATTCCAACAGACCCATATCGCGGATACCCAACGCCCCACCGGATTGTTCAAGGATTTTGCGATGTAGCTCTAATACCTCAATTAGTGCCAAGTAGCGAATCATGCCAAACGCCGATATAATTCAGCGTTTTTTGCTAACACATAATCAGATGCATTAACAAAATCGCCTTTTTGTAGATTTAGCCAATCCTCTAGGCTTGCCTTCAAAAGCACTTCAGTCGCAACGCCATGCACTCTTGCTAAATTCTGTAGCTTTTGGAATTGGCTGTCTGAAAGATCAATTGTGATAGAAGCCACAGCGATCGCTCTCCTAATGTTTCTGAGTCAACTTTAACATTCACTTCTAGCCGATAACCTCGCTGTACCGTCTCAGTCCCAAAACGAAGCCAGCTAACGTTCCCCTTCAGCGGCGGCTATTAACTTTTGCAGCACCACCCAGATCTTCATTCCGTCCGCTGCAAGGGGGTTGTTAGACCGGGTCTCACTGGTTGATTTCTGGGATTCCATCTTTACTGCTAGCTACTTTGCTTGGGGCTAATTTCAAATTCAGAACGCGCACGAAAGAAACAGACCTCAAACTCGAAGAAGAAATTAGCCTGTCCTAAAATCAAAGGCACATCGGTTGCTCGTGTCCACGCAAATGCTAGATTCACCCTCGGAAATGAACTGACTTGAGCATCAACAACGACTGCACGAGCTTCAAATCGAGCCAAGTTTCCTGCCAACACAACTGAGAGTGTCTCATTTTCCCAAATCAAACCCAGTTGTATCCCCAACTCATAGGGCAAAACATTAACGCTTGCGCCTGTATCCAGTAAACCCTCAGTATTTAAGGCTTGATCATCAAGGCTGAGCGTGAGAGGCAGGTATGGCATTCGATCAACCATGCCAAGGCTGCTGTCAATGATTTTGTAGGGAAATTTTTGAGTGTCAACCATTCTTCTCTTGCTGCTTTGTCGCCAGAAGGTCCATCAGGACATTAGCAGCCTCAGAGCAATTGTAGGGCGACCAAATCGGATACTCTTGGTTCGCAACAAAGAAGTTTGCATCTTCTTCCTTGACCAGTTCTGTTGCCAGAAACTGCATCAGCCGAAGCTTGTCAATTTTTGGAAGTTCCTGAATTTGTGAGATAAGTTCACCTAATGGCATTTGAGAATTTCCTCGTCTGATGGTTGGTAAAAGGAAATGGTTACCCTCTTATTTTAACTGAGCGATCTCGTCCACAGTCACAGGCTTAAGTGTAATCGCCTCGCTCCTCAGTGTCGCCAAGAGGAAAGTGATACTGGGCTTCCCGCATCAACCCAACCTATAGACGATCATTGACTGTCCTAACTTATTATTCAAGAGCAACCCCGTATCTAGACTCAAGCTTAATTTTTACGGCATCTCTTTGAGATATAAGAGCTTGGAGATTTTGGTCAATCTGCTCAAGACTTGCTGAATTACTACTCCATTCATTCTTAATTTGATTTGATTTCTCTGCTAAAGCTTTAGGAATAGCAAGTCTATCCTTTTCGTTAAATAATAAAGACAAGTACTGCTGCTCCCGTCACCTCATCTGATTTACTTGCTTTCACAAATGCATTCCACTCAGACAATATGTTTGCCTGTTCTTGTAAAAGTCTCGCTCGGCTGCTATACAGTTGGATAGCACTTGCAGCTACTTCTATCAATTCCGGGTCAACATTTACAGCAGAAAGTGATTTTAGCTGTTTTGCAGTTTCTTCATTCAAAGACGATAGAGTCGTTGAGTTTTGAACAGTGTTCTCACTAATAAGTGGCTTAGCATTTACCTCAAAGCTTTCTCGAAAGCTTTTCCAGCTTTTCCAGTATTCAGCAGTTGCCTCAGCAATAGTATTCCTCTTCTGAGCTTCGACATCGGGTGTATTGTTAGCCTGCGTACTACCATCTGACTGCGGAGACACAGGAGATGGAGATGAAACTGTGCTGGAATCTCCTACATTAGATTTGTTAGAGGAGGGAAGAAGTAGAAGAGCGATAAAAATAACAAAAGCAACAACGGCAAATCCACCAATTGCCATCAAACAACCTTTGAGAATTTTCATTTTAATCAATCAACTCCTAGAACATGAGTTTGCCGATGCTGTTCCCACCTTGCCGGGCGAATATCCCGAAACAGATAAGCTTCAGGCTGCGTCCCCACCGATAGCCTTGCGGTCTAACGGTGAAGTTGTGCGGTAGCAGATAACCTCGAACACCCACCGATAACCTCTGTACCGTCCGCACCAACGCAGTGTTATGCCGCTGCAACCGCCCTTTTCTCTGAGTTAAGACTCAATAGCATCATTGGATGGTGGGTGCCAACCACCTTGAATCCACAAACGACGGGCTTTGACAATCGCCCCCTCATTATGATTTTGGTCATTCAAATCTAAGCGATCGCACGTTGCACGCCCAATTGAAGTTTTACCTCGAATTACTAGACCGCCTTTCTCCCAAACAAAATGCTCATTCCACTGATGCAGTCGTGGGTTAAACAACTGAGTAGAAACTTGAGATTCTGGGTCAGTTCCTTCTGTGAAGTTGTAACGGTAGCTATTACATCGCTGACAAGCCAAAGCTAAATTTTCAAATGTATCTGCCCCTCCACGCGATTGCGGTTGGATGTGATCAATTTCAAACCGTGCTGCACTGGCTTCTTCCGAGGAATGGCAGTATTCACACAGATACTTAGCCCGCTCTCGAACCTGCTGCCGAATCTCTTTTGCAATCGCCATACCTACGCAGACTCAGCAATAATTTTTGCGTTAAGCAGTGTGAAAATTCGATCGAGTTCCAAAATTCCAGTCAGTTCTACTGCTTCATCGGATGATAACTGTGACTCTCGCTGTTTCCCGTTCAGGCTCTCTAGTCGCTCTTGTAAGTCTTCGCTAAATTTGAATAAGAAAAGTCCTCGAACTGGCTGGATTTGAATGCCAGCATCAATAAAAGAGGAGGGTTGGATCATCAGTTGTGCATTCATGGCTCACCTTAGAGACTATACGATGCTTACTCTGCTCTAAATCTTTACAGTTTTGAGAAGAGATAAACTCTGTTTTAATGCAGCTCGTTCTATTTCATGATTAGGGTTTGCCATCCATTCATTTTCAAGCCATTTATCCCATTTTTCTTTGCTCACTCGGAAACTGCTTCCAGATTGGCGTAAAATCACTTCTACTTGTTTAGCGGCTTTCCCATATGCAACACAAATATCTTCTGTTCTTTTCAAAATTTTCCAATACGAGTTCCCGTTAAACCAGTCAACCTGTTCTTGAAAGTACAAATTGGCAAATTCTTGTCGGAGCTCCCAGCTTGCAAAACAATCCCAGTGCATTGCTGCATCACTATAACCCCACGGCTCTTCAAAAGCAGACATAGCGTAAATCGGGTCTGAGAGTCTTTGGTTGCACAATATACACTCAGTTAAATATTCATTGGCTTCATCGACTGAAATCAGCGCCATATTGCTATCCTCTGCTACTGATCCTTGACCACATCGCAAACGAGCTTACGCTTAATTTCAAATGCTAACAGATCTGCTCAAAAACACGCCTCACCAAAACTGGCGGCATAACGACCAAGGTGAGCCGCCGCAGATGACCTCTGAAACTCACCGATAACCTCTCGGCGGTCGGCTCCAACGACTTGTTAGCTGGCTTATCTCACCGATAACCTTTAAGTACGATTAGAGGATCTAAGGCTGAAAACGAAGGTTTTGAAGAGGGCGCACCTGGGCAATGGCTTCAAAGTCACGATCATTGTGAATCAGAATCAAATTGTTTTCCAGTGCTGCTTGAGCAATGCAGCAATCGATTGGACTGCGAACAGTAAGTCCTTGGCGGCGTAGGTCAAAGTAGATACGGGCTGCTGCTTGCCAAGACTGATTTGTAAGCTCAGCGTAATCTTGTGTTTCGAGGTAAGTGGAAAGGAGATCCCATTCTTGCTCATTCAAGCTGCCTTGGAGCAGTTCAAGCTGAGTAAATCGAGTGAGTAAAACTTCTCGATTGGCAATCAGGGTTTCAAGTTGCTGGCGAGTTTGACCACTGCGATCGCGAAAGACGCTGATCCAAACAGACGTATCAATCAGCAGCATGACGAGTCTCGCGCAAAGCCTTATAATCAAAATCCTCGGTAAATTGGATTTGCCCCGCGAGATCCAGAAGGTTTTTCTTGCGGCGCGATCGCACAAATTCTGTCAAAGCAAGATTTACCAACTCTTCTTGAGTCGTAAGGTTGGTAAGTTGAAAAGCCTCATTGAGGAGAGATTCATCCAGGTTCAGGGTAATTTGCATAGGATAAGTAAAGGCTGAAGTAGGCACAATTTCTCACAGTTCAACTCTACAGACCGATCAGCTTTCACTGGTGACGTAGCTAATCCTTGTGAGCCTTAATCCAATTTAATAAATTTTGGCTTGGGAGAAATTATTTTTGGTGCCATTGCTTTGATATGAAGCCAATCCGGCGCATTGACACTCACAAGTTTATGTGAACTGGCAACTAGGTCTTGCTGTGCTGCTTCATTCAATGCATCTTCAATATCAATAGCCTTTGCATCTGGATATTTTTCTAACTGTTCCTGAACCTTTTGAGCTTTTGCACTTGGCTTAATAAAATATGGTGGCGGCTCCTGTTTACCAAGAGTGCATATCGCCCTAGCTACTGCGTGGTATGCATCGTTAAATAGCCCCATAAAACCATTAGGATCAGCTAGTGTTACAACCCATAACCCATGCCTTTGGCTAAATGCAACTCCAGTTTTATTCTGTGGGCTAGTAGATTCTGGGACGATTCCTATCCGTAAACCTTGCCCGCCCTCTAATTGAACATAATTTGATTTTATTGTCGCAGCAAAATGTCTTTGATCGTCGATAGTGGAGAGAAATAAATCAGTTTTCCATATTTTCTTAATTCGTTCATTGAGCAAATGCTCTGCTGTATGTCCTTGTGCCGCAACTGCAACCCAGGGTCCAAATCTGAAGGGTTTTCCTTTTCCTTGAGGCAGAAGATATGAATCTGTACCCGCTTCGTCTACAACAGCCTCAAGAAATCCCAGGTACTTTGCACGCTCTTGACCAAACAACAAAGATGTTGGTTCACTGTCTTTTACGTATTTCGATGCACGTCTCAGTGCTTGACTAAGTGGGTTTAATACGCTCGGCTCCTTTCCAAGAATGGCTTCGTGAACTGCCCACTCGAACCCATCACCCCTCATCCCCTTATCGCGCTCAAGCCTTGCTATTTTGGCTAATTGTCTCATCCTAACATCAGCCAGCGGAGTGTTTAAGTCTGTCAAATCTTCATCAGATATGGAATCGATCAATGCTCTCAGAATTGATCGAGAAACCGCATAAAGGGCACGACCATACTCATCTATCGGGGCATTTTGTTCAATAAAGGTAATATTTGCTGCCACTTTTAATCTCAATTTTTCAGTACTGATGACTAAGATAAGCGACGGTAGAAAATTTCAGCAACTCTATCTACTGAACTTTTACTATGCTTTTCTAGATAAACTACTCATCCGTAAGAACCCGCGCAAGAACTGTTTGCGAAGCCAGCTAACGGCACAGTTGAGCGGCAGCAGACAGATTAGATTAACACCAATATCTTCTCGGCTGTCCGCTCCAACGCAGTGTTAGCCTGCACCGGATACCAACAGATTATGGTTAAGAAGGTGCAGGGCTACCTACTTTTGGAGTAATGAGATTTAAGGCAAATTCTTGTCCCAAAAATCCTATTAGAAAACCGAGAAACAATCCACCCCAAAAATCTTCAACAGAAACAATTTGTTGAGTTCCGCTCTTTCTTGCAAACGAAACTACAGTGATCGCGCTTAGAATTACTGCTAGAAGTATACTTAGAATTCCTGCACTTGGACTCCCTAAGTTTTGATTAGATTTTATATCACTCAATAGTCTAGCCATACCTCCAACAGCACTACCAACGATTGCTCCTATCATTACAGCCCGAATCTCTGCTTGTATTGTTAGATCAAAAGGAATTGTATAGGAATGGTCACGATTATCTACTGAGTAATAAACCTGAATTTGCAGAGTGTGAGCAAGTGGTGTGAAAAACAACCAAGATCTAGTCCGAAAGATGAACTGCTTTACAACTGAATTTCCAGGCTGCAAAACTATAGGGACTACACCGCGTTTGAAGGCTTCAAATCGCCAAAGAATACTGTCTATATGCTTAGGCGAGGCACTGTCTATCATAATATCTAAAGTTTGGTAACGTTCGATGAGTGCCCCCGTTGCACTACCTCCTTGGAAATTTTCTATCTGCATAGTGACGTTGAGATCAATCGGCTTTCTATTTCTGTCAATCTCAGTAGCGGAAACAGCTTGAGCAATTCTGTTATCAGGCTCACTCGCCAACTTCCAGTCAAGTCTCAATTGATCTACTGTTGAACGGAAAAAATCACCCAAAAAATTATTCTTTCTGCGTTTTAGAGAAGGATCATTAGATAACAAAGCTGTTCGGCGGCGTTGTTTTTCAACAATATCAACAATTTCAACAGGAATTTGTGTTTCAACTGAATAGAGAACTAATGGAACTTCAAAAGGATTATGGATTACGACGAACACTGAAAATTCTTGACCAGCAACCACCGTTGGTTTAGAAGCAGATATCCTTACTTGCAAATCTCCTCTAAGCATGGAAGGAGATGACATTTGCTCTGAAGCGATAGTTATATCAAGTCTTTGAAACTTTCCTTGATTATGCCAACTTCTTAATTCATCATGGACTTGCTTGAGAATCCATTCTTTATTGCAGAAAAGTTCTTCAAGTGTGGGGATGACCTCTGTAAATATTAGAAGACTTTCAAAAACCTCTACAACGGATCTATAAGGCTTATTATCTCTCTCAATAGCCTTTTTGATAGATGTAACCAGATCAGTTTTATCAACCTCTTCTAGTAAATAACGTTCAAGTATTGAGTATTTTTGTGGCAAGATTTTTTGAATGAGTTCTTTAGCTCCTTCAGGATCAGCATGATAATTTCCTAATATAGGCTTCAGGCTAATTAGTATTAAGTAAACCAGTAAGGATTCTGTCCCAATTGCTTGAAGTGATTTAAAGACACTTTTACCCAATTCGTCTTCGATTCTTCTGCTAACGCTTCTGCGTAATTCATCTGCTCCTAAATGAACCTCATCACCAAATCTAGGTTGATTTGTGTCAGTGTCTTCGTCAGTAAAATCTGGTGGCATGATCAATCTCTATTGAATTTCTAGGCTTTTGAACGGTATTTACAGCTCAGTTGAGAAGTAGGTAAATCGTACTACTTTTCTACCTATAGATGCAGCTTAAGCATAGCTCCCACTTCTCGACTGATAAACTTCAAAGTCTACTTAGTTAAAAAACTTTGAGGATAGAACCCGAATAGACAGCTTGGATGAACTGCCCTATTGAGAAACCAGCAGGCTAACTACTTTATAGACAGATCCGATCTATCTAACACGCTCCTACGGGGTATATAGGCAGAATAACGTCCGTCTATATGCCCTTGCGGGGTATATAGGCAGAATAACGTCTGTCTATATACCTAAAACAACAATTAAGGCAGACGAAGTGCCGTTTATATACCCAAATCGGACTTTAGACAGAATATATCCTCCCATTGAGAAATTAGTGCTTCAACACAGAATCAAGCCCTCAGCGCCTTACTTTTTCTCTACCGCTATGTCCTTCAGCAGCCCTTAGAATCATCGATTGACGCAGTTCGGGCAAAGCAATCCCAGCATCTGCCGACTGTGCTGACTCCGACCGAAGTGCGTGAGATCATTCAGCAGCTAGCGAGTGTTTAGCTTTGCATCTAACGTGTCCCTCAGTTGGGTTCCATTACTTCGACCTTTGGGTGATTCACCTGACCCACGTCTGCCCCCTTTCAGGGCGGGCAATTGCCCTATCCAGCAGGTTATGATTTCCCTTGTCCTTTCGGAGCACTGGCATTCGCTTTTTGGGTCATCCTCTTCCCACTGAGGATTTAAGTCTTCCTTGCGGTTGACTGACTGTAGTCGTTGCTTCAGACCTCATTGGGGTTGTCACGTTTCACACGCTTGAGATACATCTGGAGAGGGTGTCTCCTTTACTGCGGGGACAGGTGTCCTCAGACCTAATTCCACCGGCTAGGTCTCCTTGTCCCAATATCACCGTTTCAGCCCTATTTCAGTGACCGGAATTCACGCAGCCTCTTCAGAGATTCACTCTCGTTCACCCATCCAGACTTCCCCTTGCCCGGAACCCCTTGTATGGCTAAGAGCCTCCTTAGACATTACCTCCTTGCAAAAGACCTCTCCGTTACCAGAAACGCCCTTGGAGGTTGGGGATAGGTTTTTGGATACTAACCTAGAGAAGTCGGCTTCTCACTCAAGAACGTGCAACTTCGTGTCGCACGACGGAATTTTTCCGCCTATTTTCAGATTCACTCCTGGGATGAGCATGGGCGCGATGAGATGCCTGGTACATCAACTGGTCTCCTATGCAACCCTAACCCAAGAAGTCGTTAGACCCAAGTGCGAGAAGGCATTCAGCTCTCTGTATTCTGCATTCTGACTCCTGACTCCTGACTCCTGTATTCTGAATTCCTTAGCCTTGCCACTTCCACTCAACAATCTCCGGCTTATCAATGCCATGTTCGTAGGCATAGTGGCGGCAAGCAATTTGCTCATTGCGGAAGCGCTCTTTGGCATGAGCACCTGCCACTCTCAGCTTGGGCACCCGATCGATCACATCAATGGCAATGCTAAAGCGATCGATCTGATTATTCATCGCCAACTCTAGAGGCGTGTTAATGTTGCCTTTCTCTTTGTAGCCCCGCACATGCATATTCTCATGGTTGTGGCGACGATAAGCCAAACGATGAATCAACCAGGGATATCCATGGAAGTTAAAGATCACGGGCTTATCTAAGGTGAAGATAGAATCGAAGTCGCGATCGCTTAAGCCGTGGGGATGCTCCGTATCCGGTTGCAGCTTAAACAAATCCACGACATTAACAAACCGAATTTTTAGTTCGGGAAATTCTTCGCGTAGCAAGGCTGTCGCAGCCAAGGCTTCTAGCGTAGGAATATCCCCCGCAGTTGCTAAGACAACATCCGGCTCATAGCCCTGGTCATTACTTGCCCAATCCCAGATGCCGATTCCTTTAGTACAGTGAGCAATCGCAGCATTCATATCGAGATACTGCAAATGCAATTGCTTATCCGACACAATGACATTGACGTAATTTGTACTTCGCAAACAATGATTCGCGACCGATAACAATGTATTCACATCGGGTGGCAAATAAATGCGCGTCACGTCCGGACTCTTGTTCACCACCACATCCAAAAAGCCCGGATCTTGGTGAGTGAAGCCATTATGGTCCTGCCGCCACACTGTAGAGGTAATCAACAAATTCAACGAAGCAATATCCGATCGCCAAGCAATGTGATTACAAATCTCCAGCCACTTGCAGTGCTGGTTGATCATCGAATCAATCACATGCACAAACGACTCATAAGTCGAGAAGAAACCATGCCGTCCTGTAAGCAGATATCCTTCCAGCCAACCTTCCAGCGTATGCTCACTTAACATTTCCATCACTCGCCCATCCGTTGCCAACTCTCCGCCATCGGCATCTTCAGGCAAATATTCAGCAATCCAAAATTTCTTGCTGGCTTCATAGACTGCATCTAGCTTATTGGAGGTGGTTTCATCCGGTCCAAATACCCGGAAGTTATGCGGATTGTTGTGCAGAATATCGCGTAGAAAAACACCCAAAGGATGGGTATTGCTCACTTCAATTTGTCCTGGTTTCGCGATCTCGATGCCATATTGGCGGAAATCAGGCAACTTCAAATCTTTGCGCAATAAACCGCCGTTGGCGTTGGGGTTGGCGCTCATCCGCCGATCGCCCTTGGGCGCTAACTCCTTCAGTTCAGGCAGCAATTTGCCGGATGCATCAAACAGGTCTTCGGGCTGGTAGCTTCGCATCCAGTTTTCCAGCATTTTCAGATGTTCAGGATTCTTGTGCATCCCTGAGAGCGGAACCTGATGCGATCGCCAGAAGCCCTCTACTTTGTGCCCATCGACTTCATCCGGTCCTGTCCAACCTTTGGGACTGCGCAGCACAATCATGGGATAGCGAGGACGAATCGCATTGCCTGTCCGGCGAACCTCTGCCTGCATCTGCTTGATTTCTACAATGCAATGCTCCAGAGTTGCCGCCATTGCCTGGTGCATACTTTCGGGATCAGAACCTTCGACAAAATAAGGAGTGTAGCCATAGCCCTGGAACAAGTCATTTAGCTCTTCGTGACTCACCCGCGCCAAAATCGAGGGATTGTTGATTTTGTAGCCATTCAGGTGCAGGATGGGCAGCACCACTCCATCTCGAACAGGGTTCAGAAATTTGTTGGAGTGCCATGCGGTTGCCAAGGGTCCGGTTTCCGATTCGCCATCTCCCACCATCACAGCACTGATCAGATCGGGATTGTCGAAAACGGCTCCGTATGCATGAGAAAGGCTGTATCCCAGTTCACCCCCTTCATGGATAGAACCGGGGGTTTCGGGGGTGCAGTGGCTACCAATACCGCCAGGAAAGGAAAATTGCCGGAAGAAGTTGAGCATTCCTTCTTCGTCTTCGCTCTTGTCAGGGTAAATTTCGGAATAAGTGCCTTCGAGATAAATCGGACCCAGAATGCCGGGTGCACCATGCCCTGGACCTGCCAAAAAGATCATATTCAGGTCGTATTTTTTGATCAGACGGTTCAGGTGGACATAGGTAAATGCCATACCAGGACTCGATCCCCAGTGACCGAGTAAGCGTTTTTTGAGGTGTTCGATCTGGAGGGGTTCTTTGAGCAGGGGGTTTTGCCGCAGGTAGATCATGCCGATCGCCAAATAGTTGCAGGCACGCCAATAGGCATCGATTTTGCGGATTTCTTCAGCGTTGAGCGGAGTTCCTTCGATCGTTGAGCGGGCAATCCCAAAGGCACGAATGGAGGTCTGTAGCGTGGGTTTAGGTGGAGTAGCTACCATATTCGAGAATCTCCAAAAGTTGATTTGAATAACTCAATCACGGATGCGGATGACTCTAAACGGTTTCTCCGTTAAAGCCTTGCATGATTAACTGTCGCCAAGTTGCTTACTGAGGACATCGGCATCAACAGGAGGGCTTCGTTCCCAACAACCAGGAGTTCCCCCCTTGCACTCCGTCCTAATCCAAATAGCTATAGCCATACCAATAAAATGAGCCGCGAGACATCATCAGATTGATGGATTTATCCAACAGCAGGATACAGAAGTGACCAAAAGCATAGAACTGATCAAACAGGGCTTTTGTTTCACCTTGAAGCTTAAGCCCTATTTCCTGGTTGCCCCATGTTCCATTTAGACTCTTTTCAGATTCGCAGCGATAGATAGGTCTTGGAAATCAATGAAAAGCTCTGCTGATATTTTTGAAAATCTCAGCAACCAATTGAAAATACGATCCAAGGGATTATTTTCTCTAAAAGGGCTGTAAACCCTTATTCTAACGTCTGAGTAATTTTTGGCGTAAGCGATCGAACACGGTATTGACTTCTGGCAACTTCAATTGAGTCGCAATCAGCACGAAGGTTAGCAATCCCACCAAGCTTGAAATACACAATTGCAGTAAGAGAATGAAAATCCCTTCTTTGCCCAGCCATCTTTCCGTCAGCTGCAAAGTCCCCCAGGCTAAGCCCCCTGAAATAATGCTGCCACCAGTTAATCCTGCGATCGGGACAAACCACTCCCAGAGCGGCAACCGATTCAGCCGACGGTTTAAGATCCACAACATTGTTAGCAGGGAGATCAAGTTCACTCCGACGGTTGCCATAACCAAACCCGGTGCCCCAAACGGCTTCACGAAAAAAAAGTCCAACAGTGCATTCAGAAAAATATTGACTACACTAATCCGAAATGGGGTGTCCCCGTCTTCCAGCGCGTAGAAAACCCGAACCAGAACATCTCGCCCCAAATAGAAAAACATCCCAGACGCATAGGCAATCATCACAGAGGCGGTTAAGTATGCATCCTCGGTTTTGAAAGCGTAACGCTCATATACGACTCGTGAGATTGGCACTGCCAGCGCAATCATTAAAGCACTAACGGGCAGCATGGTGACTGCCGTCATCACTAACCCCTGACGGATTCGGGTCTTCAGTTCATCCCAGTTTTCTGGAGCCGCTAACTTGGCAAAAATTGGCAAAAAAGGCACCAAAATAGCATTCGACAAGATACCCAAAGGCGTGAGAACCAGAAGTCCGGCATATCCCATTGCTGAAACTGCCGCCGCTGCATTGGGAATAAAGGAGGCAAAAAACAGATCCGTCCAGACATTAATTTGCATCATGCCGGAGGAAAATGTTGCCGGTCCCATGATTTTGATCACCTCTTGCACTTCAGGCTGACGAAAATTGAACCGCAACCGGAATCCCGCCAAACCCGATTTCCACTGTGCCGGAATCTGGACAAACCATTGCAATATGCCCCCCGCCAGAGTTGACCAAGCCAGAACTGCCCCTCCCAAAGCCGCATATTCGGGTGCTGTCATCTTGTCGCCCAGGTAGATTGCTAGCCCCCCCAAGCCAATCAATACAGTCACGCTGGAAAATAACGGACTAATCGATGGCAACCAGTATTGATCGGTCGCATTGAGTACACCAAACCCAATACCAATCAGACCTGCCAACACCGCCATCGGTGCCATAATCCTGAACTGTTGAATGGCGATCGCCTTCGTTTGCAGCAACACCTGGTAGACTTCTGTCGTCATTCCTGATGCTTTTGCCTGGGCTTCAGAAATGAACAAACCGGGTGCCACCAGATGCATTAAAGGTTCTGCAAAGAACACCAAGCCAAACATCACCCCCAATAAAATACCAACCACTAAGGTTGTAATCGTTTCGACAATGGGGGCGATCTCTTCCCGCTTACGCTTTGCCAGCACGCTGACGATCGCACTATGAAAGGGACCATTAATCCCTCCCAACAGAATCAGCAGAAAGCCAGGAATGACATAAGCAAAGTTATATGCGCCAAAAGCAGGACCGACTCCAAAGGCAGCCGCGATCGCCTGCTGGCGTACTAACCCAAAGAGTTTACTAACCAGGGTTGCAACTGCAACAATGCCAGCGATGCTAGTGAGAGAGCGAGAAGGCTTAGGAGATTCAGACACGAAAAGTTACAAACTGCTAAAGTGCCTTACCTACTTTAACCGTGAATTGAACCATCCTCACGGAATCCTAAGTTTGAATCCGCACTAACCCGAACGGGTGATAATACCAGCCTGCGAAGCCGATTACAGTGATTGCATCCGGGTTTGCTGTCCGGAAAGTGAGTTGAGTGGCAGGGAAAGGTTGGTTCGTCCGCTAATCCCTGCTTTTTTGTGGGTCTTGTGGGTTGATCAGCAACATCCCCTCCTAGACTTTAGACAATCGATACTGAACATTAGGCTGACTGAAAAGCATTTCCATCTCAGTGAGAATGCTGAAACCAGATTCAGCGTTACCGTTTCCCACTCCCCTCCATGAAGCCGATTTACCCCTATCCCCCATTGCTGCCCGGCATTTTGGTCAAACGCTACAAACGCTTTTTGGCCGATGTGGAGTTAGCGACCGGTGAAGTCATTACCGCCCATTGCCCCAATACGGGTCCTATGACAGGCGTTTCAACACCAGGGAGTACTGTACAGGTCTCTCGCAGCGATCGTCCACAGCGGAAGCTCTCCTACACCCTGGAAATGATTGAAGTACACGACAATCAACCGACTTGGGTCGGTGTCAACACCAGCCTGCCCAATCGCGTGGTCAAATGGTTACTCGAAAATCATCTGATCCCTGAACTAGAAAGTTACAACCAAATCCGCCTGGAAGTGCCCTACGGACAAGATAAAAAGAGCCGTATTGACTTACTGCTCACGGGTGAGGCAGCAGATCTGCCGATTTATGTGGAGGTAAAAAGCACAACCTGGGCAAAACAGACACTCGCCCTATTTCCGGATACCGTGACCACACGCGGACAAAAACACCTGCGTGAGTTAGCAACTCTGAGACCTGCTGCCCGCGCAGTGATGCTTTATTTCATTAATCGAGGCGATTGTACTCATTTTGCCCCAGGAGAGATCGCTGATCCCGCCTACGGGAATCTTTTACGGCAGGCGATCGCGGCAGGGGTAGAGGTGCTGGCCTGCCGATTTGAGGTTAGTCCAACCGGGATTTGCTATAAGGGGTTGGCAGAGTTCTTGCCAAGAATGCCTATCTAATCTGATGGGGATCAAGGGGAGATCGCTTCGAAGCACTTGTCAGAAAGTTGATAATCTTTCTAATTAAGTGGGGTATAAACATTGTCAAAAATGGGTGATGACTCACAATTCAGTCTTAAATCAGGTGTAGAAGCCGTCCAATTCCAATTTTTGATTAATTTTTAAGAGAATATTCTTATCGCACTTTATTCTCATTAATAAAGCTTTCTTGAAAATCAACAAGATATTGTGTATGATTCTCAATAAATAAGCTTATTGAGAGGTGAACCATGCCAATCTACACAGCAGCTTCTCTCAAAGCCGAACTTAACGAGAAAGGTTGGCGCTTAACTCCTCAGCGAGAAACGATTCTACAGGTATTTCAGAACCTGGCTGAGGGAAAACATCTGAGTGCAGAAGACCTTTACTATATGCTTCAGAATGAGGGTGAGCATATTAGTCTTTCTACAATTTATCGGACGCTGAAGCTGATGGCCCGCATGGGAATTTTGCGGGAACTAGAGCTGGCAGAGGGGCATAAGCACTATGAACTGAATCAGCCTTATCCGTATCACCATCACCATTTGATCTGTGTACGTTGTAATAAGATGATCGAATTCAAAAGTGAGCCAATCTTGAAAATTGGGAGTAAGACGGCTCAAAAAGAAGGCTATCACTTACTCGATTGTCAGTTGACGATTCATGCCGTTTGCCCAACTTGCCAGCGATCGCTATTGCCAGCCTAAAGCACAGATAAACCTGGTCGTTAAAATTCTATTCTGGTTGCTCAGTCACATCGAGCCAAACATCCCCTGTGCCATGATGGATGGTTTTGACCCACTTTAGCCGCTTGGGACGAATGGACATCCGAGCCGTGGTACTAGAAACAATCGGAATCCAATGCAGCATATAGACAATTCCCAAGAGGGTTTGTAGCAAGGTCACCCCGATCGATTGCCAACGGTCGCGATCCGACAACACTCGTTTTTCTTGTGGCAAACTAGCCTGAGCAGCTTTTACCTGGCGTAAGCCAGTAAACATACCAACTAGAGATAAGAAAATCGTCAATTCAGCGATCGGACTAAATAGCATCGGACGATTTCGGACGATCGCCATGAAAAAATCAGGAATCGCCGCGGTTGGCAAGAGATACTGTGTGATGTAAAACATCATCATATCCAAGGTCTTTCTCGTCCCCATGCGATTTCTCATTAAGGGTCGCCAGTAATCTAAATAGCGCTGATAGCCGCCTTCAATCCAGCGATTGCGTTGATGCCATAGGGCAACTGCCTTGGTGATTCCTTCCTCTTCCACTGCGGGCACAGTCATTACATCGATATCCCAACGATGGAGATGAAGCCGCAAAGTCAGATCCAAATCATCTGTAATGGTTTCTTCGTTCCAACCACCACATTGATTCAACGCCGTTCGTCGGACAAACTGGCCATTGCCGCGCAACTCACCAATTCCTCCGATCGTTACCCTTTGTCGCTGGATGTAAGTATCCAATGCCATCTCAGCAACCTGACCCTGCAACCAAAAATTGTTGGGATGCAGGTAAGCCAACACCGATTTACGCACCTGGATCGCCCCAATCTGAGGACGATCGAAGACTGGCAATACTCGTTTGAGGAGATCATCAGTGACCTGGGCATCGGCATCAAAAACTGCAATGATGTCTCCTTGCGTCAGGGGCAGCACTTGATTCAAGGCGCCAGACTTTCCTCCACTGGCACCAGCACCCCGATGAAACACATGCAGTTGGCGATACTGCTCCTTCATCTGATCGAGAAGAATGCCTGTGCGATCGGTGCTGTTGTCATCGATCACCCAAAGTTCGTAGCGGCTAGACGGGTAATCTAACTCACAAAGCATTTTGACTAGTCGCCCAATGACCGCTTCCTCATTTTTAGCTGCTACCAAAAGTGAAACAAAGGGCAAAGTTTCTGGATCAGAGTTACAAGTATCCAATGGCTCTGGCAAGGGTAGAGGGCGCGCCAGCAAAATTCGAACGGCATGAATGCCCATCAGTGTGGTTAATCCCAACACTAACCAATAGCCCCAGGACAACAGATGGAGGACGATCGTTCCACTCCAAATCATTGCCAGTACCATGGCAGCTTTACGCCTGCGCCCCTCCATTCCATGAAAGGGCTGGTTACCCGGATCTTCAGAATCCGATAAATCAGAGAGGTCTACTAGCAACGAACTCAGAGATTCGAGTTCGTTGCGGGAACCGTTTTCGGGCCAGGAATTCTCCGGCATAGGTTACTTGATTCAACCACCAATACTTGTCTACACCTTTAAAGAAGCTTGGAATGAGATCGCATTAACAGTAAACCCTCCCAGATGGGGAGTTTGACCTGCAACGGACGGTATTCTTCCACAACTTCATGTTTGTCGATACAACTTACACAGCTTGTCCTCGATCGCAATTCGATGACTGAGATCACTTCATCGAGCCAAACTGAGCGCGCATACTAGAATGACATAAACGAAAACTTCATAAATTTTTTCGGATTCACCTTTAGAAATAACAATAATTCTTACAGGCACGCAACACAAGCACTTGTTTTTACTAAATCATCTGCTGTGTGGACTGAAACCAAATACTTGGCTTGCTTTACCCGTAGAATTATGTGTTTTCATCAATTTGTCACGATCGCCCCCCCAACCGCTTCCATCCAAACCAGATCAACGCTATCCTTCAACGAGTTTTGTCGCACAAGTGCATAATATTACCAGGCGATTGGGAATCCTATTCCAACGTCAGCAGGTTGTGGTTCTAAGCCTGTGGTTATCTTTCTAAAAACCTGACTGAGTCGGGGTCCCAGAACTTTTGACCCTGCCTTCGCGATTTCCTCAAGCGGTGGAGCCTTAGTTCTCCAATAACGATTTGAGTTTAACTCCGCTTCCAGACTGAGACTTAAGGAAGATTGAGCATGTCTATTGAAAAGCTTAAGCCTGCTGCTGCGCAGCACGTTAGCGTCTACGCCCCTTACTATCCTCAAGCCAATAAACGGGCAATTTTGCCTCTCGCGATCGGTCTTTATCAAGAAGGCGTGCTAGAGGGGCAACGAAATATTGAGGGAGGTGAGAGTATCCCTTTTGTCGCGACCTGGAATGTATCCACACTCCCAGCCGATCTCTGCCGTTGTCGAATGCAATTCGATGGCAATGCGGATCTGAGCTATGAGATCAGAATGGCAAATTTTGAATTTGTTGATTTTCTGATTGATGTCATCTTGAATTTTAAGCGTGCTCGTATGGCAGATTTTTCCCAGGGCTTTTACCGGAAGCTGTTGCGTCTAGATGATTAACTTCTCAACTCAACACTTTGGGTTCAATTGTTTTTCCCAATCAGCCTGTCACCTTTAGAATGAGGTGAGTATTGTTCTAGGGTTCGATCAGGGAGTAAGGGCGTGCCAGAGTCCGCTAAGTATTTGGTAATTGGGTCCACTGAGGCCTACAGTGGTAAGTCTGCAACGGTGTTAGGCATGGCTTACCATTTTCAAGAACGCGGGCTAGATATTGCTTATGGCAAACCATTAGGAACGAGTTGGCATAAGGAAGATGAGAAAGGCTTGGAGCCAGATGTCCGATTTATTGCCCAACGGCTAAATTTATCGGCCGATCGTCTGCGTCCTACCTTGTTAACCTTGGATGAAACCACGCTCCAAAAGCACCTGTTGAGCGATAATCCACCAGATTACCCCCAAATTTTGGCTGAGTATTTGAAGATGCCAGGGGGGGATTTGGTGTTGTTAGAGGGACCCGCCAATCTGGAGGAGGGGACGCTATTCAATCTTTCGGTGCCCCAGGTCGCCCAAATTTTGGATGCGTCTGTCCTACTGGTTGCCCGGTTTCATTCGCTGCTGATGGTGGGATCTCTGGTGTCGGCTAAACGTCGCCTGGGCGATCAACTGATTGGTGTTTTGATCAACGACATTCCCAGCGATCGTATCGAAGAAGTGATGACCATTGTGAAGCCATTTCTAGAGAAACAAGGCATCCCCATTTTTGGCATGTTGCCACGCAGTGCGCTGTTGCGAAGTGTCAGTGTGGGGGAACTGGTCAAACAATTGGGGGCAGAAGTCCTGTGCCGCCCAGATCGGTTGGATTTGATGGTCGAGAGCCTGAGCATTGGTGCTATGAATGTAAACTCCGCCCTGAAGTATTTTCGTAAAGGGGAAAATATGGCGGTAGTTACGGGGGGCGATCGCACAGACATTCAGTTAGCTGCGCTCGAAACCTCCACCCATTGCCTGATTTTGACGGGACATTTGCCCCCCCTACCAGCGGTGTTGAGTCGAGCTGAAGATTTGGAGGTGCCAATTTTGTCGGTC
This sequence comes from Scytolyngbya sp. HA4215-MV1, assembly GCA_019359045.1. Classification (GTDB taxonomy): domain Bacteria; phylum Cyanobacteriota; class Cyanobacteriia; order Leptolyngbyales; family Leptolyngbyaceae; genus Scytolyngbya. Next base: position 73,641 of record JAHHIA010000006.1, read on the forward strand.
GATCTCGATACGCTCACCACAGTGGAAATTGTCGATCGTGCGTTTGGACAGGTGCGTCTGCATGAAACGGTTAAGGTGCAGTGCATTCAGCGCATGATGGCAGAGTATTTTGAGGTCGATCGGCTAATCGCCCAATTGGGGCTGCAACCTCGATAACTTCTGAAAATGTGCGCCCCTGTTTTTCTACCACAGAAGCATGGAAGAGATTTTTATCTTCTGGGATGCTCAGCCTTCATGTGAACACTGCGATCACCTGAAATTTGCAATCGCCTACGCCGGTTGCCAAGTGCCATGGAAGCCAGGGGGAATAACACCTGGTAAACCTAAGCGACAGATGGGTGGCTGATCCAGATGGGCAGCGTTGTATATCCAGACTTCACTGCGATCGCAGTTGCCATCAAACACCACAGTCACAATCCACCCCTGAGCCGGATCATGCCGATCGGGTGCATAGATTGGCTCCATTGGATAGCGATTTTCTCCCAAATCAGCAATCGTCAACGTCTCAGTTTGGTAATCAAAGCGAGCGATCGCCCCAAAGAGTTCCTGGTGGGGATCAATGCCAGGGCGATGGGTGGACAGATAGGTATACCGAGAAGCCTGCCCCACTTCTTGCGGATTCACCACGGGAAACTCACAACCCCGATCCGTCACTGGTGTCATTTCCAACATTTTGCCAGTTTTGGGGTCAATTCGCAGTTGGCAAAGCTGCCCAGTCGCAGCTCTTTGGGTCTCACCATTTCCCACTTCTTTCAGAAACTGATTAGTTTCATCAAAGTCTCGATAGCGCACTAGATCCAGCACTACCACACCGTCAGTCTCCACAAAACCATTGCCAAAATGCCATTGATACCAGGCTTCTGCCTCACTTCGGCAAACAACCTCTAGCGTATTGCGATCGACCACCACAATTTGCGTTCCCAACTCAGGTTGCCAAGCCAACGAGTCACTATAGCTTTTAAGCCGAGTCAGAAAATAAAGCGGATTCATCCGCACAGGTGAGACAAAAAATAGTAAGTATGATCCTGCCATGACAAAATCATGGATCAGGGGCAGTCCATCGAGCGGAATGGTGCCCTTCTGGAGAATCTTACCTGTTGCTCCACTGCGGTATACATTAATCGCTCCCGTTTTGCCGTAAGTGATCCCAAAATTGAAAATTTCACCGGTTTGGGGGTCACGTTTTGGATGAGCTGAATAGGGTAGATTTTCCGGTAAACCACCCAAATCATCCAACCCAATTGTGTCCAGAGTTTGCAAATCTAGGGCGTGAGGATTTCCGCCTTCCCAAAGGGCCAAAAGCTTGTCTGGCAACGCCAAAACCGAAGTATTAGCAGCATTCTTTGTGGTTTTGAATCTGTCCCAGAGTGCGCCAGGGGGTGTCATGCCATACCCCCCAAAGAGCAGTTTGCCTGCTTTTTCTTCTGCTTCGTAAGCGGTAGTTTTGACATAGCGATAGACTGCTGTTGCTCCGGCTTCAGCAAACTGCACCGCCAGCACCGCACCATCGCCATCAAACCAATGCCCTACCCGTTTGCCACCCCGTTCTAGCCGAGCGGGTCCATTTCGATAGAGCGATCCCCGGAGTCCTTCAGGAATACTGCCAGACAAGACGGAAAGTGTTGTCAGCCCAAATTCGCTGGCAGTCTGACGAACCGCTTTCGACCAGGTGGGAAATTGTTTGCGCTGGGAGATTGTTGCCACCATTATCTAACTCCTTGATGAGAATAAAACTGGGGAGAAGTGCAAGTAAAAACTAAGCACGATCGTTTAGCGTCTAGCCAAGCTGCTACCCTTTGCGTATGATTCAATTTCATATACAACCAATTGCTTATGCAATAAATTGCATTTGATCAAAGCTTATATTCAAAAAAGTGCATATGTCAAGCGAGGATATGCAAAAAAGTGAATACTGAGGGATAAAATGACGCTGACTTATGCGATTCTGGCGCTTTTGGTGGACTTTCCCCAGAGCGGCTACGATTTGACCAAAAGTTTTGCGGGGTCGATCGGCTTTTTTTGGAAAGCGACCCATCAACAAATCTACCGAGAACTTGCCCGCTTGGAAGACAAGCAATGGATTCATGCAGAAGCCATTGCCCAAGATGGGCGACCCGACAAAAAGCTCTATCGCCTGAGTGAAACGGGGCGAGCCGCATTGATGAAATGGATTGTGGAACCCTGCGAAATGGCTCCTGTCAAGGACGAACTCCTCATTAAGGTCTTTGTAGGAGAATTGGTGTCCTGCACGAAGCTGCTGCAGGAATTGGAACGCCATCGCCAATTGCACCAGAAAAAGCTAGCGACCTATCTCGATCTGGAGCAACGCTTTTTCCCTCAACCTGAGCTTCTACCTTTGGCTAGAAAATATCGGTATGTTACTCTCCGCCAAGGAATTCGCTACGAACAAGAGTGGCTGGCTTGGTGTGATGAAACCATCCAGTTTTTGTCTGCGGAAGTGGCGGTTTCGGTAGAAGCTTAGGCTTTTAATCTCATCCCTTGCCGATCGACGACTCGCCACAAACTACAAACAACTTACTCTTACTCTGTTAAAATATCTGGGTTGTTCAGGCAGAGACCGTCTTTTGAGTCAGTCCATTGATCTTCCTAAAGTAGACGAGTTTTTACAAGAATTAGCGACGATCCAACAGACCAGTTCTAAACGAATCGCCGTGTTGGGTTCTCGTCATGTGCCAATTACGCATCAAAACTTGATTGAGATGATGACTTACGCCCTGGTATTGGAGGGTAACCGGATCATCACTTCAGGTTCTACAGGCACTAACTTTGCTGCAATTCGGGGTGCGTTGCGGGCTGAACCGAGTCTGCTTACTGTGATCTTGCCACAAAGCCTCGATCGTCAACCGCGCGAATCGCGGGAGCAGCTTGAGCAAGTTATGCATTTAGTTGAGAGTCCCGAAGGTGATGATTTGTCTCTCGCAGAAGCAAGCGCGCTCTGTAACCAAGAAATTGTTTCTCGGTGCCAGCAGTTGATTTGTTTTGCCTTTCACGACAGTCATACGTTGCTGAATACCTGTCGAGAAGCGGAAGAACAGCGCAAGGTCGTCACTTTGTTTTATTTTGATTAGCGCTGTATACTGAACGACTTTCAGTCAGCGCAATCCCAAATGATTTCTAGCAATTTACTGTCTTGTTTAAATTGGCAACAGAAATAGTTCTGTTTGGATGGTTAACCATCCAAACAGTTCGTCATGGGCGATGTGTATCAATGCATCTTGATTGAAGAAGTCTTTAGCAAGTTGCCAAAATTCGCAGTTACTGAATAGGGGGGTTGACGTGTTCTAGGGTCTCTGTTAGCCTCAAAGCACGTAAAGTTTTTAACCCATGTCTCCCAGCAAGATTTACTTTTATTTTTGGTTCGAGGCGGTTCACTTGGAGTGAATACAGTTCGTCTTGAACTTCCAGGTGGACCGCAGAGTAAAATCTGCGGTCTTTGTTTTTTGAATTTTTCTCAAAGTGGATTGTGAAATGCCCCAGCTGAATGGTTTCTTTTTTGGTTTTTATTTTTGGACCAGGGATACCCCCGGCTAGGTTCGTCACGCAGGTGTTCGGATAGCCCGGGGTTTAGGCTCCGGGCTTTTTTATGTTCATTACCCTTTGTACAGGAGTTACTCAATGTTGGATGCTAACTTAGCCAATAAATCTCACCCTCAACAGCGGACGATCGTCCAGTTATCAGAACAAGTTGCCCTTGGCGATCGGGAAATCGTCATCATTGGTGGACCTTGTACGGTTGAGAGTTTGGCTCAAATGGAAGCAGTTGCCTCAGTTGTGCCAGTGAATGCACTACGGGGCGGGGTCTACAAGCCCCGTACCTCGCCCTATGCCTTCCAGGGACTCGGTGTAGAAGGGTTAGAGATTCTGTCATCTGTACGACGACGCTACGGCTTGCCAGTGGTCACAGAGGTGATGGCGATTTCCCAGATTGAGACGATCGCAGCTCATGCCGATATGCTCCAGGTGGGTAGTCGAAATATGCAAAATTTTGATCTGCTCAAAGCGTTGGGTCAGGTAGACAAACCGATACTGCTCAAACGAGGGCTATCTGCCACAATCGAAGAATTTGTGATGGCAGCCGAATATATTCTCAGTCACGGCAACTCGCAAGTGGTGTTGTGTGAGCGCGGGATTCGCAGTTTCGATACCTATACCCGCAATGTCCTGGATCTGGGAGCAGTGGTTGCCCTCAAGCAAATTACCCACTTGCCAGTTCTGGTTGACCCCAGCCATGCCACCGGTAAACGCGAACTGATTCCCGATCTGTCTAGGGCTGCGATCGCTGCAGGTGCAGATGGGTTAATCATTGAGTGCCACCCAGAACCTGAAAAATCGGTGTCGGATGCCCGTCAGGCGCTGTCCTTGGAAACGATGGTTGAGTTAATTCAGAGCCTGAACGAGATCGCCACAGCAATCGGACGACAAATTCACCTGCCAAAGCTCCAGGTTCCAGCCATGGCTGCCTGATCAGGCTGAAGATTGGGCGTTGCTGAAAAGCAGGATGATTTGGAACGAAGTTTCAAATCATTCAGCATCATTTTCATCCCGTTGTTGAGCAACGCCGAAGATTGACTACCTGCTATGGCTGAGGTGCGATCGGTAACCAAACGCGAAAGGTTGTGCCCGGGTTCGCAGTGATTCTACCCCCGATCGCCTCAGGCAAAGCGGGGCTAAAAACTTGAATTTCGCCACGCATCTGTTGAATTAATTCTTGCGCGATCGCCAATCCTAACCCAGTTCCAGGAATTTCTCCCGTTGCCTGTACGCCTCGATAATGGCGTTCAAACAGATGTTCTAAATCTTGTGGAGGAATGCCTGGACCCGTATCGCTAAGCTCGATCGCTTGTTGTATACCGAACTCAGTCGTGCGTTGTGCTCCGACTTGCAGAAAGACTTCACCCCCCGTTGGAGTGTATTTCAAAGCATTGTCAATCAGATTGCTCAAAACTTCACGCAATGCCAGTGGGTTCACCAAAACCAGCGGCATGTCTGATGGGATAGAGGTCTGCAAGCTTAGCCCACCCTCCTGAGCGATCGCAGCGGCAGAAGCCAATAGCGGTTCTAAGCAGTCGGCTAAAGGGTAGATAACTACTTGAAAGTTCGCATTGCTTGATAAGCCGGATGCAGGCAGCAAAATCGGTTGAGCTGTAGGTGGCAAAGAAACCAATTGCTGAGAGACTAAATCTGGATTGGGGTCTTTAGTCGCAGAGCGCAAGTAGGGCGAGTTTGCGTTACCCAAATCAGCCACTTGATCCAACTGCTGAAGCAACTCGTTCAGACGATCGCTTTCTCGAATAATGCTAGACGCCACTTCTCGATTGGTATCACTTGGTAACAAACGCTTCAGCAACAGTTTGCCAAATGTTTTCAGCGCAGTCAGCGGGCTCCGAAACTGGTGCAGTAAGTTATCCATTAAGTCTCGCTGCCGCGCTTGCAAAATCTCTTGCTGATGGTGAGCTTGCTCAAGCCACTGATAGCGCTGATCCAAAACGCAGGCGATCGCGAGCGTTTCGGCAATTCGCTCAATTTGAGTATGCTCCCAATCTGTCCAGGCACGATCTTCCCGCCCAGTGACCAAAAAACCCAGCATTCCCTCGTCCTGCATCAAAGGAATCACAATTTGGCGCGGTTGTGACAGCGTATGATTCGGTGGCTCTACAGTAAATTGAACTTCGGAATCTGCCGTCATTTCAGAGCGAAGGTGCAGCGTTGTCATCAAATCGGGGGATGTCAGATCAGCTGACAGCACGGCAGGCGAAGCACTCATTGCTTGAATCTCATCTGAAGGCAAAGCCCAACCTTCCATATCTTGCCAAGCAACCGCCGTTTCAGGGTAAGCAAAAACAGGCACAAGTTGGGTCTCTCCCCCCTCTACAATCTGGTGCGTGAGATAGACAACCCCCAACGATGCCCCGAAAGTTTGGGTCAGCAGAGCTACCTGAGAACGACACAGGGCAACAAATTCGGGACTGGCAGATATCAACATAGATAGCTGTAGATGTGGTTACACCGTCTCTCCGTCTTTCCAAACTACAGCACTCGGTCTCTTCTGTCCGAGTAAATCAGCCTTTCGTAAACCCTCCAGGATAATTTGACAGGATTCAATCTGGATAACTTTTGACTGTATTGACCGCAAAACTGGAATCTTGAGAAAATGAATGTCAAGATGAAAATGGTTAAGTTAAGTAAAAATTGATTGATTTTTTTTGGCATTTTCTTTGATTCTATGAAGTAATGGGTGCAAGGAATGAGACCACCACGCTGATAAGCGTCCTTTTCACAGAATCTTGAGGAAAAATTTAGATTTTGTATCGAACCGTTAAGAGAAGTTGAAATCTGAGAGCCAAGTCGATATACTGACGACGGTTTTTGTAACTATCATTACACTTGGTATTGAAAAAAGGAGGTAAGGGGTTGGCAAGGAGACGCAAGCGCAAGAGTCGTCGGCGGCAGGAGGGTCGCCGGATACTTGAGAACGTGCCTCAATATAGCATTGAGTGTGGGGAAGATAAACCTGTCACCGCGGCGCGAAAATTCATTCAATCCGAAGGCATTCTTCCACCTGCGCTACTTTTAGTTAAGCGCAATGAGCACACAACAGATCGATATTTTTGGGCAGAAAAAGGGCTTTTCGGTGCTCAGTATGTTGAAGAAAACCATTTTCTGTTTCCCAGCCTAAGACCTTCAGATTCAGAAGTAGAAAGTTTACCGATCGCTGTTCGCAGCCGTTGACTCTCTACTTTCCTAACCGCATCGAAGAATCTATTATTTCGGATAGTCCCCCATTGCTCGTCAGTGTGGGACTCTTTTTATTGCGTCACAAAGCCCACAAAAATTGAGGAGACGAGTGCACTGGGGTGCGCCCATCTCCTCAATTGCCAATCCGAGCCATACATACTTAGTCCAAGACTATTGAATCGTCTTGAGTTGAAAGGCGCGTTTTAGCGCTGCTAGCTCATCCCGGTGTGCCACCACTTTAACGAAAGTTTGGTCCGTGCCGCCTAACTGATTGTCAGTATCAATTTTGAGAGAAACTCGTTCAGGGCGAGCTGCCGATCGCCAATAGAATACACCCGCTCCAGGCGCCAGCAAAACTAAGCTTAACAACAGGGTAGAAAACTGAGGTGGCAGCAACAGCGATAAAACCAGAACCAGACAAAGAATCCCCACTGCTGCTAAAAAGCTTAGAAAGATCGCCAGGAAGAGGCTCGGACGGACAAATCCTTCAAACGTCAGCTGGTTGGACATAGCACCAGATTGTACAGGCAAGTACGCCCGCTGGACAAAATACTGCTGTACCTGATCAAGCAAGTCTGCCTGTGACTGAGTGGCAACTAGCCTCTCTTCCTCCGTGCGATCCTTCACAGAAGCACGGATAAAGAAGAAGAGACCGATCGCCATCAAAAAGGTCAGCAAAAAAGTGGAAACAAGAACAGAGATCGTCATAGAAACTATAGTATCCCTGCTCTGCCCTCAATTGCTATGCCCCATTGCCGCCACTATGGGCTAAACCGCTACTACGAGCTGTATGGCTATTATTGCGGGTATAGTCTTGCCAAAGGCGATTCAGTTCCTCGGCTTTATCGCGCACATCTGCACCCAGCTGGTACATACGCCGAGGACGACCTCGTCCTTCAACCTTTTTCCAATACCCAGTGATCACTTCTTCATCTTCCAAAAACTTAAGTGCACTGTACAGCACTGTGTCGGAAAGACGATAGTTAGGATATTCACTTTCAAGAAGCTGAATCAATTCTGTTCCGTAAGAATCGCCCCGGAGCAAAACTGCAAGAACGTAACAAACAGCAAGTTCCTTGTTCAAATAGAACGGCGGTGGAACTTGGAAAAATTGATAGATATCGTCAAATTTCATTGCCTTTCGAGTGAGTTGAGCTTCTGTTTGTGTGGAAGACATAAAGATCCAAGGAGGAAATTATAGCAGCATCTTAGAGATAACAACGATGCGTTGATATTTGCCTCATCCCAAAGAATGATCCAAGAGCATAAAATTTAGATCCTCTTGAAGTCTTGAGATGATCGACCAACTGAAAACTAAGACAAATTTGTGCCTGTAGGGGGAGTCAGCAACAAATTCACTAGATATTGGCAAATTTCCAGGAACTATTCTCAGTATTTTGCTTACCAAGCTCTAAACAAAACGGGGCTGCATCTGATTCGGAGCACAAAAACGCTGGCAGCTCGCCTATAGAAGTATCGTTAGACAACAATACTCTACAACGAAAAGGAATAGCCTGTCTTCTTATTCTAGTGACTTAATTTTCGATTTGCTCGTTAAATCAGCAAAAAGTTGTAGACTCGATTGCACCGTTCTCATCCTCTAAGCGACTGGTGGACAATTTTAAGCCGATCAGGTAGAAAAATGTTACCAGATTTGAGCGATTTAACCCAATACACTAAGGAATAGCGACATTTTTGCAGGCTATTTATCAAGTAGGGACAGCATTGCTGTCCTAATAGACTCAAAGTCTGTGTATGGGGAAAGGACAAGCGCCTCAATAGAATGGAAGGTGGGTAAAAAATCTGAATGGCTATTAGGTGACCTACTACTATTTAATCGAAACCACTCCAGAGAAACATCTCCCCGATCGGGGGATTTCAAGAACGTAAGCAGGAGAAGGAAAGTATAAATCCATTGTCTTGAGGGTCATTCAGCCGATTTTTTTCCATCCAAAAAAAGCGCTTCTGGAAGCAAGACGATTCTCTAAGTTAGAAGTTCCAAGATTTTTCTCCTTTTTCTCAATTTTGTTGGCAATGGGGTGAATCAACACGCTCAAACAATCCCTGAACGCAAAGCGACCACCGCTGCCTGGACCCGATCGTCGACCGCTAACTTGTTCATAATTCCCCGGATATGGGTTTTTACCGTATTGGGACTTAAGTAGAGTGCAGCCGCAATCTCGGGATTGCTACGTCCTTCCACCATCAGTTTGAGAACTTCTAATTCCCGCTGGGAAAGCTGCCCTACATTTCCGGTTGGCGTTGGAGGCTTCAGGTGTTCAACGACACGGCGAGCAATTTGCGGGTCTAGGTAAGTTGCACCTTCTTGAGCGGCAGCGATCGCGGCAAGTAAGCGATCGACACTGGTGCCTTTGATGCAATAAGCATCTGCACCACTTGAAAGCGCCGCAATGACTTCTGTCTCAGTGGTATGAGAAGTCAGCATCACAATCCGCACGGCTGGAAGCGCCGCCTTAATCTGCTGGGTGGCAGCGATGCCATCTAATCGAGGTAAGCCAATGTCCATGACAATCAGGTCAGGCTTAAGCTTGAGGGCAAGGTCAACGCCCAAGTAGCCATCGTTCGCTTGCCCTACAATTTCAAATTGGGGACAGTCTTCGAGCGATTGCTCTAAGCCCAGTTGCATCATGGGATCGTCTTCTACGATCAAAATCCGCAAAGGCGAAAGTTCCTGAGAATCATTTGAGGGAGCAGTAAGGTCTGACATGTCAGGGAACAAGATAAAGGGAGAGGACGAACAAGAACTCGCGCTTTTCAGAGCTAATCATCAGGAATGCGGACTAGTGTGACGATGAGAAAAGGTTTCAAGAGATAGTCCTTTCTAACAGCCACAAAGGAAAGTGATAATCGGTGTGAATCCGCTCAAACCGCAAAATTGATCAAGATTTATCCTATCCGCTAAATCTCGGACTGGAACGTATATTAAGAACAAGTCCAAGATTGTGATCTCCTGCTTCGATGGGTATAGAGGCTTTAAATTAATGAATCAACCTGAATTTCCCTCGATTTTCAATCAAATTGGCGATCGCCAACCTGCTCAAGCGCAATCTGGCAACGCTACTATGGGAGACTAATGGGGTAAGTGCGAATCCGCTCTCTTTTGAGCGTGCGATCCTTCAGCGTTCAGTGCTGAGTTCGAAGCTTAAGCCTGCGATAGGCGCAACCCATTCTTGCTGATTATGATGCCAGAGTCGTTATGTTAGACAAGCCAGGCTCCTCTTCGCTTGCACCCACACTCAACGAAATTGCTAAGACTTTCCGGCTAACGGGTTGGGTTAGTTTTTGGGTGCAACTGGTTTTGACGGTCATTTCCAGTATTATTTTGATTTTTGCCAGTGCCTTGAGCCGTACCCCGGGTGCCGGTACCAATAGTCCCAGTACAGGGATTGGGGTCGTGGTGACTGTTTTCGGCATTGTGGTGCTGGGTTTCAGCATGTATTGGGCGTTGTTTCGGTATATTCCGATCGGCAGAAAATTAGCTGGCAATCCAGCTGCTCGTCCCAAAAAATCAGACACGGTTCAGGTGCTCCGCATGGGGTTGATTGCCAGTATGGTTGGAACTTTGCTCTCTCTTTTGGGTGCAGAAGCAACGATCGGGCTGTTGGCAGCAAAAGCCTTTAGTCAAGGTGTAGGCGGATTTGTGAATACTGATCCGAGCAAATTTATTCAGCCGCTCGATATTTTGGTAGTTCAGGCAAGTATTAACGTCATCCTGGCGCAATTTTCAGGGATTTCGGCATCGCTCTGGTTGCTAAATCGAATGAATCGGTGAGAATTTTGAGATTTGGGATTGAAGACGGCTAGTTCTTTGGTAAAACCGATCAAGGGAAGCTTTTTCCACCTTTCCCATCGGTTTATCAGGTTTAATTGGTGATTTCCATCCAATCGAAAATTTGTTCTAACTGTTCAAGAGAAACGAGTCCATACTGCCAAAGGACGATTGGTAGGGGGCCGTGATCCTGTTCACAGTAGCGCAATGCGATCGCGATTGAGTTGGCTGAAATTGCTAACTCTTTTTGTAAAAAATTGATGAGTTGAGTGTCGCTACTGGGAGGTTCCATCACTCGATATGCATCCTTAAGCGGGAAGAAAGTTCCTATGACACTTACTTAAAGCACAACTTTTCAGAAACCAGTCTTTAAATTTAATTGCTAATTGAATTAGCTATTTTAGGAAAATGCTGTCAGTAGTGGCGATTTTCATCAAGAATTTGCAAAGACGCTACATCTAGGAATGAAGTCTTTGCAAAAAATCGGTTTAGAGATTTTCAAGAATATTGAGGTTTGATGATTAATTTCGCAAAGTGTAACCGACTCCGCGCACAGTCTGAATCAAGCGTTTTTCGTTCTTTTCTTCCAACTTGAGGCGCAGGTAACGGATATAGACTTCGATGATGTTGGAGTCACCCATAAAGTCATATCCCCAGACCTGTTCTAAGATGCGATCGCGGGTGATGACCTGTCGGGGATTGGTCAACAGATATTCCAGCAGATCAAATTCTTTTGCGGTGAGTTCGATCGCCCGACTGCCCCGAAAAACTTCTCGAGTTCGACGGTTCAGGCTCAAATCTTCAAACTGGAGGGTGTCGGCGTCCTCTTCTTGCGTACGGCGCAGGTGTGCCCGGACTCTAGCCAGGAGTTCTTCGACACTAAAAGGTTTGACCACATAGTCGTCGGCTCCGGCATCCAACCCAGCCACGCGATCGCCCACTTCATCTTTTGCGGTCAATAAAATAATGGGGACTTTGTTGCCTGTGGAGCGCAATCGCCGACACACCTCTACACCGGGTAGTCCAGGCAGCAACCAATCCAAAATCACCAAATCAGGGTTTTGTTCGCGTGCGGTCGTGAGTCCAGCCAATCCATCGTGAGCCACGCTTACTTGATAGCCTTCATAGCTCAGTTCCAATTCGACAAATCGAGCCAGTTTGATTTCGTCTTCGACAATTAGAATGTGTGCGGGGGTGGTCATGGTCATGTTCTCCCTTTACGCTGCTGGCAAGGTGATTGTAAACGTGCTGCCAACGCCAATTTTGGAACGGACGGTGATAGTGCCATTCATGCCTTCTACGAGGGTTTTGACAATGGAGAGTCCCAGTCCAGTCCCACCCGTTGTGCGGGCGCGGGCTTCGTCTACGCGATAGAAAGGTTCAAAGATGCGGGTCTGATGTTGGAGCGGGATGCCACATCCATGATCGGATACTTGAATGGTGACTTGGTGATCGGCTTGACTTAAATTGATAATGATGGACTCGGATGGTTCCGAATATTTAACTGCATTGTTGATCAGGTTCATTAGGACTTGCTGAAGGCGGTTGCGATCCGCTTTTACCCAAATCCGATGCTCTGCTTCTAGTGCAATCGCTCGGTTGCTGTACTTTTCAGCCATTTCTGCCAGTTCACTCACTAACTCGTTTAAGTCCAGTGACTCCATTTGAAAGTGCATGTAGCCGCTGTCTGCCCGTGCTAGATCCAGCAGATCTTGCAGGAGACGAATGGTGCGATCGGCTTCGGATGCGGCGATTTCCAGCGCTTCTCGTTGCATCTCGGTCAGGTTGTCGCTGCGGCGTAGCGTACTTTGCAGGTAGCCATGAACGATCGCCAAAGGAGTTCGCAGTTCGTGCGAAACATTACTGACAAATTGCCGTTGCTGCTCCCAAGATCCAGAGAGGCGAGATAACATTTTGTCCCACATTTCTGCCAGTTCTTTTACTTCACTAGGGGCGTTTTTGAGCTCAATTCGGGCTTGTCCCAAATCTTCAGCAGAAATCACGCCTGCCAATTGACTCATTTGCCTCAAAGAAGAGAGCGATCGCCGCACATAGTAGGCAATGACAAAAGTCATCCCTAGAACCGATAACAGACTGGCAATACTCAAAATCCGAATCGCTGCAATAAACATAGTTTGCTCACTAGTGATGTCCTGAGCGGCGTACAGTTTGCCAACCGTTTCTCCTTTCACAGTCAGTGGAATGCCACAGAGTGCCCAATAGTGCCCATGAATTTGATGAATCTGAGGTGCCATCAATTTGCCAGAAAATGCCAACAATTGCTGGGTGACTTGGTGGTTTTCAGTGGAGGGGGCAGAGAGCGCTTGCGATTGAGCAATGATACTGCCATCAGGTTGACTGACCCAAAGCAGTAAATTGACGGTTGTGCGGTTGTCAATGGCTTTTTGCAGTCCCGCTTTGACGGGCATCATCTCACTGTAGAGAGCCGCATCTTGGGACAAGCGATCGACCACCGCCCAAATTTGCTGCTTCTGAGACGCAATCAAAATCTGCTGCATTTGCCACCCTGTCCATCCGGCGACGCCACCCAATCCCAAAGCTGAAACCAATACAACGCCAATGGTTAAACGCACCTGAAGCGAGAATGGATCGACTCGTTTCCAGGCTCTCCCGATTGTAGCTATGACGTTTTGAGGAAATTTCATGTTGGGGAGAGGTGATTATCGCCTGAATGCAGTTGATTCTTAGCTTAGCGATCGATTCTGAGAACAGGATAATAAACTCCTGAAGGGAGGATAAAAGATGGAGGAAGAGGAAGAGAAGGGGTGAAGGGGTGGACGGATGAAGGGGTGGAGGGGTGAATTGGATTCGACGCTAGGATGTTGTTCACCTGTAGTATTCAAGAAAAGTCCTGGCATCACGCACCAACGCTTAGCTCAGTTGTCGTTTTGCTTGTTGCCACAGTTGTTCGAGTTCTGCCAGGGTGTAGTCTGCCAAGGGACGATCGGCGAAGGTCTCTAACATGGCAAGGCGTTGCAGGAAGCGCTGGTTGGTTTCTTGTAAGGCGGCGGCAGGGTCCAGATTTTGCCAGCGTGCCACATTAATCAAGGTAAAGAGCAGATCGCCCAGTTCAGATTGTTGCCGAGCTTTGCTTTCGTAAGCGATCGCCTGCTGCAATTCTGTTAGCTCTTCGTGAAATTTTGCCCAAACCCCATCCATGTCTTCCCACTCGAACCCGGCGGCAGCCGCTTTTTGGGAGATTTTCATACCTGCCATGAGGGGAGGCAGCGATCGGGCGTAGCGGCTCAACTTGGCGCTGAGGGTGAGCGGCTTTTGCGGATCTTCACCTTTTTCGATCGCTTTGATTTGTTCCCAATTTTGTTTCACCTCCTCCACACCCTCGACTGTGGCTCCAGCAAAGACATGGGGATGGCGACGAATCAGCTTGTCAGTAATGTTTTGGGCAACTTCTGCCAGGGTAAATTGCCCCTGTTCGCTGGCAATTTGGGCTTGTAAAACAACTTGCAACAGGAGATCACCTAATTCTTCTGCGATCGCTGCGGGTTCTCCTTGCCGAATCGCATCCACGACTTCGTAGGCTTCTTCAATCACAAAAGGGATCAAACTTTGGGGCGTTTGCTCCAGATCCCAGGGACAGCCACCTTCTGGAGAACGGAGCTGAGCCACGACTTCAATCAATTCTTGTAACGCTTCTAGCGCAGCAGGAGTGGAGGAATTGGGCATGGCAGGGAAAGGGGGGTCAGGTATCAGGGAGGAAAAAGTTTTGAGTTTGAGTGTTAAGACTGAAGACTGGGTGCCGAAGGCTGCTAAAACTCTTCTTCGTCCCAATCAGGTTGGCGCAGAGGCGGAAACTGGGGGAGTTGGGGTTCGCGGCGCAGTTGCCTCTGGGGTGAAGGGGAAGGAACCGATCGCGCGGTTGGGTTGGGTTGGGAGAGGGCGGAATAGATGGGCTGGTTCCACTGAAGAGAACGATCCGGGACATCCTGAAAAGTGTTTGCCTGGGCAGATTCATCGCCGCGATCGGCTTCATGGTCAGAATTATCATCCGCTTCACTGATCTTATAAGGCTGGCTGGGTAAACGTTGCCGCTTCATTCGTCGTAACCAGAGGCCTCTCAATCCGTAGGTTTTGACTCGTTTATAACGACTCACGAGCATGTCGCTGAGCGAATGGCTCAAAGCCCCTAATTCCAATCCCAGGCACAGCATCAACAGTTCTTTAGGGTAGTGTTCTAACCCTTGCCGGAGCGTTGTGATCGTATCGTTCAGGATTATCCCTACCAGGGTTTGCCAGTGGTCAATTTTGCCTAGCGCCTGACCCGCGATCGTGCCACTCACCAGTACCAGTAGCCCAAACAGACTCAACCAAACTGCGAGATACCCCAAACGCAAAACTGTGCCGATCAGGGGCCCGTGGGAAAAGAACGATCGATGCCTCATACTGCGACGATAGGGAATCCAGATCCAGCGGAGGCAACCCCAGCGCAAATACTGCCGGGAATGAATATCCAAATCGGGACCCAACATTAACCCGCCGACTAAAAATCCAGTCACGACCAAAAGGGTCAACTCACCGCTGCGGGTACGCTCAAAGGCAGTCCCAGCAAGTAATGGCAAACTCCAAAGAGTAATTCGGTCATGAGTACGACCAGATGGCATGAATTGCTGTAAACTAAGAAAAGTTGACTAATGACTAGTCTAGAGGCTAATGTCTAAAGTCCAACGTCTCGTTTAACGAAGACTGTTGATTGATTCAGCATCTGGTTTTCGGATGGGCGGTTAGCTCAGTTGGTAGAGCGCCTGCCTTACAAGCAGGATGTCGCGGGTTCGAGTCCCTCACTGCCCATATTTCTGGTTAATTTTGGGGCGCTAAGGAGCATAGGTGTCCCATTGGTCTTTTATATTTTAGTCGAGATATAGTCCAGGCAATGTGTCGCGTGCGCATTATTAGACTGGTCGATGGGCAAAGGGTATCGCCCTTTGCCCATCCCACGTTTAATTGTTAACGACTTACTGACCTGTTAGGTTATTGTTTTTCCAGCGTCCACTGGTTTTGATGGGCTTCGTTCCGCGATCGGATAATGGTTTCGCCATTATCTTCGTCATTGAGGTACATCGCCCGTCCGCCAAATTTCACATTGACCAGCATCACACCGTTACCATTTTTCTCAAAACGCCAATACTGCTCGCCTTCGGGGCTATCGGCTTTATCAGCCAGCACAACTTTGCCTGTATCGTCATTGGCAGGTACCAGGCATTGACCATCTTTCGCATTGGGAACGATACGGAATGCTTTGGGGAATTCATCGGGTGCTGCTTCAAACTTCCATTTGCGCGCGTCTTCAGCCGCATCTTTTTTAGAGATGATCCCATCTTGATCATCGTTCAGCGCCAGAAAGAAGTCGTCTTTCTTGATGACGTAGTTGCCATCGGTGTCAGGCAACACAAAGTCAGAAACCACTTCGGCTTGGTCTTTTAACTCAATGCCATCGTAAGCGCGGCGAAACTCCATCACGCCGGTATTGCCGTCCTGTGCTGCCCAGCGACCTTTGAGATATTCAAATTTGTTGTCGCGGCTGTAAGTCAGTGAGCGAATCACTGTGTTCGCCAGTTGGTTCGGTCCTTCGAGTAAGGTATCGGGTTGCCAAACCATTAGCTTTTTATCGAAGTTAAAGTTCCCATCAAACGAATATTTGCCCCAGCTCTTAGGGTTTTTCTTGTCCCTAGCAGTATAAATGCCGCTCAGGTTCTTAAAGGGACCTTGAATTTCCAAGGTTACAAAATAGCTGGTTGTGGGTGTGCCTGCCGGAGTAGAGAAGTTCCAGCCTTTGTTGGTCTGCCAGTTATAGGCAGCATTGGCAGGAATTTTCCCTTTCTGGCTGACCAAGTGTCCTTCCCAGGTGCCGGTCAGGGTTTCAGCTGCGATCGCAGGTAATCCAAAGCTTGCCGCCAACAGTCCGGCACCGGCAAACAGTGCCAATCCTTGTGTGTGCGTTTTCATCAGAGTCTCCTTAGAGGATGGTTGATTCTATGGATCGGTTTGGAGCGTCAATAATGGGCGAATTTTTACAAAACACCGACCCATTGCTGATGCAATCGGTTTGTTCAATCCGTCAATTTTGACCGTTGTTTAGGGATAGGGCATAGACCTTGCGCCATTCGCGTGCTAGAACATGCAGCAGTTCTCAACACTTCTTTCGTCAATGACGATTTTGAATGAAATGCTTGGCACCAGGACTGGGTGTGGTCACATACTAGGTTCATTATTATACAGAGTCTTTATTATGCAAAGTTTAACTGTAGAATCTCCAATCTGGCGTGGATGCATCGCTAACCTGCTGCATCGGCTCATTTTGGAGAAACTACAGTCACAAAACTTTAGGAATCTATCTCGGTCGCCTCAGTAGATTACGTATCTTACTTGGATATATTTTATACAGCCGTGTAGTGCTATTTTCTATGGGAACCTGATGAGCCTTTTCCAAAAGTGACTTAACATCTATGGAGAAAATTTTCACCGAGAAACGCTATGCAGTCCTTAGGCGGTGCGAAGCCGTTTGCTGCGTCCTCCGGTTGAGTTATTTTTGCTACGAGATCGGTTGGATTCAGTTTGGGGTTTTGCCCGATCGCTGCGGTGTTGATGAGACCGTTTCCGATTCGACGAGTCTGCTCCAGGCTGGGCGGGCGCAGTGGGTTCGTATCCTGAAATCACATCTTCATCAATCGTTCGCTTGAGTAATTGTTCAATGCTTCTCAAGCGGGAATATTCATCATGGCAAACCAGAGAAACCGCTCGTCCTTCATTTCCAGCACGACCTGTGCGCCCAATGCGATGAACGTAGTCTTCTGGAACATCGGGTAGATCAAAATTGACCACATAGGGAAGCTGATCGATGTCTAGCCCGCGCGAAGCAACATCTGTGGCAACGAGAACTCGCACTTTTCCCTGCTTAAAGTCATTAAGGGCGCGGGTACGGGCAGCCTGAGTTTTATTGCCGTGAATGGCTGTGGTTTTTAGCCCATCTTGGGTCAGTTGCTCAGCCAGACGGTTGGCACCATGTTTGGTACGGGTAAAAACTAATACCTGTCGCCAATTATGGAAGCTGATCATGTAGGCAAGCAACTCTCGCTTGCGATCGCGATCCACTGGGTGAATAATCTGGGTGACCTGTTCAGCGGCAGTGTTGCGAGGTGCGACTTCAATCAGGGTGGGAGACTTGAGCAGCGTATTGGCAAGTTGCTGAATCGCCTTAGAAAAGGTGGCAGAAAACATCAGCGTTTGCCGAGAAGCGGGCAGCACTGCCAAAATTTTGCGAATGTCATGGATAAAGCCCATATCCAACATGCGATCGCATTCATCCAGCACCAGAATCTCGACCTGAGCGAGGCTGAGGGTCTTTTGCCCCAAGTGGTCGAGTAGGCGACCGGGGGTGGCAACCACAATATCTACACCCCGACGTAGGGCTTGAATTTGGGGAACGATGCCGACTCCGCCATAGACTACCGCGGATCGCAAGGGCAGATGTTTGCCATAAATTTTAACGCTATCCCCAACCTGAAGTGCCAACTCGCGAGTCGGGGTGAGAATTAGGGCTCGTGGCGTGCGGTGCCCCTTGTTGGTGGGATCGGCACTGAGACGCTGCAACAGAGGCAGGGTGAAACCAGCCGTTTTACCTGTTCCAGTTTGGGCGCTGGCGAGAAGATCTTGCCCTTGCAAAATTGCCGGAATCGCCTGTTGCTGAATGGGGGTCGGCTCACTGTAGCCTTGATCTGCAACAGCACGCAGCAAATCGGTCGTGAGACCGAGGGTTTGAAATGTCATGAAGAGATTGCTCCTGGTGGTGCCCCTAACCCAAATGAAATGCTGGGACCAGTCTAAGAGCAGTGAATTTGTAGTTTAGTTGAATTGCTCAAATTGGCAAATCCCAACCCGCCAGAAACAGACCGGAGTGTACTGGCGAACCTTCATCTTAACAGAATCGAGTTAAGCCTCTGCACTGCCCTTGAACGATGAGGCTCTGAACTTGAATGATGAGGCTCTGAGCTTGCACCTTATTTTCTATGTTTAGTGATCCGGGATAGCAATTGGTGAGTCAGAATCAAGAATAAGTGGGAATACTGAGCCTTAGCCTCAATTGACCCAGGCTTCATGATTCCAGGAGTCGCTCTATGTCGAGATTGCTGGTAACACAGTACCAAGCGGAGGTCGAAAAAATCATTCGCTATGGGGGTTCTAAGAAGGAAACCAGCATTCGCAATGCCTTTGAGCGGTTACTAAATGATTACTGCAAGCCCCGCAACTATCTGCTGATCCCGGAGCTAGATTTTAAGACCAAGTTCAATACGACGGTTTTTCCTGATGGCACGGTAAAGGATGCCATCCGCCTGGAGCATGGCTGGTGGGAGAGCAAAGACCAGTACGACAAGCTTGACGAAGAGATTGAGAAAAAACTGGAGAAGGGCTACCCCGATGAAAACATTCTGTTTGAAGACTCCCAAACTGCCATCCTGATTCAGCACAGTCGAGAGCAGTTGCGGGTTTTCATGCGGGATGCGGAGGCATTGGATGGGCTAATCAGTACGTTTGTGGACTATGAACGCCCCGAAGTGCGCGACTTTCGATCGGCGATCGTCAAGTTTAAGGAAGATGTCCCGCATATTTTGGAAGCATTGCGGAGCATTATTGCTCAGCAGGAGGAGAGTAATCCCCAATTTAGAGAACGCCGCAACACCTTCCTGGAGGTGTGTCGCCAGTCGATTAACCCGGAAATTGAGATCTTCGACATCCATGAGATGTTGATTCAGCACATTCTCACAGAGGATATTTTCACCAATATTTTCCATGAGTCGCAGTTTCACCGCGAAAACAATATTGCGCGGGAACTGTCGGAAATCATCAACACCTTTTTCACGGGAGCCACTCGCAAGAATACGCTCAAAAGCATCGAACACTACTATGCGGTAATTCGTCGCCACTCGGAGAATATTGCTAACCACCACGAAAAGCAGAAGTTTCTTAAGGCGGTCTACGAGAATTTCTACAAAGCCTATAATCCCAAAGCGGCGGATCGATTGGGGATTGTTTACACGCCGAATGAAATTGTCCGCTTCATGATTGAAAGTGCAGATTATCTGACCCATAAGCACTTTGGTAAGTTGTTAAGTGATCCGGGGGTAGAGATTCTTGACCCCTGTACGGGCACGGGCACCTATGTGACGGAACTGATTGAATATTTGCCTGCGGATAAGCTAGAGCATAAATATAAGCATGAAATTCATTGCAATGAGATGGCGATTTTGCCCTATTACATTGCCAATTTGAATATTGAATTTACCTATCAGCAAAAGATGGGTAACTATGAGGAATTCAAAAATATTTGCTTGGTGGATACGCTGGATCACTGTACCTCTGAAGGGCATCAGTTTGATTTGTTTGCCATGAGTGTGCAAAATACGGCGCGAATTCAACAGCAGAATGAGAAAACGATCTCTGTCATCATTGGCAATCCCCCCTATAACGCGCATCAGGAAAACTTTAACCAACGCAACGCCAATCGTCTTTACAAAGGGATTGATAAGGCGATTAAAGAGACTTATATCAAAGAGGGAACCGCCCAAAATCAGATTGTTGTTTACGATATGTACACCCGCTTTTTTCGTTGGGCAAGCGATCGCCTCGGTCAAAATGGCATTATTGCATTTATTACGAATCGATCGTTTATCGATTCCAAAACCTTTGATGGCTTTCGCAAGTGTGTCGATCGCGAGTTTGATTATGTTTACATTGTCGATACCCAATCCGATGTAAGGAATAATCCCAAAATCTCTGGCACTAAAAACAACGTGTTTGGGATTCAAACCGGAATTGCGGTGATGTTTTTGGTTAAGTGCAGTTCTAGACAAGGGGCTTAAGCCCCTTGTTCGACACCAGGAAAAAAGTATGAGTAAGGCGAAGATCTTTTACTTTACGTTGCAGGATGAACAGACCAAAGAAGAAAAGCTCGATTGGTTTGAACGGACGCGATTTGAGCAGATTCCGTTTGACCATATTACGCCGGATCAGAAGGCGAATTGGATTAATTTAACCGATAACGATTTTGATAGTTTTTTGCCGTTGATTGATAAGGAGGTGAAGGCGGGAAAGTCACAAGGAGCTGTTTTTCAGCTTTTTTCGAGAGGACTAGAGACGGGAAGAGATGAATGGGTCTATGATTTTTCTGAAGTTAACTTGACGGATAAAGTTAACTACTTAATAGAAAGTTATCAGACAAGGCTTATAAGTTCAAAGAGGCAGGAATTTGATATTAAATGGGATCGAGAGCTAGAGAAATATCTTTCTCGAAACATTCAGAAAAAATTTGAAGAAGACAAAATAAGGAATGGACTTTATAGGCCATTTTCTAAGCAGTTTATTTATTTTGATTCACATTTCAATAGATTTCCTGGTCAAGTTCCAATCCTATTTGAAAGGCAAGATTTAGAAATTACCAATATCTGTTTTACTGATTCCGGTTCTCAAAAACCTTTCATGGTAATTGTTTCCGATCAAATTCCAGATTTGCACGTTGTCGGTGCAGCCTGTTCTGCTCAATGCCTTCCCCTCTACCGCTACGACGAAAACGGGAGCCGCATCGACAACATCACCGATTGGGCGTTGGAGCAGTTTCGGCGGCGGTATTTGCCCTCACCTCCCCAACCCTCCTCTCCCACGGGAGAGGAGGGAGCCGGACATGATCTCCCCTCTCCTGCGGGAGAGGGGCAGGGGGAGAGGGTCAATGCTTCTGGGGAAGAGCAGCAGAGGGAGAAGGCAGACCAATTAGTTTATGTAGCAGGGGCAAGGCGCAATATTCCAGAGCAACTTTTGCTGCGTGCGAAAGAACTTCGGCAAAAGCAAACTCCGGCAGAAAAAATTCTATGGGAATGTCTGCGAGCCAATCGGCTACACGATGCAAAATTTCGTCGTCAGCATAACATTGGCCAATACATTGCTGATTTTTATTGTCATGCTGCAAGGCTCGTTATTGAATTGGATGGTGAAGTCCATAAAATCCAGAAAGACCGTGATGGCGATCGTGATGCCTGGATGCAAGCTCATGGTTTAACTGTTCTACGGTTTAAAAATACAGACCTTTCCCAAAATCTTGAACAAGTCCTACAAACGATCGCAGATCATCTGCCCTCACCTCCCCAACCCTCCTCTCCCGCAGGAGAGGAGGGAGCCGGACATGATCTCCCCTCTCCCGCGGGAGAGGGGCAGGGGGAGAGGGGCAATTCTCCTGCGGGAGAGGGGCAGGGGGAGAGGGGCAATTCTCCTGCGGGAGAGGGGCAGGGGGAGAGGGGCAATTCTCCCGCGGGAGAGGGGCAGGGGGAGAGGGCAATCACCAAAGAAGCCATCTTCCACTACACCTACGCCGTTCTCCACCATCCCGCTTACCGCGTCAAATACGAACTCAACCTCAAACGCGAATTCCCCCGCCTGCCCTTCTACGCCGACTTCCAGCAATGGGCAACCTGGGGCAAAGCTTTGATGGACTTGCACCTGAACTACGAAACCGTTGAACCCTATGGATTGCGACAGGTCGATGTGGGTCGGGTAAGGGCGAATGGCGATTCGCCCCTACAAGGGTCTTTAATTCCCACCGATACACCCGACCCAGCCAAACCGATCAAACGCACCACCCCCAAAGCCAAACTCAAAGCCGACAAAATCGAAGGCAAAATCATCCTCGACACCGAAACCACTCTAGAAGGTGTCCCTGCCATTGCCTGGGACTACAAACTCGGCAACCGCTCCGCTCTGGAATGGATACTCGACCAGTACAAAGAAAAAACTCCCAAAGACCCGACGATCGCCAAACTCTTCAACACCTACAAATTTGCTGACTACAAAGAACACGTCATCGACCTGCTACAACGGGTCTGCACCGTCAGCGTTCGCACAATGGAAATCATTCAGCAAATGCCCGATACCGTTGAGCATCAGTCTTCAAATTAGGAGAGGTTTTATGGCATTTAGTGACTACAAGAACCTGGCGCAAGTACAGCAAGAATTTCAAATTCGTTATCAAGAAGAAGATGTTGTGCCGGAATTATGGATTGACGTTCCAGCCCTGTTTTTGAATGAGTTTGACTTTAACCTGACCGTAATGGATGCTTTTTCATCCGAAGCGGCTCGATGTGAATTGGTAATTTTTCCGATCCTCAGAGAAGTTTATAAGCGTTATGCCGATAAAGCCGCACTCTGGGTGCAAAAATCATTCACTGTGGATAGCACCCTCTGTGGCACACCAGACTACATGCTTTCCCAAAAGTCTAATTTAGGTAAAACGATTTTGGCATCTCCCCTCGTGCTGCTCGTTGAAGCAAAGCGCAATGACTTTGAACAAGGCTGGGGACAGTGCCTTGCCGAACTCGTTGCAGCCGATCGCCTCAATTCCCAATCTCGCCCTGTTTACGGCATTGTTACTGATGGCAAACTATGGGAATTTGGACGTTTATACAATCAGGTTTTTACAAAGAATTTAGCGAGTTACACTATCACCGATTTAGAGAAATTATTTTGTGTGCTTAACGGGCTATTTGATCTCGCAACTCAAGATTTAAAGGTTGAAATTGCACCATGACACAGGCACTTGAACCACGCACCTATACCCATGAAGAATCTGGAATTTTTGACGTTGATGCTTATCGGGCTGAAACCTTAGCGATGAGCAAACAGTGACCTGCCGAATGCCAAGCTCCTTCAATAAATGAACAATTTTATTGTGTGCTCGTTCTTAGCAACGCTTCTAAATTCAAAATCCAAAATTGAAACGATCGCCCCTGCCTCTTCTTCTTGCAGAAAGCTTATTTCATGGCAGCTTGCTTTGCCTCGTAATATCGGCAAGCCACATATCCCAACCCATAAATCAGCGCAGCATCACTTGTCGCCCCAATCACGGGACCCACGATCGGCAACGCCTCGACTAAGCTCAAGCCAACCTTGAGTGCGCCAGAGCCGCCAAAGGCTAAACCAAAAATGGCTAATACTTCACCGCGACGAGCCGGTGCATCCAGCGGTAGCCCATAAATTCCAGCGATGCGATAGACCATGCCTGCTTGCAACGCCGTGACAGCAGCAATATCCACCGCAAACAACATCAGGGCGATCGGCGGCACAATGTTGGTCACAATGCCAACGCCTGCGGCTTTCAACGCCGTATCCACAATGACCCGATGGGCGAGTTGAGCAGCCGACTCTTGCGCGTAAGTTTGTCGCAGTGTTTGGATCTCCGTCTGGGTTTGAACCGGGTTCACTTGCCCCAGTGCGGTCAAAAGCCAGCCAACCCCAGGAACCTTGGCAGCGTATCGTACAAACGGGTTGTCCACAATGGGAGTAATCACATTACCGATCGTGGTGGTGCTTTGCTCAATCAGTTGATGCGTCACTTTGCCCAGGGTTTCACCGGTTTGGGCAGCAGCTTCAGTCGTTTTGGCAACGGTTTCAACGGCAGTTTGCGCGGTAGATTCACTAGCGGCAACGAGTTCTGCGATCGCGCGCTCCAGTTGCTCAGACCAAGAAGACGAGGGTTTAGGATCGGGCATTGTTCAAGAAACCAAATAAAAACACACAGCCATGCGACACCCGGAGGGTTGTCATCGGCATACCAATTGGAATCATCGAGAATGAACTGAAACCCTTATACAGCAAGTTCTGCCATCCAAAGTTCCAAAGCCAAGATGGTATCGCATCCTTTAGTGTAGAAAAGCCATGGTGGAGGTTGCTTCTTTCTGCGGACAGACGTTACAGCCTGATTTTACTATCTACGCCCCATTCATCCAGCCTGAGGCGAAGGACTACCGACCCGGCACCTGAAAAAGCGCCTGACTGGAGGCTGCTTCGAGGGAAAACAGTCGTTGCAGCGCGATCGCCTGGGCGGCGGGCATTTGCCCATAGGTGAAGACATAGGGAATATCCGCCGACAATTCTGGCAAGAACTTTTCTAGCACATAGGGACTGCCATAGATCACCAATGCCTGAAGCTGCTGGGTTTCTCGCAAAAAATGGAACCAGGACTCTGCGGTTTGGGTAAGTCCGGCACTGCCCCGAAAAGGATTGCCGCGAATGAAGAGTTGCAGCAGGGTCGGTGAAAGGGAAGAAGCATGAAGAGAAGGAGGCGTGTGCCGATCGATGAGTTGGAGTTGGTAGCCAAGCCTTTTGGGCAGAGCGATCGCGGGTGTGTGCTGTGCCAAAAACTCACAGCTGAGGGCATCATCCACCACAATGACATTGCTTAGCGTGGATGACTCCAGCACCTGAATTGGCGGCGGTTCCAATGTCATAGGCGAGACCTGCATGGAAGCTTGCAAGATCTGCTCGACCGTGGCGATCGCGGCGGGTTGTGCTAACTGTTCTAGCTGAATGGGGGTGGGGGGGAGTTCTTCCCAGGCATGGCTGGTATCGCCCGCGATGGCAGTGGTGCAAACCCTGGCTTTTGCCTGCCAGATGCGCTCAACCGACGCTTGAATGCGTTCTGCGTGGATGCGTCCAGTTTCAACTGCCTGACAGACTGCCTGGATCGCCACCTCTGGCTCCAGCGGCATCAACAAAATATCGGCTCCCGCTTCCACAGCCAGCACCGCCGCTTCAGCCGTGCCATAACGATCGGCGATCGCCCCCATCACCAACGCATCGGTGACAATTAGCCCCTCAAACCCCAGTTTTTCTCTCAGTTCTCCCGTGAGAATGCGGTGAGACAAAGTAGCGGGATGGCTGGCATCGAGTGCAGGAATCAACAAATGGGCACTCATCACCGCATCCACCCCCGCCGCGATCGCCGCTTGGAAAGGTGGCAACTCCACTTCTGCCAACCGTTCTGGCGAGTGGGGCAACACGGGTAAATCCAGATGGGAATCGACTGCTGTGTCGCCATGTCCAGGAAAGTGTTTGGCGGTGGTCAACACAGAATGCTGTTGCGCGCCTCGAATGAAGGCGGTTGCCAGTTGACTGACGATTTCGGGCGATCGACCCCACGATCTCACATTAATCACCGGATTGGCAGGATTGTTGTTTACATCCACCACCGGAGCCAACACCCAGTTCAACCCGATCGCTTGAGCCTCCTGAGCTGTCGTTGCACCCATCGCAAACGCCAACTTTTCCGCCTGAGTTGGGGCGATCGTACTCAATGCCATCGGCGGTGGAAACCAGGTTGCCCCAGCAAACCGCTGCCCTACCCCTTCTTCAATATCAGCAGAAACCAGCAGGGGAATCTTTGCCCAGGCTTGCAATTGCTGCACCCGCAGACCCACTTCAGCCGCGCTACCCCCTAGCAAAATCACACCGCCCACACCCAAATCCTGTAACCAGTGTTGCAGCTTGGCAGCAAGGGGTTCCCAGACGGGGTATTGAATCTGGTGATCGAACAAGTAGCCGCTGGCACGCACCACAACCATTTGGGCAACTTGTTGCGCCAGGGAAAGCGTTTGCAGGGAGGGGAGAGGAGGCATGAGGGAGTGATGGGGGATGGAGTGAAGAGGTAAAGGGGTGAGGATGAACGGAGTAGAGCTCCTGACTCGCGCCTTCTAATCCTCATCCTCCGAAACCACATCTTCCAACTCCGCTTCTTCATCGGGTTCGATGTCGCGCCGTTCTTGACTGAGGCGGCTGAGCAGGTTCAGGACTTTGTCGCCTCGTTCCAACGATCGATCTTCCAGAAAGATGACTTCAGGGGTGCGGCGCAGGCGTATGCGGGCGCCTAATTCGCTACGGACAAAGCCTGTGGCAGATTTTAGCCCTGCCATGGTTTCAGCTTTGGCTTCTGCGGTGCCATAGATACTGACAAAAATCTTGGCATGTTGCAAATCTCCGGACACATCGACATCCGTGACGCTGACCATGCCTGTACCGACCCGATCGTCCTTAATTTCGGACAATAACATTTGGCTGACTTCGCGCCTAATTAGCTCAGCCACCCGGGCAACTCTTCGACTCGTAGCCATGACGATTTCCTCACGATCGAACCGAGTCATGAGTTCTCAGGGGCTTGTTGCCCCACCTCAAAACTCAACACTTAAAATTTTGACCTAAACGCTTCCCAATCCCAGCATGGCACGAAGCGTGAAGGTAATGAAGAGAAAACTGGTCACCAATCCACCGATTAGGGCGATCGCAGTCGTTGGACGCTTCAACAGGGGCACCAGTGGCTCTAGAAAACTCCAGAACACACCCAGACTGACCATGATTAAAAAACGAGGATAGCGTAAAAGGTTATTCCAAAACTCGCGCATGTTTTTTCTCTTAACGGGATGGTGATGGCGATCGTGCCCGCCTTTATTGTAGGAAACAACTCTGCTCTGTGATCCGATGAATTAGCGGCAATTGCGATCGCTTGCATCAAAATTCTGGCGACCACAACTCGTCAACTAATACTTGCCAACCCGGAAGCAAATCGGGAATCGTGAGCATATCTCCATCCTGTAGGGTAACAGGCTCCTGATTGGAGCGACGAATCTCGACCCAGCGTTCCTCTGGGTTAATCAGCATTCCGACCCTGGTTCCCAGGCTCAAGAATTCGTCGATCTTCTCTCTTAGTTTGGCAAGGTTATCGGTTGGCGACTTTACTTCCACCACCAGATCAGGAGCTAACTCGGCAAAGCTACGCGGACTCCGGCGTAACCGCTCTGCCAAAACAAAAGACACATCCGGCGCACGCATATCGGAGTTTGGCAAAATGAAGCCTGCACTGGAGCCAGTGATCCGACCCAAACGACGATCTTCCACCCAGTTAAACATTTTGGCTGCCATGCGAGTCGCAACTTCATCCGACTCATAACCCGAAGGACTCATGACGACAATTTCTCCATCGACCAACTCCATCCGATAGTCAGGATTTTGTTGCTGCATCTTTTCCAGATCTTTGAGCGTGAGAGACATAGAGCCTCCAGAAAACGTGAGTCGATCGCTATCTTGACATTAAATTTACGAGTCAGTAGGTAGCCCTAATTAATTGTGAGAAAGGGGTTTGGGGGCTGCGCCCCCAGGCAGGGGGTTTTACCCCCTCCATCCCAAAAACATCTTCAATTTCGTTTAGCCCAGCTACTGAGGGCGGAACAGTTGGCGCAACCGTTAAAAAGTGAAGCTCATCCTGACTGTGCCAATCACAATATCAGGGTTATGACTATCCTGATTCGGAGCCGTTAACCAGATGAATCCAGGCGTGATCGATAGATTCTCCGTCATCTGATATCGGTAAAATCCTTCAATGTGAAAGGGGAGCGATCGCTGAAAAGAAACCGCAGACCCATTCAAATAAAAACCCGTAAGATAAGGCTCAATGCCAACGAGAATACCCCCCAGACTGCCCTTTTTGCCTAAGTCTGGCAATGCCAAACCTAAAGCATAAGACCAAGTGTAGTAATAATCCGAGTCTCCCCGAGGAACGGTAAAGTCTCTGCCATTGGTGGTGGTCACCCAGCCATTGACTACCATGCCAGGGCTGAGACGAAACGTCGCTGCCACGCCAAAGGAATTATTGTACGTATCTTCTGGAACAAAAGTGTTGGCAGTCGAGAGTTTGGTGCCAGTCACTTCACCGAAATTGGTATTGACCCGTTTTGTCAGATAGGTATAGTTGTAGGTGAGTCCCAAGGAGAAGCGATCGCTGGGAGTCACCGTCAATTGTGCCAGAGCCGAGAAACTGCCATTTAACAAACCGCTGCCATCCGTCGGCAGGTTCCCGGTGCCATTCGCCAAATACCCGAGCGAGACTGACAAGATTTTATTCAGTTGCGTAGTCATGCCAATACCGGAACCAAAGCCGCTGCCCATGCGATAAATCGGGCTGCGTTGCCCAAACGTAGACAGTGTTCCCCGCCCCCCGTCAAAGTCTTCAAAGTACGGATTTAAGGTGGGTGTGTAATCGGCATGTTCTCCGCCATTGGCGGCAATCACAACCTTCGTTGCCGAACCGACGGGAAACCTGTAAAGCAGCGAACCGAGAGAAACAGAGCCATTGGCAAAAGGCTGAAAACCTGAGCTTATACAACAGGCAGTAGAGTTCGGGATCGAATTAGTAACATTAAAGGTTTGAATTCCCTCAGGAGATGAAAAATTGCTGTCCCCTGCGATCGTAAACCCAGGCAGATTGAAATTGCCCGATTGTAGTCGCACCTTGAGTAAATCATTGCCATTAAAACTCGTGTTCAAGTCCAATCGCACGCGGTTGGCAAAAACAGCATTTTGGTTGGGTGTCGTATCGGTGGTTGCTCGATTGACTCGCGTTTGATTGTCATCCCCAGTCAGGATGTCAGTGATGGCAAAAATAACTTCGCCACTGAGTTTGGTTGTGGTAGAAAACTGCTGTTTTTCCAGCGTGCCAGTGCGGGCTTCTAGCCCATCCACTCGTCCGCGCAAGATTGCCAGTTCAGCCGCAAATTCTTCTCGTAGCTTCTGCACCGTTGCCAGGTCTGCTTGGGTTGCCAAGCTGGTGGTGCCTGCGGCAATCAATTCATTGACCCGATCGAGGCAAGCATTGACCCCGGCGGCAAACTCGTAACGAGTCAGCGCTCGATCGCCCTTGAAACTGAGATCGGGATATCCGGCGATGCAACCATACCGCTCCACCAGCGATCTCAACGATTGGAAAGCCCAATCGGTAGGTTGAACATCGGCAAGCTGCGACACCGACGTGACTTGCGCCATCTCAGAGTCTGCCCCCCAAACAGACTCAGCTGTTGTCAACTGGGCTTGAGTCAAAGCATCTTCAGGCTGCGGCTCCACGCCAGTTGCAGGGGCAGAAGTTGCAAACGTTACCCCAACCAGAATGGGGGCAATCCACACAGGTTTCCATCCACGAACCGTCTTATCCATACACTCACACCAAACAAAGACAATCCTCTGCACCCCCTAAAATTTATCTTCAATTTCCTGACACCTATCGACTTGGTAACAAAGTGAAAGATAGCTCCGTGCAATCGCTGAACTGATGAAGAATCGAGTTGCTGAGCCAGAAGGGAACCGTTTTCTATCTTAGAAAGTCAGGTCTTGGAAAACGATCGTTCCTCTTGGCTCAGTAGCAGGCACAAATTGAAGAGTGCTTGCACAAATTGAAAAGTTGGAGTACAAGGAAGCGGCTTTCACCGTGTAAAAACGGACTTTTGCCAAAAGTTCATCCAAGCTTTACCAAAAGCCCGGTAAACACACGCAAACGGTGACAGCAAAATCACACGACTTGGGCAAAATAGCCTTGCCATTTTGGGGTAATCGCCATGACGGACAACGCCGGAAATACG
This sequence comes from Scytolyngbya sp. HA4215-MV1, assembly GCA_019359045.1. Classification (GTDB taxonomy): domain Bacteria; phylum Cyanobacteriota; class Cyanobacteriia; order Leptolyngbyales; family Leptolyngbyaceae; genus Scytolyngbya. The sequence continues at coordinate 103,440 of JAHHIA010000006.1, forward strand.
CTAGGAACTGCAAGAGCCATCAGTCTCAACGCCAGTGTCCAGACTTTCACAGACGCGATCAACCCAACCGATCCGATCGACATTTATCGCTTCAGTCTAGGGATTCGGAGTAGTCTCAATCTGTTCGTCAACAACCTGGCTGCCAATGCCAAGCTGGAGTTGCTTGATGGCGGTGGCAACCTGGTGAGCGTCAATGGCGTACCCCAACAATCCGATAACGCAGGCACCTTTGCCGAATCGATCAATACCATTCTCAACCCTGGCGTTTACTACATTCGCGTCACCCCTGTTGGCGGTGCTAGCACCGCTTATACCTTGGGTGCAAATATCCAAAACAGTATTCAGCCAGATCTGATCTGGCGCAACTATGCCACCGGGGGGAAAGTCCTCTGGCGGATGCAGGGAACGATCGCCATCAACACCATTCCGTTTGGGCCTGCGGTCACTGATGTCAACTGGCAAATCCAGGGATCGGCAGACTTCACCGGTGACAGTCAGCCGGACATCGTCTGGCGCAACCAGGCAACGGGCGACAAAGTGATCTGGCAGATGAATGGAGACACTCCAGTTGCCACTCTGCCATTTGGACCGCCCGTACCTGACACCAACTGGCAAATCCAGGCAACCGCAGACTTCACCGGTGATGGTCGCCCCGACATTGTCTGGCGCAATCAGGCAAATGGTACGCAGGTAATCTGGCAGATGAATGGCACAACTGCCGTTGCCACCATTCCCTTGAATCCCGTCGTTTCTGATATCAATTGGCGCATCGTCGCAGCTGCAGACTTTACTGGAGATGGGCAAAACGACATTGTGTGGCGCAACCAGCTAACCGGCGAGCAGGTAATCTGGCAGATGAATGGCACCACCCCCACTGCTACCTTGCCGATCGTCGGTCCCGCTGTACCCGATCCCAACTGGAAAATTGCTGGAGCCGGAGATTTTACAGGGGAAGGGCAACCGGATATTCTCTGGCGCAACCAGGCAACGGGAGTGCAGGTGATCTGGCAAATGAATCGCAACACTGCGATCTCCACCATTAACCTGCTGCCCAATGTGGTTGATCCCAATTGGCGGGTACTGACCCCCTTCAATCGGGTCAATCCACCGACTCGTCTAGATCTGGCAGGCAATGCTGCCAGTCAAGCATTTAACCTGGGCACCGTTTCTGGCAGTGGAGTCTATCAAGACTTCATCGGTCCATCGGATCCCGCCGATGTATACAAGTTCACCCTGGCGGCTGCCAGCAGTTTTAGCCTCAATCTGACCGGGTTGACCCAAAACCTGGATGTGGAACTGTTGGATAGCAATGGGGCACTGTTGCCCCCTGCCTCCAATAATGCAGGTACAACCCCCGAAACCCTGACTCGGAATCTGGCGGCGGGAACCTACTATATTCGGGTGTTTCAGGGCGCGTCGAATCAGAATAGTAACTATGCCTTGGCGATCGCAGTTAACAACGCGCCCGACATTATTGCACCCACCACGCCACAGTTTGTGGATCAGAATGTCAGCCTGCTGATTCCCAATGTCAGCATTACGGATCCGGATGCGGTGACGAGTCAAGTCACACTTTCCACTGCCAATGGCGTCTTGTCGCTAGGGTCAACAGCGGGACTCACCTTCTCTACGGGCGATGGCACCACCGACAGCACCATGGTCTTCACCGGATCGCTAACCGCGATCAATACGGCGCTGGCGGGATTGATCTATCGGGCAAATAATGGCTTTACGGGACCCACCACTATCAACCTCGCCGTCAATGATCAGGGCAATGGCAGCACAGCCGCGCCTTTGAGTGACAGTGCCACGATCGACATCACCGTCACCGCAGTGAACGCCGCTCCCGTCATCACCGTGCCGACCCCTCAAGTCGTTACAGAAGACATTGACACGCCTCTGGCAGGGATTCGGATTGATGATCCTGATGCCTTCAACGGGATTCTGACTGTTAGCCTGTCAGTAGTAAATGGCACCCTGACCCTGAGCAATACCGCCGGATTAGATTTTGCCGTAGGGGATGGCACGGCGGACAGCAACTTGACGTTTAGCGGTCCACTGGCGCTGATTAACACTGCCCTCAACAATCTGGTGTATCGCAGTAAGAACAACTTTAATGGGGCAGATACATTAACCATTCAGGTGAGCGATAACGGCAATACTGGATCGGGCGTGCCTTTGTCAGATATCAGAACACTACCCATTACTGTGAGTGCAGGCAATGATGCACCAGTGATTACAGCACCAGCCACCCAAACGGTCAATGAAGACACCAGTTTGACCATTGTGGGCATTAGTGTGAGCGATATTGATGCTGGCAATAACGATCTGACAGTTTCGCTCTCCGCAACCAGCGGAGTGATTACCCTGGGCTCGACTGCCGGACTCACCTTCCTGACCGGAGATGGGACGGCCGACAAGGTGCTCTCCTTTAGTGGCACTCTGGCAGAAATTAATGCGGCGTTGAATAACCTGGTCTATCTGGGCAATCCCAATTTTGCCGGAACCGATAATATTCTGATTAATGTCAATGACAACGGCAATACCGGGGGGATTAATCTCTCGGATAACAAGACGATCGCCCTGACGGTTTCCCCCGTCAATGACGCGCCGAACCTCACAGTACCAGGGGCGCTCTCAACCACCACTGCAACCAATCTGCCCATTTCAGGCATTTTGGTCAGCGATGTTGATGTGGTGACGACGCCGTTCAGCTTTACGATTGCTGCCAGCAATGGAGTGCTTTCCCTCGGTTCTACCACAGGATTGACCTTTAGTAGTGGCGATGGCAATCAAGATCCGCGCATGACCTTCACGGGTACGCTCACTGCGATTAACAATGCACTGAATACTCTGGTCTATCGCAGTTTGCCAGGCTTTAACGGTATTGAAACCCTAACTTTGACGGTCAATGACAATGGCAACACTGGCTTTGGTCCCAATTTGTCGAACACCCGAACGATCGACATTACTATTGGCACCAATCCGGGTGTACCCATTTACAACTTTGGGGCAGCGAGCTTTGCCGTTGCCGAAGGGAACGCCACCAACACCAATAACACTGTGATTGCCATCACCCGCAGTGGCAACATCAGCATTGCCTCTTCACTAGATGTCGTACTGAGCGGCGGTACAGCCACCGCAGGCAGTGACTATACTGCCGGACCCATCACGATCAATTTTGCTGCCGGACAGACCACGGCATTTGTGCCCATTCAACTCCTGGGCGACACCGTCTTTGAACCGGATGAAACGGTGAACCTGTTCCTGGCAAACTTCAGCAATGGCGGCACGGCAGGCACCACCCAAGCCACCGCAGTGCTGACCATTACCAACGATGATCAGCCTCCGGCCCCGGTTTATAACTTCTCGGCAGCAACTTACAGCGTCAACGAAGGCAATGCCACCAATACTACGACGGTGGTGACCCTGACCCGTAGCGGCAACACCAGCATCGCCTCGTCGGTAGATGTGATTTTGGCGGGTGGTGTGCTCAACCCGGCAACCCCTGGCGTGGACTTTACCAGCGGTCCCATTACGGTGAACTTTGCGGCGGGGCAGACGACCCAGACAGTTAGTATTCAGTTATTGGGTGACATCACTTTTGAACCGGACGAAACGATCGCCCTGTCTCTGGGCAACTTTACCAATGGCGGCACGGCAGGCAACCAGGGCACGGCAGTTTTGACCTTGCTGAATGATGATCCGGCTCCGGTGCCTGTATATAACTTCTCAGCTGCGACCTACAGTGCGGCAGAGGGCAACGCTACCAATACGGTCAGCGTCGTGGTGATCAACCGCAGTGGCAATACCAGTGTGACCTCTTCGGTGGATGTGGTGTTAAGTGGAGGCACCGCGATCGTGGGCACCGACTATACGGGCGGTCCGCTCACTATTACCTTTAATCCGGGTGAAACGACCAAGACTGTTCCGATCCAAATTCTGGGAGATGCCTTCTTTGAACCTGATGAAACGATCAATCTCTCGCTAACCAATTTTGTCGGTGGTGGTGCGGCTGGCGCTCAAAACACGGCAGTGTTTACCATTACCAACGATGACCAGGTGCCCCTCTACGATTTCTCGGCTGCCACCTACACTTACGCCGAAAACAGTGCGCCGAATACGGTCACCGTGACCATTAACCGCAGTGGTAACACCAACATTGCCTCTAGCCTCAATTTGATCCTGAATCCAGGTGCAACCAATCCTGCTACCGTGGGCACTGACTTTGCGGCGGGTCCCATTCCCATCAGCTTTGCGATTGGAGAAACCACTAAGACCGTGACGATCGCCCTGGTGGATGATGCTATTCCCGAATTGGATGAGACGATCGCCCTGTCCCTGGCAAACTTTGACAATGGCGGCACTGTCGGCACTACTCAAAGCACCGCGATTCTCACCATCACCAACGACGATCCGACCCCGATCTACGATTTCTCAGCTGCAACTTATACCTACGCTGAAAATAGCGCCCCCAACACTGTCACCGTCACTATTAATCGCAGCGGCAATACTAACATTGCATCTGCACTCAATTTAATTCTCAATCCAGGCGCAACGAATCCGGCAACTGTGGGCACCGACTTTGCTGCTGGACCCATCCCAGTCAGTTTTGCCGTAGGTGAGACAACCAAGACCGTGACGATCTCGTTGGTGGATGATGCTATTCCCGAACTAGATGAGACGATCGCCCTGTCTCTGGCAAACTTCGACAATGGTGGCAGCGCAGGTACCACCCAAAGCACTGCGATTCTCACCATCACCAACGATGATGCGTCTCCGGTCTATGATTTCTCAGCAGCGAATTATGCCTATGCGGAAAATAGTGCTCCTGGCACGGTGACCGTGACCATTAACCGCAGTGGCAATACCAACATTGCCTCAACCCTCAATTTGGTGCTCGATCCGGGCTCAACCAATCCCGCGACAGCTGGCGTAGACTTTACAGCGGGCCCGATTCCGGTCAGCTTCGCGATCGGCGAAACCACCAAAACGGTGACCATTAACCTGATTGACGATACCGTTTTTGAACCCGACGAGACGATCGCCCTGTCCCTGGCAAACTTCGACAATGGTGGCAGTGCTGGCACCACCCAGGGCACCGCAATTCTCACCATCACGAACGACGACGCAGCTCTTGTGCCGGTGTATGAGTTCTCAGCGGCGACCTATAGCTATGCCGAAAATGCCGCTCCCAACACTGTTACCGTTACCATCAATCGCACTGGCAATACCACCATTGCTTCAACACTTAATCTGATCCTGGCTCCGGGGCTTACCAATCCGGCCACTGTGGGAACCGATTTCGCCGCAGGTCCGATTCCGGTCAGCTTCGCGATCGGCGAGACCACCCAAACCGTAACAATTACGTTGGTGGATGATGCCATCCCCGAATTGGATGAAACGATCGCCCTGTCCCTGGCAAACTTTGACAATGGCGGCATTGTTGGCACGCAGAGCACTGCTGTTCTCACTATCACCAACGACGATCCAGCTCCTGTGTACGATTTCTCGGCTGCCACCTACACCTACGCCGAGAATAGTGCGCCCAATACCGTCACGGTCACCATTAACCGCAGTGGCAATACCATCATTGCCTCGACCCTCAACTTAGTGCTTGATCCAGGCGCAACCAATCCGGCAACACCGGGTGTTGATTTCACCGCCGGACCGATCCCTGTCAGCTTTGCTGCTGGACAAACTTCCCAAACGATCACGATCGCCCTGGTGGATGATGCCATCCCCGAACTGGATGAGACGATCGCCCTCTCCCTGGCAAACTTTGACAATGCGGGTACTGTCGGCACCCAGGGCACCGCAGTGCTCACCATTACCAACGACGATCCTTCACCTGTGTACGAGTTCTCGGCGGCGACCTATACCTATGCCGAAAATAGTGCACCGGGCACCGTCACAGTCATCATCAACCGGACGGGCAACACTAACATCGCCTCGACCCTCAATTTAGTGCTCGATCCGGGGGCAACCAACCCAGCAACGCCTGGCATCGATTTCACTGCCGGCCCGATCCCAGTCAACTTCGCCATTGGCGATACAACCCAAACGGTCACGATTGACCTGATCGACGATGCCCTGCCTGAGTTTGATGAGACGATCGCTCTGTCAATGGCAAACTTTGACAATCTCGGCAGTGCAGGCACCCAAAGCACCGCCATTCTCACCATTACCAATGATGATCTGGCTCCCCTTTATAACTTCTCCAATATCAGCTACAGCTACGCCGAGAACAGTGCTGCCAACACTGTCACCGTTACGCTAATCCGCAGCAACAATACCAACATTGCTTCTTCCGTCGATTTGATCCTGGGTGCAGGAGCAAACAATCCTGCGACTCCCGGGATTGACTTCACTGCCACTCCCATTACCGTCAACTTTGCGGTGGGTGACACCACTCAAACCATCACCATTCCCATCATTGACGATGCCCTGCCCGAACCCGATGAGGAGATCGCTCTTTCCCTCGCTAACTTTAACAACGGCGGCACCGCAGGCACCTTTGACACTGCCACCCTGATCATTACCAACGATGATCCAGCCCCTGTTTATGACTTCTCCGCAGCCACCTATACCTTTGCAGAAAATGCTCCCGCCGGGACAGTCGTCGTCACAATTAATCGCAGTGGCAACACCAACATTGCCTCAACCCTCAACTTAGTGCTTGATCCAGGTGCAACCAATCCCGCGACTCCTGGCGTTGACTTCACCGCTGGACCGATTCCTATCAGCTTTGCTATTGGTGAAAATACAAAGACTGTCACCATCAGCTTGATTGACGACACAATTTTTGAGCCAGACGAGACGATCGCCCTTTCCTTAGCAAATTTTGACAATCTCGGCACCGTCGGCACTCAGGGCACCGCGATTCTCACGATTACCAATGACGATGCAGCTTTTGTGCCAGTCTACCAATTTTCGGCTGCTACCTACAGCTTTAACGAAAACGCTGCTCCCAACACCGTGACCATCACCGTGACCCGCAGCGGCAACACCACCATCGCCTCTACCCTTGATCTCATCCTTGATCCGGGAGCCGTCAATGGTGCAACGCCTGGTGTTGACTTCACGGCAGGACCTATTCCAGTGAGCTTCGCGATCGGTGAAACTACCAAAACGGTGACCATTGGGCTGATCGACGATCCCGACTTTGAACCCGATGAGACGATCGCCCTTTCTTTAGCAAACTTCAGTAATGGCGGCATTACAGGCACTCAGGCAACGGCTGTGTTGACGATCGTCAACGACGACGCTCCCAGCAATGCACCCGTCAAAGACATCTTTAATGGCAATAGCCCCACCGACCCCGTTCCTTCTAACTTGACTGCGGTCGGCAACACCCTCTTCTTCACCGCCAACAACGGCACCGACGGCATCGAGCTGTGGAAGAGTAATGGCACCCCTGCCGGAACCGTTATGGTCAAAGATATCTTCTCTGGCGCAACTGGCTCCGCCCCATCCAGTTTGGTCGCGTTTGGTAACACCCTCTATTTTGCCGCTAATGATGGAGTCAACGGCATCGAACTCTGGAAGAGCGACGGCACAGCGGCTGGCACCGTACTGGTCAAAGATATCTTCTTAGGAGCCAATGGTTCTTCACCCAGCAACCTTTTTGTCGTGGGTAACACCCTTTATTTTACGGCGAATAATGGTGCGAACGGTGTCGAACTCTGGAAGAGTGATGGCACTACTGCGGGCACCGTACTGGTCAAGGATATTAACAGCTTTGGTGACGCCTTACCCTATAGTTTCGCTGCCATCAACAACACGCTCTACTTCTTTGCCAACAATGGCTTAACCGGGATCGGACTCTGGAAGAGCGACGGCACAGCTGCGGGAACTGTTCAGGTCAGAGATGTCTCCTTCGTGGTGGATGAAGACCCCGGCAGCCTGATTGCTGTCGGCAATCGCCTTTTCTTTACTGCGGTGGGCAGCACCACCGTAGGTAGGGAACTATGGACGAGCGATGGCACCACGGCAGGCACAGTTCAGGTGAAAGACATTAACCCCACTGCTGACTTTGGCTCAGGCATCGCTAACCTCACTAGCTTTAATGGAGCGCTATACTTCACCGCGAGCGATGGAACGGGAACCCGTCTGTGGAAGAGCGATGGAACCGCGGCTGGAACCGTTCAAGTCGCTAACAGCCCTGCCTCACCGAATCGGTTGACCGTCGTGGGTTCCACCCTCTATTTCCGGGCAGGCAATGGTGGTACTGGAGAATTGTGGAAGAGTGATGGCACGGCAGCAGGCACTGTTCTGGTACTAGATATCAACGGTAGCACCAACACAGGATCGAACTCGATTGATGAATTGATCAACTTCAACGGCACGCTCTACTTCCGAGCCAATGATGGCGTCAATGGTCTGGAACTTTGGAAGAGCGATGGCACCGCAGCAGGCACTGTGCTGGTCAAAGATTTCAATCCAACTGGCAGTTCTACCCCCCAGTTTTTGACCGTGGTGGGGAATCATCTCTTCTTAGTCGCCAATGATGGCACAACCGGGAATGAGTTGTGGGTTATCTAAACCAATCATCCTTAGGAGATTTCCAGAAAAGATTCTACCTCCTTCTGCCATTGCCCTTTGACTTCACTCAGGGCAAAAGCTGGCTGGGCGGAGTCTAAGCCAGCGGGTAATTGTTTGCTAGAAATCTCCTTAGGACGAGGAATTTAATAACACGGATAATTTCTCCGTGGGGACGTTATGCCTCGCGTCCCCACGGTAAACAAATTCCGATCCTATTGAATTCACAATCCTTAATAACAAGCAGTCTAAAAGGACGAAAGAGGCAACTTCGTCCTTTTGTTCGTGTGGTTGTAAATTCACGGACCAAGCACATTAAATCTTTAGTAAAGTCCCCGTATTTCCTGTCAAATTAGTTACATTCTTGAGTGAAGATAAAAATGTTCTTCTTGCAAGGGTGCTTATGCCTGCGGGTAACACTTTAGCGGCTGCCAGTCCCCTCAACTTTAGAGTCAGTGCTCTTCAGGTTGTCGGTGATTCCGTCAGTGCCAATGCGCCTGACTTTTACACCTTTCGCCTCAATGGACGGAGCAGCCTCAACTTTACTCTAAACAGCCTCACTCCTGGCGGCAATGTTGACTTCAAACTACTTGCCAGCAATGGCACTGTCTTGCAAGACTCTACGAACAGTGGCAACTTGGCAGACTTCATTAATCGGTTTGACCAGGCAGTCGGGGTCTACTACCTCCAGGTGTATACCGATAGTCCTACCAATGCCAGCTACAGTCTTAACCTGATCAATCGGAATACGGCGCTTACCGACATCATTTGGCGCAACTACGGAACTCCCGGTCTCAGTGGATCTACTGCCCTCTGGAGAATGAGTGGGTTAACCCCAGTCAGCACAGTCAATTTTCCGATCAGTCCTTTGCCCGATTGGCAAATCGCTGGCACAGGTGATTTTAATCAGGATGGACAAGCAGATATTGTTTGGCGCAACTATGGTGCAACCGTTCCGCCTGGCGGCAGAACAGTGATCTGGACTATGAATGGAGAAACCCCAACTGGCACTGTACCGCTCAATACTCCGCCAGTTGATGATCCTAACTGGCGAATTGAGGGAGTTGCGGATTTCAACAATGATGGGCAGGGAGATTTGGTCTGGCGCTACTACGGTACGACAGGTCCTACGGTAGGTCAAACTGTAATCTGGACAATGAATGGGACTGTGCCCACCAGTACCCTAAATATGCCAGTTCTGGTCACTGATCCCAATTGGCATATTGTGGGCATTGGCGATTTTACAGGTGATGGGAAACCTGATTTATTGTGGCGCAACTATGGAGCCATAGTGCCACCGGGAGGTAGAACGGTCATTTGGACGATGAATGGCACCACCCCCACTTCAACAGTCACTTTTCCGGTTGCGGTCGATGATATCAATTGGCACGTCGATGCGATCGGTGATTTTAATGGAGATAACCAAACCGACATTCTCTGGCGCAATTACGGTGCCACGGTTCCTCCAATTGGGAGAACCGTCATTTGGACCATGAATGGGACCGTTCCAACCTCAACAGTTACCTTTCCTGTTGCAGTTGATGATACGAATTGGCAAGTGGATGCCCTGAGAACTCGCTATGAAGCCCCGCCCTGGCTGGATATTGATGGCAATTCGTTTACGACTGCCTTCAAAATTGGCAATCTCAACGGGAGTGGACATTACTCTGATCAGGTTGGGAGCAAAGATAGTAACGATTTTTATCAGTTTGATATAGCCTCCGATCGCACCGTCCATTGGGTGCTGGAGAGCGCAAGTAACAATGTTACGATGCAACTCTATCAAGATGCCAATGCCAATGGAACGATCGAAGATACAGAAGCGATCTCCTTGACATTTCAGAGAGGTTCCACCTTTCAGAGTGTCAACGCATTTTTGCAGGCAGGCACTTACTATCTGCGAATTCAGAGTGCTAGCACCCAACTTCAGAGTACGAATACTCAGCAGTCCCCGAGTACTGGCAGGATCAGATATACCCTAACGATCGATGGCAATGCCAACTATACCGCTCAGGTACTCACACCTGCCTTGCCTGATACCTTAAAAGAGGCTTCAGGACTGGTCAGAGGAACGGGAGGCTTTTGGTGGACCATTTTAGATTCTGGCAACCCCAATAAGCTCTATGCATTGAACGAACAGGGGCAAGTCCTGGCTCAGGTGACTGTAAATGGAGCCACCAATGTGGACTGGGAAGAAATTACTGCTGGACCGAACCCCAATGGCAGCGGCAGAGTGCTATTTATCGGCGATTTTGGTAATAATAGCTCGTCTACCACCCTCTCTACCTTTCCAACGGTGGGTAGTCGAACCAATCAAGTGATTTACATGGTAGGTGAACCCAGTCTGACCGATACCAGTGTCAACCTATTGCAAACGCTACCTATTCAGTTCCCATCTGTGAATGGGAGTCCAGCCAACTATGACATTGAGGCAATGATTTATGATTCGGTGGCACAACAACTGGTACTTATCACAAAAGATTTGAATGGAGTGGCAACTGGACTGGGTGGGGTCAGTCATATCTTTACGCGCAGTCTCGATCCAACGCAGCCACTCTTGACTGAAGTCGCAACGTTTGATTTGACTAACCGTCCGTTGACTCCTACTCCAGGCGTTCCCTATGGGCTCGATCGCCTAGTTACAGGAGCTGCGCTAAGTGACGATGGCAGCGTCTTTTTATTGCGCACTTATGAAAGTGTTTTTCGTTGGGTACGATCGCCCAATGAAAGCTGGACTCAGCTATTCCAACAAACACCTCAGGTGATTGATTTGATCGCCGAACCCCAAGGCGAAGGAATTGCTTTTGGCAGCAACAACAACGATTTCTTTACCATCAGCGAATCTACCGACCCATTTTTAGGAATCCCCGCAGCCACAGGGCAACTTCTCCGCTACGTTGCCTCCTAATCGCGAATCTGTAAGAAACAGGTAGTATGGAGCATACGTTTCAAAAGATGCTTTTTTGTCCAAGGCATGAGCAACTATTCTGAGACTCCTCAGCCCAGTTCATCTTCTTCAATGCCCGAGCCTAGCGATTCTTTAGATCTGGAGACGATCGCTCATCCAGAAAATGCTAATAATGGATCTGCCAATACATTAGCCAATCCCACGCTATTGACAAAAGCGGCTTCTTCTAATGTGGAACAAGGGGTATTGTCCTCTAAACCGCGAGGAGCCTCTCATCCCAATTCACTAAATATTTCCCCGGCGAGACCATCGGCGGTGCTGGTCGTTTTAGGGGCGATCGCAATTCTCATTACGGGCTGGATACTCAACAATCTCTGGTTAGAGCTTGCTGGCACCTTGGTTGCGTTTGTGGTCTCTCTACGGATTGTTGCGCCTACGCTCAGCGCCATCGTGTCAGAATTGTTATCCCAGGAAGAAAAGATCAACTTGATCGCGACCGGAGGACTGCTCATTGCAACCGTGGGCGGACTAAAACTCTTAGGGGTCGATCGCAAAATTGGTGCCTGGCTGAGTCAGGCCAATTGGGACGCAGTAGGGGCGCTAGGGGAGGTGTTTGGCGCATTAGGTCAGATTTTAATTGCCGTTCTGGCAGTCTATATTGCTTGGCGGCAGTACGTGATTGAAAAAGACTTGACCACCCAGCAAAATCGGATTACGCAGCAGCAGACGATCGATTCTTATTTTCAGGGCATTTCCGATTTGGTGCTGGATGAAGAAGGCTTACTGGAAGATTGGCCCCAAGAACGGGCGATCGCTGCGGGACGCACTGCCGCCATCCTTGGCAGCATTGATGCCGAAGGCAAAGCCAAAGTAATCCGCTTTCTCTCCTGTGCCAGGTTGCTCTCTCCTCTCAGACGCGACAACCGACTGGGGCGCGCTATTTTGGATGGATCAGGCGGCTATCAAGAAGATCGGGCGCAGGGCATCCGGGTCATCGACCTGGGCATCATGCTGGCAAGAGCAGATCTGTCCAAAACCGACTTACGCTGGACGGATCTCAGTGAAGTCAATCTGATCAGAGCCAATCTCAGCGGTTGCGATCTGGTCAAAGCCAATTTCTGTCGCACCATTTTATATGAAGCCAACTTGCGAAATGCTGACTTGAATGGCACTCGTTTTTTCTACGGTAATGCTGAAACTGCGTCTCCCCGCAGCCGTACTGACCATCCCAACTACAAAACAGGCGAATTCACGGGTGCAGTAGTTGAAAATGCCAATTTAACCAATGTAGAAGATTTGTCTGAAGAGCAACGATATTATTGCTGCGCCTGGGGCGGTGCCAAAACTAGAGCAACTATTCCTGGCGGTTGTGAGGGAATTCCGAATAAATTGGGAAGGTGAAGGGCATCTCAGATTTACGGAGCGCCGTTGAGGCTGACACGGCGACAGGAGGAGACGCGGAGAAGCTGAGTAAAAATTCCCGCGTCTTCCTGAACCACTACCCTTGTGCGACTGCTTCCTTCGCCAGAAACTTCTCCAACTCAGTCAATGCATCAGCATCCACCTTAGTCTGCATGGGACAGAATTTGGGACCACACATGGAGCAAAACTCGGCAGTTTTGTAGATGTCGGCGGGGAGCGTTTCATCGTGATATTGCCGTGCCCGATCGGGGTCGAGGGCTAACTCAAACTGGCGATTCCAGTCAAAGTTATAGCGGGCGCGGGAGAGTTCGTCATCGCGATCGCGGGCGCCGGGACGATGGCGGGCAATGTCAGCCGCATGAGCAGCGATTTTATAAGCAATCAATCCATTACGGACATCTTCGGCATCCGGGAGCCCCAAGTGTTCTTTGGGAGTGACATAGCAAAGCATGGCGGTGCCATACCACCCTGCCATGGCTGCCCCGATCGCGCTGGTAATGTGGTCGTATCCCGGTGCAATATCCGTGACCAAAGGACCCAACACATAGAAAGGCGCTTCAGAACACTCCTCCATCTGCTTCCGCACATTAAACTCAATCTGGTCCATTGGCACATGCCCTGGACCTTCCACCATTACCTGCACATTGTGCTCCCAGGCTTTGCGGGTGAGTTGCCCCAGGGTCTTGAGTTCTGCGAGTTGTGCCTCATCCGACGCATCGTGGGTGCAACCAGGACGGAGTGAATCGCCCAGACTGAAGGAGACATCATATTTCTTGAAGATTTCAATGATGTCGTGGAAATGGGTATAGAGTGGATTTTGTTTGTGATGCGCCAGCATCCAACGCGCCAGAATTCCACCTCCGCGGGAAACGATGCCCGTCAAGCGACCCCTAACTAGGGGGAGATGTTCAATCAAAATCCCGGCATGGATGGTCATGTAATCCACCCCTTGTTGGGCATGTTTTTCAATCACATGCAGGAAGTCATCAGGGGTTAGTTTTTCGATCGTGCCATGTACACTTTCGAGTGCCTGGTAAACGGGAACGGTTCCGATCGGCACTGGCGAAGCCTGAATAATTGCTGTCCGAATTTCATCCAAATTTCCGCCGCCCGTAGACAGATCCATCACCGTATCTGCCCCATACTTGACTGCCAGGTTGAGCTTTGCCACTTCTTCTGCCAGATTCGAGGAATTTGGCGAAGCTCCAATGTTGGCATTCACCTTGCACTTAGAAGCAATCCCAATACCCATGGGTTCCAGGTTGGGGTGGTTGATGTTGGCAGGAATAATCATCCGCCCCCGCGCCACCTCTTCCCGAATCAGATCGACGGGAAGATTTTCTCGCTGAGCAACATAGTTCATCTCTTCGGTAATGATGCCTTGCCGTGCATAGTGCATCTGAGACACATTCTCTTGACCACGCCGCTTGGCGATCCATTCTGTCCGCATATTCAGTTCCTCGGATAAATAGCATTACCAACTCGACCAGAGCCTTGCATATTGGCAAAAGCCTATACGCAAGGCTCTCAGTGTGTTTGCAACTCGGTGTCTGCAACTTGGATAAACAGCTTCCCTCCGCTGGTGCTAGCCAGTCTCAGGTTCTCAGGGTTTGATCTCAGCCTGATACCGCACATCAGGCACCCCTAGCTCGTTTGGACATCTTATCACCCACAGCTAGAGAGGGATAGGGCATTCCAGAAACTTGATGCTTCGTAGCAGTTTGTCAAATTTCTCAGAAAATCCTGCACTCATCTACCTATTGACTTATTCACTACAAGTGGACTTGCGAATCAGCTTTTTTTGGGGACAAGTCTCGGCAAACATGGCGCGATCGAGGCATTCCAATAAATAGATCACTTCGCTCACTTCTGCCAGATATACCCCTTCAATGCGTCGATCAGGAATATTCAATCTCGCTCGACTAAACACCAGTAAAGGAGTTATCCAAGTCAGTTTTTTAAAGTCCTTCACTGCATAAACTTGCTTCATCATCTGGGCAATAAAGTCTTTCTCAAAAGCATGAACCTTTTTACCCATTCGTCGTTGCAATTTTTGCTGATAAAAAATAAGTCCTCGATGAGATTTGGCATCTAAGATGTAAGTTTTGGCACGGGGAGATGTTAGCAAAAAATCAATATCTCCAATCGAACGAATTTGCAAATTCCGTTCGATTTTCCAACCCCGGTTTTCAAGAATCTTCAAAACCTCAGCGATCGCGTCCTCACCGGCAATTCCCTGGTCAACGTTTTTGGCTTCTCTGAAAGATTTCTTAGCTTGAAATGCAAAAATTCCTGCACTGACCAAGAGAACAAACGAAACCCATCCCGGTAAAGCAGTGTTGGGGATTACAAGTAACAGAATTGGCAGGCTCAAACAAATCAGTGCAGCTCCAACAAACCCAACAGCCTTAACTCTGCGCTGAAAGGCAAGCCGATGGAGATTCGATCTGGATTGGTTCATGAAATATTTTTTACCACTCAACATAATATAACAGTGATTAATTGAGTGAGCTTTGAGTATTTATTTCCCAATGGGAGTTTCCCCTGCAAGGACTGAGGATTGAGGTCTCAGTTCTGAGTAATGAATCGGGGCGTATGCACAGATTCACGACCTAACACTGCCTGAATCTATCGCGTTAATTTTTGGAAACATTAATTTTTGCATAGAATAACGATCTTCAGAATTTTTTCACGGGAAAGATTCTACGCCAAACAAAAGATTGATATGCAAAGAGTACCCCCCAGGGTAATACTAAAGCGCTTTGGGGTAGCCAGAATTGAGTTATGGCGATCGCTCTAAAATCCTTGCTCAAAAAGAGATAATTTTGGGCTAAAACAAAAGCCCAAAATTATCGATTACGAGATAAGATTGCCGCTTCTCAGGGTGGTTTCAAAAATCACTACCAACACTGTAATTGATAACAAGAATTGCTCTCTTTCACTCAACTTCAAAAGGAGACTCGATCGTGGTTTTTACCCCTGCTAGAACAACTTATTTATTTAAAGGCCAACTTTGTGGACTAATTTGCTCTGAGTGCCCAGAACCCTTGTCGATTGGCAAAGTCCGACTCTATCGTACACGCCAAGAACAAAATGTCCCAGCACTGGCAGTTGCCGATCCTAAAGATACCTTTGCCATTTTGACCGACGAAGCGGTTGATGCCAAAGCTAAGTACCTGTTGGCAGAAGTGACACCTGATGCAGAAGGTCGTTTTACCTTTGAACTGGGCGCGGCGCAAAACTACCATGGCGAAGCCTTCGACATTGATTTTGAATGCGGTACGGTGCCCCATCGCAAACCCTTTCCTCGTCCACATCCTCCGATTCAATTTTCTATTACAACGCTGCAACCCCAATGGCGGCAGGCACGTCAAAATCTAGCAACCGTTGCCGATCGTGACCTTCTAGTTGCCTCCTGGGACTATTGCATTCCTTCTCGCTACTGGTGCGCGATTCGCGCTCGCTTTGGCGCCTGGACAATCTGCGGACGAGTGGTGGATTGCCAAACCAAAATTGCGATCGCGGATGTCAAAGTCTTTGCCTTCGACACCGATATTTTTCAAGACGATGCCCTGGGTTCAGCCACTACCGATGCCAGCGGCAAATTCCGTATCGACTACACCACCGAAGACTTCCAAAAAACACCGCTTTCGCCTTTCATCAATTTTGAAATCTTCAGCGGTCCCGATCTTTATTTCCGGATTGAAACCCCCAGCGGCACCATCCTGTTGGATGAACCTCGGCTTCGAGGCAGACAACCCGATCGTGGCAATGTGAGCAACTGTTTCTGCGTCGAACTGTGCATTGATTCCACGCTCTCAACCGACAACCCTATCTTTACCCATGTCGGACACTTCAACAAAGACTCTGCCATTAATCCTGCCACTGGACGCACGAAGCTAGCAATTTTGGGTCATGGTGGTCCCGATTATGGCTTCTTTAACGATCTGAGCCTGCGGGGTTACTGCCCTGCTACCCTGCCCGGAGATCCTAGTAAGCCAATGCGCTATCGTTTCTCCTACGTCCATCCCAGCGATCCAACTACGGAAGTCCGGTTGATTGGCGATCTCATCTTACCGACGATCGTGGGTGTTCGCCCCATTCTTTGGGACACCAACGGAGACAGCATTCTCGAATCGACCTACCAAGACATCTACGTTGCGGGTTCCGTGGGTTCCGTGGCAATTCCTGCTGACCCCACAATTCCACCGCCTCACGTCATCGTGCCAGATGCCGATGGTTGGGTGACGGTTGACCCCAATGTTCATTCAGGTCGATTTGGCTTAGACCTGATGCGATTTAACTCGCCCCAAGCAGTACCGGGAGGTGCAGCTCCAGAGAATGGCGCAGGAGTGGCACCCAGTGCGCCCCAAAATGGAACGGCTCTAAAACTGATCTTTGAGGCGGGAACAGTGGATGGAACCGTTAATTTCCCGAAAGACGAGCTCGCAAAAATCTATATCAACAACTGGAACGAAGTCCGACAGGCGAATCTGGCGCAATTCCAGGCTCCAGGGGCAGACTCCTGTTCCGAATTGACTACAGCGCTGGATATTCTTTATACCGTTGATCATGAACTGATCAGCAGTTGGTCGCTCGGTATTGGTGGTGCATCTCCCAACGCCCCCGGACAGGTGCTCCCCCCATTTCCACCCGTTGCTCCAGATGTGGTTCCGCCCCTACCACCTCTACCTACAGTCCGAGGTGGGGCTGGCAAAATATCTTTCAATATTTCCAGTTGGGCAAGTTGTTCTTACACGGTGACACTGGCATCTGTCCGCCGTTTGACCAATGGCTTATCAGATGATGACACCAATAACACTACCCTGACTTTCTGCAAATAGTTTGCAAATAGGATAATTCTGGGTGAATTGTTCCCGTTCCCTGCAATCTTCGAAATTGCAGGGAACATTTTGTCTGATCAATTGAAAATGAGATCGATAATGCTTGGAGAAAGTTCTAGGCGTTGGATGATGTGTTGTCTGTGATCTGGATCAATTTTTTTAACGAATTAAATCACCATAAAACCTCGATCGAAGTCACGATGAAAGAGGTCGAGACTCACAAATCTGACTAGTAAATATCACTCTATCAAAGCCAAAAGTAGGCGATGATTGACCGTGGTATATAGAGCCCAAAACTCAATTAAAGTATTTCTGTAGTCTCTGTGATTCTCAAGGAGATTGCCGTCGCGGGGTTAAAACTCTAAGTTAGCCATTTTTATAGACTATCTTTCGTCAAGTTTTAGATATTTTCCCTAGGGCGAAATTAGCAGAAGGTTTTGGTGTTTTCATTTAGGAATATGGATTCAATAGAATTGGAAATCATCAGCTGGCGAAGATTTTAAGTTTTGTGCTCGTGTTAGAAAAACATTGAGGTTGGGAAGTTTTTATCTCTTAAAGGGGCGCTGGTTCAAAGTGTCTTTTCATTAAAAGCATTCACTTTTAAAAAAGTTATTCTAATTGATTTTCAGTCATTCCATATAAGATCCAAAGATTTCTTGAATCATCATAAATCAATGAACAGCCTGTTTTTATGGTTTGGAATTCCATAAAATAGATTGGATTGCTGTGCTCTATCTTCGCTATTCTCACTCAGCAGGTTTTTAAGCATTTCGGCTGAAATGGCTTCACACAATAGCTGTTTTTCTTGCCCACCAAATCTGATGAAATGAGTAAAGAATTCGACATCGTCGATCGCGGCAAAGCATGATTAACAAACAATTGAAGCTACAGCGACTTCAGCGACTAAGGGAAATCTTTCAATGGCAACACACTCGCATTCGCTCGGAAGAATCACTTCTCCAAGCAAAAAGTGAAAGGTTTAGCCTATTAGCCGCAGAGAGTTATCAAATTGTTCAATATCTGACAGTAGGCAAGTTTACTGATCATGAGCGACGAGTTATTGGTTGTCGCATCGAAGAAATCGCGATCGAATTAGAGTTACTCAATCAAGAAATTGAAAAACTTCAGATCGCTTCAGAACATACCAGTAAAGATGTTGCAGCCGTTCGAGCTGAGTACGGATTTCTGATGGAGGAATTCTGGCATTGTGAAGCTTGAGCGTTCATCAAGACACGCTTCGTGCATCTAATTGAGTGCCAGCATTTCTGATGGCCGATCCAAATTGTCATTTGAGCTAGTTTTTTGGGCATCTTTTGCAGATTTAACCTCTGCAAGAGATGCTTGGTTTTGCGATCGGCACCTCTTAATAACCTCTTATAAAATTTATTTTTATTTAAATAGCACCCACAATTTGGGAAGAAACGTTAGCATATCCGTAAGGTTGCTTGCACAATTTTCTCTGTAAAAATCTTGTGCGTTTCGGGATGCTCGTTGCTTTCTACCCACGCGCTATCGCTATTCCTGATTACAGATGCTGTTAGGTGTCCTGAAAAGATAAGCTTCCTGGAAGGATTTTTAACGCTTAGGGTTTATTTGAAAAGGTATTAGCTGTGATGTTGAGCTCTCAGCGATGCCTCCTAACCCCCTTAAAAACGGGAGAATCAGCCTCAAAATCTCCCTTGGTTCTAGCGCAGCGGTGCGTTAGCATGAGGATTTAGGGGAGTGTATCTGTTGCTACTTGAGACAGGACTTTTAAAACAGCTCTAATGTAAATCAAAATTTTCAGGGTAGATTCTCACATTTTTGGAATGAATAATTTAGGTTTGTGATTGGTTTTGCTATAAGCAAAACAGCATCACCATTCATCAATCACGTTGAGACTGTTGCTAATTCTTATAAAAAACACGATCAATGCTGGAATTGCTCAAAACCTTGCTTTCACCAAGTCAATATATGCCCCATGGATACTGCTATCTGTGGCAAACACCCCTGGTATGGCTGCATGTGGTGAGTGACGCACTGATTGCGATCGCCTATTTTTCTATCCCGGCAATGCTGATTTACTTTGTTTGGAAACGGAAAGATATTCCTTTTTCCAAAGTGTTTTTGTTGTTCGGAGCCTTCATTATCTTCTGTGGCACCGGGCACCTGTTAGACATTTGGACACTTTGGCATCCGGCTTACTGGCTTTCTGGTTTTGAACGGGCAATCACAGCATTGATTTCTTGTTTCACTGCCTTAAAATTAATTGAACTGCTACCCCAATTTTTATCGCTCAAAAGTCCTAGACAACTTGAACAAGTCAACCAGGAGTTGGAAAAGCAGATTGTAGAGCGGCGGCAGGCTGAAGATACGCTCCGGCAAATTGTGGCTGGCACAGCAGCTGTGACGGGAGAAGAGTTCTTTTCTGCCTTGGTCAAAAATTTGGCTGGAGCTTTAGCGGTTGATTATGCGATCGTCTCGCAAGTGGTAGGGAACCCCACGGAGGCACTATCGATGCTTGCCCTGTGGTCGATCGACCATCTTGCCGAACCCAATCAATATCAAATAGACGGTACGCCTTGTGGACAAGTGATTCAAAATCAGCAACTTTGCTATTACCCACAAGATTTGCAGAGATATTTTCCAGGCAATGAATTGTTGACCGCAATGAACGCAGAGAGCTATGTGGGGATGCCACTGCTAGACAATGACCAGAATGTGATCGGGAATCTTTGCATTATTGACACCAAACCCCAACCAGATAATCAAAATACCCGAGCCATTATGACGGTATTTGCTGCGAGAGCTGCCGCAGAACTCCAGCGAAAATGGGCAGAAGAGGAAAAGAGCCGCGCCTACGAAGAATTGGAGTTTCGGGTGCAATCTCGCACCACAGAACTGATGCAGAGCAATGCTGCATTGGCGACCGAAATTCAGGAGCGGATTGCGGTACAAGTGAAGTTGCAACGTCTGGCAGAACAAGAACGGGCAACGAGTCTGGTAATCCAACAATTGCGCCAAAGTTTGGATCTGGTAGATATTTTTAATACCACTACCGCAGAATTGCGCCGAGTCATGCAGTGCGATCGCGTTTTGATTTATCGCTTCAACCCTGACTGGAGTGGCAAAGTCGTTGCCGAGTCAGTAGCAGAAGGCTGGAACCAACTGGTGCCCGTGCAGGTAAGCGATGCGAACCTGACTCAGGGGTTGGTCGAACCCGACACTTGCGTGATCAAGCAAATGGATAACCCCGACATTGTCATTCGAGATACTTATTTGCAAGAAACTTCAGGCGGAAATTATCAATACCGAGGTTACTACCGCGCCGTTTCAGATATTTATACGCGAGGCTTTGACTCTTGCTATCTCGATTTTTTGAACGGAATACAAGCCCGTGCTTATGTCACGGTGCCCATTTTTCGGGGGCAACAGCTTTGGGGGTTGTTGGCTGTCTATCAAAATGCGCAACCTCGCCAGTGGCAAGAGGATGAAATTCACATGGTCTCTCAAATTGGTGGACAGGTTGGGGTCGCCGTACAACAAGCCGAACTTTTAGTGCAAACTCAGCAACAAACCGTAGCGTTGAAACAAGCTAAAGAAACGGCTGATGCTGCCAATCGGGCAAAGAGTGAGTTTTTAGCTAATATGAGCCATGAACTCCGAACGCCACTGAATGTTGTTTTGGGCTTTGCTCAACTGATGGTGCGGGATGCAACATTGACCCCAGTTCAACAACGATATTTGGACATCATTAGCCGGGGAGGAGAGCACCTACTGCGGCTGATTAATGATGTCCTAGCGATGTCAAAAATTGAAGCAGGACGGATTGTTTTAGAAGAAACCTCCTTTGACTTATCGCTACTGTTGGGTAATTTGGACGATATGTTGCGACTGCGCATTGAAAGTAAAGGATTACAGTTTGAGGTCATTTGCGCAGCAGCCGTTCCTCAATCGATCAAAACCGATGAGAGTAAACTGCGTCAGGTTTTGGTGAATTTGCTCAGCAATGCGATTAAGTTTACAGAGACGGGCAGTGTGGTGTTGCGCGTCTCTCTAGGACAACCCAAAACAGCTGATCCAACTGAGATCACCCTTCATTTTGAAGTGGAGGATACGGGCATGGGTATTGCGCCTCACGAATTACCCAAGTTGTTTCAACCCTTTGAACAAACGATGTCAGGTCGGGCTTCCTCGGAAGGAACGGGTTTGGGACTTGCCATTAGCCAAAAATTTGTCCAGCTCATGGGGGGCAACATCACGGTCGAGAGTCAACTGGGGCATGGCAGTTGTTTTTGTTTTGACATTACGGTCGGGCAAGCCACCAAGATCGCACCTTCACCTAAACCTGCCATTACTCAAACGATTGTGGGTCTTGCACCCAACCAACCGACCTACCGAATTCTTATTGCAGAAGATCATCCGACCAATCGCTTACTACTGTCCAAAATGTTGTCTCTAGATGGGTTTGAGCTAAAAGAAGCCGTCAATGGAGAAGAAGCGATCGCTTTGTGGCAGCAATGGCAACCCGATCTGATTTTTATGGATATGCAAATGCCCATCATTAACGGTTTAGAAGCCACTCAACACATTAAATCAGCCACCGAAGCACAAGAAGCGCCGATCGTGATTGCTCTCACAGCAAGTGCTTTTGATGAGCAACAGCAAGCATGTTTTGCAGCAGGTTGTGATGACTTCATCCGTAAACCCTTTCAATATCACGAGCTGTTTACCAAAATGAGTCAGCACTTGGGGGTGCAGTATCTTTACCAGGATGAGCCTTCTGGAGTCGTCCTCAATCAGAGCAGCCCGGAAGCGTCCTCAACCCCCGCTTCTAAACAGGACTTGCTTTTGGCGATCGCAGCGATGCCCAACGATTTTCTCAAACCACTTTATCGCGCTGCCATGGAAGGTAATGACTCACAAATTGGTCAATTAATCCAAAAAATTCCGTCTGAGCAACAGGGGTTGAGAGACACAATCGCCCAACTTGCAGAAAACTTCCAATTTGATCAGTTAATTAAACTGATTCAATCGGCAAAGCAGCTATCTTAGGATCACGGATTAAAGAAAACCGACGATTAGGCAGTAGGAGCATGGCATTTGGCAGATCAATTCTGCAACTCTTGCTAGGATTTTTGCTCAGATACCGCATCCTTAGAAATTTCATCTTAATTTATTAATTTCCTTTTCTTACCCTAGAATCTCATCATCCAGAGAGGTGCGTAGAAATAAAATACAGCCAGTACGGGTTTCGGGTTGATGAACAGTGCCAGGTAGCGAATAGACGCGATCGCCCTGAGTATAGGCACGATCGCCAATTATCAAGTCGCCTGCCAACACCACGATTTCTTCACGATCGGCGTGACGATGTTGAGGGAATTTGGTTTGCCCCAAACTGCGAACAAAACAATCAACCTGACGGTTCGTGACATCGATCCGGAGCGTGGCAATTTGCACTCCTGGAGTGGGTGAATAAGGTTGCCAATCCACAGTTTTAGTTTGATTCAGTAAGATCGAGAGTTCTGCCGGATCAGAGGCACTGTTTTCAGCCGTACGTTCCAACTGCACCTTACCGCCTTGCCCAAAGATATCCTCTGCGGCAATCTGCTGAAATAGCCGCTCCTTGAGATTGGCAGCTAAAGGGATTGGAGCCACTCCATAGGCAAGCATGGCAACCGTAGACTCCAACTCAGCCGTTTGTGCTTGAAAATCGGGTGAATGGGTATGCAGCTCATCAGCCCAGAACTTTTCTTCCTCATCTAAAGCTGTGAGGGCATGAAGTGCAGCTAATTCCGATACATATTCCGATGCCATAAGATTTTCCCACCTGCCCATCATTTTAGCGTTGTTGCCTCAGTTTTCAAGAGAAGCTGGGATGAAGAGTGTAGGGTCCAAGCTGGGGGGTACGATTAAAGGCGTTGCTGAAGAGCAGCATAGTTTGGAACGAAGTTTCAAATCATTCAGCATCATTTTCATCCCGTTGTTGAGCAACGCCCGATTAAACATAGAATAGGCAAAGAGCATTGCCCATGCCCATTCCTAGTCTGGTCGATGAAACGCGATTATGCAGATTTAATATTGAATGACGCCTTCCTACGGACTGTTTCAAGAGTCTTAGGGTTTCTAGATCCAGTGGTTAGTGGGTGAGATACCGATTAGCCCTGCAACATCGGTTCGTATGTTCAAAATTGCATCAGGATTGCGTAGATTCGGTGCGTTACAAAGCCTCTTTTGAGCCGAGCGCAGATTTCAACTTGCTTAACCCGAGTCGAATTCGAGTTTTCACAGTTCCCAATGACAAACCTGTCTCAACCACGATTTGGCTTTGAGTTAGCCCTTTGTAGTATGCCAGTTCAATGACGAGTCGTTGTTCATTCGGCAAGGTCTGCATTGCAGCCATCACCTGACTCCGGCGTTGTTTGATATACACTGCTTCAAATAAGTCTGTGGTGTCTGCCTTGGGTTGAAGCTCTAATGCATCCATCGAGACTGTAGTGGCAGGTTGAGCACGTTGAATTTTGCGGAGCCGATCGAGAATGCGACTCCGTGCCAGGGTAAATAGCCAGGTGTCGGCTCGTCCTCGGGTAGCATCATAGCGATCGGCAATGCGCCAAACTTGAGCAAAAACATCCAAAACGGCTTCTTCGCTTTCCTCGATCGATCGCAAACTTCTGAACGCCAAAGCATGAATAATGGGAGCATAGCGATCGTATAGGGTTGATAAGGCAGACTGATCCCGTTGAGCAATTTTAGCCAACAGTGAAGCATCATCAACCGTAACAGGGCTTTCCATCCGGGGATGAATGTTTAATTAGGGGCATAGGGAAGTATAGCGAATCCCTTTCATCGTTTAGATAAATCTTTTGAAGACTCAAGGTTCGGGAAACCCAGTGGGTGATTGGGAGTAAATAATTCCCATAATCCGACCGTGCCTACAAAAAAGGTGTAAATGGCAAATGGCAAGGGCTTTTCCCCTCTGGAAGATGCAAAGATGGCGGCGATCGTTGCTTCTAGCAAATGGGCACTCACTGCAAAGCGCTCAATGACAAATATCCAATTGATACCACTGGGGAGATGCCCACGCGCGAGGACGGTCTCAAGATTCCACAACTCCAGCCCCAGGGCGCTGAGCATCAGTAGGCTAGAAACCACCTTAATTGCAGCCAATCCTTGAAACTTCATTGTGGTCAAATTCATCTTGGTCAATGGTGTGTTCCCTGTTCAGCGAGCAGTCAACTGGTGATTTTAGATGGCAATCAGCAAAGACTCTGTGATTTGTCCTGGTTGCTCCAACGCTTCCGCGAACCCGATTCCCAAGCTTACGCAGCGGGGGCTATGGACAGATGGCTAAAGCTGAAACTGATGCGGGAAAAGGGAGGCACGGCAATATAGCATACCACGAGCCTATCTACCCGGGGTGGACACACATTTCGTTTCGAAAGTCAATCGTTTCAGGGTGAATCTTCCTGATAGTGCACTTTGCGATCGCTGTGTTTCCGAGTCGCCAAAAAATTTGAGCCCCGTTTATCCGATCTCTGTGTTGCGGCAGAGCTGTGATAGCGCAGTCGTCTGCGATCGGACAAGCCTCTTTAATCCTGGAAACGTCAAATGATCCTAAACAACATCGATATCTACCAATATCCGGCTTTGCAAGACAAGGAGCCGGATTTTCAGGTCTCAGTTTGCCAATTTGCTAGTCGTCTGGCAACGCTTTCTGAAGTCCAAAAGAAGAAGTTGGCAATTCTCAAAGCGATCAAGTTAACCAATGCGATCGTGCAAATTTATGAAAAAGAGCAATCTCCCCTTCGAATCGGCAAAGAAAAGGCGAAGGTCTCTTTTCGGATTGTGCGGGCGGCACTGCGCGAGCAGCGAATTTCCCTGCCGGGGCAAGCAGAGATTTCTCTGAGAGAGCCTGAATTGCGCTCCATTATTGATGAAGCCTGTTGCCTGTTTCACTCTGGCAAAAAAGACCCCAACCAGTGGGAACAAAGGTTGGCTTTATCAACCGCACAGTGTATTGTCTTAAACCACGATTTGATGAAAGGATTGCGCTATTTCCATCAGCGCTTGCAAGATTTGTCTCCTCCCGAAATTCTGTCGGAAGTGGCTGAGCGGTTCATTGTACCTTACGCGGCATAAGCGACTGACGCGCAGTACTGAGTTGGGAGACAAAATACTGGGTCACGAGAGTAGGTTGCTCGGCTTGCATAATGGAGCGAACCACAGCAACCCGTTCTCCGCCAGCATTGAGGACTTCGTGCAAGTTGTCAGTATCGATGCCACCGATCGCAAACCAGGGCACGGTGGCATGTTCCACCGCATAGCGGACATATTCCAGTCCGGCTGCCGCTTTGCCTGCTTTGGTTGGCGTTTCATACACCGGACCCACGCCGATGTAATCCGCCCCCTCCTGTAGTGCCCGGTGCATTTCATCGGGGTTCGTGGTCGATCGTCCAATTAGGCGTTGGTGCCCCAGCAGTTGACGCGCTAACGAGATTGGGATATCTTGCTGTCCTAAATGCACACCATCGGCATCAGCTGCCAACGCCAGATCGATGCGATCGTTGACAATAAACAATGCGCCATATCGATGACACAGTTGACTGAGCTTCACTGCATTGTGAAGACGGATGTGGTCATCTGCGGTTTTGTCGCGATATTGCACCAGGGGCAATCCACCCTGCAGAGCTGCCTCAACCACTTCAAATAGCTGCTCTGAGGGAGAAGTCACCAGGTAGAGTTGAGCCTGTCGGAGTTGGTTGTGGCGATCGTGTGCCAGCAGACGACTCTCCAGCGTATAGACTCGATACCGCATTTGTTTCAACGTGGCTCCCATCTGGGGCGCATATACTTTGCCGTATTCTTCCAACACGCGCAGAGCTTCTTCGACTCGACAGAGATTTGTCTGGAGTACTTGTTGCAAGCTTGTTCGTTGGGCTTCTTGAGGATGCGTTAAGGCAGTCCCTGGGTCAGCAGGCGTATCGCGGGCTGCCCGGAGTTCGGCAGTATGCCACTGTGCCAGTTCTTGCCGCAAGGTTTTGCATTCTGCGGTGAGTCGAGCATCATTTAGCCCAAACCGGCACCATTCTTCAATGACTCGCAATCCTTCACGGGCGCGATCGAGATTTGCGTCGAGAATTCGCCAGAGAGCAGACTGTACAAACTTGCTCTGACTATTCTGACTATATGTTTCAGCCATGAGATTCGGGGCAAATGAACTCTCTCATTTTACCGATTGTGTCTCACTGTGAAGCTTGATCGTATTGGTATGTGAAGGATGCTAGGAAATTGACCTTCGGCGTCGAACACTGGATGGATTAATAAATGTCTATGAGAAATATTCTGACCATTGACTGACCTGCTCGAAGTGGAAAAAAGTGTAAGGCGATAATCAATTTGCTTTTAGAAACTCTACTTTCAGAAAGTTTTCTGCTTTGCTCTGAACTGGGTCAGAATTAACGATGGGATTAAGGACGATCGTTTCTCTAAAAACGTACTCAAGCAATCTCAAAACACTGATGAATAGAAACTTTTCGTCAATTTTCAAAATTGCTATTCATAATAGTGCGCCAATTGAGAGGTCTTGAGTTACTATCTTTCCAAATCTGTTTGCCAACCAGAGGATTTAGGCAAGATCTGTCAGCACTGATTTTGCCGTCATCGTTTGAGCGTTTTTATGGTTTGTGCTGTCTAAAAATTTCAATTCTGTGGTCTTTAAGCTTATGGATGGTCTGCCATCAAATTTAACCCAGTATCCTGGTGCAACGAACTGCACCACTCGTGTGCTCTCTCATCTGGCAGGGTTCGGTTTGTTGAGTCTGATGTCTTGGAGCGGGATGCAGACGATCGCGCTGGCAGCCGATTTCCCAAACTCCATCCAATTGGCTCAGGCAACGGGGACGCAGCCGTCCAATCAAATCAATCTGATTTTTGTCCATCCCAACATCGGCAATGATCAGACGGGCAATGGGACGCAGCTAACCCCTTTTAAGACGATTAGTCACGCTTTGCAAGTCGCTCCCTCTAACACCGTTATCCTGCTGGCACCGGGAACCTATAGTGCTCAAACTGGGGAAACGTTTCCGTTGCGACTGAAACCGGGGGTTACTCTCCAGGGCAATCCCCACATTCGCGGACAAAACACCCTGATTCTCGGCGGCGGTGGTTTCCTGAGTCCTTCTTTTGCTAACCAAAATGTAACGATCGTCGGTGCTAACCAGGCAGGGCTGACGGGTGTCACGGTTACCAACCCCAATCCCCAGGGCTATGGTTTGTGGCTAGAGTCTGCCAGTCCCTTGGTGATTGACAATATTTTTACGGCAAACGCGGCAGATGGGATTGCCATTACGGGCAATAGTGCACCGGTTATTCGCAACAATTATTTTTATCAGAACAGTATCAGTGGCATTGCGGTTTATGGCACCTCCAAAGCCGAAATTCGCCAGAACCTATTTGAAAGTACGGGCTTTGGCATCAATATTGCTCAAAATGCGACGCCCTTACTGATTGGCAACCGGATTAGGCGCAATACTGACGGGGTGGTGGTGCAGGCAAATGCCCGTCCCATTTTGCGAGGCAATGTCATTGAGGAGAATGGTCGAGATGGGTTGGTGGCAACTGCCAATGCTCAGCCAGATTTGGGGATTGTGACCGAACCGGGGGGCAATCTTTTCCGTAACAACGGCAGATTGGATGTTAATGCTACCGCGATCAGTCGACAAATTTCTGCTTTTGGCAATCAGCTCAACACCACCCGCATTGGTGGGCAAGTCGATCTGTTGGGTGCAACTGCCGTAAAAACACCAGCACTGGCAAGCCAACCTGACGGTATCGGGTTATCGAGTGCTCTGGTTGCAATGCAGGCAAATGCAGAGGTAGACCAAACGAAGCGAGTTTCCGCTTATCCCAGTCGTCCGGTGACACAGCCTGTGCGGGGAGTAACTCAGTCCAATGCGGCGCAACCAACGGCTCCTTCTGGCGAACTGACGGCTGCCACCTTTCCGGTGCCTGCCAGCTTGAATGCCACGCCACTCAGCGCCACTCAACCCGGTAGAAACCAGTTTGTGGTCACCCAAACGCAGCGATCGCCCAATTTGAGCAACCCGAACCACTCGCCTAGGCAAGTGTCTGCGACTGCCAACCCTCAGCTAGCCGCCATTCCGATCGCGGTTCCCCCTCCAGAAAACAATCGGCAGTCTGCCCCGTTGGCGCGTCCGGTTGTCCCTGCCTCCGTGGCAGTGGCTTCCACTGTCCAACCAATCGTAGTTCCTCCCACAGCGATGGAAGCGACCCTGACGGATTTGCAAACGGTGGTGGTAAGGGCTCCAGCCAAACGGTTTCAGCCACCCGTCCCCATTGCAACAGGAGCAGGGCGGCGGACGGTTACCGGACGGCGATCGCTGCCCGCGCCTGCTCAGTTGATCACGGCAAACTCCTCCACTCCCACCACTACGATTTCGATCGCGGTGCCACCCCCCGAATCGGATCAGGTCGTGCCCGTTTTACCCTCTGCTACTCTGGATACGGCGACTCCCCCCCCCATCTCAACTCGCCCCGATGTAGACAATGTCGGCACCAATCTAACTACCAGCCGCCTACCTGGGGGCGGCACTCCAGGGCTTTTGCCTGTACCGGGTCCCGATATTCCCCTGGGTAATGGGGAAAGCGTCTCCAATTTTGTCGCCAGTCGCTCCAGTGGTGAGAATAGCGAACCGCCCACCCTACCGGGGCGGGTTGAGGCTTTGGGTCTGCGTTATCGGGTAGTAGTGGAAGCCAGTAGCGAAGAGGAGCAGCTCCAGGTCAAAGCACTGGTGCCCAATGCGTTTCAAGCATTTTCGGGGGGACGATCAGTGATGCAAGTCGGGGCGTTTGGCGATCGTGCCAATGCCGAACAGTTGCAGCAGATGTTGTCTAGCCAGGGGTTGCGAGCAACGGTGGAGTCGTTGGAGTAAAGGTCATCTGCGTTGTCTGATGTGGGTCAAGACGACTGTAGGATGCCGCAGACTTGTCGTTTATCAAATTGAAGACGCTTCCTAATTCGATGAAAGATCGAGGTGATCGCGGGATAGGTCTTCCGTCTTTTGTGCCAAAGCACGCCCACTTCTCAATCGATGTAGGCACACTAAGACCATCAAACCACCGATTAAACGATAGGACTGCAAGATATTGAGAATCGGGATAGGGGCGAAAAAATCTGTAAATTCAAAGTGATTACTGGTCAAAATGTAGCTAAGGCAGAGATAGGGAAGCGTAAATTTTCCAAACACGGGTCTCTGGATTAAGCAAGGAAGCAAAAAAGCGTAAATCGGCAATAAAATACCGTAATGATGTTCCCAAACAACGGGTGAAGCGATCGTGGCTGAAAGCGCCAGAGTCGATAAATCGATCGTGCCACCGTACGCTTCTCGCGACTTAGGAGGTATCAAACTAGTAATCACAAAAAACAACGAACTAATCAGTGTTCCAAAATACACCACAGGATGATAGGGGGCAAACGTTTTGCTGTTCCAGGTCAAGTTATCGCCATTGAATAAGAGGCGATTTAATACCCCATTGACTGAGTGGTTGGCAAACAAGGATTCTCCATGTTTAGAAATGAAAGATAGAACTTTGAGATAATCCAGATGGTTGGCAAAGCCAAACAGCGAAATCGAGCATAAGAAAACCACGGATAAGGTGGCGATCGCGGCAATCGTAAATTGCCATTGTTGACGCAAAACACCCCAGAGCACTAGCAGAAAAGATTGGGGTTTTAGACAACAGGTTAGCCCGGTCAGAAAACCTGCCAACACCTTTTTCTGAGTCATCCAAGCCCAAACTGTAATAGCGAATGCTGCATTAATCCAGGTTTGCACTTGCCCCAAGCTAAAGGCTTTCATGATGGGGTAAAACGTGAATCCAAGACAGCAAAGAATAAAAATTTGCAGTGTAGTTTCTGCCTTAGAAGGCGGGGAGCGATCGAGGGTTTGAACCGTATGCCACGCTAAACTCATTTGAAAAATCTTGACACAAAAAACCACGTTGACGATCGTCAAGATCCACGAAATTACGCTGAGCAGCCAAGATTGGGGGATGAATTTGATAATCAATAAAGACGTGGGTGGATATTGAAATTTAAGTCCTTGATCAAAAAAGACCGAGTAGATCTTGGGTGCTTTTAATGCCGCCCGCATGGTTCGCCAAGAATCGGAATTTTGATGAAAGGTGACAAATTCGACCAGCGTATGATACAGACCTGTATCTTTCCAGCGTGTGGCAAAAACCAGCATCAGTAAAATGCTTGAAATAAAAATATTGAAAACTGTAAATAGTAGAAGATTACGGGTCAGGGGAGTGAGTTTTTGCCAATACCGACTAAGTTTTTCCATGCTGAATGATTTGAAACGAGAGAAGTAAAGAGAAGAGGAAACAACCGGACTGACTGTCAAAAACGAATGAGATAAACGCTTGATCAGAGAGAGTACCCAGTCTATCCATTCCAGATCTTCACTAGCCTATCCCTAAAAACTGGCATCCTGGCAAAAAATAACAATTGCAGCATCCCTCGATCGCTCAGAACACTACGCCAGAGAAGCCCGCTTCCCGACTTCTTCTCGATCGCCCCCTACGCTACAAATTATCGAGCCTGATACCTCAACCTCAGGTAATTCATCCTGTTGAAGCAATTTGTCTATGAGCACTCTCCACGAACAAACTATCCCAGCATCCACCACTACCGATGCCGTCGCTCCGATTCTTTACGAAGGCGATTCGGGTACAGTGGTCGCAGAACTGCAAAAGCTCCTCAATGTCAAAGGGTCACAACTAGCGGTGGACGGTTTTTTTGGACCTTCTACCAAAGTAGCCGTGCAAAAGTTTCAACAGCAGCGGGGACTGGCTCCCGATGGCATGGTTGGTTCACTCACCTGGGCTGAATTGCGGAAAAACGTGGCTCCGCCCATTCGCCTGGTGGATGTGTGCCGCTACTATAACCCGATCGATTTCCCGCACCAAACCGAAGCGCTGGAGTGGTTGCAAGGTCAGATCTCGAACACAATCTTGAAAGAATTTGCCCGTCGTTGGCGCAAACAAAATTCTTAGCCTAATAGGTCGTATAAAAGTCCTGCCAACTGGGCTTTTATACGATCCACACTCTATGGCAGCAAGATTTCCTTAAGTCAACTGCAACCGACTGGCTGACACGGCTGAAGCCAGATTTCTCAACATACCGGTGGTGGTGGTGAAGTCTACGCAAGCATCGGTAATGCTTTGCCCGTACACCAGTTGGCTGAGATCTTCTGGCAGCGACTGGTTGCCTGGCACCAAATGGCTTTCAATCATCACACCCATGATGTAAGGAGAATTTGCTCGCATCTGGTTGGCGACGTCTTCCAATACCACGGTTTGTCGGGTATAGTCCTTCGCCGAATTCCCATGGCTGCAATCCACCATGACGCGATGGTTTAACCCATGCTCTCGGAGTTCTTTGACGGCTTTTTCGACATGGGTAGAGTCATAGTTGGGTCCATGCTTGCCCCCGCGCAGGACAAGATGAGTATCGGGGTTGCCAGTAGTGGCAACGATACTGGCGAGTCCGTGGGTGTTGATCCCCAGGAAATGGTGGGGATGTTTGGCTGCCAGCATGGCATTGATGGCAATCCGACAGCCGCCATCGGTG
Organism: Scytolyngbya sp. HA4215-MV1; assembly: GCA_019359045.1. Lineage (GTDB taxonomy): Bacteria > Cyanobacteriota > Cyanobacteriia > Leptolyngbyales > Leptolyngbyaceae > Scytolyngbya. The sequence goes on from JAHHIA010000006.1 coordinate 135,793, forward strand.
CCGTTTTTGAACCCTACGGGCATGGAGAGACCTGATGTCATTTCTCGGTGGATTTGGCTCTCGGTGGTGCGTGCCCCGATCGCGGTCCAAGCGATGACATCGGCGATATATTGCGGGATGATCGGGTCTAGTAGTTCAGTGGCAGCAGGTAACCCCAGATGGGTGAGATCGAGCAACAATTTGCGTGCCAGGCGCAGCCCGGTATTAATGTCATAGCTGCCATCCAGATGCGGATCATTGATTAACCCTTTCCATCCAGTCGTGGTACGCGGTTTCTCGAAATAGACCCGCATTACAATTTCCAGTTGGTCTGCCAGTTCTGTGCGCAGCTTGACCAGTTTTTCGCCATATTCATAAGCGGCGTCAACATCGTGAATGGAGCAGGGTCCGACAATGACCAGCAATCGTTGATCTACGCCTTGCAAAATATTGCGGATACGATCGCGGGTCTCTGTTACCAGGGTGGCAGCCGTTTCGGTGATGGGAAAGTCGCTATGGATAAAAGCCGGACTGAGCAAGGGACGAGTCTCAACAATATGGAGGTCACTAGTTTTTCGCATGTCTATGATTCAGCTCTCAACGATGATTCCAGCTACTTGACTCAGAATTTTTTGGACTCAGCCAGCGTTTTGAGAACTGTAATATGCACCCCAAACCCCTGTGATCCCTGCTCTTTCGCTAGAAAATTAGTATAAATTGACTTCTGAGAAAGGCAATACTTCTCTCCCAGCCATTATTATGACGCGAACAGGCAGATCCCTGGCGGTGAAATTTATTCTAATCTTTACAATTTAGTCAAAGAGCAGATAAATAGAGAGTGAAGGAGCGTTTGAGTGAATGGGACTGCGCAAGGGTGTCGGTTTTCCGCAAACGTTGGGTGTCACATGTGTGTCTAAGATGGCAGTCATCTCGAAGCACTGTCCTTGCCCAGATGCGAAGTCACCAAACGGTGCCCATCGCCCGCCGCAGAGATCCTCTTAATTCCAACTAATCACTTCTTGGCGATCGGCAGGCACGGCATATGGTGTTGCTCAACAACGGGATGAAAATGATACTGAATGATTTGAAATTTCGTTCCAAATCATCCTGCTTTTCAGCAACGCCCGCAATTTTCACCTCGGGCAGCGTTGAGTTGACGATAATTAGGTCTACCTACTTAACGACGTCGGCGTTTATATATTTTATGTATTTTTTTCGGTCGTAATAATATGGATATCTATATGTTTAAGCGATTTTAGCAGTTGTTGAGTTAGAGATCCTTGCAATAGAATTTTCCAACGAGATCGCTGGCTTTCCCCAATAACAATTTGAGTGATGTGGTATTTTTCAGCAACTTCTGCGATCGCTCTCGCTTTATTCTGGTCTGAAACCCGGATAAACTGACCATTAAAATCCTTCAGTAATTGTTCACACGTTTCAATGTGGAGACTTTCTTCCTTAGTTAAAAAACGATCAGGGTCGTCTACAAATAATCCGTGGAGAGGAGCACGCATATATCCGGCAATACGAGCACCCCGTCGAATGAGTTGAAGTGAGTTGGGGTAAGTTGATACACACACTAATACGCGCTCGTGAATATTACAGTAGGGGGCAGAAGAATTTGAATGGTTAGAGACTGCTTCTAACGCATCTTCTTCTACGTTATCTGCCACCTCACGAAGTGCTAATTCCCTTAATGCAATGAGATTTCGACGCTGAAAGAAGTTTTGCAGGGACTGATCTATTTTTTCAGCTGCGTAAATTTTGCCATCTTTTAAGCGTTCCTCTAATGTTTCTGGGGTGACATCTACCACGACTACTTGGTCGGCTTCATCAAGCAGGCGATCAGGAATTCGCTCTCGTACTACGACCCCTGTAATTCTTGCTACCAGGTCATTCAAGCTCTCTAAGTGCTGAATATTCACGGTAGAGTAGACATCGATCCCAGTTGCTAAAATTTTTTCTACATCCTGATATCGCTTTTCCCGTTCGGAGCCAGGGACATTGGTATGTGCCAATTCATCAATTAAGGCAAGCTGAGGTTGACGAGCAATGACGGCGTCGGCATCCATTTCTGTCAACGTCACACCTGAGCAACTAATCTCTTTGCGCGGGACAACTTCCAATCCAACTGATTTTTGGGCTGTTTCTTGTCGATTGTGGGTTTCTAGCAATCCGATCACCACATCGATCCCTTCCTCTTTCAGTCGATGCCCTTCCTCCAACATCTTATAAGTTTTGCCCACACCAGGAGACATGCCAATGAATATTTTATGCTTCCCACGTCGGGCAGCCCGAATATAAGAGGTATCAGGGGATGGGTACATAGGAGTTTCAGGAAATGCTCATAAACTGCCAAAATACACAAGATTCAGATCAAATGGCTTTTTGCTTGCCAGTAACAATCCTTTGCATTAAAGTACCAGATTTATTTTTATTTAGAAATAATTTCTGACTTTAGCAATCTTCCTGAATGAGGAAGTTTCTCATTAGAACTCATAGCGTTTTAATGCAGCGTCTAAAGACATGCAACTAGATATAAAACGCTCTCGTGTGTATTCACTGGCGTCACTACGAGTTGTCATCCCGTTCGTCAGAGCAATTGCTAAGTCATATTCTTTATAACCATCTGTCCTGCAGTTTCATTATTTTTCAGCTAATGCCATGGGGTTTGATAGGGCTTCGCCCCGCCAAAGGCGTAGTACTGTATTCAATCATCTCTGCAATCGCTGACACGTTCTATCCCCGTGCGTTCAGAGGCAACATGTGGGGGCGGTCACAGGTTTCTTGGGGAAGGATTTGAAACTTCGTTCTAACAGTTAGCCGCTCCCCTATTGGAGCGACAATTCTCATAGGCTTTCAAGCTACTTTTGGATGAGGCTGAAAAAAATGCGGCGCGGGCAAGGTTTGAGTGTCATTTGGGGCGTTAGAACTAGACGATTCTACAGATTTAGACAACGAAAGCATTGATGCCGATCTGCTGAGAGAATAAACTTAGTGCGATCGTCCATCGCATAGAATCATTAGCAAAAGGCTTAAGCATCAACCCAAACAATCAAAAACTTACATTTCAGTACTTGAGTCATTACTAATTTTCTTCCAGTCAGATCATCATTCGACAATCTCTGGCGCACAAAACTTTTCAACGCAACGGACAAAAATCTCTACACCCATTCCCAACGCCGTTTCATCAAAATCGAACCGGGGATGATGATGGGGATACGCCAGATCTTTTTCTGCATTGGCTGAACCTAAAAAGAAATAACATCCGGGTATTGCTTCCAGGAAAAACGACATATCTTCCCCACCCATAGTTTGACACTCCGGCACAAGTCCAGTCGGAGTTTCCACCACTGCAATTGCCACCGAGCGCACCAAATCAGCGATTACCGGATCATTGATAACCGGGGGATACGATCGCCAATAGTCCAGTTCATAAGTTGCGCCATGACTCTGACAGATCCCCGCAATGATTTGTTCAATCCGTTTGCCAAAGTATCCCTCATACATCGGATTAAAATAGCGCACAGTGCCACTCAAGCGCGCCGTGTCGGCAATCACGTTGAGCGCGGTTCCGGCGTGGAATTCTCCCACTGTAACAACGGCTGATTCGATTGGGTTGACATTACGCGCCACGATTGTCTGCAAGGCATTAATAACCTGCGCCCCTACGACGATCGAATCCACTGTCTGATGAGGCAATGCCCCATGTCCACCTTTGCCCAAAAGCTTGCAACGGAACCCTTCCACTGCTGCCATTAGAGCGCCCGATCGCACGCCGATCGTGCCCAGCGGCAAGTTATTCCACAAATGCAAGCCGATGATGGCATCCACATTGGGGTTCTGCAACACGCCAGCCGCAATCATCGGTTTGGCCCCCCCGGGACCTTCTTCTGCAGGCTGAAAGATAATTTTGACTGTTCCAGCGAAAGTATGGCGATGCTGTTGCAGATAGTAAGCTGTGCCCAGAGCGATCGTCACATGCCCATCATGCCCACAGGCGTGCATGATGCCCTCATGCCAAGACTTGTAGTCCACTTCATTCAACTCCTGAATCGGCAAAGCATCCATATCAGCACGAATTGCCAACCCTTTAGGAGTTTGATTGTCTGCCACTAACTGAGTACCCGCAATCACCGCCACAATTCCGGTTTCGGCAATCTGAGTCTGGTGCTCAATGCCCCATTCCGTCAACTTTTGGGCGATGAATGTGGCAGTCAGCTTCTCTTGGAACCCTAGCTCTGGCTGCTGATGAAGTTGTCTGCGCCAGGTCACCAATTGCGGTTGCAGCGATCGAATTTCTAGCCGCAGTTGATTCAGGTTAATCGGCAGCGGCTGCAAAGAAGAGAGAACCATAAGGCAAGTTATAGATAGTAGGAACTGGCGGTGGCGAAATCAACTGACCGGATAGGTGCCAAGATCGGGCACTCATCCGCTCTTTCATTCTGCTTATCTAAGTAGGTAGCCCTAATGAATTGTAAGAAAAGGGTTTGGGGGCGCAGCCCCCAGGCAGGGGGGATACCCCCTCCATCCCCAAAAACATCTTCAATTGAATTTAGCCCAGCCACTTACTTATCGGTTGAGCCGCCTTGTTTGATGCTGTGTATTCTATCAATTGCCAAGGTGAAGGTGAGAGATGCCAAGTCAGGACCACCAGCTCATCCGATTCCGGCAATCTAACAAGGAAATCCAAAATCCAAAATTGTCTAGAGCGGCAACAATCGCTCCAGATCCAACCCCGATGCAACTTTGGCAAGCTTATCCAAATCGGTCAGGTCTTTCAGATGGGGCAAAATTCCTAAAACTGGCACCTGGGTCAAAGATTGGATTAAACGCGGTGGTGTCCAATCAGCAATGTCCTGCTCACTGCGAGGCACGACACAGTTCAAAACAATCCCTTTAATGTAAACCCGGTGCGATCTTGCCAGGGCAACATTTGCCACTGCCTGACCGATCGCCCCTAGTTGCACGGGTACCACCAACACCGCAGGCATTTGCCAATCCCAGGCTAAATCTGCCACTGTCGTTTCATCAGTAATGGGCGATCCCAACCCCCCCAGACCTTCCACCAACACAAAATCGCGGGTCGATCGCAGTGCTTCAAATGCCTGCCAAATTTTTTCCAGATCCACCCGTCGTCCTTCCCGGTCAGCGGCGATCGGCGGGGCTAAAGGAGCCTCAAACCGCAAGGGTGTGACTTGTTCAGGAGCAAGAGCAAAAAGCTGACTATACCGCTCACAATCGCCCACTCCCGACTGAATGGGTTTCAAAATTCCCAAACTGTGGTTAGCACAGTATTTCTGGAAATAAGCGGCTAGCGCACTTGTCAGAACCGTTTTTCCAGCATGGGTATCCGTAGCAGTGATCAACAGAGTATTCAAGAGATCGATAAAGTAAAAACAACAGGTCAAGTCACCGCCATTAAACAAATCCTAGATTAGCGTCAGCAACTTGATTGAAAGAGTATTTTTTATGGGGAAATATGCTTTCAAAAAATAGTTGCCTTTGCTATCCCGCTATCCCTCTACACTAAGTAGGTAGCTAATCGATTGTAAGAAAGGGGTTTGGGGTCAGCGCCCCCAGGCAGGAGTAAAACCCTCTCCACCCCCAAAAACATCTTCAATTTAATTTAGCCCAGCTACTTAGTTGGCTGGTGTCGGAGAAGGAGAGGGAGGAACCTCTTCGGGGGGTTTAGACGTAATTTCTAACGTAAAGCCCGTTTCTTGAGGTGCGGTAATTTCAATCTGGTAGCGACCGTTATAGGCAGCAACAATGCTGCCTTGCGAACCCGATACATCTGGGATGGGTTGTCCTCCCGCACTTTCAGGGAAACGGAACGTCAGTGTTGCACCCGACTCCGGGAAAAGCTTGGCTTGCAGAGATTGCCCTTCTTGCAGATTGACCAGATAGCGCCAAATTATGGTGGGTCCCACATTGCCCTGACGAGTCACCGTCCCTTGTTGAAATTCTTCGGGGGCAATGGTTTCTCTTTGGATACTGATGGGTTTGGGAGAAGGGGCGGGATTGGTCAAAGCAATGTCCAACTTGTAGCTCTGGTTGGCAGCCCCTTTCACCGGACTCAGTTGAATTGTATAGCTGCCATCGAGAGGAAGTTTGCCTTGCCATTGCTGTCTTCGTTTGGCATTGGCATCTACAGGGACACTGTCGGGAGCCAAAATGGTAAGCAACACGCCTTCGCCTGATAGAGAGGCGCTGAGTTGTTGTCCCTGACGGGCAGAGAGAATATAGTTGACCGTTTCATTCGTGCGCAGGTTACCGGGAATGGTGATATTGGTGTTGGGCCCGACATCCAAACGGCGCGTAGTCACGATCGGCTCCACTGCGCTGGCAGTGGGCGAGGGGGAAGGTGTTTCAGAAACTGTGGGGCTAGGAGAAACGGTTTCAGTGGGGGTGGGTTGTACCTGCTGATTGTTGCGAATGAGCGTAAATGCAGCCCAGGAGCACACACCCGTTAGCAACATTAGCCCGATCGCGACCATGCCCACCGCCCAGGGATCATCCCAAAGCGAACTCCGAGTTGAACTGGGAGGCACTACCGGATCGGGTCGCCTGGAATTGCCAGGGGTGTATTGCGTGGACTCCGGTGCCCGACTCACTGCCATGGTCTGCATTCTCGAAACATCTGGCTGTGGCTGCGAAAGACGGGTGGGGTTAGGCTGCTGCGGTGAAACTGGCGTTGGCGGCGTTCCAGGAGGCACGACTTGGCTGCCCACCCCCTGAAGTGCTTGCATAACCTCACTTACCGATTGATATCGATCGCCCGGTCGATGCTTTAACATTTGATTCAAAACCTGAGTCAGATTAGGGCTAACCGTGACCCATCGTTGCCAGTACCAGGTCATTGTATTGTCATCAAACAAGGCAGCAGGTTCCTGCCCGGTCAGGAGTACCGCGATCGTGACTGCCAACGAGTAAAGATCGCTACTGGGATATGCTTTTCCCGCCTGAATCTGTTCACTAGGGGCATAGCCCTGTTTGCCGACCGTTGTCGGTTGGATTCTCGATTCTGACTGAAACCGAGTCGCCAATTCTTTCACAACCCCAAAATCAATCAAGACCGGAAGGCGATCACGCTCTCGTAAAATAATGTTGTCTGGAGCAATGTCCCGATGCACAATCCCCTTGGCATGGATATGTGCCAGCACTGGCAACAATTGCCGCATCAGTTGCAACACTTCTGGCTCAGAAAAGGCATAGCCCTGCATCCGCCGTTCGTCGAGCAATTCTTGATAAGTTCGTCCTTCAACGTAATCCTGCACCAGGAACAACCGCTGATCTTGCTCAAACGTGGCTCGAAATTGAGGAATTTGAGGATGCTGAATCTGGTAGAGAATAGTTGCCTCGCGTTGAAAGAGTTCCTTCGACTTTTCCAGGGCATAGCTTCCTTCCTGTAGAGGAATTAATTCTTTTAGGGCACACAATTCATTAAATCGTCCTTGATCTTCTGCCAGATAAGTGCGCCCAAACCCTCCCTGTCCCAAGACATTGAGCACACGGTAGCGGTTTTGCAAAACAGTCCCTACAGGAATTGGCGGTTGCATGGCAAATGAATGACTCTCACGATAAGTAGGTAGACAGGGCTGAGAAAGCATTTTACGATTTCTCAGAAAATGTTGGACTTCGGCTCAGTGGGATCACTTAAAGGAAATCACATTGAACCATGGCTCTACCGGAAAATCCACCGCGATCGGGGTTTGATTTTAAATCGGTGTAAATCCGCTAGCTCTATTCTGACAGAGACCGGATCTTTCGCTTGAGCGATCGACGGATGCAATCTGTCACTCATCATCCAACTTCTAACCACCCAACTTTGCCTTCACCGTTTCCTGCACCTTTTTGCCATCAGCTTTGCCTTTGAGTTGTTGCATCGCAGGACCCATCACCTTACCCATATCTTTTGGCGTTGTGGCACCGACTTGGGCAATGATCTGATCGATCACCGCCTCAATTTCTGCGTCTGAAAGTTGCTGAGGCAAATACTCTGTCAAAATCGTTAGCTCATGGCTTTCTTGCTCAGCCAGATCTAGCCGCTTCGCTTGCTGATACTGCTCGATCGCATCTCGTCGTTGCTTCGCCAGTTGTGTAACCACTTCAATTTCCTGGGCTTCTGTCAAAGCATCTTGCCCTTGTGGACGGACACTGGCTTCCTTCTCTAAGATGGCTTTTTTGATACTACGAACTGTTTCCAGCCGCACTTTATCTTTTGCCTTAGTTGCAATTTTAATTTCTTCAGTAATTCGCTCTTTTAAGCCCATGGTTAAAACCTCGCGGAGTTTCAATGAATGGCTGGAGTCTTTTACCCTCAAGCATGATCGATGTTGCAATTTGAGGCATCAATATCCTTAAACGATCGCTCCAGTGTCGATAGCCTAAAGCTCAAAATCTTTTACTCGGTTTAGCTGAATTTATCTACTTGCTTTGGCAAAACTTGTAATTTTGAGGAACTCTGTAAAGAAAAGTCGAATTTGTAATGATTGGAAACATTGTAAAGAGAATTCCAGGTTAGCGTAAGAGCAGCCTTTTCGGCTGAAAAAAACTAGACTGAAATTGATCGTCTAATAGCTCAATGTCTGGATGTTGCGGTTCCATGGCAATTCTATTTTGGATGGTAAGAGAGATTTTTACAGGAAAGTTTTTTCCATTCTCTCAGCGGAATCGCGATCGTCAGTTGTATTGGGTTGATCCAAAGGGGCTAATTCCTGATTGGGAGAGGTCGCCAGCGGTTCAGTCAAGTTTGATCTGAGCAATGTTTGATGGGTGACACTCCCCGTTTCATTCAATGACCGAAAAGATGAGTTTAGTTTTCTACATTGCAACGCTAATTTTCTCAATCTTCGGACACAATCATCTACATGCGATCGTCCAATTTCCGGGAGATCCAGGGGAGTCGTTTTTGGATCGGAATGATAAGATGTGCCATGAATATGCTTCAAGGAGCCTGCTGTGATTCGTTCTGCAACTCTAACGCTTCAGCCCGCTCTTTCCTCTCTGAATGACAACAATCGCCTTCGGTTATTTTCAGGCTCTGCCAACGTTGCTTTGGCTCAGGAAGTTGCTCGTTATTTGGGCATGGATCTGGGACCGATGGTGCGTAAGCGGTTTGCTGATGGAGAGCTTTACATTCAGATCCAGGAATCGATTCGGGGTTGTGACGTCTACCTGATTCAGCCGACTTGCCGTCCGGTGAATGATCATCTGATGGAATTGCTGATCATGATTGATGCTTGCCGTCGGGCTTCTGCGAGACAAATCACGGCGGTCATTCCTTACTATGGGTATGCTCGGGCAGATCGGAAGACAGCCGGACGAGAATCCATTACTGCCAAATTGGTTGCCAATTTAATCACGGAAGCCGGAGCAAGTCGGATTATTGCGATGGATCTGCATTCCGGACAAATTCAGGGCTATTTTGATATTCCCCTGGATCATGTTTACGGATCGCCAGTTTTGCTGGACTACATTGCCAGCAAACAGTTGCCCGACATGGTAGTCGTTTCGCCGGATGTGGGTGGGGTTGCCAGAGCCAGAGCTTTTGCCAAAAAGCTGAATGATGCACCTCTGGCAATTATTGACAAACGACGACAGGCACACAATGTGGCAGAAGTGATGAATGTGATTGGAGATGTGGCTGGGAAGACAGCCGTCTTGGTGGACGACATGATTGACACTGCCGGTACGATCTCAGAAGGTGCACGATTGCTACGGCAACAGGGAGCACGTCAAGTGTATGCGTGCGCGACTCATGCGGTCTTTTCGCCTCCAGCGATCGAGCGACTATCGAGCGGTTTGTTTGAAGAAGTCATTGTTACGAATACCATGCCGATGCCTGAAGAGTATCGCTTCCCTCAATTGACTGTGCTATCGGTTGCAAATATGCTGGGTGAAACGATCTGGCGTGTGCACGAAGACAGTTCAGTCAGCAGTTTGTTTCGATAGACATCCTCAGCAAGAATTAGGCGGCTAAGTGAGCGGTTTCGAGTGAAGTTGCTCACTTAGTCGCTTTTGTGATCGCCACCTTTACTTGCATGGAACAAAAAGACACTGATACCGTCCGTGAAAGGATGGAGAAAATCATAAGTTTATTGAAATAAATTGATTTATTTTTATTAGAAATTACTCCAATTGAGTGCTTAAGAATAGGAAAGTGAGAGAAATGAAACCTAGCGTTTTAGCGGCGTTTGCTTTTTTGGCAACTCTGTATATCATCAACCCCGTTGAAGCGGCAAACCCAGACCATATTCGACGGCTGCTGGAAACGAACGGTTGCCCCGGATGCAATTTGAGTTATGCCAATCTGCGGGGAACCAATCTCAGCTATGCCGATTTGCGGCGATCGAACCTGAGCTATGCCGATTTAAGTTATGCCAATTTAAGCTATGCCGATCTGCGAGGAGCTGATTTACGCAAGGCGAATCTTTTTGGAGCAAACTTGCGAGGTACTCGTCGTTAGGTGGATTCTGCGCCGCAGTTAGAAACCGTAATCTGAATCCTTTTCTCTGGCGGTGATACCTGTCATTCTTCTGCTGGCAATTGATTACATACGACGCTACTTTCGGTCACACGATCGAGCGCTAACCATCACCCCTACGGGTGCAAAAATTCGCCATAGTTGAATATAAGGACACCAACGACTCTCTCGAACATGTTTAATGCCACCGAAATCCTCATCAGTGCTTTCGTACAACAGTTGCAAGTGGGTTATCATCGCACGTATGGCAATTTCAAGGCAGACTACGCCGATATCATTGCCTGGGTGGGAAACATGGCGCTGGAAAATATTGCCAACAGCGATGCTCTCTATCATGATGTCGAGCACACGATTTTAGTCACTTTGGTGGGGCAAGAAATTCTTCGAGGTAAACATATCCGGGAAGGGGGCGTTTCTGCCGAAGATTGGTTGCACTTTATGATTTCGTTGGTTTGTCACGATATTGGTTATGTGAAAGGGGTTTGTCGCAATGATCGTAACGGTCTCTATGCAACCGGTATTGGTGAAGCGGTCACCAGTCTGCCACCCGGTTCTACTGACGCCAGCTTGACTCCCTATCATGTTGATCGGGGCAAGCTCTTTATTGAAGAGCGGTTTGGTCATAACCAACTTATTGATGCAGAAACGGTCAAGCGCAATATCGAGCTAACGCGCTTTCCTGTTCCGGTTGCCGAAGACCACCAGGACACCCAAAATTATCCCGGTTTGTTACGAGCCGCCGATCTGATTGGGCAACTCAGTGATCCGCGCTATTTGAGAAAAATTAATGCGCTGTTTCGTGAGTTTGAAGAAACTGGGATCAACCAATTGCTAGGCTACCAACATCCGGGTGACTTGCGAAAAAACTATCCTAAATTCTATTGGCAGGGAGTATATCCCTATGTACACTATGCCTTACAACATCTTTCTTTGACTCAAGAAGGACAACAGATTATTGCGAATCTATATGCCAATGTGTTTGTGGTGGAGCATGAAAATCTGAGCGAAATCCAAATTCCCAAAATGAATCCGGCAATCGCAGTTTAGCAGGTACCCATTTTTTGATGAACGACAAGTTTGGCAATTGCAACATAGGCAGGGTGCTTACAGCTACGTCTCCAGGAGGGAACTGAGCGGGCGGATGGGAATTTCAATCCAAAACTCTGCGCCCTGTCCGGGTTCAGAAAAACATTGAATTATGCCATGGTGTTTCTCCACGACAATCTGGTAGCTGATAGATAGCCCCAAACCTGTCCCTTTGCCGATCGGTTTGGTCGTAAAGAAGGGATCAAACAACTTTGCCTGATATTGGGCTGAGATGCCGGAACCATTATCGCGAATCCGAATAATCACTGTTTGGGGATTGGCTTGTCCAGTCAGAGTTGTAGAAGCATCTGCCACCTGCGTAGTAATTGAGATAGTGCTAGGGTTGCCAGCAATTTGTTCGGGCGATCGCTCCTGGTTGAGTTTGTCGAGGGCATCGATCGCGTTGCTGAGAATGTTCATGAACACCTGATTGAGTTGCCCAGCATAACATTCGACCAAGGGTAAATTGCCATAGGCTTTAACCACCTCAATCCCCGGATGATTGGAGGAATGCTTTAGGCGATTTTGCAAAATCAGAAGGGTGCTATCGAGACCATCATGAATGCTGACTCGCTTCATTTCTGCCTCATCCAGGCGAGAAAAATTACGCAAGGACAACACAATTTCTCGAATTCTTTCTGCTCCAATACTCATTGAAGAGAGAATCTTTTGCAAATCTTCAACGAGGAAGTCGAGATCGATTTCTTCTTCCCGTTCTTGGATATCGGCGTCGGGTCTGGGGTATTTCTTTTTGTAGAGTTGCAACAAACTGAGTAAGTCCTGGGTGTAACCGCTGGCATGAGGCAAATTGCCATAGATGAAGTTGATGGGGTTATTGATTTCGTGTGCGACCCCGGCAACCAGTTGCCCCAGACTCGACATTTTCTCTGTTTGGATGAGTTGGGCTTGAGCCTGCTGAAGCGCCTGCAGGGCGCGCTCTGATTTATTCATTTCTTGGCGCAAGCGTTTTTCATTGACCGTTACCTGTCCCAACAGGTTAAAAAACGAGAGGGTCAGTCGTCCCAATTCGTCTTCGCGGCTCATTAATTCTTCGCTCTTGGAACTGGTTTCTGCCAAGCGGCTACATTCATCTAAAATGGGTTGCAAACGCTGATTCAACCGTTTAACAAACGCCATAACGACCCATGCTAATGCGATCGAAGCGCAGATGGTCGCGACCAAGGTGCCACCAATCGTGAATTGCAGCAAAGGACCCAACACCACCGATTGAGGCACCGAAGCCAGCAAAACCCAATTGGTGCTAGGCACTCGACGATATGCCCAATAATGGTAAATTCCGGCTTTGTTTTTCCAGGAAATCAGCCCTGCTTTATCCGGTGCAGTCTGCAAATTTGCCTTGATCTGGAGCCAGAGTTGATCGTAGTTGCTGATTTTGGGAAACGGCGTCAGGTTCAGTGCTTCTTGGGGATGGGGGGGATAGGCGATCAGGTTACCCCGATCGCTCACCAGGATAAAGTCGCCACTGTCGCGGATAACGTGTTCCGAGAGTTTCTCACTCAAAAAGCCTAATTCCAAATCTTGGCTAAAAACGCCCAGGAGTTGCCCTTTGTCGTTGTAGAAGGGCAGGGAATAGCTAGTGCTGACAAAGGTGCGAGGGGGATCAACCGTTGTTTCTCGGTAACGGACGGGTTCCAACCAAATGGGTTTACCAGCGGCGATCGGCTCTGTGAAGTAGCTTTCCTTAAAATCGTCTGGATCCGTCTCTCCGCCTTTGGCGACGACTTTGCCGTTCTGATCTTTGATAGCAAAAGGGTAGGCATAATGCCGACCTGGAATAATCAGCCGCTTTTGTGGTGGTTGTCCAAACCCCAAACCCGTTGCCAATGGCAATGTCTTCAAAGAACGCTCAATGAGATTGACATAGACTGATTCGCGCTTTTCACCAGCTTGCTGGAGGGCGATCGCGGCATCTGCAACCAGTTTGGTCGAGTCTTCGATCGTATTAAAACTACCATCCAGGTCCTTTGTCTTGACCTGAACTCGCGAAATCAGTTCGGCTTGGGATTGTTTGATCAGTGCCTGATAAAAGACAAAGGAGGTAAAAATCAACCCAATTAAGGACCCTCCCAAGGCCGAAAGAAACAAACGCCAGCCAACAGATCTCACGAGGGAAATTTTCCGTCCTTTTGGTGAGGCAGCGTCCAGGGGGGTGGACTGCATAGTGTGTCTCCTATTTGGGCACAGAAAAGATTGAGATGGCAGGGTGATAAATACATTTTCTCAACCTTATATTGCTAGAGTTTAACCAATTGATTTTAGAGTGCTCCTATTAGACCGATGCCTCTGGGCAAATGCCTTGAGAGCAGCATCACAAAAGAGTTTCACTGGATAATGATTGCCTTTTTACTCCTGGTGCCAGTTATCTACTGTACCAATGCCCCTGTGCAAGTGTGCCAAACATCTGTTGAATCTGTCCTGATCTTTACTGCAGAAGAATAGATTGCCAGGGTCTGAAAATACCCAAACAGCCTTAAATCTCCGCTCTACAGCCAATCGTCTAACGAGTTAGGCGATTAACAGATCTATCTCTGTCAACTATAAAATCGGTTTAAACCGATGTTTTGGCAGCTTTACATCGGTTGTGACGATCGCAATAGCAGGTCAGAATCGAATCCATAGGTTCTAACCCATTGGCGATCGCATTCACTTTTTCCAGATATTGCGGTTGTAGTAATGTCTTCAGCGGTTGCTCAACCTGATTAAAATACTGCATAGCTTCTGCGGCTTTGCGATCCCATTCTGGATAGAAATGCAAAATATCATCGGGCATTGCCCCGACTCTAGAACACCCTGGTTCTGGCACCCCATAAAACGGTTTATCTAGGTTGAGATAGCCATAGTCATCCGTTAGTTCCTCTCCAGGATAAATATCCCTCGCAGCCAATTCAAATTTGAATGGGGTGGCAATTAGGCTGGAGTTGAAGCTGTGATTCACAAATTTGGCAATATCCCAACATAGAATGTACTGCCCATCGCTATCCCGATAGCAGTACTTCAGTAAGCTCTCCCGCAAAAGGGAAGGGCAAGAATCAACAAAAGCCTTGTCAAATTTCTGATCCAGATCGTCTAGAATCCAAGCGATCGTCCCTTTAGGAATAAACTGAGTGGCGACCACACCATAGCCAATGACTTCATTGATGAAGGCGAGTTGGGTGTGTGGATGGATCATTGATGGTCTGGTACACACAAACAAATAGCAGGGAACCCAGTAGTGCTTGTGTCGCCTGCTACTAAAAGGGGCGATCGGCAAGCAAAACTACTGAGCCTCTACTTTAACAGGATTCGCGCTGATCGCACCAAAAAGGCAGGTTAACCAGGCAAAGTTGTTGCCTTGGGTTAGTAGCCTTCTTCCTCATATTCAGGAGCTTTAGTCTTTTCGGGAATATTCACTTTGGGAGGCGTATAAGGTGTGTCTTCTTCGTCCGCCCAGGCATCTTCTTCAATGTCACTGTATTTATCTTGATACTCTGCCCGCAGAGGCTCTACTTCTCGATACTCTGCTTTAGGGACATCTTCGTAGTCATCGTCGTAATCTTCGTAGTCATCATAGCGATCGCGCTTTTCGTAACGAGCAGGGGGGCTGGCTTCGCTCCAGTTATCTTCTTCTTCTTCATAGTAGGTTGGCTCTGGCTGGCGCTGGCGCAGTTGCCGGGGTTGAGGTCTGGCTTCTTCCCAATTGTCGTCATCCCAGGTTTCTTCAATCACGGGGGTTCGAATCGGAGGCGCAACTGGGGTTCTTAATCCAGTCCCCAACTGATTTTCGGTGCGGGTGGGGATCACGTAGTCTTCTTCTTCATCCCGCTCCCAGGGGGGTCTACCGATACCGAGCCGTTCTAAAACGCCGACAGTGATCTGGTTCAGTCGTTCTTCGGCGCCTTCAAACACAATCAGGCGATCGGGACCACTGCTGACTACCTCGTCGATCGGGAGTTCGTAGGTGCTCACCACCTGATCGGGGATGAGAGGTAGTCCGATCGAGGCAATAATCAGGGCATCTACTTTGCCGCTGTCTACATCAAACTTAAATCCGCGAACTTTACCCAGAAGCTCACCAGTTTCGGTGATCACTTCACAATTAATCAGGCTGTTATACGCTTCAACGTCAATATCTTCGATCACATTTTCGTCATCCACCAGGATGACATCGCCGATTTGACGAATACTGTTGAGAAACATCGGCTGGGGGGTGCCGTACAGCAAATTAGGGCGCAGGCTCAAAGCGACGACTTCCCGCCGATCGATATCTACCCATAGTTGACTGACCACACCCAACCGCTTACCTGTTGTACGGGTGATGACCTGGGTGCCCAGAAGATCGGAGCGCTGGCGGATTTGTTCAGATGTCATTATGTCGCGAATCCTGATGGCGAATCTTGATCAATATCAAATCATACCGAGGCACTTTGGGGCAGTAGGTCAATTCCCAAAACTTGAGTAAAGGCACCTCTGGCTTGGGTAACCCCGATTGTACGTTCGGAAGACTCAATCATGGGTCGGCGGAGACTGACTACAATAAATTGTGCCTGTTTTGCCTGTTGTTTGATCATTCTAGCTAATCGCTCTACATTTGCCCCATCCAGGAACATATCGACTTCGTCAAATGCATAAAACGGGGAGGGGCGGTACCGTTGCAGGGCAAAGATGAAACTCAGGGCGGTGAGGGATTTTTCTCCCCCAGACATGGAAGCCAGACGTTGGACAGGTTTGCCTTTGGGATGGGCCACCAGGTTTAAGCCGCCGTTAAACGGATCATTGGCATCATCCAGTTGTAGGTGCCCATCGCCATCAGAAAGTTCGGCAAAGATAGCTTGAAAGTTGATGTTGACCGCATCGAAAGCCTCCTTGAAGGCTTGTTGCCTGAGCGTGGTAAAGTTTTCGATTCGCAGCAGCAGTTCGGTGCGTTCTTCTTCCAGGGTGTGGAGTTTGTCGCTGAGTTCCTGGAGGCGCGCCTGGGTGCGATCGTACTCTTCCAGTGCCAGCATATTAACGGGTTCCATCGCTTGAAGCCGTTTTTGTAGGGATCGGAGTTCGTGTTGCAGTGCCACCAGATCCCGTGTCTCGATATCGGGAATTTCCGGCAAGGGATCGGGCAACTCTGCCTGCTGGGTCTGCAATTGCTCCTGAAGCGTCGCCAGTTCACCCCGTCGAGTTTGTTGAGATTCTTGTAACTTTTGCTGTTGCCACTCCCACTGCTGCTGGCGGGTTTGCCGTTCTCGTAGTTGCCGTTCGGCGCGATCGCGGGCTTGTTTTTCTGTGCCCAACCGTTGCTCCAGGTCAGCCAGCGCCATTTTGGTTTCGTCAATTTGTGCCTGCAAAGCCGAGAGTTGGCTACTCAGTGCTGACTGCTGCTGCAACTGTGTCGTTTGCTGGGCACGAAACTCCTGTAAGCGTTGCTGTCCTTGTTCAGCCTTTTCTTGAATGCGCTGTTGCTGGTTTACCAGGTCTTGCAAGCGTTGCTCTACCGTCCGTACTGCCACTTCTCGTTGACTCAAATCTGCTTCCTGACTCCGCAGGGTTGCCTGGAGCTGCTGCCACTCGCTGTGCGTGTGAGATTGCTCTAGTTCTGCCAGCGCCTGCCGCCAGGTTTGCAGTTGGGCTTCTTGACCGGGGATTGCTGTATCAAGTTCAGCCAGCCTCGTGTGAACGGTTGCAAGCTCTTGAGTGTTTTGTTGCCATTGGGTATTGAGTTGAGCTTGTCCGGTTTGTAGCGTACTCAATTCAGATCGACGTTGCTCAGATTGAAGTTGAGCTTCGCGGTGCTGTTGTCGCGCTTCGACCATTTCCTGGGATCGCGCTTTCATGGTTTGGCTTGCCTGGACGATCGCGGCACCACACCGCTCCAGAATTTGCTCAATCTCCTGCAATCGTTGCTTGAGTGCCACGACCTCAGTCGATTCGGCTGCTTCCACCGTCCCAAAATGCAAGGTTTGGCGAGTGTTTTGACTCCCCCCAGTCATCGCGCCGCTGGACTCCAGCAAATCACCATCCAGCGTCACCATGCGGTATTGCCCGATATAACGACGGGCATGATCTAACCGTTCAAAGACGATCGTATTGCCAAAGACATAAGCGAAGACATCGCGGAAACGCGGCTCAAACTCCACGAGATTGATGGCGTAGTCGATACAGCCCGTCTGAGATCGCAACGCTCCTGGTAGAGAGAGCAGGGTCTCACCACGTCGAATTTTGTTCAACGGTAAAAAAGTTGCTCGTCCAGCCCGTTTTTGCTTGAGGAGTTCGATCGCCGCTGCCGCTACCGCATCATCTTCGACGACAAGGTTCCCTAACCTGGCTCCAGCAGAAGTTTCCAGTGCCAACTGATAGCGGGGATCAACACGCCCCAATTGTGCCACCAGTCCACATACCCCTGCCAGCCCTAATTCCAGAATAATTTGCGTAGCATGGGTACCCTGAGCTTCTTGAATTGCTTGTGCCTGAGCTTCCAATTTGTCTAAACGCCGCTGTTTGTCTCGCTGTTCATTCAAGAGTCGAGTCTGGGTTTCTTGCTGGAGTTGCAGTTCACGTTCAGCAGCAGAAACCGCTTCTGCCAGGGCTTGCACCTGTTGCTGAGAGGTTGTGAACTGGGCTTCGGTGTTGGCTTGTAGAGCTTGCTTCTCGGTGATTTGTTGTTCTAGCGATTGCAGAGATCGCCCTTGTTCCTGGATTTGCCGTTCCAACTGGCTAGCACGTTCTCGCAAGCGTACCTGCTCAGAGCGCTGGGGATCGAGGATTTGCAGCAAGGATTCAACCTGATGGCGTAAGGTCGTTTGTTCCTGAACCCAAGCTTCAGCATGGGCAGCAGAAGCACTGGCGGCTTCTCGGCTCTGTTCCAGGATCTGTTGTGCCTGATCCCGTTGTTGCCGGAGTAATGCCAAATCGCGCGTTTCTAAGGTTTGTTGTTCCTGTGCCAGAGTGGCTAGGGTTTGTCGGTGTTCCTGGATTTCTTGTTGAGTGCGCGCCAGGTTCGCTGCGACTTCCTGACTGGTGGTTTGCAGTTCTTGTTGCTGGCGCTGAAGCTGGCGCAACTCTGCCTCACGGCTTGCCAGGGTTGCCTGGAGCGCCAGTTGTTCTTCTTCACCCAGGGCTTTGACATGGGCGTTGAGCAATTCTAGTTCAGCAGTGAGTTGCTGAATTTCGCCGGTCAAGTCAGCCATCTGAGTCGCTAGGCTGCTACTCTCCTGCTCACTGGTTGCAATCTGTTGCTGTAACTGACGCACATGGGCAGCGGTTTGCTGATAGCGAATCACCCCTTCCCATTGCTCTTTGGTTTGCAGTTCTTGTCGCAGTTTTTTGTATTTCTCAGCTTTGAGGCGATCCTGAGCCAACCGATCTCGTTGAGCAATCAATTCTTTTTCAACAATGTGATAACGATCTTCCTGATCTTTGACCGTGTCTAGCTTGTCCTTCGCCTGTACAATCTTGCGATCGAAGGAGGCCACTCCTGCTAGTTCATCAATGATTTCGCGTCGTTCTCGCGAGTTCATCGAGATAATTCGGGTCACATCCCCCTGGAGTACGACGTTATAGCCTTCGGGATAGACCCGCAAGCGGTTCAGTTCTTCATGTAATTCGGTCAGAGTACAGGGTTGACCGTTGATGTAGTAGTTGGAGGTGTAAGTTCCCTGCTGAGTGACTCGGAGCTTACGGGTGACACTCCACTCTAAGGAAGCATGAAGGGAGAAGGGTGAGGAAGCGGTATCACCCTCAGGCAGAGGATCGGGCACAACCGTCAATGTGGTATCGACAGCACTAACCGCATTTTTGCCATTCCCATTCCCGTTGCCATTGACCGTTTCTAGCTGTTGTCCACCCCCCATACCGCCCATGCCCACCAGATCAAATGTGACGGTCACGCTGGCTTCCACAGTAGAACGACTGCGGCTAGTCTGGGTGTGGTTAACCAGATCGGGCAATCGTTCTGCCCGCATCCCTTTTGACCCCGCCAGCCCCAAACAAAACAGCAGCGCATCAATCAGATTTGATTTACCCGACCCATTGGGTCCAGAAATCACAGTGAACCCCGGCAGCAACGGAACAGGTGTTGTGCCACCGAAGGACTTGAAATTGGAGAGTTCCAGTCGCTTGATATACACAGGCTGTCCAAGCCTTTGTCAGGGAGAAACGTCAAAGAGGGGTTGGGAGCACACAAAGGATCGCCGTCGATCGACAAGCCTTGAGCAAAAATTGCACAAAGTAGAAGTTTAGTTTAGCCGCTAATTCACTTTATGCACTGAATTAACCGTATCTTCTATTGATAACACGTTTAGAACAAATGTTCTATACAAGAGAATGCTTTTCTTCTTTTCAGCTCTCTTCTCGCTACCTATTGCCCCATGCGCTGGGCTTTGGGTGCGTCTGGGGTGGATAAGCTAATGCCGGAACGAGATTTTATTACGCCAACCCACGCTCCGCACCTCCATGAAATATCGGTAAATTGATCGATGTTTAGTAGTTTTCGGCTTCCAAGTGCTTGCTTTCACCGCTTATTTATGACATTCTCGTATCTAGCAATTAATACGGAATCCCTACCGATTTACCGTAAATTAGATGATAGACAAGGATATCCAGTACTTATGAGACAAGCTCCATCAGAAGAACCCCCTTCGTTGCTGCGATCGGCAAAACAAGGAATTCTGGCAGTTTTGCTTCAAGTGAGCAGTCCGCTACAAAAAGCTTCGACTCGGACTTCGGCGGTGTTGCTAGCGGTTGGCATCGGCTTCAGTTCGACAATGCCCATCTCTGCTGCTGGGGTTCCACGGTACGCCGAGTCAGGCCAAACCAAAGCTCAATTGCTCAGCCAGAATTCCAAGAAAGTTGAGATTCTGTTGGTTTCCTACGCAGTTACGAAGGCAGCCTACGACAAAATCATTCCGTTGTTTGTTGCCAAGTGGAAGGCAGAAACTGGGCAGGATGTGGTGATTAATGCCAGCTATGGCGGATCGGGTTCGCAGACACGAGCTATTTTGGATGGTTTGGAAGCTGATGTCTCGACCCTGGCATTGGCATTGGATACCAAAAAGTTGCAAAAAGCAGGATTGATTGATCCCGGTTGGGAAAAAGAAGTGCCCAATGAGGGGATCGTGACAAAATCGGTCGTGGCGTTGGTCACCCGTCCAGGCAATCCCAAGAAAATTCGGACCTGGACTGATCTGGCAAAACCTGGGGTGCAGGTGATTACTGCCAATCCCAAAACTTCGGGGGGGGCCCGTTGGAACTTTCTGGGCTTATGGGGATCTGTTATTTACACCGGTGGCACTGAAGCCCAAGCCAAGGACTATGTGACGCAAATCTACAAGAACGTCCCTGTTTTGGGGAAAGATGCGCGGGAATCTAGCGATATCTTTTTCAAGAAGGGGCAGGGAGACGTGCTCCTGAACTACGAGAACGAAGTGATTTTGGAAGGTCTGCAAGGTGGAGGGAAGTCCTTCTATGTAGTTCCCCAAACCAATATTTCGATCGACAATCCTGTTGCAGTGGTTGACAAAAACGTAGACAAGCATGGCACCCGCAAAGTGGCAGAAGCCTTTGCCCAATTTTTGTTCACTCCAGAAGCCCAGCGTGAATATGCCAAAGTTGGCTTCCGTCCAGTCACACCTGCGGTTGTGAAAGAGGTGGATAAGAAATTTCCCAAGGTGAGCAAGCTCTATACCGTCAAGGATTTTGGTGGTTGGGATACTATCCAGAAGAAATTTTTTGATGATGGCTCGATTTTCGACCAAATTTATACGGCTCGCTAGAGTCTGGTGAGCATGTTTTGCAGGCTGAAAATCCTCAAAATATGCTCACAATTCGGTTGGGTTACCTGCCTGTTCTCAGAAGATGCTTCAAAAGTCCTTTCGTAAGCTGCAACAGACAAGTTCCCCCTTAAAAAGGGGACTTTGAGGCTGCTTCCTCCCTTTTTTCTAGCGCAGCGGCGCATTAGTGCGGAGGCGAGAGGGGGTTCTGCGTGCTCAATATCATTGCTAAGACCTTTGCAAACAACCTCTTACAGGCTGAATGCCCATCGATCCGTTGAACTGCTCCATCGCTCAATTGTCCTCCCCTGATCCTGTGTCTAAGCCAGTAGAAGCTGAAGAAACTGAAAGTCTGCCAACCACAATTTTGGCAAACCCTGACTCTGTGCCTGAGCCAGCAGAGGTGGATTGGCTGCATTCTCCCAAACCCAAGCGGCGATTCACTCAACAATTAATCTGGCTGATGCTGGTAGTTTCGATCGGGCTACATGGGGTGTTGTTACTGGCACCCCTGCCATCGGAGAAAAAGCCTGCCACTCAAAAACCTGAAGAGAAAAGTGTTCGCATCACCCAGTTGCCAACATTAGTGAAGCCGATCGCGGTCAAAAAAATCCCAAAACCGACACTGCCTAAGCCAGTCGTGAAACTGACTCAGCCTAAGTCGGTCATTCCGCCTGTGAAGCAACCCAAATCTGAGGATGCTGCTCAGGATCAGGGAAAAGCAGCAGCGAATGCCAATCCCTGGAAAGATTTTCCTCAGTATCCTGGTGCCCAATCAGGGTGCTATCACTTGCAGTCTTGCTCTCAAACCAGTGATGCTCTGGCTCCAGTGGCAACCTTTTTTGAAAAGGAGCTGGCAACAAAAAAATATGAGGCAAAGTTAACCCTGACGGAGCCAAATCGCAAAGTCTATCAGGTATCCCGAAACAATCTCGTCCAGTTTCTCAGCATTTTGACTGATCCTGAAAAAGGGACTGTGTATGTGTTGGCACCCAATGCGTTGACTTTGGCAGATTTGGCAAAAGCCAAGGAAGTGCCACCGGAAATCGCTCAGGTATTTGAGGGTCTAGATGCCGAGGAAACCAGCCGCGAGAATTTTGCCCAGCCGGAAGCATTTTATACCGCCGATCAGTTGCGTTCCGACATCATCGATATCCGGTTGATTCCAAACCCTTCACCTGATATCAATTTTGCAACGTTTTTTGACGCTTATCTGAGTACCAATTTGCGGAACAGCGAATTTGATGACTATTCAGAGACAGGGCAAAGTTATGGGGGCGGACCTATCTATCTTGCGAAGAAAGATAAGCTGTCCCTTTATATCAACCCAGTGCCGACTCAAGATGGTGCTGGAACGATCGTCGTGATTTGGAAGAATGAACCCAAGTAAGCGTTGTTAGATTTTGCTGCTTCTGATGGATTTTGTGTTGGAGCTGTCAAACCCTTAAGGGGCGTGGCATTTGGATAACGATTTTCAGGCTAAGCAAGGATTTCGCACCAAATGCCGCCCCCCTACGCCGGATCAACACAAATTGAGTTAGAACCGGGATTTCGCCAAATCTAAACTATTGCTGCTCCTTGTCCAACAGTTTCATCTATCGCCCTGGAAAGTGCCCATGTCAAATCTCTATACCATCATCGCGAAAGGTGGCCCGACGATGATCCCGATCGTAGGTCTGTCGATTATGACCCTTGCACGAGCCTTGGAGCGGGGATGGTTCTGGTATCAATTGCTCAGTCAAGAAGACAAGATTGTGCAGGATGTGCTGGAAGCGGCTCACTTCAGTTTGGAAGATGCCGCTGCGATCGCCAAACAAAACAGCCATCTGCCGATCGGTCGGTTCTTATTGGCTCCCCTAAGGCTGCGAAATCCCACCCCTGAAACATTTCGTCTGGCACTGGAAACAGCTGCCGACAAAGAATTCATTGAAATGCAAAAGGGCGACAAACTCTTTGAAAGTGTGGTTGGCATTGCTCCGCTTCTGGGGTTGTTGGGCACCGTCACTGGTTTGATTTTGACCTTCAGTAACCTGAATATTGGTGGCGGTGGGGCTTCATCGGGTACTGAAAAAGCTGCAGCCGGGATTGGTGAAGCCCTCACCACCACAGCGGGCGGTATGGTGGCTGCCATCATTGCATTATCCATTTTCCGAATTTTGGTTTCGTTTCAATCCAAGCAAATGGATTACTTCTCGGTGGTTGGCGGTGAACTGGAACTTATCTATCGCCAAATCTGGTACGAACCCATTTTTCACCGTGCTCCGCAATATTTTCCCAATCCTGACCATGCCTCCCCACTGACTCGGACTGAGTATCAGTAGGGACTGCAGCGCCACAGAAAGTTGGCTGAAATCTGATCACACTTCATTCATCTGCTTCTGATGGATTCTGTGTTAGAGCTGCCAAACCCTGAAGGGGTGTGGCTTGGTCAACGATTTTCTGGCTAAGCAGGGGGGGCGCACCAAATGCTGCTCCCCTACGCCGGATCAACACAAATTGAGTGAGAACCAGTCATTCATCATTCAAACCTGACTTTCTGATCTCCCGGTTTCTCATTGCTCCCTTAATCCTGTATCGCCTCCATGAGTATTCGGTCTCGACAAAAAGCGCGTCACTCCGGTATGCCAGATGTCAATCTGGTGCCCATGATGGATGTGATTATGACCATCCTGACGTTCTTCATCATTGTTTCGATGACCCTTTCCAATCAGAAGGCGTTGAATGTGCCTTTACCCCGGACGGATCAGGGGGGTACGGAGATTAAGCAGCCTGACCCACTGATTGTGGGACTCAATGTGCAAGGACAGATTTTGCTGGATGGGAAGCCTGCAACGGATTCGGACTTGGCGCAGAAAATGCAGGCTTACCTCACCCGCAATGTGAATGGGGCAGTGATTCTCAAGGCCGATCGCAAGGTGCCTTACGAACAGGTCGCAAAACTGTTAAGCACAATGCAAGCCTTGGGAGGCGAACGGGTTTCTTTAGCAATTACTGCCAATTGAGACCTGAGGTTGAGATGTTGAGACGTACGCAAAGATATTTGAGCATTTTGGCTGCGATCGGGACGATCTCGCTTTCCGCTTGCACGAAAACACTGGATGTGAGCCAGATTGAAACAGCCATTCAGGCAGATTTGAGCAAACGAGGGCGATTGTCGATCCAGTCGATTACCTGTCCTACAGATATCAAGTCGGAGCCAGGAAAGTCGTTTGAGTGCGCTGGGTTGCTGGAACCGGATGGCGGCTTTTTTGTGGTTGTGACCCAAGAAAACGACCAGGGTAAGGTGAATTGGCAAGTTCCCAATTCCTGGCGGTTATTGAACCTCTCTCAGCTAGAAGCAGAGATTGCACAAAAGCTAAAGCCTGACGCAAAAAGCACCCTAAAAATTGATTGTGGTGGGATATATCGCCCGACGCAACCGGGAGACAGTTTTGAGTGCAAACTTTTGCGTTCTTCACTCACCCCGCCAATCCAGAAATTTCGCAAAGCTCAGCCCAACCCAACCCCTTCACCCTCTGCCACGATCGTTGTTCGTGTGGAGCCGGAAGGGAAAATCACCTGGCAAGAAGTGCGAATGGTTGCAGCAGCCCCCAGTAAAGTAATAGCCTCTCCTGCGGCTGCAAACAATGCTCAGTCTACGACAGAACTGTCTCCAGACGTGGGCGTTAAAGACGATACAGGGTGGACTCGGCTTGCAGATTAGGTAGGGACATGTTTGGCGAGTGCGGTTGCCGGGTGACACACTGCAACTCTAAAGCAACTTCAAACAAATTTGAGTCAGGTGGGTTTCCATCCAACCAGCCTCGGCAAACACTTTCTAAGCCAAGGTTTTTACCGATTCCAGGGTCGTCAAGAGTATTTTGTATTCTTGGCGACGAATCCTGAAGCGTGTTTAGATAATGCTTCGTTTTAATCAAACTGCCCACCTGTGGAATGCAGGGAGTGAATGCCTGCTCACACTTTTCTTAAATATCATTTGATTTGTCATGACTCAATCTAATTTGCAACAAGATAATCTTGCGAAATCGCCCCTGTTTTTAGTGGCTCCTTTTTTCTTTCTAGGCACCTCGATGGTGGTGATGAAAGCGGTCATTCCGAACACGACGCCGTTGTTTCTTGCCGGATTTCGTTTAGTTCCGGCGGGTATCATTGTTTTGCTTTTAACGATCGCGTTGAAACTGCCCCAACCAAAAACCTGGAAAGCCTGGTTCTGGATTGCCCTTTTTTCTTTAATTGATGGTGCCATGTTCCAGGGCTTTTTGACGGAAGGGCTGGTGAGCACAGGTGCGGGGCTAGGAGCTGTGTTGATTGATGCCCAACCGTTGGTGGTAGCGGTGCTGTGTCGGTTACTGTTTGGCGATGTGATTGGCTTGTGGGGATGGTTGGGGTTGGCGATCGGCTTAATTGGCATTAGTCTGTGTGGCTTACCAGCAGAATGGATTTTGAGCAGTCTGCACGGCAATTTCAGCTTTTTGCACAGCAGTACGCCTTTAAGTTGGGACGGACTTTTGCACAGCGGCGAATTGCTGATGTTGCTGGCAGCTCTTTCCATGTCCTTTGGCACGATTATCATTCGCTATGTCAAACAACATGTGGATGCAATCGTGGCAACAGGTTGGCACATGTTGTTGGGCGGTATTCCTCTCTTTTTGCTGTCAGGATTGTGGGAATCGCAGCAATGGAGCCGACTGGATCTCTCTGGTTGGGGTGGGCTCGGGTATGCCACTCTATTTGGTACGGCATTGACTTATGGCATCTTTTTCTATCTGGCGTCGGTGGGCAACTTGACCAGTGTCAGTGCGCTGATTTTTCTAACCCCCGTATTTGCCATGCTGTTCAGCTATTTCTTTTTGGCAGAAGTCCTCACGCCTTTGCAATGGATCGGGGTGGTTTTGACCCTGATTAGTGTGGTACTGGTGATTCAGCGAGAAAAGATTGCCAGTGGCATCTCCGCACTCTCCACTCGGTTAAGTGCGGCGACTCGTGCAGCAGAGGTGACGCCTAAGGTGGATTAGTGACGGTTTATCCACCAGCAGTTAAGGATGTCATCAAATGGTCTGATCGGCGTTGCTTAACCACGGGATGAAAATGATGCTGAATGATTTGAAACTTCGGTCCAAATTATCCTGCTTTTCAGCAACGCCAGTGGTCTGATCCCCTTACCCCCCCCTGAAAAAAGGGGACTTTGAGTTCTAAAGCTCTTTTTTCGGAACTTGGGGGAATCTCAAAAAACTGAGCCTGAAGTCCGAATTTATTGATACACAGTAGAAAAAAAAGCAGCATGAGGCTTTTCGCTGCTCTATCTCCCCCCGTAGCGCTATTGTTTTCGTCGGAAAAGGACAGAGAGATTGTTGGCTGGCATCTCGATGGTTTCGACCAGGGCGAAGTGATGACGCTGGG
Organism: Scytolyngbya sp. HA4215-MV1; assembly: GCA_019359045.1. Lineage (GTDB taxonomy): Bacteria > Cyanobacteriota > Cyanobacteriia > Leptolyngbyales > Leptolyngbyaceae > Scytolyngbya. The sequence continues at coordinate 162,502 of JAHHIA010000006.1, forward strand.
CAACTGCAAGCACAGCTTCTAGATCGCGCACTCCCCATTCGGAGTTTTGTGCCTGCAGGCTGGCGTCGAAGGCGGCATTGCTGGGGGCGGTGTGTTGTCCCTCGACCCGAAAGGGTCCGTAGAGATACAAGATGCCATCCGCTGGAAGAAGCCGTTGGGCACCTGCTAGCAAGCCCAGACAAGCTGTCCAGGGGGCGATGTGAATCATGTTGATGTTGACGATCGCCCGAATAGGATGATGTTGCAAGTCAGTTTGCAACGGTTCGGGTAAAGGAGTCTGTTCCACTGTCCATAGAGGATCGCGAACATCCAGGGCGATCGGGGCGTACAGATTAGCCGCGGGCAGATGTGCTCGCCAGGCGGCGATGCTAGCACGGGCGATCGGGTTGGGGTCAGAGGGTAGCCAGTGTCGGGGGGCTAAGCGGGGTGCAAAAAAGACGGCATGTTCTCCGGTGCCGCTGGAGATTTCCAGGACGGTATCGGTGGCTGGCAACACGCGCTGGAGGACATCCAGAATCGGTTCGCGGTTGCGTTGGGTGGCGAGAGCATACTGGCGATCGTCGGAGAAGTTAAGCATCAGTGATTAAGAGGGGGTGATACTGAATCTCGTCCTAAGTCTCGTTGCTGAAGGCTTGGGTCTGTCATCTTAACCTTACGCTTTGTCCACTCTGGCAATGGCGATATCTCATCAGCTAAAACTCACGCATTGCAGTTATTTTAGCAATCATCCTTTAGAAAACTAGCACCTTTGTCCGAGAGAAAAAGGTGAGCATGAGGACGATCGGCACTGCCACGCTTAGGAATAGGCAGAAAGGAACAACGAAGCATCTGGCAACTCAACAATCGATTGCACATCTGATCGCTGTTGCTTCAACCAACCTCTTGAGCGCTGGATAGAATGCCCATCCCCATCCCGCTGCAAAATGGGTAACTCAATGACAAATTCACTACCTTCGCCCAACACCGAATGACACGACAACTGACCACCGTGTCGTTCCACTACAATCTGATAACTAATGGATAAGCCCAACCCTGTCCCTTTGCCAATCATCTTAGTTGTAAAAAATAAATCAAACAGCTTTGCCTTAATTTGTTCATTGATTCCCACACCATTATCTGCGATACGAATGATGACTTGCTCACGTCCCTCAGTTTCAGTCTGAATGCGAATACACCCCGGATAAGCAAATCTTTCCTGAGGACTCAGTTGCTGGTTTCGCTCCTCTACTGCATCGATCGCATTCGTCAGAATATTCATGAATACCTGATTCAGTTGTCCAGGGTAGCAATCGATCGCCGGGAGTTCTCCGTACTCCTTTATAATCTGAATTTCAGGTTGATCGGGTTTTGCCTTCAGGCGGTTGTGCAAAATCATTAAGGTGCTGTCTAACCCCTCATGCAGATTTGCCGTCTTAAACTCCGCCTCATCCAATCGTGCAAAGATGCGGAGTGATTGGACAATTGCTTGAATGCGCTCTGCTCCAAATTTCATAGACAAGAACAACTTGGGCAAATCAAGGGTAAGAAAGTTTAAATCGATCGCATCAATTTCTGCTTGAATTTTGGCATTGGGATGGGGATAGACTTCCTGATAAAGCTGAATGAGCTTCAGCAAATCTGTGGCATATTCATTGGCATAATTGATATTGCCATAAATAAAACTAATGGGATTGTTAATTTCATGGGCAACCCCGGCAACGGTTTGCCCCAAACTTGACATTTTTTCGCTTTGGATCAAGTGAAACTGTGCTCTTTGCAGTTCACTCAGCGCTTGTTGCAATTGCTGGGTCTGGGTTCTCAGTTGCATTTCTGATTGTTGCAATGCCAATTCTGCTTGCTTGCGATCGCGGGCTTCTACTGCTAATGCCACCAAATCTGCGATCGACCGGGCAAAACTTTCATCTTCAGGATTCCACTGTCGAGCTATGCCTACCTGTTCAATGCACAACACCCCCGCTGCTACCCCAGCCAACCGAATGGGAACATCCAACATTGAGCAAATATTCAGCGGCATTAGATAGGATTCTGAAAGCTCATAGGTTCTGGGATCAGTCAGTGCATCATTGGCAACAATGGGTTGATCCTCAGTGTCGATCGCGCCAAAATACGCTGGATAATCTGTGACCACCAGTGTGCTTCCTTCAGAATGCTGCATGGGTGTCGATTCAAACAAATTCAGGCATTGTAGAAGCGTTTTCTGGTCGTTATAAAACCAAACGCTCACCCGTTCAACCGAAAGCGCCCGTGCCGTTGCTGAAGTAATCACCTGCAAAGCGATCGAGAAATTTCCATCGCTGATGGCTCGGTGTTTGGTCACTTGATTCAGCACCATCGTGTGACTGCGCAACTGATCCGCCCGATTTTGTAGCGTGGCTTCTGCGTGCTGGTGTTGCCGAAAAACAGTTTCAAATGTTTCCGATAAAAAACGAATTTCATTATCTGGCAAAGCCATGGGTGACACAAAGCGGTTGACCGTTTGACTTGCTACCAATGCCTGATTTAATCGGCGTAGGGGCACTAGCACTATTGCCCGCATCAAAAGCCACATCAACGTCAAAATGGCGATCGCCCCAATTGCCAGCGTTGAACTGGATGACAATAAAATCTGTCGGGCATCTTCATGAATTTGTTCAATATCCAGCACCACCACCGCTAAGCCATACTGGTTCGATTGGCTGGAAAGCATATTGCGAAGTGGCATAATACTCACCAACACCCGCTTGCCATGAAGCAACATTTTGGTTTGCACCTCCACCCCACCAGTCGCCGCTTGATAAAGTACAGAAGCTAATTCGGGATGTGCAACTTCATAAGGTAAATGCCTTTTATCGGAGCTAGAGTGAGCCAGATTTTTGCCGTCTGTGCCGATAATCAAAACTTCCAAAATTGCAGGCAACGTGGCATAGTTTTGCACCATTTGATTCAGCACTTCACGATCGTCTAGCGCAATTACACCTTCCATGGCAAATTCGAGCGATCGCGTAATCGCACCTGCATGTTCTAATTCTTCCTTTTCTAAATCCGATTGAACTAAACGATAGTTAATTCCTAAAGTCAACAAACCTGCGAAAACTAACGATAGCCCAAATCCCGTTAAAAGCTGCTTTGATAAGCTGTGCTGAGGAAAAAGGCGCTTCTTATTCATGAATTTCACGACTGGATGAAGAGGGTGAGCAACATTTGTAGGGAACAATCCAAGAAAAGCACGATAGAAAAGACCATACTTGCAAACAATTGAGCTACACCCTTCCTAAATGTCAAATGCTTGACACAATTCATTCAGATTACAAAACAAATGTGACAACCTTGTGGCAATGCCGTCAAAGCCTTGATTACCGTGACCTGACAGACTTCTTTACAAGTCGTTAATTTGGATGTCAACCCCCTCAGAAATTATTAGAAGAAAAATATTTGAAAAGATTTATTTCAAGTAAATGATTAAAAAAGATGCGTTCCAAAATGTAACCCAACAGAAGTTTATAAATCCACACGAAACAGTACCTTGTCTTGAAAACTTAAAGAAAAAAACGACTTTAACCCGTTGCCAGGTTTAACATTCAATGTCAAGCTCCACAATAGGAGTCTTGATCACCATTTCTAATAAAGGACAGCCGCAGTGTGACAACCGTTTAGCAAGCTTGAAAAACCCTGGCTTCGCACTTTCTTCAGGGTAATCGGACTGGTTGAGCTGTTGAAATATCTAACTATTTAGCCGTTTCACAAGGATGTCACATTCCAAATGTAGGATTAATTCAGTTGAGCCTGAAGATGCCCCTGTACCTGTAAGGACTCTGACGTAACCTTTTGTAAGTGGGATACGGAACCATGTTGGCACAGCTTAATCCTCACAGACCTGCATCCTTGCCGAAGGCAAGCGTTTTGCATCAATCCTCGTCTCTCAGACAGAACTTCGTAGAAACCGTGCCTCCAATCGTCGTTGATGCAAATCTAACGCATCAATTTAAATACTGGAACAATGGGGTCCAGCAGGGAATGCGCTATAACCATGAGCTGTTTACGCACCATCATTCTTATGCCCCCGAAGAAAGGTTAAAAGCTTATGCTGCTGGGTTTGAACTGACTGATTTGGGTAGAAAGGTGTGTATTACTGTGTCTGCCAAAGGCTACTCGGTCTGGTGCGATTTGCATGCCGAACAAGGAGCAGATTCCGAGACAGAAAGAGCAATTGCTTGATTAAGGCTGGGTAGTAGCCCCGCCTGAAGAGATGAAGCAATCTGTGTTTGAACGCTTGCATATCGAGGGGGCCAAGTAAATCGAGAATTCATCCAAGATTCAGAACTGAATCAAGTGGATGGCGACTGATGAGACTTTTGAATTCAAGCGTCTTGGATTCAGGTTTCTAAATGTCCAAATTTCTATTCAATCTAGTGAACTCTGAGCGGTTGTTTGAAAAGGTGTTAGCTGTGATGTTGAGCACTCAGAGATCCCCCCTGGCCCTCGCGCAATGCGCCGCTGCGCTAGAAAAAAGAGGGGATCAGCCTCAAAGCCTTCCTTTTTTCTGGCGGAGCAGAGCATCAGTACGGGAATTTTAGAGGGATCGTGTCGGTTGCTACAAATCTGCCTACCATTCTGACTTCTAGCTCCTGACTTCTGACTCCCTCAGAATGGCTGCCTAACTTACTCCTAAAGCACTCGTGTTCTGTCAAGTTTTTGGAGGATGGGTTGAAAACCCGTCAAAACTCACCGATCGCTGCTTCTCTATCTGTCGATTGAACGTTGACAGGTAACGAGTCTACAAAGCTAAAAGTTTCGGAATCGTCCTAAAGGAAAAGATATGTTTCGACCTGGTGATATAAATCTGAATAGCCCTAAACAAATATCTTTAGATAAGGTCTTAAATCCTTCGTTGCGACGAGAGCCTGGTTTTGTAGAAGAAACGGTTTCTCCCGATGATGTGGTATTTTTGCTAGACGCAGCAGAAGCAACCCCTCTAATTGATGAGGATCTGCCAGATCTAAAGGATGGCGTCTTGTTAGAAGATATTGCTTCGTTGATTAGCCATGAATTGCGTACTCCATTGACTTCGATTCGTGGAGTATTAGGGCTTTTGCACATGGGGCAGTTGGGATCGCTTTCAGATGAGGGAAAGCGTTTATTAGGAATTGCGATTAGTAATGCAAATCGATTAACTCGCTTGGCAGATGTCATCGATCAGGAAGCAACTTTGCCAATCACAATTCTTTCTCAGGAAGAAATTGAACAATTGCAATTGGAAAATGACTTACATCGAGCGATCGAACAACAACAGTTTCAGCTATATTATCAGCCGATCGTGTCGATTGAAACGAATACCATTGTTGGCTTTGAAGCCCTTTCTCGCTGGCCACATCCACATCGAGGGTTCATCCCCCCTTCAATTTTTATTCCATTATTAGAAAAAATAGGTTTAATTCATCAGTTAGGTCTGTGGAGCATTGAGCAAGCTTGCCAGCAACTTCATCAGTGGCAGCAGCAGTTTCCGACGACTCCACTCCTGACGATGAGCGTCAATTTGTCTACTTTGCAGTTTTTGCAGCCGGATTTGGTTCAAAAAATTCAGCAAATTTTGCAAGATTCGCAAATCGAACCCAGTTGCCTGAAGCTGGAGATTACCGAAAGCGCATTGATTGAAAACTATGAAGTTGCAACCTCGATTCTTTCGGAACTGCGAGGGTTAGGAGTGCAGCTATATATTGATGACTTTGGGACAGGCTATTCTTCTTTGGGGCGATTACAAGATTTGCCAGTTAATGCGCTGAAAATAGATCGTTCTTTTGTCCATGGCAAGAAGTGGGATATTAGCGAAACTATCATCATTCTTGCAGCGAAGTTAGGTCTAGATGTGATTGCAGAGGGGGTAGAAACCTCTGAAGAGTTAGATTCACTCCAATCGCTAGGATGCAAGCAAATGCAGGGCTATTGGTTTTCTCGACCGATCGATGGCAAGGCTGCCAGTGCTTTAATTGAAAAATTTTTGGCTCAGTAAGTTTGGCTCAGTCAAGCAGAACAGAGCAAAGGAATGAGGAATCATCCGCTTGCGATCGCTCTACCAGGGCAAGCGGTTGCCATCCCAGGAAAAGAACTCGCCACTGTCGCTTTCTTGCAGTTGACTGAGCACGCTGAGGAGTTGTTGAACCGTGCGATCGACAGTAAATAGTTTCTCTGGGGGAACATTGCGCTGAAAAGGACGAGAAAGTTGGGTGTCGGTGGTTCCAGGATGTAAGGTAATGACGATCGTCTGGGGGCAGGTACGTTTGTATTCCAGAGCTGTGGTACGTATCAGCATATTAAGTGCCGCTTTGGAGGCACGGTAGCCATACCAACCGCCCAAGTGGTTGTCGCCAATGCTACCGACTTTGGCTGAGATGGTGGCAAAGATGGCGCGATCGCGGTGCTTGAGTAAAGGTTGAATATGCTTTGCCAATAGTACAGCCCCAATGCTATTGACCCGAAAATAGTGCATCAACTGTTCTGACTGGATCTGTCGCAGGCTCTTTTCTGGTTGCAGGCTGTCTTGATGCAGGATACCCACGCAGTTGATCACCAGATGCAGTTTGCTTGTCTCTGTTTGAATTGCCTGCATGGTTGCAGCAATCTGGTCTTCTACAGTCAGGTCTAAGGGTAAACAGCGTAGACGCGCATCGGCGATTGTCAATAGTTCGGATTGGGGGTTGCGGTAGGTGGCATAGAGGCGATCGCAGCGATCGGTTTGCAACAACTGCCGCACAAACGCTAACCCAATACCCTGCCCTGCCCCAACAATCAAGGCAGAGATAGGAGTGGTTTCTTCTCGCTGCAAATTGACCCTAACTCCATGATAAAAGCGCTCTGAGTATATCATTGCAACTAGAATAGGTTCTGCCAATCGGTGTAGTGAAAGGGGCTATCATCACCATGAGATCGCGAGTCTGGATCATCTTTGGGCTGTTTTTTCCGGCTTGTTTGGGGCTAATGAGACAGCTGATTTGGGGCGATGAGTTGGCAGCTCAGGTGTTAGCGCTGGTGTTGTTGCTTTTGGGTATCGATCAAGCCCGCATGGCAGTGGTGGATCTGGATCGAGTCTTTGCTGTGCAGCAGCAAGGACAAGACGATCGTTTACACAATTTTTACACTATCACTGTCAGTACGATCGCGTTGGAACTCGTAGGCTTTTATGCGGCTGCCTACTGGTTGGGTTGGGGAGCGATTTGCATTTTGCTGAGCCAGGTTTGGTTTAATCTACTGACCAATGTTCGGCTCCAGCCTTTGGCAGAGCCTGCCATTGAGACTTGGGCACTGGCAGAACGATTGCCCGTTTTGCTCGCAGATGGCATTGGGTTAGCGCTGGTCGGTCTCTGGATGTTGCAGATTGCCCCGTTGGCGATCGCTTTGGGGCTATTAGGGTTGCTGGTGGCCTATGGCTGGGTGAAGTATGGGGCGAGCTAAAATCTCACCTCGTGAATTCTTATTTTTTGTAGTAAATTCTGTTTTTTCTATCTTAGTCTCTCTATCTCAGGGTGAGCGCAACTGTTACACTTTGGCAATCTTTCATGGCGGGCTTTTGCCTCCAATCATCTGCTGTATCCCTACCCACCTCAAGGCAGCGATCGATACATCATCAGTGCGTCAGCAACGGTGCCATCTTTGAGATGGGCTGCCTGAGGAAGACGAGCGATCGTCTCGAACCCTAGAGATTTCCACAAATTAATAGAAGGCAAGTTTGTCGAGAAGACCAGGTTGAACATTACTGCCCGATAGCCCTGGTGATGAGCAATCTTCAGCATCGTTTCTCCCATCCAGCGCCCAATGCCCCAACCTCGAGCCGCAGGATGTACAATAAAACCAGCGTTGCTGATGTGACTACAGCGTCCGGGGAAGTTTGGTTTGATAAAAAAAGCCCCCAAAATTTTTTGGTGCGTTAGTAGGGGGATTTGCCCAACCGCTCGAACCACAAAGGCTGAGTGACTCATCCAGTAAGCGGCAAACTCTACCGCCGAGAGGGCATGATCTTGCGGGTAGGTTTGCCCAGCTTCAATGATCTCATTCAGCAGCGCTCTTACCATCTCCTGCTCGTGGGGTTGCATGACATCCAACTCAACCTGAACGTTGCCCTGAAGTGTTGCATACATGGGAAATTTGAGCTTCATCGTGCGGTTTCCTTGCCCTCAATAAAAGATGTCAGAAATTTTTCTAACTCGTGACCCCATAACAGATCTGGGCTGCATAGCGTATCAATCCGGAGATTTGTAACTCGAATGGCAATCCTACATGGTAGTTGGTTGATGCAACCAACAGCGTCTTACCCCGATTCTTCCTCCCATGGCGATCGGACAAAGGCAAGCGATCACACTGGTTGTTTGTTTATCTGGGGAGAAACCTGGCGCAGAGTGATGCCAACCACAGCGGTTGCAGAGGCAGATTCTCAGACTTTCGACCCTTGCGATCGTCTGGCAGAACTTCGGCTCCATCCATTTGCCATGTCGCCGATTGAGTTAGCCGACTGGTTGCGATCGCTACACCAATCCAATCGACTCCAGTTGCCAGTTGCATCTTCCCTGCTTGGTGAACTGGCGATCGCTGCCACTCAGCCATCTGGCCTCAGCACTTCTGCCACGGCTCCACGTACCCGTACCGCCCCAAAAACATCCCCAACCACAACGGTTTCCCCTTCATCGCCCCCTATTCAATTTCAGACTCAGCTTTTGGCCATTCCCACGACCATTTCAGCCCTGGCAAAGGGAGATGCCATTCTGGCTCAGGCGGAAATCTTACCGCAACATTCTGCCACGGCTCTCGCAGACAGCGCTTCTTGCGAAACGACACAGCATTGGCTCTACCCCTGGCAAGTGCAGGGAATTGGTTTGTCTCCTGTGGCAGCCATGTTGTTTTTGAATTCCTTGCCCCTGGGTTCGGTGGGAGTCGAGGAGTCCTTTTTGGGCGGAGACTTGCGCTTTTGGTCCCATATTGCCCGCTGGAGTCTCGATTTGCTGGCACGATCGAAGTTTTTGCCAGGGCTGGAACGATCTCTGACCGCCTCAGTCGCGGCTCGCTGGCAAGTCTTGCTCGACAGCAGCATTGACCATGCTCGCCTAGATAGCTTTACCCAACAGATGCCTGCGGCTTGCCGCACTTATCAGCAAACGGGAGAGGTAGCCTTTGCGCTGAGTTCTCGACCCGATGCCAGTTCCGGTCCCGTCGCGATCGAGATTCCCATCGCTCCACAAACCCTATTGCACCATTTTTTGAACAGTACCTTGGATGCCCAAATCCGCAACATTCACTCAGGCGGGGACGCGCTAGACAAACCGACTTTTGGATCGCCGATGCAGGAGTGGCTACAAGCACTGACCTCTGAATCTGCCACGATCTCCCCTGATGTGATGATCTCCCCTCTGGAAGCTGCCCTGACCCAGTGGACTGCCCCTCTGCAATACCAGCTCACCGAGCAAAACCTCTTCCGTACTTGCTTCTATCTCCACCCCCCCCTCACCGGCAGAACCGACTGGCGGTTGGAATATTTCTTGCAAGCGATCGATGATGCCCAACTTTTAGTCAGCGCCCCCACCCTCTGGAATAACCCCGTGGAAAAGCTGGTCTATCAAGGACGCACGATCAACCATCCCCAGGAAACCTTACTGGCGGGGCTGGGGCTGGCATCAAGAGTTTATCCTGCGATCGAACCTAGCTTGCAAGAACAACGTCCCCAATTTTGCACGCTGCCTGCGGTGCAGGCTTATGACTTCATCAAATCTGTGGCATGGCGACTCCAAGATAGTGGACTGGGGGTGATCATGCCCGAAAGCCTCTCGAACCAGAGCGGTTGGGCAAGTCGCTTGGGTCTCAAAATTCAGGCACAAACCGCAAAGCGGAAACCCAACGATCGCCTGGGACTGCAAAGTCTGCTCAACTTTCGCTGGGAATTGACCATTGGCGGGCAAAGCCTGACGAAACAAGAATTCGATCGCCTGGTAGCACTCAACACGCCCCTGGTCGAAATCAATGGTGAATGGGTCGAACTCCGCCCTCAGGACATCAAAGCCGCGCAGACATTCTTCAGTAGCCGTAAAGATCAGACCACCCTGTCACTAGAAGATGCCCTCCGCATTGGTACAGGCGACACCCAAATGATCGAAAAATTGCCCGTTGTCAGTTTCGAGGCGTCCGGCGCATTACAGGATTTAATTACCACCCTGACTGGTAAACGTACGGTGGAAGCCATTTCACCCCCTGCCAGTTTCAAAGGCGAATTGCGTCCCTACCAGGCGCGCGGGGTCGGTTGGCTGGCGTTTCTAGAAGAATGGAATCTGGGAGCCTGTCTAGCAGATGATATGGGGTTGGGCAAGACGATCGAATTTATTGCCTTTCTGCTGCATCTGAAAGAACAGCAAAAGCTGGAAAATCCCACACTGCTGGTTTGCCCCACCTCCGTCTTGGGCAACTGGGAACGCGAAGTAAAAAAGTTTGGACCCAGCCTGAAACTGTTGGTGCATCATGGCGACAAACGTGCCAAGGGTAAAACTTTTGCGAAAGCTGTGCAGGGAATCGATCTGATTATTACCAGCTATGCGCTGATTCACCGCGATCTCAAGGATCTGCAAAGCGTTTCCTGGCAAGGCGTGGTGTTAGACGAAGCCCAAAATATCAAAAACTCTGATGCCAAACAATCTCAAGCTGTGCGGCAGTTAGAAACCCAGTTTCGCATTGCCCTTACGGGTACTCCTGTCGAAAACCGTCTCTCGGAACTCTGGTCGATTCTAGACTTCCTCAATCCGGGGTATTTGGGACCCAAAAACTTCTTTCAGCGGCGCTTTGCCATCCCGATCGAACGCTATGGCGACACCACTTCTCTGCAAACCTTACGCTCCCTAGCGCAGCCCTTCATCCTGCGACGGCTCAAAACGGACAAAACCATCATCCAGGATTTGCCCGACAAGCAGGAAATGACGGTCTTCTGTGGGCTATCGGCAGAACAAGCCTCCCTTTATCAACATACCGTTGAGAAATCTTTGGCAGAAATCGAAGCCAGTGATGGCATCCAGCGACGTGGTGAAATTCTGGCCCTACTGGTAAAGCTGAAACAAATTTGTAACCATCCCACCCTCTTTTTGAAAGATGACGGGGGCAAGACAAAGGATCAAAAGGCAAAGGTCGTCCCCAGTTCCCCATCCTCTGCCTTTGAAACCCGATCAGGTAAACTGCAACGGTTGGGTGAAATGCTAGAAGAAGTGATTGCTGAAGGCGATCGCGCTCTGATCTTTACCCAATTTGCCGAGTGGGGCAAACTCCTCAAAGCCCACTTAGAAAAACAACTGGGACGAGAAACCTTGTTGCTTTACGGGGGCACATCTAAGAAACAACGAGAAGAAATGGTCGATCGCTTCCAGCACGATCCCCAGGGACCTCGCATCTTTGTTCTCTCACTGAAGGCGGGGGGGGTGGGCTTGAACCTGACCCGTGCCAATCACGTTTTTCACTTCGATCGCTGGTGGAACCCAGCAGTAGAAAATCAGGCAACCGATCGCGTTTTCCGTATCGGACAAACCCGTAATGTGCAAGTACACAAATTTGTTTGCTCTGGCACGCTGGAAGAAAAAATTCATGATCTGATCGAGAGCAAAAAAGCCTTGGCAGAACAGGTGATTGGTGCAGGCGAAAACTGGCTCACTGAGCTAGATACTGATAGTTTACGCAATCTGCTCTTGCTCGATCGCAGCGCCATTATCGAAGCCGAAGAATAGCATCACTACAAGGCAACATTGGGTAAACCTTGCTGCTGTAACACAGCTTGTGCCCAAAGACGATCGACTTCAACCAAAGGTGGCACAGAATCAGGGGTAAACGCACCGCATGGATCTCTGCTGTTGGCTTTGCCGTCGTCGGGTTCAGCGGTTGCTGTGCCCACCACAGCGAATCGAGAAAATCGCATCCTCAATGCCATGATGCGCAATGGTAAACCCTGGCAAGGTTCCACTGAAGAAATGGCAGTGAGAAATTGAGCAAACAGGGGTAGCGTTTGCGCTGATCGCCGTGGTGAGGCAATGGGCACTTTTTGATAGTGACGATCGTTCACAGAAGTCAAGATGCCAAATGGTTCACTTGGATTCTTTTGATTGAGTACGAGTGAATTGTCGTTAGAATTGAATCTCATCGCTTTTTATGTGAGCGATGGTATGGCTTAGATAGATGATAAGCTGTACCATTGATTGTGCTTTGAATGATTCCCCAACATTGTTGAATTGAATTTCTCAAATATTCATTGGATGTTTGACATTCAACATAATCGCTTGGAATCTCCAGTGATCAGTGCGATCTTGTTTTCCAGGACGCGCTGAGTGAGCTTGTTTGTGGATGGCTGGCCGATCGCGTCTGGTGAAGACAATGTTTGGATGAGTGAAGTCATTATTCCTCTTTTTGAGTCAGTAGGGGTAAGTCGTGAACTTTGACGAGTTTGGCGCAGACGCGAGTAGTCGCAAAACGGCGATTGGTAGCGATTAATCAGGCAATCGTTCATAGTCACGGAGGATGCGAGCATTGTCTAACCAAGTCCAAGTCCGTTCGACAATCCATCGTTTGGGTTCGAGGTGAAATCCTGTAGCCGCCTCTGAACGCCGACTAATCTCAACCTCAACTTGCCGTTGGGACTGAGCAAAGTAGTGCTCAATCAAGCCAGCCAAAGCACCTCGATAGCCTTGGTCTGCTAGCACTTTAACAATGCGCTTGAACATCTCAAGCACCCACACTAAAACTGCAGGAGCCGCTTTGACATCAGCCGTATTGGCAGAAGTAACGTAACAACCTAACACCAGTCCCAACACATCCACCACAATGTGCTGCTTGCGTCCTTTCACCTTTTCGTTGCCATCAAAGCCGTGTTGCTCCCCCCTTTTTGTCCGAGTTTAACCGACTGACTATCGATGATCGTTAAACTGGGTTCTGGCTCTCGCCCTTCACTGATACGGACTTGCTGCACCAAGACCCCGTTAATTTGCTCCCAGATGCCTAAGTTGACCCACAGCCGAAAGTAGCCATAGACCGTTTGCCACGCCGGAAAATCACAGGGTAGATTGCGCCATTTGATCCCATTGTCAGCACGGTAGAAAATCGCGTTCAATACCTCACGCAGGCTAACCTCACGTAGTTTGCCGACCGGCTTCTCAGGGGGGAGTAAAGGCTCGATCTGCAACCATTCTTCATCCGTCAGGTCACTGTCACAGTAGGGTTGGTTCATGCTTCCAAGCTAGAGGTAGGTGGATTTCTTAGGTATCGCTGGTATCGCTGATCCTATGTCTCCTTGAACTCCTTCTTGATATTTATTTACAAACAGATTCTCAGGCTCACACTTGGATACAGTTTGGCTCAGAAATCTGCGCCAATTACTCGATTAGGAGGCATGATTTAGACGGAACTGAAAAATTTGGCATAAGGGCAACATTCTGGACAGAGCTTGGACGTTTTTAACCGAAATGCCAGAGCACGATCGAATTTCTTCGACAGGTTAGCAAAACAGCAATGAAATGGTCTGGTGTAGTTAAGGTTTTAGTTGGGTTGGCGATCGCGATCGCAATCTTTGCAGTCGCAGGGGTCTTGGCATTTCGCTACATTTCCCAAATGACCTCTCTGCCCCCACGACCCACCTTCCCCAATGATCAGCCCTCTGCCAAAGTGAAGCCATCGACAGCGGTTGCCCAGCCCAAGACCCAGGCGAAGCCGAAGCCCACACCCACGCCCAGCAAATCGCCAAGTCCCACTGCAACGGATGCAGCAACTTATCCCGCTCGAATCAATTTGTCTCAAGGACTGAATGTGCGGGATGCCCCCAGTGTGGATGCCAACCGGATTGGTGGGGTGGACTATAACGAACAAGTTAGCGTGTTAGAAGAGAGTGCTGATGGCGAATGGCAACGAATTCGCGTTGAAAGTAGTGGGTTAGAAGGGTGGATTAAGTCAGGCTATAGCGAACGAATTGACGAACATCCGAAAGAAAATCAGTAATACCTCTATTCAGATCTCAGTCGCCCGCAGAGGGTGTTTGAAAAGGTGCTCGCTGTGATGTTGAACACTCAGAGATCCCCCCAGTCCCCGTGCTTTAGCGAAGCCATGCCGACAGGCTATACGTACCGCTGCGCTAGAAAAAAGGGGGAGATCAGCTTCAAAGTCCCCCTTAAAAAGGGGGATTTAGGGGGATCGTGTCTGTTGTTACTTGCGAAAGGACTTTTAAAAGATCCTCTCACCATTGCACAGCAAATGGTCCACGATCGGGGCACCGAACCACCTCTAACAAAAGCTAGAAAACTGGAGTAATCGCTAGCAGGATGCCTCGCTTTAAGCTGCGATCGGTGAACATTGAGCGCTGTTCAAAAAATACGAAATTGATCAGAAGCAGCCTATTGGATGAGTCAAGATAATTTCATGATTCGAGATCAAGAATTGCAGCTTTGCTCTAGCTTTGCATCACCGATAAGGCTAAAATAAAATCTATCAGGTTGAAATCTAGCTTTCTAACCCCTTTGAGGGAGATTTGAAGCAATTTGCTTGGTTTCAGATTTTCAAGTTACTTCTTGTTAGCTGAAAAGCCACTTTTTGAAAGAGTGGAATTGGAAGTTTTGTTTGTTACTCTGCCATGGAAACTCTTGCTTATTTGCATGCTGCCTGTGCTTATGAATCGGCTCCCGATACTGCATCTGAGCTGAAGTCTGATAAGGCTGAGCCGATCGTTCAGGGAAGCTGGGGGCGGCTTTCTAGCCCTGCGGTCTTGCGGTTGCTGTCACTGATGGTTGGCTTATTGGTCGTTAGCTTGTCTAATGCTGCGATCGCGGCAAGTTTGCAGCAAGGAGACACAGGGTCTGAGGTCAGTGCACTGCAAGAAAAACTCACTCGCTTGGGTTATTTTGAGGGACCCCAAACGGGTTATTTTGGCTCTCTCACCCAGGAAGCCGTGATTCGGTTTCAGCGAGAGAGTGGGTTATCCGCAGATGGGGTTTACGGTGCTCAAACGCAACAATTGCTTGAACAAAAAGCATCATCCAGGGCTGTGGGGATGCAGAGTGCCGCGATGGTTTCTGCAGTGCAACAAAAGCTCAGAGACCGGGGGTATTACGACGGTGCGGTTGATGGGATTTATGGCTCCTTAACCCGAACCGCAGTCACCAATTTTCAGCGAGATTTTGGTTTGAAAGCCGATGGCATTGTGGGACCGCGAACGCTGGCAGTATTGAATGGCAATACAGCGATCGGCAGCGATATTGATCCGCCTAGTGCAGCTCCGGTTAGCGCACTTCCTCCTAGCTCGGTTGCAGCGGGAGTGAGCGTGTCAGAAATCCAAAGGCTGTTGCGGTTCAAGGGTTACTACAACGGGGCGATCGACAGCGTGTATAGCCCAGCCACCCGCTCAGCTGTGATCAAGTTTCAGCAAGATCAAGGGTTGAAACCCGATGGTATTGTAGGTTCCCAAACGATTCGGGTTTTGCGTGGAGCCATGAGTCGATCGGCATCGCCTTCTACCCCTTTTATTCGTAGTGAGCAGACTAGCGATGCCAGTCGTGCCTACTTCGTGCTGGTTCCTTATCGAGATAACAGCACTTTGGAGAAAGTTCGTCGGCTAGCACCTGATGCCTTTTTGACGACTTCTCAACAGGGGGCGTTTATTCAAGCGGGTTCGTTTAACGATCGTGCAGGCGCTGAAAAGTGGTCTCAGGTTTTGCGATCGCAGGGCTTGAACGCGCAAATTAACTGAGTCCAAGCGTCAAGCTTTGCTTGTGTCCCGATAAAATGAAGGTTCAATTATATTGAACCTACGTTCCTAAATAACGAAGCGCAGCGGGAAACTCCATTGCGCTTTGCTGTTCTATTATCCTTTATTCAACCCCCCAGGTAGGATTCGAACCTACGACCGCCGACTTAGAAGGTCGATGCTCTATCCAACTGAGCTACTGGAGGAGGGTTAGGAGTTGGAGAAGTTCAATTTTCACTTAACCAACCCTGAATCATGAACTGATCATTTTTTCCTTGTCAGCCTATCGTATCAAAATCGTACAGAGATTGCTTAAAAGACTGGAAGATTCGGCCCTGGATTGGGCTATTGGCGTTAGAGAGATTTCTGCTTCTGATGGATTTTGTGTTGGAGCTGTCAAACCTTGTAGGGGCGTGGCATTTGGACAATGCTTTTCAAGCTAAGCAAGAATTTTGTACCAAATGCCGCACCCCTGCGCTGGATCAACACAAGTTGAGTTAGAACCAGGGAGATTTTAACCATTTGTGGTCATTGCCGTCTGCACTGCGTACAGGCTGACTTCTTGATAAATGGCTTTTAAGGACTCCATCGGCGAAGCTGGAGCCGGCGAGTTGGGCGGAGTTGGATTCGCGACACCTGAGTTAAGCGGAATAGGACCCAATACATCCAGCACCGTTTCACTGCGAGGGGAAGGGGCAATGACCACGAGCGAGGGTTCCAATTGTTCGTTGTAATGCCAAAACTGCTCAATTTGCAAGGGGTTGGCTCTGGGAGCCATTGCCTGGACTACAATTTCATCTTCTGGGGTTGCGGTGCTTTCGTGACGGGTTGCCGAATTGAGGCTCCGCATTTGGCGCAGAGATTCGATGATTTGTTCTTTCGTGCGTCCTCGCAGTTGGAATAGTACGAAGGGATCTTCACTGAAGCGATCGCCTAACACATAGTAGACCGCACCAATGTGCTTACAAGGATTTGCCGGATCGGGACAACTGCATCGACTGCGAATATCAAATTTAGTAAACGGAAACAGGCTCAATCCGTTTTCTGTGAATACCTTTTCGATGTTTTGGGGCATCTCTCCTGCTAACAGCTTGGCAGAGAAGATTGCCTGTTGTGACATCGATTCAATCACATAGCCCCACTGCTCATCGGTGAAGGGTTCTAAAGACAACGAGACTTTATAGGGTTCCGGGGCGGTTCCTTGAACACGGGCAGAGACTTTGTGTCCGTTGTAATCAATGTTGAGCACGTTGCCCTGGCGGGCATAGTTGCGGGCACGCTCCAGTCGCCTGCGCCAGCCAAAAGATTCTAGTACATCGATCCAGCGTTGTGCCCACCATTCGCGGTTGGGTTGGGTGTACGTATCGGTCATGAGAGGGGGGAGTGAGGTGAGGATGGATTCAGACTAGCAAATTTACGCAGGTTGGAGCAGTTGGCAGGAGAAAAATTTTAGGTATTGTCAATTTAGCTGGCAAGAAGGTATATCAGAAAACAGTCAAGGCTCGACGAGATTACGCACAAGACCGCGTCGAAGAGCCACAATCATACAGTTCAATTTTGGACGATCCTCCATAATCTTTCTCGTCTACTACTTTGGTACCTAACGATTGCTCTTTCAGTGACTTGCTGGCGTTAACGCAAGACCTTCAACTACGCTCATCGATTATGCTTTCTAGCGTTCAGAATCAGTGGCATTGGCGCGAATACGTCGCAGAATTTCTGGGAACCGCTTTCAATATTTTCATCGGCTTCAGTGCAATCGTCCTTAACTTTGGGCACAGTTTGCCAGTAGAACAGATTATGCCTGATGTGAGCATTCGACGGTTGATTACAGGACTGATGTTTGCTGGAAGTGGATCGATTGTAGCTGTATCTCCAATCGGGAAACTAAGCGGTGCTCATATCAATCCTTTCGTTTCACTCGCCTTTTGGCTACACGGCAAAATGCACCTGCAAGATGTGGTTGGTTTTGTGGTTAGACAGAACAAGTTTCAATTCTTACTCCTGCACTAGTGACTGGAAATTGGCATTATCAGTGGATTTATGGGGTTGCTCCACCAATGGGTGCTGCGATCGCAGTATTTGTATTTCGACTACTCATGCTAAGCAAACGAGATGTTTTGACTGGAAAGCTCTATCACGCTTTCAATACCAATTTAAATTGGTATTAGTGGCTAGACAAAATGACGTTGAATTGTGAATGAGAAATCAATTTTTGTAATTTTTAATACAAGAATCGTCTTTGCTTTGCTTGGAGCGATTAAACTTTTTTAATGGAGCGATTAAACTTTTTCAATCAGGATGATGATTTCGCAGGAGCCAAAGTGCGGTGACTGCGAAAACAGTGATATCTGAAAGTAGAAATTGATAAGAAGTTTGAGTACGCTTTGCTGACATTAAAACCGATTTAGACGATCTGCCTCTATAGAGCAGCCATTCCTTTCTAGATGAGGGAATGGCTGTTTACTTTTTTCACTTGAGAGACTGATTACACTTCGACAAGCTAGCGATCGCCTCCCCTTGTCCCATGTCACAATGGAACGGGATTCATCTACTGGGTGAAGCAGATGCAAGCGGCGATCGTCAAAGCAGTCAAAACTCTTTTCTGGTTAGCGCTGGCGTTGGTTTTGGCGATAGGCTGGGTGGTTTTGAGTGCACGCCCTGCATCGGCACAGGATAAAACTGTTAACTATAGCAATACCCATCTCGAAAATCGGGATTTTTCTCATCTGGATCTCGCGGGTGCTGTGTTTGTCGCGGCTGAAATGCGCGGTGCGGATTTTCGGGGAGCCAACCTGAAAAATGCCATTTTGACTAAAGGGGTTTTGCTGGGAGCCGATCTGGAAGGGGCTGATTTGGCAGGGGCGTTGGTCGATCAGGTTACGCTCTACAAAGCTAACCTAACCAACGCCATCTTGCGAGAAGCGATGCTCTCTCGTTCTAGTTTTGAGGGAGTGACGGTGACGGGAGCCGATTTTACCGATGCGATTCTCGATCGCTATGACATCGCACAACTTTGCAAACGAGCCGATGGTGTGAATCCGGTAACGGGGGTTGCCACCAGAGACAGCCTCGGTTGCTAGTAGAGATTTGGGATTGTACAACACTGCCAGATGATTCAGACGGGTGGCAGTATTACAGCAATTTATCGTTTCTCCAGGGTTGCGAGTTTGTGTAGCCGAACCATAGATAGGCATGATTTAAAGTTCGTCGTAAATTGCATCGACGGAACTATAGCCTGCCAGGAATTGAGTAGTGGTGAGGTCTGCCCAAGTCCGTCTGTTCTGAAGAATTTTCTGTCTCGCTGATTAGAACGATGACTCTGACGGCTTGATTGTTGAGCGATCGCGGTAGTTCAGCAGCAGGCAATTCTAGTTTGCCATCGGTGGTGATATGTGCCGGGAACTCGTAAGCTTTCATGACCGGTGCGATGGTAGGTTGTTCTGAGTGTACTGGTGAGATTTGGACGATCGCCCATCGTTGTTTTACTCACTGACCTGCCGCAAAGCGATCGCTTTCTCCAAAAATTCCACGACTTTGTCATCGCGCCCTTGCAATTTGGCTTGGGTTGCCATGTCGTCATCAAGCAGTGCGAGATTTACTCGAACTTGCTGGGTATTGGGATAGTTCAACCCCAGTTTAGTAGTCAAAATGTCTAGCGATCTCACAACCAGCGGTTCTGCTTCGCGTAGCGTTCCTATGATCGTCTTCAGTTATGAGGCGATCACTAAGGCATAGTGAAGGGCTAATACCTCATTGTCGAGTAAAGTTGCCATTGCATACTCACGCCCCTGTAAATCTGCAAATTCAATCAAATAACGCGGGTTTTCTGTTCCGTAAATTTCAACAATGGTGCCAACTTGTCCAGCCGGTAAGGTCTGAATGTCCTGATACTCAGACTCCAGCAGAGTGAGCCGAGCAGCAGGGATGGGGTTGAGGTTGGCGATCGTGTCAAAAAGCTTGATCATTACCGTTTTTGACTTGATGAATGCAGTAATTTTATGCTGCCAATGGTGATCGATTCTAGTAAACCCCCTGAGACTCGTACAACTTTTTATGTCAGGCTGTTTAAGGTGTCAGATTTTCCTGAATCAGCAAGGTGATGCGGTGTTCGCCGGGGGAAATCTCTGGAGGAAGTTGCAGCGTCACTTTGCCATCGACAGCAACCGTCGCGAATACTTCAACCGTTTTGATTTGGATTTCTCGATCGCCCGCGATCGTGTTGATTTTAATTGGAGATTGGCTCAGGTATCGGTATGGATTGCCTCGAATGGCTTGGCTAAAGTCATATTCATCCAACATTTCGTCGTCTGCGATCGCTTCAGCCCTGGATTGGTGTTTAGGTTCCTCGCTCATAGTTTCGCCTCTCTGATGGGGTTGCCGGGCGGGCGCTAATAATTCGGATGGTGTTGTTGCGATCTCAATGCACGACGAGAAGCAGTCTTTGCACAAGGGAATATCCCAAGATCAGAAAGCGGGATTCACCGATCGAATGTTTAGGATCGTCCATGATGAGACAGTTTGGATCATCGAAAACAGTGGTGGCTTCGACAAAGGAGATTCCATGTTTGGTGAGATTAGCTTGGGCTTTTTCTTCGTCCCACTCAAACCCTGGAACCATTATTCACTCCACTGCGATCGCTCCTCATTATAACAAGCCCGATTGCACCAGAACCCCGATCGCCACTATCAACCGCCTCAACTTGATTGCCCATTGTCGGGTGACTCGATCGCCTGCCACAGAACAATCGCTTTCCTCAGAAATTCCACTCCTTTGTCATGGCGCTCTTGCAATTTGGCTTGGATTGCCATGTCATCATCAAGCAAGGCAAGATTTTCTCGAATATTGCACATCCAGCAGTTTGCCTCATCAGGCAGAAACCGCCGATTGAGTGTTCATGGCGAATTTCTTAGAAAGCTGTGCTGGCGTAGGTGGGAATCGGGCTTTGAGTAACCAGGGCATACAACACGTCAGGATCAAGGTCTGCGCCATTTTGCCACACGATCGTGCCCAGTTCGGGATGAATCTGGACTTGGGTAAAGTGGTCTAAATCTTGTAAGGGGGCAAAGATGCCAGAAAACGGAATGAGTTGGCTGATATCTACCACGCCTTCAATGCCGTCTTCAAAGCGCAAGAAGAGTTGATAATCTGCGAGCGGTTTGACCGCTACGATGTCTTTAAGCATGGCATTACTCCAGGGGTTGAACGGACTCTAGCGGTTCTTGCTGTCTGGCTAATTCCCAGTTTTGCAGCAGTTCGGCTTGATGGGAAGCTGCCCACTCGATGACGAGACCCAGCACTCTGGGAGAAAGCTTACCTTCCAGAACTGAGAGGGATTGGATCTCAATAATGGCTTTTTGTTGACCGTAGCGCACATGAAAGTGAGGCGGTGGATGGTCGTTATAGTACATGGCAATGATGATGCCGAAGAAGCGACTAATTTCAGGCATTGCGATTCCTCTCGCTTATCTGCTGCAACAGGGATTGGGTCGTTGGATGGTCGGAGAGTTGCACGGTTTGCCCCAACTGGATCACTTGCTGCAAAAAGAGCCAGAAGCTTTGATACACTGATCGGGTGAGGGGATGATTGTTTCCCAGTTTTTCAAACAGGATTTCTAGTGCTTGGCAATAGAGCGGTTCTGCCTCGCGATAGCGTCCTTGCAATTGGTACAAGCCTGCCAAATTGTTGAGGTTGCCGGCGACATCAGGATGCTCTGCCCCCAACTGGCGTTGCCTGATTTCCAGTGCTTGACGATGGAGCGGTTCTGCCTCGCGATAGCGTCCTTGCGATTCGTACAAGACTGCCA
The DNA here is from genome assembly GCA_019359045.1 of Scytolyngbya sp. HA4215-MV1. Classification (GTDB taxonomy): domain Bacteria; phylum Cyanobacteriota; class Cyanobacteriia; order Leptolyngbyales; family Leptolyngbyaceae; genus Scytolyngbya. Next base: position 184,019 of record JAHHIA010000006.1, read on the forward strand.
AATTGTTGAGGCTGTCGCTGACACGGGGATGGTCAGCCCCCAACTGGCGTTGCCTGATTTCCAGTGCTTGGCGATAGAGCGGTTCTGCCTCGCGATAGCGTCCTTGAGACGTATACAAACCTGCCAAATTTTTGATGTTGACGCTGAGGTCTGTTCCTAACTGGCGTTGCTTGATTTCCGATGCTCGCAGATAGAGTGGTTCTGCCTCGCCATCGCATCCTTGAAACCGATACAATGTTGCCAGATTGTTGAGGCTGGTGGCGACATCGGGATGCTCTGCCCCCAACTGGCGTTGCCTGATTTCCAGTGCTTGGCGACAGAGCGATTCTGCCTCACGATAGCGTCCTTGCGATTGGTACAAAACTGCCAAATTGTTGAGGCTGGCGGCGACATTGGGATGCTCTGCTCCCAGCCGTTGAGTCGCGATTGCTCGACACTGCAAGTACCACTCCTCCGCTGCCCCAAACGCCGATTGTCCTTGATAAAACCAGGCAATGCTGGTTGGAGTCGCAATCAAATCCTCATCGGAGAAACAGGGGGTAAGGGTGGTGGCGGCTTCTTTGAGATGGGGAATAGCGGGCGTGGCTTGTTCAATGATGCTCAGCGTCACGGTTTGTGAAATCTGCTTAGCGATCTCCACCATCACTCGACAAAACGATCGTTTCATCTCGGCATCGGTTGCCATTGTCGCTCGTTTTGCCGCAAAAAATTCGCGCAGGAGTTGGTGCAGTTGAAATAGTTCTTTGCCAACTCTGGATAGCAAACTGCGTCCCAGCAGTTGCTCAACTCGGCAATCCTCTAAGGCTTCCTTGTCCCAATCCGGCAGACATTTTTCCACCAAATTCCACGGAATGGGGGCTAAAGCAAACACACTCAACAACCCGCAAAGCATCTTAGCTTCATCGGGGAATTGCTTATCATCCCAAGTTAATAGGAAAGCCTCTGCTACGCCTAGTTGAGCCGTCATCTGCTCTGCCTGTAACAATGCCTGAGCCGCTAACTTTTTTGCCTCCAACCGCTCCAACATTTCCACCAAGCTCAAGTCTTCCCGCCGAGCTAGGTAGCGCCCCACCAATTCCAACCCTAAAGGCAAATAGCCCAACCACTCACACAACCGTTGAGCATCAATGAGTTGACTATCAATCCGCTCTGGATCATTCACTAATACCCGCAACAGTTCCAGGGATGCCACCTCCGTCAACACCTCCAATTCTAGTCGCTGAGCCGATGCCAACAACTTCAACCGAGTAGTTATCAATATCCGAAAGCGGGGATCAAGTAGATTCAAATAGGGCTTCACTACCTCATCATCGGTGACATCATCCAGCACTACCAGAATCGGTTCCCTCTGCCAGCGGCGACATACCCACTGCACCTTCTCCAGCAACGTTTCCAAAATATCGGGCGGTTCCGGTAGCCCCAATTGAGTGCGGGCAAACTCTAACAACCCCAAGCCTACATCTTGCGATCGGACATTAATCCAGCACAGTCCACCGGGATAGGTATGCGACTGCAAGTGCTGGTAGGCATACTGCAACGCCAGTTCTGTCTTCCCCACACCCCCCATCCCCGACACCGAAGTCACAGCAACCGTCGGGGCAGCTTGTAACTTCGCATGTACCTGCGCCAGATTCTCTTCCCGTCCCACAAACTTCACCACCCCACTCAAGGGTAGATTGCTAGGGGTACCCACAGGTCGCTTTGCCAGTTCCTCCAGGAGTGTTGCCATCCCTTCCCGGAGCACCGCTGGATCATGAACCACATAGTTGGTACCAAAAAATCCTCTCGCACCACTCTCTAACCATGTTTGGAATCCAACCACGTTCCCTTGATTGAATTGCACCATACGGTCTTCAAAAAACGTTCTCAAACGAGCGTCCGCTTGAATGACTGACTGCAAAAATGCAATGCTTTCAGACTTGGAAACGTTACCATTCTCTTCCAAATGCCCAGCCAGCATTTGACAAAACTGTTCAATCAATAAATCTGACATGGAGGGCAGTCTCTAAAAACAAGATGAAGAAGGAAATCAATCAAGCTTCAGGCGACTTGCCATGAATGTGGTTCTCACCAATAAAGGCTGTTCCGCCCTCAACTTTCGTTTGCCACCCCTTCGCATTGCCGGAATTATTCTGCACCATTGAGCTATTGTCCTGAATCTTCCCGGCATTAATTTGCTGCGCCATCAACCGAATTTCATCAGCAAATTGCGGATCGTCATCCATTGCCACCTGCAAATAGGCAGCAATTTGGTTAATCTGTTCCGGTGTGATTTTGTGGGTTTGCTCAATAGAGGCTTTGACTTCTTCGATGCGGGGTTTGCCTCGCAGCTTCGTCCAGATGCGTTTGAGCAGGCTTTCCATTTTAGCGATCGCCTCCATCGTATATTTCTTACCTAGCTCACCCGCACCAGACTCGATGAACTTTTGGAAAGCAACGGTGGCGATCGCGCCAGCGGTCAAAGATACCGGATCAGCCATGGGGCAACTCCAGAATTTAGGCTATGTCTTTTCTATCAAAATAATTTTGCCTTGACCCGGAAACTTCATACCGGCACTTGGGCAAAGAACGATCGCCTGTGACTGTCATTGAAGCAATGGGGTGATGAAGCGGTTTAGGTTTGCTACTCTGAGGAATAATCCCTGATGAGTCCCTCTCCCGATGCAGTCTGCCAGTTCCCGTCAGCAAATTTTGGAGGCGATCGCCCAATTGAGCGATCAACAACTTTCTGTTGTGCTCAAATTTATTCAAACTCTCCAACCCAATCCCGCTCCCACCCCTACCCAATCCCCCATCGATCCGCTAGCCAACTTCATTGGAGCAAGCCACCACGGCAATCTTGCTCACGCGATCGATGAGACCCTTTATGATTAATGCCGTATTCATTGATACTTGGGGTTGGCTGACCTTAAACGATGCTGGTGAACGCAGACATCAAGAAGTCGCTGATTTATATCGCACATTAATTGCCCAAAACACCCTTTGCTACACCACCTCCTTTGTTTTAGACGAAACATTTACGCTGTTTTTCAAACGCCTCAATTCCTATCAGGCACAGCAGGCAATGCTTCAACTATCTGCTGCATTCTCCACGAACTCATTTCAATTGATTTACATTGATGAAGTCCGGTTTGCTCAAGCTCAAACGTTGCGGTTAAAGTATCTCGATAAACCTCAAATTTCGTTTACTGATTTCACCTCAATGGTGGTCATGCAGGAATTCAATCTTCAGCGTGTTCTCACCGAAGATGCTCATTTTGTTCAAGTTGGCATGGGATTTGAGCGCATCCCTTGAAACAATCCAGATGAAACTCAACCATTGCCACTGAACCCCAGAGGATTTTGATTTGAACCTGCAACGGTTTCATTTGCCACCGCCCCATACTGGCTCAAAACCAGACTTGTGCGGTTTCAAGCAGCGATCGTCTCCTATCAAACGAGAAGAGTTCGATCGAAAACCAGAGCCTTCCCACTCAAAACCAAAACGTTCCCACTTAAAACAAAAACATTCCTGCTAAAAATAAGAACAGTCTCTCGACAAATCGGTAGCGTCTCTCTCCAAACTCGACAGCAGCAACAAAATCCTGCTCTCACTACAAACTCACCTGGCATCCCCAACCCCAGATCTATTCGCCCGTCCAGGGCACCTGCACCAGATCAACAAAATCTACCCGACGTTGCCGATCGAGTTCCTCAATGCGCAGCTTTTCGTTATAGATCTTTTCCTGATAATATTGACCTTCCTCGATCGCCCCCGCCTCCGTTTTTTCCCACAAGCTGAGAAAGTGCCGACAGCGTTTTTCGCACATCACTCGCTCCATACAAGCAGTTGCCGCGCGAATCGTCAGCGGTGCTCGCATAATGTCCTGCTTCGTCTTTTCATCCAGATTAAACAGCGCATAGACCAGTCTCATTTCATTGGGGAAATCCGTACAACGATCTTGCAAACGATCGAGCAAATCCACTTCGGAAACCGCCAATTCAGCAGTTTCCGAAGTGGACTGAGAATCTCTTCCCTCCTGACTCCTGCCCCCTTTCAACACTTCTAATTCTTGCTTCGCTGGTGAAATCAGAAGCGTTGCCTCCTGACTCCCCTCCTCCAACTCCAAAATCTGCCGCCACAAAAACCGATGATGGGACAGACTAAACTCCAGATCCTGCGCTTCCAACGCCGCAATAATTTGCGATCGAAAATTTGGCGCGTGCAGATACAACCGCAGTAATTGGGCTTCCGCTTCCTCCAACAATGTGCGATCGCTCTTGGTCTGCCATTTTTGCGATCGGCCGTGCCAGCGTTGCCCCCGCACTTGCAAACGCAGGTCTTCTTCCAATTGAATCGAGAGGCGCGCGTTCCCTTGACTCATCAATTCGGCACAGCGGTGGATATAGTGAGTCCGCAGGGTCGCATTGGGTAAACTGCCCAACAATTGCACGATTTGCTGCAACCCCGTTTGGAACTGATCTGCTTGCTTCAGGTCACGCCCTGCCAACGCCTGCTGGATCTGCCAATCTAGCCAGAGGGGAGATTGGGTCAATAGGGTGCGATACTCAAACGCCGTGTGGGTTTTCAAAAACTCATCTGGGTCTTTGCCCTGGGGCAAGTTGAGAATGCGGAGTTGCACCTCGCCCCGGTATGCCAGCGCTGCCACCTCCCCGATCGCCCGTTCGGCTGCCTGTACCCCGGCGCGATCGGCATCAAAATTAAACACAATCTGCTTGGACTCGGTATAGCGCAACAGCAACCGCACCTGCGCCAAACTCAGCGCCGTCCCTAGCGAAGCTACCACATTGGTAATTCCGGCAGCGTGCAGCGCAATCACATCAAAATAGCCTTCTACCACCACCGCCTGGTCTTGCTTGGCAATGTCGGCGCGGGCTTTGTCCAGGGCAAACAGCGTCTTGCCCTTATCAAATAACTCGGTTTCGGGCGAGTTCAGGTATTTGGGTTGTTCATCCCCCAACGATCGTCCGCCAAAGCCAATCACCCGTCCCTGCAAATCGTGAATGGGAATCATCAGGCGATCGCGAAACCGATCGTAATAACTATCCCCGGTTTTGCGCGGCACCACCAAGCCTGCCTGCTCCACCAACTCTACTGCGTAGCGCTTTTGCTCCACCAAATAGCCCGTCAGCGTTTCCCATCCGGCAGGTGCATAGCCCAGTTGAAATTGTTGGATCGTTTCTTCACTCAAGCCCCGATCGGTTTTCAAATACGCCAGTGCCACCTCTCCCTGGGGCTGCTTCAACGCATGTTGAAAAAACTGAGACGCGATTGCCAGAATTTCGTATAATTGCTCCCGCAAAGAAATCTGGCGCTGCAACTCTTGGCGTTGCTCCGGCTCCACCGTTTTGACCGGCACCTGGTATCGCTTCGCCAGATCCAGCACCACATCGCCAAACGATCGCTTACCCAACTCCATCAAAAACTTGATGGCATTTCCCCCTGCGCCACAGCTAAAGCAGTAATAGAACTGTTTCCCTGGACTCACACTAAAACTGGGCGACTTGTCATCGTGAAAGGGACACAAGCCAACAAAATCCTTACCCTGTTTTCGCAGCACCACATGATCGGACACCACATCAACGATGTCAGCCCGTTGCTTGACCTGTTCGATCGTGTCGGGATGGAGACGCGGGACGTTCATGGAAGAGAGGAGGAGAAGGAGACGCGGAGAGGGGAACAGAGGGACGTGGACAGGGGGAGGACTGTGGTGTATTACTATAGCCGATTGTTTGACTGAAGTGGGAATACGTTTAGCCTCACTCCGGAACACTGCGCCAACCGCTTCTTTTTTGCCATTTCTGCCCCTTCCTATCCCCTCTTCTACAAATTTTTTGATTCAATCCTGCCGTATCGAGTAAAACATAAGCATGATTAGCGGCAATGCAATCTTTACGCAAATCTTGACTCATTGTTCATGGCGTAGTTGTTGAGCACGAGTGAATCAAGTAGAGGAAACGAGTTCAGATGGGACGAATTTTTCTATCAGCGGGGCATGGGGGACAAGAAACTGGGCAGGTTGATCCGGGCGCGATCGCCGCAGGAACAACCGAAGCCAGAGAGATGATTTTGACACGAGATCTGATCGTGACAGAACTGAGGTCGCGTGGCTTTGAAGTACTCTCTGTGCCCGATGAACTAAGTCTGGAAGCAACGATCGGCTGGATTAATGCCCGTGTCCAAAGAAGCGATGTGGCATTAGAAATTCATTCGGATGCCTATTCCAATCCCTCTGTACGGGGTGCGAGTGTTTTCTTTATCACCAACAACGACCAGCGCAAGGGACATGCAGAGTTGTTGCTGCTGGCATTGTTAAGGCGAGTGCCTCAACTCCCCAACCGAGGTGCAAAACCTGATTCCTCTACGGGCATTGGCAATTTGCCCTTTTGTCGGCAGATTTCGGCTCCCTCGCTATTGATGGAAATTGGTTATTTGACCAATCCCGACGATCGTTTCCTGATTCAAAATCGACGTCGCGATATTGCCTTAGGCATTGCTGATGGTTTAGCCGCTTGGAGCCGTGCCGTATCCGGGGTTAGTCCCCCAACGCCCACCCCGACGCCTACCCCAACGCCGACGCCGACGCCCACCCCTGCCCCAACTCCACCTGGCACCTATTCAGCCGCCAAAATCAAAATTAATGGGCAATTGTACGATGAGCAGGGCATCATCATCAGTGGCAATGCTTATATCCCGATCGACCTGGCAGATCGGCTGGGGATTGATTTGACCAAGGAACCTCAGGTGCGGCGAGTGACTTATCGCAATGTGGTTTACATCAAAGCGATCGAACTGCGGGAATTTAGCATCTCCGTCAGTTGGGATAATGCCGAACGAACCGTCGTGTTGCGATCGATTTTACAAATCTGCCCCAATCAGATCGATAGCATCATGGGGCATGGCAGCATCTCTGAAGTGCAACTGATGATGTTCCTCAAAGCCAACAACGAGAGCGCCCTGACCCAGTTTCCCGACTTGCCCAAACTCTATCTGGATGAAGCCAAACTGGAAGGCGTCAATCCTGATCTCGCCTTTTGCCAAATGTGTATCGAAACGGGATTTCTCCGCTTTGGCAACGATGTCAAGCCCAGTCAAAACAATTTTGCTGGGTTAGGGGCGATCGGCGACGGTGCAGAAGGCGCCTCCTTTCCCAGCGCCCGCATTGGTGTCAGAGCCCAGATTCAGCACCTCAAAGCTTACGCCAGTACTGAACCCCTGGTGCAAGAAGTGGTTGATCCCCGCTTCCGATTTGTCACCCGTGGCATTGCCCCCCGCATCGATTTACTCAGCGGGCGATGGGCGGCTGACCTGGACTATGGACCCAAAATTTTAGCCGTGATCCGCAGATTGTACGAATCCGCAGGGCTGCTGTGAGTGGCAATGCCAGTCAATGACTGTTAATTTCGACATTTTTTTACGGTAAGAAAAACTTGTTTCCAGGTTCCATCACCCGATCCAGTGTTGGTTGAAATCGTTGAGTTGTCTAAAAGATAGGAATTGCTACTATCCAAAAGCAACGGTAAGAACATCTCTGGCAAGCGGGAGCACTATGGATTGGCTGCCCTATCTTAAAAAAGCATGGGAAATTCAAAAAGATCGATGGCGAAAAACGTTTTGGACTTACCGACAGAACAGGGGGTGGCTGGTTAAAGTTTTGCCCGGTGGCATTGCAGCATTGTTGATTGCCGCGCTCCTTCGTTTGGGAGTATGGCAACCGCTGGAATATGCGGCATGGGACAATTTGTTTCGCCTGCGCGGCGGATTACCTTGGGACGATCGTATTGTGCTTGTTGCGATCGACGAAGCCAGCCTGAAGCAATGGGGTCCGTTTCCCTGGTCGCGGCAGCGCTATGTTGAACTCTTGCAGGGGTTGTCGCATACTCAGGCGGCGGTGGTGGTGTTGGATGTGCCCTTGTTTGAGCCAGACGCCAGTGATTATCCGTTAGCCGCAGCGATCGCCCAACAAGGCGCAGTGGTGCTGGTACAATCCTGGGACAGTGCAGGACTTCCCCTGCTCCCTTCTGCCCCCCTGCGGACTGCTGCCGCCGCGATCGGGCATCACCTCACCCGACAAGAGGCAGACGGGGTCACTCGCCAAGTCAATCTACAAATTCATGGGGTGCCGATGTTACCTGTTGCCGCCGCTCAGGTCTACACGTTGCTGCAGCGATCGATCCCCTTGCCAGACCTGAATCAACCATTTTGGGTCAACTGGCTTGGTTCAACCCAGCAAGTTCCCCAGGTCTCTTTCATCGATGTGCAGGCAGGAAAAGTCCCTGCTGCCAGGTTTGAGCACAAAATTGTGCTGGTAGGGTTGACTGCAACCATCCTAGATTCGCTACAAACGCCTTTCGATCGTCATCCTGCCGTCGGCGAGATTTACTTACACGCTACAGTTCTCAACAATTTGCTGCAACAGAATGGGCTATGTCCCTTACCTGCCAGCTGGCTAATTCTGGTGTTTTTATTAGGAGGACCCGGTCTGAGTCTGGTGATGACAGACTGGCGAATGAGCAAACAGTTCATGATCTTGGCAGCCTTGTGTAGCGGCTGGGGTATGGTGAGCTTTTTAAGCTTTAAGGCAGGCTATTTGATCCCCGTAGCAATGCCCATTTTATTATTTGTCGTGACGGGTGGAGCGATTGCGCTTGATGAAAGGCTGCGCATGAATCAGCGATTAAAGCAAAGTGAAGAACGATATGCGCTGGCAGTGCAAGGTTCAAACGAGGGCTTATGGGATTGGGATTTGCAGACCCAGGCACTTTATTTTTCACCGCGCTGGAAAACCATGTTGGGGTATAGCGAAGAAGAGCCTTGCCACCAGCTTGAAGATTGGTTTCGTCGAGTGTCTCCGCAAGATCTGGAAACGCTGAAACAGGCGATCGCCGATCACCTGGTAGGCACCACGCCCCATCTCGAACAAGAGTATCGCTTGCTGTATCAGGATGGAACCTCTCGCTGGATGCTTTGCCGAGGGATTGCTATTCGCAACGATCGCGGGGTTGCTTACCGGATGGCGGGATCTCAGGCAGATATTACCGATCTCAAGCGGACGAATGAGCAACTGCACTATCATGCGTTTTACGACAAACTGACGGGCTTGCCCAATCGCACCTTGTTTCTAGAGGAATTGCGTCAGGCGATCGCCTGCAACCGTCAATCTCCCAATCGTCAGTTTGCCGTGCTCTTCATTGACCTGGATCGATTCAAAATGGCGAACGATAGCCTGGGGCATGAGATTGGAGATTTGCTCTTGGTGGCGATCGCCTATCGTCTCAAAAGTTGTTTGTCGTCTAATATCCTGGTTGCCCGCCTGAGTAGCGACGAATTTACGGTCTTATTGAATCCGGTGCATCAAATCGATGAAGCCCTGAGGTGTGCCGAACGCATTCACCAAGGATTGGCATCGCCCTTTAGCCTGAATGGACATGAAATCTTTACGGCTGCCAGTATTGGGATTGCGCTGAGTAGTGTCGAGGCAGAACAACCCGAAGATCTGCTGCGCGATGCTGACATTGCTATGTACCATGCCAAATCTCAGGGACAGGCACGTTCCGTCGTGTTCGATCCGGCAATGCGGAGCCGTACCCTGTCGCGTTTGCAACTGGAAACGGATCTGAGACGAGCGATCGAGCGTCAAGAATTTCGGATCGTCTATCAACCGATCGTGTGCCTGACTACGACAAAAATTATTGGGTTTGAAGCATTAATCCGCTGGCACCACCCCAGTCGAGGTAGGGTCTCGACTGCCGAATTCATTCCACTTGCCGAAGAGACAGGATTGGTGGCACTGCTTGATCGCTGGATGTTGCAACAAGCCTGTCAACAACTCGCCCTCTGGAAAACCCAATTTCCTCAATGCCTGCCGCTCAAAATGAGTGTCAATCTTTCTGGTATCCAGCTCACTACGCCCGATCTGATTCAACAGGTCGATCAGGTCCTGCAAGCCAACGGATTGACCGGACATGACCTGAAACTGGAGATTACGGAAAGTGCCATCATGCTCACAGCCCAATCGGTTGCAACGCTTCTTGCTCAGTTGCGAGAACGAGGCATTGAGTTATCAATCGATGACTTTGGCACCGGATATTCTTCCCTGGCACGATTGCACCGATTGCCGATTAACACCCTCAAAATCGATCGCTCCTTTATTCCCACGGTTACCGATCGGCACACGACCCAAGATCACGAAAATTGGGAAATCGTCCGCACCATCATCGTTCTGGCGCACAATTTGGGATTGGATGTGATTGCGGAAGGGGTCGAAACAATCGAACAAATTCATCAATTACGATCGCTGCACTGCGAATATGCCCAGGGGTTTTTCTTCTCTCGTCCGATCGACGCAGCAGCAGTAGCGGTACTTTTGTCCAACTCTGGAGCAATGGCGTAAAATCCCTAATCCCATTCGCCCTATACTGCTAAACAAGCGAAATCACACTTTTATTCCTGGAGTTTAGACGGATGAGTCTGTCTACCCTGATCCTGGCTGCATTGGCAGTTGGAGTGGCGTTTGGTGCCTTGCTCAACGGGTTTTTCCCAGATTCGATTGAACCGATCGATCACTATTTACTCAGCCCAGCCGGAGAAGCCTTTCTGCGGCTGATCCAATTTGTGGTAGTGCCGATCGTCTTTTCTTCGCTGATTTTGGGACTCACCCGCATTCAAAGCGCCACCAGGGTTGGACGTTATGTGGTCAAACTGCTCGCCATCTATCTGATTACCAGTTTCCTGGCGCTTTGTTTGGGAATGACGATTGCCTACTTATTACAACCCGGGGCAGGAGTGACTGGATTTGTTCCGGCGGCGGCAAGCAGTGCCACGCCTACTCCCTCGTTGATCCGTTGGTTAATCAGCTTGATTCCGGTCAATCCCCTAGAAGCGTTGAGTACTGGCAACCTCCTACAAATCATTTTTTCGGCTGCCTTGTTTGGTATTGGCATTCAGCTCGCCCAGGAAAAGTCAAAGCCATTCGTTGAGTTGATAGAAAGCGTTTACGCCATTAGTGAAAAAATTCTTTCTGTCATTTTGTATGCCGCTCCGTTTGGCGTATTCGCCCTGATGAGTTCGGTGATTGCCACACAGGGCTTGGGACTCGTGTCCAGGTTGTTGCTCTATGTGTTGGGGTTACTCTTTTCCACTGCCCTGATGATTGGGTTTTACGCAAGTATTTTAGGGTTGCTGAAAGCGGAGCCAGCCAAATTCTTTCGCAGTCTTGCGCCAGCCCTATCCCTTGCCTTTGGGACTGCCAGTTCCAATGCTGCCCTGCCGATCGTCCTGAAAGATGTACAGGCAGGATATGGCTTGCGAGCGGATATCGCCAGTTTTGCAATTCCGCTGGGAACTGCGCTCAAGCGAGATGGTTCCGCCATTCTGCAAGGATTTAATGCCTTGTTTATTGCTCAAATCTATCAGGTGCCTTTGACGCCTTCGTTGCTGATGGCGATTGCTCTTAGCAGTTTGTTGGTGTCGTTCAGCACGCCCGGTGTACCGGGATCGGCGTTGATTACTATGACAACCGTACTCTCGGCTGCGGGATTGCCCCTGGAAGGGGTGGCGCTCGTTGCTGGAGTCGATCGTCTCACCGATGGTTCCAAAACAGTTCTAAATATCGTCGGTAACAGTGTGAATGCTATCTTACTGAGCTATTGGGAGGGGAATGAAGCAAGCGAAGCCAGTTTGGATCTTTCTTTAGCGGGCGAAAGAGTCGAAATCCCTGTGCAATCGATCGATTCTTAAGAAACGGTAGAGTGAGAATTCCAAAAAAACAGCGCCTAGAACTGGAACAATTGCCTAAAATCTGTCATTTACGATCTATCGTCTACTCCTATTCTGGCATGGCTGGTTGGTGGACACCGTTTTCACTCTTCTGTCATGGCGCTGCCAGGCAACAAGGGCGTCCATCTTTTCATGGTGTCTACCAACCAGCTAGCCTCAACTCAATATCTAGCGTTTAATGTCTAAGGGTTTAATGTCTAAGCGTTTAACGTCTAATGTCTAATAAGGTCAGGGCTAAAAGTTGTAGCCAATCCCCAATAGCAAGCCCACAGCAGGATTGTCAAATAAGCTAGCGTTGATCGAGGCAGTGGCAGTGAATTGACGAGACAGCGGCACATCCACGCCACCCGTAACCAAAAGATCTACGGCGCTATCATTCCCAAGTGAAATTGCAAGTCCGGCTCCAAGAAACGGAGCAACGCGGAAGTTAATATCGTCTTCGCCAATCGGATAGAAATCATACGTTACGGGAATCAATATGGTTACATCGCTTGCAATCAGCACCGATGGACGAACTGAAATTCTTTGAGTCAAACCAATCTTACTCAGAATGGCAAAAGACCCCTCACCGAGTGCGGTATCGCCATCGCCAATGCCAATATTGCCACCAATGCCAAGATAGCTAGGGCCCGAGCGCGTCGCCCGACCTGGCACGACTTCTTGAGCAACGGCATTGGGCATGGTCTCGATCGGACGGTCGGAGGTCGCTTTGGGCGAGTGGCTGGAATCAGTCAACAGAGCCGCTGACAAAAACGCGGTACCAGGTACAGGCACCGTTGCTGCTGGGGCTGGGGTGGGAACAGACTCTTCAACTGGGTGAACGATCGCGACGGTTGGATTTGCCCCCACCCCCGTACCGACTGAATGATCAGCAGCAGCGGAGCCGGGTTCAGCCAGATGAATCTGACTCGTCGGCTCAGCCAGAGCAGGCTTCGCTGCAACATGAACTGGTGCGGAAACGATGTTCAACGATGTTAGATCCGCAGGCATCGGCGTTGCCAACGGATTGCTAGAATCGCCAGGCACGATCGCCGAGGATGACGGCAACGCCGCAATTGCAGTCGTCTCTGTCGTTGATGGATTGGCTGACTCAGGTTGAGCAGACACTGGTTGAGCAGACGCTGCTTGGGCAGAGACTTTGCCGCATCCAACTGCAAGAATTGCAGCACTCACCAGAAAAGATATGGATTTCACCAAAGCAAGTTTCATGGAGACTCCTTCAGGCTTATCAACTAGAACCGTGATATCTGGGCAGCAAAACATCACCGGGCTTACCCGTTACATAATCTGCACTTTCACCGGGGGCAATCCAGTGCGATTTGGGGAGAGATGTCAAATTGCCCTCTCAAATTTAGTGCAAATCGATCGGCAAACACCTATCTCTTTGAGAAGAATTGCTAAAAAACCAGAAAAAAACAGATTCCTACATGATTTCGACGAAATTCAGCCCAAATTGCTCCCCAAAATTACCCTTTTCTCCATTCTCCCTTTTCTCCATCCCATCACCCCAAAGTCATCACCGCCTCAGCCACTCGCTGTGAAATAAACGGCAGAATCGTCTCATTCTGGCTGTGTGCCTTCCCCTCGGTAAACACTACCAGCAGATAGGGACGCACATTGGGCAACTCAATATAGGCAGCATCATGCCGTACCTGGCTGGTTAAACCCGCTTTTGACCACAGCTGAGATGAGGGTGGAACGCCCTCGCCCAAAAAGCCGGTGACCTGGTTTTCTGGATCGGCTGCCAAATCTTGGGGAGCTAGCGATCGCCGCATCAGTGCCATCATTGCCTGCGATCGGTCGGGTGAAACTGCCACACCCCCAATCAGGCTGTGCAGTAGACGAGCCGTGGCAATCGTCGTCAAGATATTGCGGTTTTCTCGCGACTTACCGACAAACGCCTGTTCCCGTCCATAGGGACCATCACACCAGGTCTTTTGGTTCACATTAATGCTTTCCAACTCTACCCAGTTCAACGATTGAAAATAGCGATTGACAATATTCCGTTGTTGTTTCCAGGTTTCAAACGGGGCGGGGGGCAACTCTGGTCCACTCGTTGTTCCTGTCAAAACATCCAGTATCAAACTCGTGGCATCATTACTGGAATCGACAATCATGTCGCGTACCGCCCGATCCAGTTCTGCCGAAGCTTGAACCATCCCCTGATTCAACCACTCATGGACTGCTACCAAATAAAACAGTTTGACAATACTTGCTGGATAAATCCGCTCGACGCCCCGATAACTATATCCCCGCACTGGATATTGCCAAAACTCTTCTGGGCTGAGCGCTCCTCCTGTGTTGACAATAAAAGGGGGATCGTACACGAGCCAAGTGAGCGCTAATTGATGCCGCGCCAAACTCGGAAATTCTGCCCAGACGTTCTCCAGAATGAGATCGCCCAGTTCTTCTAATTGTGGATCTTTATGAAAGAATGTCATAGCTGAAGAGATTTGTGATTGTGGATTTTAGATTTTAGATTGAAATACTCCTAATCCTGGCAGCGAGCTTGTAGAATTCAGAATTCTGCCCCTCTCATCCTCTTTAATCGCTTCACTCCATCCTCCTCCACCGCTGCCAACAGACACGCTACTATGTAAAAACAGCGCCATTGTATTGGACAATCACCTCTATGAATTCACCGATTCAGGCTGCCCAATCTCCTTATTACGGAGATTCCTATTACCGGACACCGCCTCCAGATTTACCCTCCCTACTGCTTAAGGAACGGATTGTCTATCTTGGGATGCCACTGGTGCCTGCTGTCACTGAACTCATCATTGCAGAATTACTCTATCTGCAATACGAAGATCCCGAAAAACCAATTCGCATTTATATCAACTCCACTGGGACTTCTAGCTATAACGGTGAGCCGATCGGGTTCGAGACAGAAGCGTTTGCGATCTGTGACACGATGAACTACATCAAACCCCCAGTGCACACTATTTGCATTGGTTCAGCCATGGGCATGGCTGCCATGCTACTGTCTGCGGGCACTAAAGGGTGCCGTGCCAGCTTACCCAATGCCACGATCGTCTTGCATCAGACCAAGAGCTATGCCAGAGGTCAGGCAACGGATATTCAAATCCGAGCAAAGGAAGTCCTTGCCAACAAAGCCACTATGGTCGATATCCTGTCCCAAAATACCGGGCAACCCATCGAAAAAGTTGCCAAGGACATGGATCGTCTCCTCTATATGACTCCTGTGCAGGCAAAGGAATATGGATTGATTGATCGCGTACTCGAAAGCGAAAAAGATCTTCCTACGCCTCTTCCAGCGGGAGCGCTCAAGTAGTGCCTGGGTTCTGAGTCATGAGAGAAACACTGGAGACACTCAAAGCTCAAAACTCAAAACTTTCTTCCCCCTTATTTATCCTCTAAACGGAGTTTGTTATGCCGATCGGTGTGCCAAAAGTTCCCTACCGGATGCCGGGGGAGCCTTACAGTCAGTGGATCGATATCTATAACCGCCTATACCGCGAACGTATCATCTTTTTAGGCAAAGACATTGACGATGAAATCGCCAATCAGATCGTTGCCGTCATGCTGTATCTTGACTCGGAAGATCCTGGCAAAGATATCGTTCTCTATATCAACTCACCGGGTGGTTCCGTTACAGCAGGCTTGGCAATCTATGACACAATGCAACACATCAAATCAGATGTGGTCACGATTTGTGTGGGTTTAGCAGCCTCGATGGGATCGTTCTTGCTAGCAGCAGGCACCAAAGGCAAGCGTCTGGCGCTTCCCCATTCCCGCATTATGATTCACCAACCCTCAGGTGGTACACGCGGACAGGCAACGGACATTGAAATTGAAGCACGTGAAATCATTCGGATTCGCCGTCAATTGAACCAAGTCTATGCCGATCGCACCGGGCAGCCATTGACTAGAATCGAGAAAGATATGGATCGAGACTATTTCATGTCGCCGGAAGAGGCAAAAGAGTACGGCTTAATCGATCGGGTAATTGAGTCCGCGAACTAAATCACTAGCAGCCGAACCATTGCCAGTCGTCTATTCGGCAATCTGCAGAATCATGAGAATAGACGACTTTCTCCCTCTTTCCTTATCCACCCATCGCCAATAGTGGCAGAATTCTTTTATTCGCTCTGCCATTTTGCATTTCAATGAACCTTGCAGATTGCTATCGCCTGCTGGGCCTCAGATCGGGATCGTCGTTTGCGGAAGTCAAAGCATCGTATCGCCGTTTGGCACGGCGATACCATCCTGATGTGAACCCCCAAGATCAAAAGGCGAAAGATAAGTTCATTGAAGTCACCGCTGCCTACAAATTTCTGCTCAGTGCCCTTGATCCAGACGGAGTCACAAAAGCAGTTTCTGCCCAGCCACAGCCGCAGGCTCAGCCATCTTCCCCCGTTACCGTGAAGGTGGTGCGTCAGTCCCCTACCATTGAATACAATCCAAATCTGTCGATGGTTGAGCAACAGCTCAAGGAAACTTCGTATCAGCAATTGCAGCAGTTGCTCAAATCGCAACGATTTCCCAGAGCGATCGCTCTGGTTGAAGGGCTATCCCAAAGAATTCCTCAAGACCCCGAAATTCGCCAATGGCAAGCGATTACCTATCAGCGTTGGGGCCGTCATCTCGTCAACGAAAAGCAACTGGAGAAAGCCAGAATTTATTTAAAAAAAGCTCTGCGTACTGATCCCCATAATCGATCTCTATGGGCAGAAGTCGAGCAAGATTTTCGTCGGATGGAACGAATTTTTTAAGGGATGTCAATCCTGCACTGCTCTTTAAGAAAGCAGACCTCGCCAACGCCTGCATCCTAATTGCGGCAATCACGAAGTGTCCATGGATACCTGTTACTCTTAAAATACTGATTCAGCCACTAACCTGTTCAGATTTGAGCGCAAGTACTCTAACCGTTCATGTCAATCCCTCTAAATATGGATTTAGAGCCAAATTGATTGAAAAGCAGCCATTTAAGCACCTAAATTTCTATACAAATTCAATCCCAGTGATTGAAAATTCATATCCAGTGATTGAAAATTCATATCATAGATGCCTTTTGAGGGAGAGTTTGATAGAGTGGAGATGTGGATATCCGAACACTTACGGTATCCCTCATTAAACTGAACCTCATCAGGGACGCCATTTTAAAGTTTTGGATAACACCTTTTCCACTACCTAGTTTTGGCGATAGCTCAAGTTCTGAATCAAGCATCTATCAAAGGTCTAGAGATTGAGATTCACCATGGATTTAATTTGCATTCAGCAGAGGTTTTAATCTTTCAGTCTCTGTTTGTATCACTCAGCTTGACGAATTATTTTTGAAGCAAAATTTATTTCTTTTCTAGATCTTACTGATAGCCTCATTAAGGTACCGAGCTGCTTCTGGCGCTTCGGAAGATGACTGACCAATCCACATTAGACTGTTTTGTCGTCTCCAGTTTAATTCCGAGTCATTGTTTGACACTTGTGCCTATCCACTTGAAAGCTACGGGGTTTTTTTGAGTGATTTCGCTTTTACCTCGTCCAACCGGACGCAACTGGAGCACTGTTAGTTTCGCCTCCACCCTTTACCTCATCCCAATTCTGGATCTGCTTCTGGCAGAAATCCCTTCTCGTTGGCAAGCCGAGCTAAGACTTGGTTTGCAAGAAGCTTTGGTCAATGCTGCCAAACATGGCAACAACTTAGACCCGAACAAGAAGGTTTTAGTCCATTTTTCGATCGTTGCGGATCAATATTGGTGGGTCATCTCAGACCAGGGGGCTGGTTTCACTCCACCCAGAGCCTGTGCCGCTGATCTCAGTGAACAACTCCCAGAGCAAGAAGGCGAATGCGGACGCGGACTCTATATTCTTCATCGAATTTTTGACCAGGTGCATTGGAATCAACAGGGTACAGAGTTAAGACTTTGCAAACAAGTTAAAAGTTCTTCAAAGCTTCCCCTACTTCGCTAAAATTCGATTGCGTTGCTCATCAATCGTTTATCCTCGATAGTACCTCCTGCTTGGTGGTAGGAAGAAAATCGCTGCTAGATTTAGTCTCTTGCTCTATTTGGCAGGATTGGATGGTTACTTTTATCTAGAGCATTCTTTAGAAAGATTCAGGTTTAGAAAATCGGCCGTCCGTTGAGAGCAATGAATGACTCACCGCTGATTCTAGCGTTTAGATGCTTGTATGGGTGTCTGCTTAATCCTTAAAATTCGCGTTGATTCGACACATATACCGACGCGGAATCAGTTACCATAGCTAATTGCACGACTAACAAACGTGTTGCCTCAATCAATGCTTGACTCCGTGGAATCAAGTTGGCGCTGATCGAATAGCGGCTGTTGACCTGGCGATAAAGCAAACCGAATCTCGTTCCGAGTCGGTTCCGTCAAGCCTTGTCAAGCTTTTTCGATGAATTGTTTTTCATCCAGTAAAATTCAATTCTATGTTAAGCTCTAAAGCCGAGTGAAGCTCTAAAGGGTTGTTTAAAAAGTAAAGTCTGTGATACTAAGCATTTAGAGTTCCTTTCTAGCCCTCCAAACAGGGGGATGAACTTAAAATCACCCTCCTTGCAAAAGGGGATTTGGGGGGAGCTAGCAGGCGCTATGGCCCACGGTGGGACTTTCCAAAGCATCCTCGAAGGCTGATCCCAAAGCGATCTTTGTTTTTTGGTTCAGGCTCGTGAAAACAGCAGTAGAGTCTTTTCTGCTCTGTTTTTGTCTGAATCTGTACTCTGTTAAGGCACCCTGACTAGGATGTCTTCACCATTTCAGCAACGGCTGAACTTGCTCTGCTCACAAGATTTGAATCTAAACCGATGAAAGTTACTCAGGAAAAACTTCCCGCCAGCCAAGTTGCGCTCGAAATTGAGATTCCGCCAGAGATGTCGAAGCAGGCATATGAGCAGGTGATCCAAGAGTATATGCGATCGATCAATCTCCCCGGTTTCCGCAAGGGCAAGGTTCCCCGCCAAGTTCTCATCCAACGCATTGGCACCAGTCGCATCAAAGCTGCCGCTGTGGAAGAGTTGATCCAAGATGCGGTCAAGCAAGCCGTGAAGCAAGAGGAGATTGCAGCGATCGGAAATTACCAGTTGCGCTCTTCTTTTGATGAACTGGTAAGTCAATACCAACCGGGTAACACACTCACCTTCTCAGCAACTTTTGATGTCAACCCAGAAGTTGAACTCAGCCAATATTCCGGCTTTACAGTGCAGGCAGAGGAAGTGGCTTATGATCCCGCCCAAGTTGATCAGGTTCTAGAAGAACATCGCAGCCAAATGGCAACGTTGATCCCGGTTGAAGGACGGAGTGCGCAACTGGGCGATGTCGCTGTTCTGGATTATGTCGGGCGTCTACTCAATGAAGATGGGAGTGAAGGAGAGGAGTTTCCTGGGGGAAGCGCAGAAGACTTCCAGGTCGAATTGGAAACAGACAAGTTCATTGCTGGATTCATTGACGGGATTGTGGGAATGAATCCAGGAGAAACGAAGCAGATCTCAGTACAGTTTCCGGCAGACTACCCTCAAACGACGATCGCGGGTCAATCTGCCAGTTTTACCATCACCTTAAAAGAACTTAAAGAAAAAGATCCTCCCGATCTGAATGATGATTTTGCCCAAGAAGTAAGCGATTTTGATACTTTAGAAGAATTGAGAACGTCTCTGGAAACTCGCTACCAAGAAGAAGCTGAACAGAAAACCAAAACGAATAAACGGGAAGCGCTGGTCGAAGCTTTGTTAGAGCATCTTCAGGTCGATTTGCCAAATACGATGATTCAGCAAGAAATTGACTATCTCGTCACGCAAATGGCAATGCGGTTACAAAATCAAGGCATGGATGTCAAAAAACTCTTGACTTCAGATGTCGTTTCAGGACTGAGAGAGCGTTCTCGAGAAGATGCGATCGCTCGAATTAGACGAACTCTGGCATTAGGCGAAATTGCCAAAAAAGAATCTATTCAAGTTGAACCAGCTGCTGTAACCAAACGAATCCAAGAAGTGATCGCTCAATACGGGAGTACTCAGCTCGATCAAGAACGGCTCAAAGAAGTGATTACCGATGAACTATTGACCGAGCAAATTCTGACCTGGTTGGAAGAACACTCCACAATTGAATTGGTGCCCGAAGGAACTCTCGCACCCGATTTGACCAAGGAAGTTGCAGCCGAAGAAGCCATCGTAGATGTTCTGGCAGAAGCCACATCAGAGACCGATCTTTCTGTAGAAGCACCCACTCAATCCACAGAGGTAGCGTTAGAAACGGCTCCTACAGAGACAATTGACTCAGTTTCTGAAGCGGAGGACGAGAAGACTGCCTTTAAAAAAGGGGGCAACAAGGCTCCTCAAAAAGCAGCCAGTGAAGCTGCCGATGATGATGATGCCGTAGACGTAGCGTCCGAAGCAGTTAATTCTGAAGAAGAAACCGCAGAGACGGCTCCGAAAGCAGCGAAATCGAAAAAGAAGAAGTCTGAACCAGAATAACTACTTCTTTCTTAAGGAATCTGCTGCTTAAGCTTAGTGCATCGATATTTAGGCAGATTCCTTGGGCTAGTAGAACTTGGCGGAAATCTACCTACCATTCTGACTCCTGGCTCTTGGCTGCTTCAGAATGGTTGCCCAACTTAAGCCCCAAAGTAGCAGGGTGTTTTTTATGAACTACCTGAGGGAAGTTAAGTAATTGGCAGGTTCGCCATGAATTTTCATGGTTACAATGTCAAACTGGCCATCACGACCTTTTCCAAATTTCAGTCCGAGCGATGGTTATGTTCTAGACATGCTGTTGGTATCTTTGAAACACTACCCAAGCGATCTCAAGCATTCAGAATTGTCTGAGAGAAGCTTTATCTGGAATTACCAACCAGTTCCAAGGGACTTGAGGCATAATGTTTGGATATAACAGGCATGATTCCAGTAACTTCACACTGCTGCTTTGATATGTTCGTTTCTCAGTCTCCTGACTATTCCTTTCACAGTCTGAACGCCCTGGAAGTCAACTCTTTGCTTCCCAGTAATGTTGTGCCGATGGTGGTCGAACAATCTGGACGAGGCGAGCGGGCGTTCGACATCTACTCTCGTCTGTTACGCGAACGCATTATTTTCTTGGGAACACAAGTAGATGATGCTGTTGCAGATTCGATCGTTGCTCAGTTGCTATTTTTGGATGCAGAGGATCCTGAAAAAGATATCCAACTCTACATCAACTCGCCAGGTGGTTCGGTCACGGCAGGTATGGCGATTTATGACACGATGCAACAAGTTCGTGCCGATGTTGTTACGATTTGTTTTGGATTAGCTGCCAGCATGGGTGCATTTTTGTTGACCGCTGGTGCGGCTGGAAAGCGGATGTCCTTGCCCAGTTCAAGGATTATGATTCATCAACCGTTGGGCGGAGCGCAGGGGCAAGCCGTAGACATTGAGATCCAGGCGAAGGAAATCCTATATCATAAACGCAAGCTGAACGAACTTCTGTCCCATCATACGGGGCAGCCGTTCGAGCGGATTGAAGCAGATACCGAGCGCGACTTCTTTATGTCAGCGACCGAGGCGAAGGACTATGGTTTGATCGATCAGGTCATCTCTAGACAAAACCTTCCCAAAGCAGGAGAAGCGGTTACCGCAGTCAAGTAAGAGGCAGCTATGTCGAAATATGACTCCCATCTCAAATGTTCCTTCTGTGGTAAATCTCAGGAGCAAGTGCGCAAATTAATAGCTGGTCCGGGAGTCTATATTTGCGACGAATGTGTTGATCTTTGTAATGAGATCCTGGATGAGGAATTGTTCGATTCCAGCACTGCGGCTCCCCAGCCTGTCCCCCGACGTGAACAGCCACCCGAAAAGCGAAAGGTACGTTCTGCCAACCTGTCCATCAACCAGATTCCTAAACCTAGAGAAATTAAAAAATATCTGGATGAACATGTTATTGGGCAAGATGAAGCCAAAAAGGTGCTTTCGGTCGCTGTTTACAACCACTACAAGCGGCTGAGTTTTACTCAATCCAAAGGGAGTGGCAAAGTTCCAGCTGAAGACTCGGTTGAGTTACAAAAATCCAATATTTTATTGATTGGACCTACGGGTTGTGGCAAAACTTTACTAGCGCAGACACTGGCCGAAATTTTAGACGTGCCGTTTGCGGTTGCAGATGCCACAACCCTGACCGAAGCAGGCTATGTAGGTGAAGATGTTGAGAATATCTTGCTTCGTCTGCTTCAGGTTGCAGATTTAGACGTTGAGGAAGCTCAACGTGGCATTATCTACATTGATGAAATCGACAAGATTGCGCGTAAAAGCGAAAATCCTTCGATTACGCGGGATGTTTCTGGGGAAGGTGTGCAGCAGGCATTACTCAAAATGTTGGAGGGTACGATCGCGAATGTTCCACCTCAAGGTGGGCGAAAACATCCTTATCAAGACTGTATTCAGATTGACACCAGCAATATTCTCTTCATCTGTGGTGGGGCGTTTGTTGGGTTAGACAAAGCAGTGGAGCAACGGATTGGTAAAAAGTCGATCGGCTTTATTCAACCGGGAGACAACCAACCCAAAGAGAAGCGTGCAGCTGATATTCTCCGGCATTTAGAACCGGACGACCTCGTCAAGTTCGGCATGATTCCTGAGTTTATCGGGCGGGTTCCTGTCGTGGCAGTGGTTGATCCATTAGATGAAGATGCCTTAACTGCAATTTTGACCGAGCCGAAGAATGCGCTGGTGAAGCAATACCAAAAGCTGCTCAAGATGGACAATGTCAATCTTGAGTTTAAGCAAGATGCCATACGGGCGATCGCTCAAGAAGCTTACCGCCGCAAAACTGGCGCACGCGCGCTCCGCAGTATTGTTGAAGAGTTGATGCTAGATGTAATGTACGAGTTGCCTTCTCGCAAGGATGTGACTCGCTGTACCATCACTCGCGAAATGGTTGAGAAGCGATCGACTGCTGAACTCCTTATGCATCCCTCTTCCATTCCCAAGCCAGAATCTGCATAGCTTAAATAAAGTTTTGAGTTTTGAGTTTTGAGTTGTGGGTTTGAGACAATAACTCATAACGCTTAACTAAATCTTTCTTTTTAAAATGTCTTATATTTCAGTGCGTGGCTTCGACCATTATTACGAATGGATTACAGCAGAGGGAGCAGTTCCAACAGGCAAACCAACTATGATTTTTATTCATGGTTGGGGCGGGTCGTCTCGCTATTGGCAAAGCACTGCCCAAGCCATTACGGATCAATTCGATTGTTTGCTTTACGATATGCGAGGGTTCGGGCGATCTCAACTTGCCGCTAGCAACCCAGAATTAGCCGTTTTACAGCTAGCAAATGCTGCAAAAGTTGCCACTTTGGGAAAAGGGGAAGATGTTGCTCAGTCCACTTCTTCAGAATTATTTGAGAATACAGCAAAACTTTCTTACGAAATGGAGAGCTATGCAGAAGATCTTACCGCTCTCATAGATGCTCTAAAGCTTTCCCAAGTCTATGTAAACGCCCACTCCATGGGCGCATCGGTCGCGGTCTTTTTTCTCAACTTATGCCCCGATCGGGTGAAAAGAGCGATTCTCACCTGTAGTGGGATTTTTGAATATGAAGAAAAGGCTTTCACTACTTTTCATAAATTTGGCACTTATGTAGTCAAGTTTCGCCCGCGATGGCTTTATCAGCTTCCTCTCGCTGATCGTTTTTTCATGGCGCGTTTCCTCCATCGTTCTTTACCTCGTGCAATCAGCCGCGCGTTTTTAGACGATTTCCTCATGGCAGACTACGAAGCAGCTGTCGGTACCGTCTACACCTCAGTCAGTAAAAAAGCCGCCGAAACCATGCCTCAAGAATTTGCCCGTTTGTCTGTTCCAACTCTCCTGATTGCTGGAGAACACGACATCATCATTCCAGCCAAATTAGGCAAACAGGCAGCCAGCATAAGTTCGCAAGTCAAATTCACGATTATTCCCAACACGGCGCATTTCCCCATGCTAGAAGATGCCCCTACCTATCTACAGTGCATCCGAGATTTCCTAGCCTGACTTGAGTGATCGCCTTTTTTTGAGCAAAATTTCTTTGTAAAGCCGATTCACACCTAAACACCCGTTTCTTTGATTTCCTAAGAATAAATCTCGTCTCCCACCGCTGATCCACTCCAGCACCCTGCTCGCTCATCCTCTCCTTTGCCGATCGGCAGTGTTAGCGGCTCATCTCCAATATTGGAATAACCCTGATCATGGAGGGGGTTATAGAGTAAATCATATTCAAACACATACGCCCATGTCTCTTTTCGGGTCCAGTTTGCCAGCGGATTAATTTTAAGCCGTTGTTTCGTACCTTGCTCAAAAACTGGCAAATCAGAATACGTTGCAGACTGATTCCGCCGCCGTCCTGTTACCCAAGCAGCAATCTCCAACTCATCCAACCTTCGCTGTAAGGGTTCAATTTTAGTAATTTGATGAAACTGCGCCAGGTTCTTCATCCAAAGTGCGTCCCCATGCTTGGCAGCAAAAGCTTTTCGTGAATCAACCTCCAACGGTTTACAAACTTGCAGGTCAAGATGATAGAACTTCTTGACCTGTGCAACCAATTCTAGAGTCTGAGGAAAGTGATGCAACGTATCCAAAAAAATGACTGGGATTGGATGTCGTAGGTGACGATAAAAAATATCAGTGATCACCATATCATCGACATTAAAAGTACTAATTTGTACTAATTCCTTTGGAAAATTCTGAATTGCCCAAGCCAATATATCTCTGGGATGGACAAACTCAAACCTGTGATTCAGGTAATCCAGATTTAAACTAATCTTCTGTCCCGTTAAAGGATCTGAATGAGTCATGATCGCTTTTGGTCATGTTTGCTGCACGTCTAATATTATCCGTCAGTCGGAGCCTGTACTGATAGCATTTTTTAGTGTGTCTAGCAATCACAAGTTTTGCAAAAAATATTAAGTAAAGCTTAAAAATTGATGGTGATTATTGGATATTAAGGGATATTTTCTCAAATTTTGTAAATGCTTCAAACGGGGGATGTCAAAGAGTATTGACTGCGGCCTTAATATAGGGAGACAGGGTGATAATGACGTTCAGCAAAGCAAGCTTATAATCAGCAAATGGCATCGGATGTTACGGGGACACGATCAATCTGTTATGCAGACGTAAAAGTTAGATGTAAGACTTTACCCATGTAAGGCTTTGCGTGTAGTATTTTCGGCTTTGGGGAAAATGCATCTACGAAACGATCCATATATTCAGTAACCAGAAACTTAGTCGCTATCCCTCACGCAAAATGAATCAAGGGTTGGAAGTTTATCCCCAACCTGGAGATCTCACTTTCTCCCAGCTCACATTCGCCCTCACGAATGATTTTCGGCGATCGACTTAGAGATTAGCAGATTGCTAGTTTTGGCAGTAGGCTCTGCGAGTAAGTCGGGTTTCAGTTGTCTTCCTGGTTTCTATTACAAACAATTGCTTAAATACTTACCCGTGCTTTGACCGTGGGTAACCGGTTGCCGTTGAGCTTCTTAAGAGAAGCCACTCCGATCAAGGTTTTCCTATTAAAGCACGGTCGTTTTAGTTTTTTTACCATGCCAAATCTTCCTTCAGACCAAAGCAGCATGATGAGTTCTGAACCACCGTGCTTCAGTTTTTCAATTGGACGATCTCGAAAACTAGAACGTCCAGTCGATATCCTCTGCTTTGACCGACCCACTGTGCCCATTAATCGAGTTCCTACTGCAAAGATTGCATCATCTCCAGAAGAAGATCAGCATTCCACAGTGCGATCGGTGGAGGCTTATTCTAAGCATCTAGGAAAAGACAGAAGCAACATTGCAAACAATTCTACTGTCCGAATTGACAGTTTTGCTGCTCCCCTCGCTCCCATGAGAGAGCGTGATTTAAAGATTATGGAGGCATGGTTCAATCAAGAAAAAATGCACGAAATTGAAGCAGACTTTACACATTATTTACTTTTACTCTGGCCAGAACCCTGCTGGGAGGATGAGGTGTTCAGTTTTTTGAAAGAATATCTTTGAATTTCTTAAAAGGGCATCTCGAAGGCGCTTCTACCCTTCAAAGAAAGCATACAGTTTCGCGAGTTTGGCAAAAAACAGATACACTCTTTAACCCGGAATTTAAACTGTGGGGCTTCCCTTTCTATGGAAAATGAAGATATCTCGAACCCATAGATAAGGAACTCAAATTTTTGAAATTAGATGATAGATTGGGGCTGGCTCAGACTGAATAGTTCTTACTCTCAAGTCTATGTCCCAATTCCTAAAACCTCCCAAATTCCAAAGAAATAGTGCTTCGAGTCACGCAATTGATTCTTCTCAAAAATTTTCTGAAAAAGATACAGTTGCTTTACAATTGATGTTTGAAGGATTCGATATGAGCGAAATTGAATGCGACTTACACCGAATTTGTGAAGCGATCGTTCCTCTGTCGGAAGATTGGTTTGATCTGATAGCATGATTGCATTTTGGCAACGCGGTTGATCGAGAGTTGGTATTGATAGCCAGCCCGATCACTCCCAAAATCGTCACCTCTGTGCCATTTAACCAAAAATTGTTGGCGCTATGAATCCGCTACTTCAGTAGTCTTAGCGTCTATGTGAAACTGTGAGTTTACAATCAATCCTGAATGGGTCTCAAAATCTGATCTCCTCATCGGATTAGGGAGAGCATATCGGCTTATTGAGGAGATTTCCAGCAAACAAATCACCCGCTGGTTTAGACTCCGCTCAGCCAGGTATTGCCCTGAGTAAAGTCGAAGGGCAATAGCAAAGGATAAAATCTTTTCTGGAAATCTCTTTAGGTTGGCTTATTTCAGATAAGAAAGGCTTCTAAGAGAAGCCTTTCTTACAAAGCCTCTTAGCCTTACCAACCATTCAGAATTGCTTTAAAAGGGAATGTCATCGTAGTCAGCTTCAGTTGTGATCGGCTGGTTCGTTTTTGGCTTTGCTGAAGGAGCAGATGAAGTATTTGAAACCGTTTGAGAGACCTTAGCAGGGGTTGAGCTACGAGATTCTGAATACTCTCCAGGGCTTTCTTTAGATAAAGTTTGAGAGCTAGAAGAAATCACCAGATTATGAATTCGTTGGGCAGTTAATTCTGCCCGTTTTTCTTTGAAACCCTCTGGACGTTCCACAGTATTCATACTCAAACGCCCTTCAATCACAACACGGTCGCCCTGATGATAGCGCTCGTGGATCTCTTGTGCCAAATTTCCCCAACCAATCACTTTGAGGGTAGAAGGAGGATCTTCGGCTCGTAATCCAGGAAACTCAACCATCATTTCGGCGATCGGGGTTTGTGTATCTGAGGTATAGCGAAGCTCTGGATCTTGAAGCAGATCCACCATTAAAATGCAGTTATTCATAGGTCGTCTTTTTTACAACTCGTCAGTTGTGGTAAATTTTCTGGGGCAGACTCATTCTGTGCGTGGTCAACATTAGCAGGATACCCATTTTTCGACCGGAATAAATATGGAAGAGTGTTTAAAAGATTCAGGCATTGATTCTAGCAATTTTCATCAAAACGATAGCTAGAATTGCCTGACCTCCCTCAATACATACTTTCACTGCTCAAATCTTCTATTCCGGCTTGATCCTGATCGACAAATTCTTGCACTCGAATCCGATATTCTCGCAATGTTTCGTCTACCCAACCGCGATCATGACTGTTGGCAAAAATATGAACCAACGGTTCCCCAGCATCGGGCAGCAAAAGCACCCAACTGTCGTGCTGTGGGTTGAAGATCTTTACCCCATCTACCAGTTCCAAGCTTTCTGGTGAGTGACTTTCTACTAAATGGCGCATTAATGCACCTTTGACTCCCCAGGGGCAACGCACGGTATAGGTTTTGTGACAAACACGGGGTAGATCAGAGCGTAATTGTCCCAGCGATCGCTCTTGCAATTGCAACATCTCAATTAACTTGGCAATGCAAAACATGGCATCAAACCCAGGATGCAGTTGCGGGAAGATAAATCCCATCTCGCCACTTCCTCCTAAAACTACATTTGGGTTCTTATGGGATGCTTCCATCAATGCCGTGGGATTTGCCTTAGTGCGAATCACTCTGCCATCGTGACGACGGGCAATTTGTTCAACTGCACTGGAAGCATGGACTGGTACAACAACAGTGCCTCGGGGATGAGCCGTCAAAATCATATCGGTCATGAGTGCCGTTAGCATTTCTCCCCGGATGGGGCTACCCGCTTCATCGACCAGAATCAACTGTTCCCCATTCGCAGATACTTGCACACCAAAGTTGGCTTTCAAAGCCTCCACCACATGACCCAACTGATTGAGCAACCCTTCCCGATCGGCGTTAGTAGGAGCTGTTTGGGTCAGACTGGCATTTAATACCACTGCATCACAGCCAAATTTTGCCAGCAATTGCGGTAACACCGCACCTGATACTGCATAAACGTAGTCGATCACGACTTTAGAATTGCTGTACTGCACCGCCGGAATATTGAGATGTTTTTCAAAGCTTTTGCTGTAAAGCTCAATCACTTCTGTAGGGTAAGTGACATTTCCAATTTCCTGCATTTGAGCACGCCGAAAATCTTCTTTAAAGTAAGCTCCTTCAATTTTTTTCTCCTGGGCTTTTGAAATATTGATTCCTTGCCCATCAAAAAACTCAATCAGAATGTGATCAGGGCGATCAGGATGAACTCGCACGTGAATTCCTCCAGCGACCGAAATCGTGGAGACCATGGTTCGTGCTAGAGGAATGGCAGTGGCTTCCAGATTTTGGATGTTGATACCTACTGACATCAAGCCTGCAATGAGTGATCGTGACACCATCCGGGAAATGCTGCGTTGATCGCGCGAAACGGTCACCTGTGCGCCTGATTTCAAGGTAGAACCATAGGCAGCACCCAGTTTGACTGCAAATTCGGGGGTAATGTCCACATTTGCTAAGCCAGACACACCTCGCTGCCCAAATAAATTGCGATGGGCTGCATGACCCCAAATCAGGTTAATATTCAGTGTCGCACCCGACTCCACCCGCTTGCTGGGCCAAATCCGCACGGCTGGGTTTACCTGCGCTTCTTCCCCGATCGTTGATAAAGGACCCACTACCGCGCCTTCCAGAACATGCGCTCGACGATCGACCCGGGTTCCCCGCGCAATGACACAGGCTCTCAGATGCACTTCTTCGCCAATAATTGCGCCATTCCAAACAATCGGGCGTTTCAGATCCGCATCCGCTCCGATCGTCACATTGTCCCCTACTACCGTACCAGGTTCAATTTGAACCCGAGGTCCTACGCGGCAGTTGCTCCCAATGACCACAGGCGCATTAATTCGGGCAGTGGGATCAATATAAGTGTTTTGCCCAATCCATAAGCCTGGCGATCGTTCCTCATATGCCACCTCTAATTGCACCTTCTGAGCCAAAGCATCATACTGGGCATCTCGATAAGCGTCTAAATGTCCAACATCGCACCAGTAACCATCTGCCACATAGCCATACATTGGCTCTCCTTTCTCTAGCAACAGAGGAAAGAGGTCTTTGGAAAAATCTGCCTCCTGGTTAGCAGGTAGATATTGCAAAACCTCTGGTTCCAGAATGTAAGTGCCTGTATTGACCGTATCTGAGAAAATTTCACTCGTTGAAGGCTTTTCCAAAAACCGATTGATGCGATGGTTTTTATCTGTAATCACCACCCCAAATTCAATCGGATTGGGCACACGAGTCAAAATTAAAGTTGCTTTTGACTGTTTCTCGTAATGAAACCGAATCGCTGCCGTTAAATCAAAATCGGTAACGCTATCTCCACTAATTACCAAAAAAGTTTTATCCAGCAATTCTGCAATATTCTTGACACAACCTGCCGTCCCTAGCGGTTGATCCTCTTCGACAGCATAGGTCATTTGAACACCAAAATCGCTGCCATCCTGAAAATAGTCCCGCATCACATCTGGTAAATAATGTAGCGTCGCCACCACTTCAGTAATGTAGTGTTGCTTCAACAAATTAATGATGTGCTCTGCGATCGGCCGATTCAAAATCGGCACCATCGGTTTGGGCAAATCACAGGTGAGCGGTCTGAGTCGCGTTCCTGAACCACCTGCCATCAACACTGCCCGCATAAGTTCTCCTTGCGCTTCTCATCACATGATTATTAGCCCAATGGCGTTTTAGGAAATATCCCTGACAAATATTTACTTTAACGAGTCCTGCCCGGTTAGCCCATCACTGGCATCCACTTTTCTTTACTAGTCTCCTACGACGAAGACACTTAAATCATCCCTCAGAAGAAGTCCATCAGTATTTTCAAGCAAAGAATATAGTAATTTCTAGCTAGTCACAAACTGCTTATTTTGAGACTGTGTGATTGAGTGAGACCAATCTTTCTCATCAGGAAGCTTTAAGGCTTAACCCCCCGTAGTATCTTCCAGCACGATCAGAATACCTGCTAACCCTTATTTCAACGATAGAGAAGAGCAAACAGGAACTCTTTACCATTAACAATTCTGGGCAAAAACCGCTTCAATCCCTAATACAAATCACCCCGAACGAGTAACTCATAGAACTCAATAGATGGCTTCAAGAAAATGCGAAATGCAATCAAACGATCGAGAAGCTTTTTGAACAGTTGCAGTTTTGAATGATAGGGCTTGCGATCGCATCAAGAAAAGATTTGAGAAATCGCAATATCTTCAGCAGATTATAGAATTGGGCAGCAACCACTCTTAGATTCAAAAAATAATATTACCCAAACTAATTAGGAGCGGCTAAGCCAGCATTGGCTTCGAGCGGAATATGCTGGCTAATCTAATCTGCATTTTCTTCAGTAATTTGCTGAATTTCTTGAACAATTGTCATACGGAGCTATTGCCTAAAATTGGAAGGAAGCAAATTCCAGGAATTCTGAGAACGATTTTCCTCCTCTATCATAACGTAGAAAGAAGGTATCGAATTTAATACATAAGAAATCAGACATTGCCGCAACTCAGGATCTGCATAAACTTGCTGATAAGGGCAGTGATGATAGACATCTAAAACGTTTTCAATTTCCTCAGTAATCAGAGGAAGTGCAAGATTTTTAATCACTTTTGTCATTTTTAAAATTCCTTAAAAAAGAACATATCAATCAGCATCAAAAAACGTTGTACAACCCATGAATATAATTAGCTATTTGGGGTGGCGATAGGTATTTAACGTTCAAGCAATTTACCCAGCCAAATCTTTGGAATTGTAAGGAGTCAAATCAACATTAGACCTTTATTGTTGACGTTTTTTTAAGCAGAAAACCCTATTTATTAGGATAGTTTTTGAATCTATTTCTAAGACTTTTCTTAACAAAGCCTATTATTTTGAGAAAATAAGAAAATTAAAATGATTCAACACTCATTCCAAATTAAATTTTATTAAAATAGCAATGCCATTTAAATACTGAAAGCGGGTTCCAACTGGAACCCGCTTTCACAAAGAATTTTTATTCCACGACTAATTTAGAATTCCTATAGACAGCGACGCTACAAAATAATTTGCAAACAAATAAAAATTAAAACCCAAGAGGCTCATGAACTCGGCTTCTTAGAATAATCTTGATTTGCCTATTTAAAGCGCACCACTTGCTGAATATTATCTAAATAAAATAATACTTGTTTTGTAATCTAAATCACTTCGTAGTTCAACAGCGGCCGAAAATAACCACAAAAACTAATCCCTTGGGAGCTGTTCGCAATTTTGTAACACCACTCCGTAAACATGCGGTATACCGTAGCATTGGTAAATCTGTGGGTTCTGGTGATTACTCATCCAAAGCCTGGCAGCTCAAAAATTCCATGAAGTTTGAGAATCACCTTTATGATTCTTGCAACTTGAGGGAAGGTTAAGTCTATTGAAGACACCCCTGTCAATCTGGAGGGATATCTATGACGAATAATAATAGCTTGGCAACTGCCAGTAGAATAAATCTACCCACTTCTACCAACCTCCAAATTACAGGTGAATCAGTCAGTACCAGTGCTCCTGATTTCTATCTTTTTCGTCTAAACGGACGCAGCAGCCTTAACTTTACCCTCAATAGTCTGACCACTGGTAGCAACGTTAACTTCAAATTGCTTGCCAGCGATGGCACCACTGTTCTGCAAGACTCTAACAACAGTGGCAATCTGGCTGACTCTATTAACCGCTTTGATCAGGGGGCAGGTGTCTACTATCTTCAGGTGTATACCGACAGCACCACCAATGCCAATTACAGCCTCAGCCTAACAAGCCGCAATACGACTCGTTTTGACATTGTTTGGCGTAACTATGGCACTCCAGGTGTCAGTGGATTAACCTCCCTCTGGACTATGAACGGGGTCACACCAACAGCTACTGTCAATTTTCCCGTCAGCCCCCCGCCTGACTGGCAAATTGCTGGTACGGGTGATTTCAATCAGGATGGTGAAGCTGACATTGTTTGGCGAAACTATGGTGCAACCGTGCCTCCAGGTGGCAGAACTGTGATTTGGACCATGAGTGGGGTCACTCCTACCGGTACTGTGCCCCTCAATACCCCACCGGTCGATGATCCCAATTGGCGGATCGACGGGGTTGCAGATTTCAATAATGATGGACAGGCAGATCTCGTCTGGCGTTACTACGGCACCACAGGTCCCGAAGTGGGCAAAACGGTGATTTGGACGATGAATGGGACAACACCCACCTCTACCCTCACCATGCCCGTGCTAGTCACTGACCCCAACTGGCAGATTGTTGGGGTCGGTGACTTTACGGGAGATAATAAACCCGATTTGGTGTGGCGTAATTATGGTCCCACAGTTCCCCCAGGTGGGAGAACCGTAATTTGGGCTATGAATGGAGTCAACCCCATTTCGACTATTCCCTTAAATACGCCACCCGTTAATGACCCCAACTGGCGCATTGAAGCTGTGGGCGATTTTAACGGAGACAACCAGACCGATCTTGTATGGCGCAATTATGGTTCAACTGTGCCACCGGGCGGTAGAACTGTAATTTGGACAATGAATGGCACAGTTCCCACTTCAACTGTGACCTTCCCAGTCGCGGTGGATGATACCAACTGGCGAGTCGATGCCCTGAGAGCGCGCTTCGATACACCTCCTCGGATTGATATTGACGGCAATTCTCTGGCAACCGCATTCGAGGTTGGAAATCTGAATGGGAATGGTAATTACAAGGACTTTGTGAGTGGCAGTGAACCCAGTGACTACTATCACTTTAGTGTGACCGGAAACTCTACAAGTTTGCAGTTGACAGTGGATCAACTGACCGGGGATGCCAATGTCGAGATCCTGAATGTGAATGGTACTCGGATTGACAGTTCCGAGGAAACAGGCATTGATCCGGAATCTATTCAGATCAATAGTTTGGCAGCAGGTTCTTACTATGTTCGAGTCTTTTCAGCGGGCGGCAGCGCCAAGTATCGGTTAAACCTGGTTACTCAAACAGTCGATCTTCAAGGGACGATCGGGGGCTTTAATGTTGTTCCCGGTACGTTTGATTTACCAAATCCAGTCAATCCCAATGATCCGGCTCCTACGCCAACTGCCTTTAATGTCACTTATCAGATTCAAAATACTGGGATTTCGGCAGCAGGCGCATCTACAGTTCAGTTCTACTTATCAATCGATAAGATTTTCGACGCGACTGATAAGTTGTTGGGCACGCAAAACATCAACCCTCTCGCCGCTGGGGCAACTCAAAACGGAACGATTTCCGTGGTGCTGCCGAATGCAGATGATCCCTTCTGGGGGTCAAATGGTACTTACTACATTGGAATGATCATCGACCCATCGAATCAGGTACCTGGAGAAGTAGATGAGACTAACAACTTTAACTCCAATCCCAATGCTCAACCGGGAGTTCTGTTTGACACGATCGGAATCACAGGCATTCGAGCCTACGACCTGACTGGCAATAGTATTTCTGGTCCTACAAATATCTCTTTGACGGCGGGGAGTACCCAAGTTCAGACTATTACAATCAACTACACGCTTAAGAATATTGGCACTCGGCAGTTCCCAGTGACAAATGGGCCACAGACTGCTTCGATTGCCTTCTTGCTGTCAACTGACAACCAAATCGTTTTTGGCTCGGATACATTCTTGAGTGAAGAGGATTTTAATGGCGCAACCAATCTGCTCACTGTCGGTGCAACTTCGGGAGCGCAAAGTGTCACGCTCAACTTGAGTGGTTCATTATTTACTGCCAGTGGAACTTACTATATTGGCTTTATTATCGACCAACCTAACGCATTAGGTGAAAACTCTGCGGGTCGTCTGAATAACAGCAACCAAGGTTTGGGCATTGATTTCTTTGCAATTAACGTCACCCTGGTTTAGTCAATAACGAGGTCAGGATGAATGGAAAGGGAGTTTCCATTCATCCAACTCTCAGTTCATCCATGGAATCAGCAATGCCAATAGGGCAAATGATAGCGATCTAACCGAATCTTGACGATTTTTGATTTCTCTTTTTTCATTCCGAAATCAATGTTTTGGGAGTTGAGGTAATCAGTAAGCCCCCAAAGCAAGACGGACAGTTATGAGCCCCCTCAAACTGTCCGTCTCGTTTTTGATGTAGCGACGGGCGATTAAGCCCTCTAAAACTAGAGTAAGCGCTTTGAGGCGTCATGAGTTAAAGGAGTGATGAGGAAATGCTGAGCAGACCGTAAACTTTGACATTCTGCCTGCTTGATAGAATTTGAGGCTATCAATTTGATCGACTATAGCAGCCCTAAATCAGTTATGAGATTAAGGGACTTTGTAAGAAAGGATTCCAGCGGAATCCTTTCTATAGCGATCCAGATAGGATCGCTATAGAAAGACATTTGAGCCTCAAATTGCCAGGCTAACTAACCAAATAAAAATGCCATTGCTGCTCTTTTCGAGGTGCAATGGCACTCAACTTTTCAGTACTTGTAAGGAAAGGAGGTAGTGCTTCAAAAAGGCGGTTAATCTTTTGAAAGCTTGATTTAGTAAGACCTTCAAAAATATTAACTATATGCTTAGATCGGCGACGGGGCGCAGGTCAACCAATGATTTGATGAGACTGGTTGAACAGACCATAGGTTGCAGTCGTATAGATTTCTTCGTCAGCATAGTAAACAGCAATGCGGTAGACACCCACCGTAATCCATGCATACCATTGCAAAGCTTCAATTTCATTCAATAGTTGGTCAACCATCCACGGTTCAGGACAGTACAGCGTGAGCGTGTTGTGTCGATCGATCTGAATGGCGCAAAGTGGCAGTGTTTCTGGGAAGAAAGTGCACAATCTTTCTAAACGAAGCTTTTCAAGAATCAACCGATCGCTGGGGGTGAATTCTAGTGACATGAGGAATGCCCCAAAACAATTTATTAGCTCTATCTAACTAAATTGCACAAAAATTCCCTAGGGTGAAATCCAGGAAGTCTGAATGTTGGTGAAGAAAAGAACTGTGGAATTTGCGGAGATAAATCCGATTGGGAGAGTAACCAAGCCATCGAGGATCGCAATATCTCATCGTTGGGACAAATCCTGAAGTGCAATCCCACTCATAGAGATGATTTTCCTTGACACCTATCATCAAGTTCCTGCTCTTTGTGATTTGTCTCAAGGCTAGACAGTGTGCAATGAAAGCGAAATCTAACCGAAGCCTTTTTCACAAAACAGTTAGAATCGCTATATTGATTGAACAGTTCACCTTTGCGATCGATTGCCTCAATGCGTGATTTTTTAAAATATACTGCTGCTAGCCTGTTGGGACTGACCTTATTTGCGGGTCTGGGAATGGCTGGGCTGTTTATCTTGCTGTTTGCTGTGGCTTCTAAGGATACGGGTCCACAAGTGCAAGATAAGTCTGTCATGGTGTTTGATTTGTCATTGAATATCACAGACGCGAAACCACGCTCAAGCACTGGACAGGCGCTGGAAGAAGCTTTGTCTGGCGATGGGAGTGACGCGATTACGCTGAGAACCGTTCTCGATTCGTTGAAGGAAGCTGCCAAGGACAAAAAAATCGTCGGACTATATTTGTATAGCAGTTCAGAGCCAACATCAGGGGGGGCTGGGTTCGGCACGCTGCGAGAAGTTCGTGAGGCACTCGAACAATTCCGGGCTTCTGGCAAACCGATTATTGCCTATAATGTCGATTGGGGAAAGCGAGAATATTATTTGGGTTCGGTGGCAAATACAATTGTGCTGAATCCGATCGGGGCTTTGGAATTTAATGGGTTACGGTCAGAAACGACCTTTTTTGCAGGTGCTCTGCAAAAATATGGAGTGGGTGTGCAGGTCACTCGCGTCGGTAAGTACAAGTCAGCAGTGGAGCCATTTTTGTTGACCAAGGCAAGTCCTGCGAGTCAAGAACAAACCCGTCAATTATTGAACGATCTTTGGACAGAATTTGTAAATGTGGTCAGTAAAGACCGCAAGCTTCCCGCCCAACAATTGCAGACGATCGCCGACAGCCAAGCAGTGCTGATGCCGAATGAAGCGTTGAAATTACGCTTGATTGATAAGGTGGCATACCCTGATCAAGTGGTGAGCGATCTGAAAAAGCTAACCGGGCAAGATGTTGAGAATTCTACCTTTCGTCAAATCGGGATCAAAACCTATGCTGAGGCAGTGGATGTGCATCAGCAAAATTGGCGATCGAAGCCAGAGATTGCAGTGGTTTATGCCGAAGGTGAAATTGTCGATGGGCAGGGCAATAGTGGAGAAGTGGGGGGCGATCGTCTCGCTAGACAGTTACGAAAGCTACGGCTAGACAAAGATGTAAAAGCTGTAGTGCTACGGGTCAATAGCCCAGGTGGGAGTGTCTCTGCTTCTGACATCATTCAGCGCGAAGTAGTGTTGATGCAGAAAACGAAACCGATCGTCGTATCAATGGGCGATTATGCCGCATCCGGGGGGTATTGGATTTCGACCTATGCCGATCGCATTTTTGCCGAACCCAATACCATCACAGGTTCGATCGGGGTCTTTGGTCTGTCCATGAATGTGCAAAAACTTGCTAACAACAACGGCATTACCTGGGATGTGGTGAAAACTGCACGCTATGCCGATAGTGAAACCATTTCTCGACCGAAAACCCCTGAAGAATTGGCGATCAACCAGCGAATTGTCGATCAGGTTTATGAGCAGTTTCTTCAGAAAGTTTCTGTCTCTCGCAAATTACCGCGTAGTAAAGTTGCAGAAATTGCTCAAGGACGAGTTTGGTCAGGGATTCGGGCAAAACAGTTGGGATTAGTGGATGAAATTGGCGGGCTGGAAAAAGCCATTCAAGCCGCAGCCAAGCAGGCAAAGTTAGGGAATAACTGGCATGTAGAAGAATATCCTCGCATTCGTACTTTAGAGGAACGGATTCTCGAAAGTCTGGCGGGAGAAGATTCTTCTCGAAAAGTAAAATCTGATCCCGTGTCGGCAGAGTTAAAGCGTTTCAAAGCAGAGCTTTCGATCTGGAGTGGAATGAATGATCCCCTGGGGATCTATGCCCGTCTACCCTATAACCTCCGAATCGATTAAGCGGGATATCATTTATTATCGGGAGACAGTTTCTTATTCGCGAGTTGTCAACTCGCAGAATAATTCCCGATCGGGGCAATTCTACTGTGTTGTGGATCGCCTGCTGTGCTGTGGATTTACTTTTATCCCAACCATAATCAGTGGCGGTGATCCTAGAAGCGGATTTATTGAGTCAAAGGGAAATTGCGGACGATCGCAAAAACTTTGACAATATAGCTATAAGGCGATTTCTATTCCAGAATTTCAAATTTGGAGTGTGAGTATTTCGCTCATGTCACGGGCAAGATGCCTGCCCGACATAGGATAGATTTCTTCATAGAAATCATTTAAAGCTTCAAAATATTTCTATCAGCGCAAGAAGCTGTTTTAATTTCTTGAGTAGATAAATGCCTTACCCACGCCGACCTGCAAGTAGGCAGTTTTAATTAATTGTAAGAAAGGGGTTTGGGGGCTCTGCCCCCAGGGAGGGGGTAAAACCGCCTCCACCCCCAAAAACATCTTCAATTTAATTTAGCGTAACTACTTACCATCTACTGTGTGGCACAGGTCAAAGGTTCAGCAGGAAGCAGCAAACACTTAATATTTCCCCATCTCAGCCTTATTCCCGACTTCTGGCAGCAGGACGCTGAGCTGTGACATTTGTATTCGGATCGCGGGTACGGGAAGGTTGAATTTCCCCTTGCAACTGTTGGCGTCCATTGCGAATAACCCGCATCATATCGCTGAGTTGCTTTTCCATGTCTTGAAGGACGCGATCGGCATATTGATCGGCACCATTTTGAATTTCTTCGCATTCAGCGATCGCTTGGCGGCGCATTTCATCTAGCTCCTGCTGAGTTTGCAGGCGCAATCGTTCAATTTCAGCGATCGCTTGTTCTCGAATTGCTTCACACTCCTGCTGTACACGCTGGCGGAGTTGCATCGCCTCTAGCTCTGCGTGCCGGAGAATTTGCGACTCATCCACGATTTGCGTTGCCTGATGTTCAGCCCCCTCCATCAGTTCATGGGCATATTGCTGAGCTTGTAGCAAAATATCCTCACGTTGCCGGACGATTTCTTGCGCTTCATGAAACGCTTCAGGCAAGTTGAGTTGAATCAGCTCTAACTGATCCAACAATACTTCCTCATCGATCACCGTACGGCGAGTGAGCGGAATTCGGGGACTGTCGAGAACAATTTCCTCTAATCGGTTAAGTTCCCGTTGGATATCTACCCCCCCTGTTCGTAAATTGTCTCCGGAGGCATCTGCTTTGTGAGCAGATCGGGGATAAGAGTTGAGTCGGGCTTCGGAATCGATACTGGATGAGTCTTGGCGTAGCATCTGTAGATGTCTAGAGCAACAGTTTTGGGGACAAGATGATCAATTGGACCGCCAAACTTAGCGATTTCTTTGACCAGACTACTACTCAGGAAACTGTATTCATTAGAAGTTACCAGAAAAACAGTTTCAATTTTCTCTGAGAGCGTCTTGTTAGTATGAGCCATTTGTAGCTCCATTTCAAAATCGGACAGAACCCGTAATCCTCTCAGCAAGACGGTAGCTCCCTGCTTTTGAGCGTAGGTTACAGTCAAACCATCAAAACTATCAACCTCCACATTGGATAGGTGACGAGTCGAGTTGCGAATTTGTACCATCCGTTCCTGGATTGTAAAGAGTGGCGTCTTGTTCGGATTTCGTAGAACGGCTACAACAACCCGATCGAAAAGCTGACAGCCTCGCTCAATAATATCGAGATGACCAAGCGTAATTGGGTCAAAACTACCAGGATAGATGGCAATCACAACAGAGCATTTAAAAGTTACTCCGTGATTATAAGGGTTGACCTGGGAATCAGTCTTTAATCAGCGAACACTTGCGAAGGGCAGCGACAATTAGGTGGCTAAAAATTGTAAAAGAATATTGAGCGACACAGAAATATTGCGTGTGTTTGTCACTCACTTTTGGAGGGAACAACTTCTCTAGGTTTCTCGCAGTAGACCCCTGATATAAATCATTGAGAAACCGCCGACCTGCTTATAATCGAGGTCAAGATTGTTTCAGTTTAGGGGATCTTACAGCGAATTAGGGTAACAGTCGGTAAAGAGAGTTGCCAGAATCGATGATTTTGCGGCTTGATGGATCTTAGGTGTCATCT
The DNA here is from genome assembly GCA_019359045.1 of Scytolyngbya sp. HA4215-MV1. Classification (GTDB taxonomy): domain Bacteria; phylum Cyanobacteriota; class Cyanobacteriia; order Leptolyngbyales; family Leptolyngbyaceae; genus Scytolyngbya. The sequence goes on from JAHHIA010000006.1 coordinate 223,373, forward strand.
TTATTTAAGCGAGTTGAGGTAACGAGTGACAACAACAAATCCGCCGACCAACGCTTATCTGCCAAATCCCGAATTGCAAAAACAGGCGATGGCAGCGATCGCTAAGTTTGAGCAATCAATTGCACCCAGCGCTTGGCCCTTTCTCACCAAAGCAACAGTCATCGCAGAGATGCGGGCACGAGTCCAAAATCCGTTTCAGGTCAACCAGGGAGGACAACCCTTTTGTGGCCCATCTGCTGTGTTGTTTGAGCTAATTTACAAACAACCCGTACGATATGTAGAAATGTGCCAGAGCCTTTTTTTGATGGGTGGATTTCATGGCTATCAGAATTGGTTAACAGCTCCTGACAAATTGCGTCAAGACAGTCGAGGAGATCTGCACATGGGACAAGTAGATTGGATGGTGTTGTCAACTCTACGCGAATCAGAGACTATTTTGTTTCCAGTTGAACCAAATTCTCCTGACCTGATCCGCAACCTGACTGGCATGACCAAATCTTGGGAAATGAAGGGTTGGGTCAGAGAGATATTAGGCTATTCCAAAGTGAAATATAACCATGCCTATTTGCTCGGTGATTTTAATGCCCTGGCGGATGCACAGCAAGCGATCGCGGCGGGGGGCGTTGCATTTGCGTTGATCACGGCTGAGGGCATGCTGACCAACAAACCCCCTGCGGTTGCAGTACCTAACCACTGGATCGGCTTAATTGGTGGATTTTCCATTCAACCGGCACAGGTCAGTTTTGATGTTTATACCTGGTCACGACAAATGCGTGTGAATTTGAGTTCTACCGACTTCAAAAAATATCTTTGGGCAACCGTGACCGGAAGGTTGTAGGGAAAGGCGAAGCTGTTGAGTTTATCGGTTTTAAGTTGGGCGTTTTGAATTCTTAGGAAGGAAGTGACAAAACTGTCCACATTTTGATCAATTGATTGCCGAGAGCCTGATTGAACTTTAAACCTTATGATTGCGACAGGAGAACAATGATGGGATTTTTCTCTCGATTGATTAGATTTTTTATCGGCAACCGATCGCAAAATGCAGTTGCCAAGCCTTCCCAACCACCTTCCCCATCTACATCTCCATCTTCCGCACCGTCCTCAGTCCTGACAGCCAAACCTGCCGCACCTGAGTTAGAAACTCCACCGATTGAAACATTAATGCACCAGGTTGCAGAAGTCAGGAGTTCATTGGCGGAAGCAGCTCAGGCGGTTATCTCATCTGTTGAGACATTGAGCGAGAAGGTGACGCATTCTAAGCAAAGTGAGCACAGCCGCTTGCTTACTGCAAAGGTGGAAGAAAACATTACCTTGTGGGGAAATTCTAAACAAGTGCAGTATGTGCCTCAGTTGCTTCGGTATGCGAATCATTCAGAACACGAGGTACAAAGCCTTGCTGTAAATGCTTTGGGCAAAATTGCCAAAGCAAATCCAGTAAGAGTAGAAACTCAGCAAATGATTCCGGTCTTGGCGCCGTTGCTCCACTCTCAACAAGCTTCGGTTCGTCAAGCCGCGATCGTGGCATTGGGAGAAATTCAATCAGAGCGAGTTTTGCCATTGCTACAATCTGCGCTCAGAAATTCCTCAGGAGATGTGGCAAAAGCGGCAAGTGTGGCAATCAAACATCTCAAATGGCAGGTTGAAAAACCTCAACCTGTGCTAGCAAAGGCAATGCCTAAGCGGATTCCTCATTTTTGAAATTTTGCCACGAACCCTAAGTTGCTGTCATCGGGGTGGGATCAATTGAGTGACCCATTGGGGGGATGTTTCTTCCTCAGTTGCCTGGAGCCGAGCTAACCGCCAAGTTTTAAGTTCTTTTTGACTTTGCAGATATAGGTCAAAGCCGTTGTCTTGCTGAGTAACTTGGCGGTTTGGGAATTTGAGGGTGACGGTGTAGGTTCCGCGCAGATGATAAGCCGGTAAATCTTGAATCACCAGAGGGATTTGCTCTTGAACCGATACCTGGCTAATATTCAGACTGGGTGGACGATTGTAATGGAGGCGCAGTTCCTCAGTGAGCAGGGTTTGGGCTTCACTGACCTGAAGGGCGATCGCCCGCTTCACAATCTGTTTGCTGGGCGGAATCCCTGCTGTGCCACAAGCGCTCAGGAATCCGATTAAAACAAGTAGCAGCAACGATCGCAACAACACTTTCAAAGCTTTCATTCCGATTGAAGGCTTACCTCTGAATTCTCCATCGTTAGTATAGGCTGGAGCCGTCCCCCTGATGCTGCTGAATTTCCGATAGAAACAGACTCTTTACTTAAGTGTTACAGGAATCGTGCAAACAAATGTCTGAAAAAAGTCTCGGCTTAAGCAAAGCGCTCCACGACTATTTGCTTTCAGTTTCTTTGCGAGAATCAGCCGTATTGGCGCGACTGCGTCAGGAAACTGCCAATCATCCCTTAGCAATGATGCAAATTACGCCTGATCAGGGGCAATTTTTGGCGTTTTTAGTTCAACTGATGGGGGCGACTCAAACCCTAGAGATTGGCGTATTTACGGGTTACAGCACGCTTTGTGTGGCACAGGCGTTGCCAGCAACCGGGAAAGTGATAGCTTGTGATGTGAGTGAAGAATTTACCACGATCGCCCGTCGCTATTGGCAAGCCGCAGGCGTGGCGGACAAAATCGATTTACGGTTAGCTCCTGCCCTGGAAACACTGGACAGTTTACTTGCAGCAGGTAGAACTGACACCTTTGATTTTGCCTTTATTGATGCAGATAAGGGAAATTATGCCAATTATTACGAAAAAGCCTTGCAATTGTTAAGACCGGGCGGGCTGATAGCAGTCGATAATGTTTTGTGGTCTGGTAGGGTGCTCGATCGCACCAGTCAGGATGCGGATACTCAAGCAATTCGTAGCTTTAACGAGAAGCTGCATAATGATCAGCGTATTGTCCTTAGTCTGGTGCCCATTTCGGATGGGTTAACTTTAGCTCTTAAGAAAGCTTAATCATCTGCCAGCAGGTACCTAAGGTTTTGCCTGATCGCCTGCCGTTGTTCGACATCGTAACCCAAGCGATCGAGAAAACCTTGATAATGACCACTCCCCAGTGTCAAACTTTCTAGCAAAGCCTGGGCTTTTTCTCGTACCAGGGGTAACTGAACTTGTTGAATTAATCTGACAGTGCGGCGTTCAACCCGCTCAGAACCTGCAGCCATTTCGGACGCATGGCTTCGGTGATGCGTGATAGCCATCGCGGTAGACATTGCCAGATTTTTGACCAACAATTCAGCGACCACTTCGGGAGCCGTTTGAAGAGCACGAATGATGCCAGAAGACGGATCATCTGCCAGGGAACTCGATCCCGCTAAATAAACTACAAAAAAGGCTCTAGCTCCATTTTCACTGCTGACCAGGCTGGCGATCGCCGCCTCAATTTCGGCTTCCGACCCATTGCCCTGTTCAATTTCTGTCAACAAGTCTTGAGTTAGCGCCAGCCCCTGCTCAAACGTAATCCCTTTGGGAACTTCAAAAACCGACTGTACCATAGGTTTAGATTTTGGACTTTAAACTAAGGAATAAAAATTCAATCATATCGGTCTTTCTCTAAAAAAACGCAAGTCTTAGAACTTAAGAATTGATGCTCTTATAAAAGCGATATCTGTTCAGGAACCGCTCCCTGTATTGCAAAGGGGATGATCAATGGGGCTGATACGGGGGTTATTGCTCAAGTAGTCTTGTAACCACTGACAACCGCGCAGTAACACGTCTTCCAGATTAAAATTCCACAAAACAATCGTTTGATCGGCGTTGGCAGAGGCAACGATCGTACCATCCGGACTAAAGACGACACTATTCACCGTGCTATTATTGCGCTTCAAGCTTGCTAAAACCGCTCCTTTCGTGGGGTCCCAAAGTTTAATATTGCCATCCGAGCTGGCAGAAATCAGTTTTTTGCCATCCTGGCTAAAATCAACACTGGTTACCGTGCTGGTATGTCCTTTCAGGGTTTGCAGTTCTTTGCCATCCAGGTTCCAGAGCTTGATAGTGGTGTCATAACTGGTGGATGCGATCGTCTTACCATCGGGACTAAACCGCACATTCGTCACCTGTCCCGTATGCCCTTTCAGGGTTCTCACCACCTTTCCATCGGCTGTCCAAAGCTTCACGGTATTGTCCCAACTCCCAGAAGCGATGAGTTGCCCATCGGGACTGTAGCTAATACTGGTAATGCGATCGTCATGCGCTGCAAAGGTTTTCAATTTTTGTCCACTCAGATTCCACAGGCTGATTTGCCCAGAAAATTGACGCACAGGAACGCGATCGTTGGCAGCAATTTGGGTCGAACTTGGATTTTCGGCAAGGGCGATCGTCTGCCCATTCGGATTAAAGCTTAGGCTGGTAACTTCGCCTTGGGCCGGAAAGATGCCCAGTTTAGTTCCATCTTGTTTCCAACGCAACACCTGACCAGACGTATCAGCAGCATTGAGTGGATTGACTGCAGCAGCGATCGTCTGCCCATCGGGACTGAATTGGACATTGGCAACCCCTCCCTCCACCGAAAACGTTCTGATCACCTGACCATCCCCTGTCCAGAGAATTACCTTGCCGCTACTTCGGGCAAAATTATCGGCATTCGTGCCCACATCCCCCCCACTCACAATTTGCTTGCCATCCGGGCTAAACCGCACACTGATCACCGGACTTTGATGTCCCCTCAGCGTGTTGGGTTCAATGCCCTGCAAGCTCCAGAGCCGCACCAAATTATCTGCCCCCACCGTGGCAAACGTCCCATCTGGGCTAAAGCTAGCACCGATCACTTCCCGCACAGCCAGGGTTTTGGGTTCCACCTGCAGGCGTTCCAGATCCCAAAGTTTGACCGTGTTATCGGCACTAGCAGACACCAAGGTGCGACCATCCGGGCTAAAACTCACACTTTGTAGCCGATTGGTGTGTCCCTTCAGGGTTTGTAGCAATTGACCGGAGCGATCCCAAAGCTTAACGGTACTATCCCAACCGCCAGAAGCTAACAGGGTTCCATCCGGGCTGAAGCTGGCAGCTGTGGCCCGATCGCTCTCCAATAAGGTTTTGAGTAGTTTTCCTTCCCGATTCCAGAGTCGAATGGTTTTATCCCATCCCGCTGAAACAATTTGTTCACCATCAGGACTAAAGCTGACCGATTTGACCCGATCGGTATGTCCAATCAAAGTTTTCAGCAGCTCACCTTGCCGACTCCAGAGCTTAATGGTGTTGTCATCGCTGGCAGAAGCAATTGTCTGACTGTCTGGACTAAAACTGACACTAGTGACTGAGTTAGTATGTCCCACCAGCGTTTTCAGATTCCTTCCATCCTGGCTCCACAGCAGAATATTTTTATCATCTCCACCCGAAGCAATGAGTTGCCCATCCGGGCTATAGCTCACGCTGTTAACCCGATTCAAGTGTCCCTTCAACACCTTCAATAGCTTGCCGACTTTGCTCCAGAGAATGAGACTATTGTCGGCACTGGCAGAGACCAACCGTTGTCCATCCGGGCTAAAGCTCACACTGTTGACCCAGGAGCTGTGCCCTTCCAGACGGTTGTGTTCTTGCACGTTGTAAACCACCTGTTGCAAGTTCCCCAAAATTGCCACCTGGGTGCGATCGGGTACCTCGACAGCTTGAAGTTGTCTACCGACTTGAATGCTGGTCACCAAAGCCCCTAGTTGATCATTCGAGAGGAAGGTTGCCAACGCCAAGGAACTGGTAGCTTGCACCTCGGCGATCGCAGCACGCTGGCGTTGCTCATAAGCCACGAGGGTTGCCCCTGCTGCCAAGGCTGCGAGAAACCCGACCACACAGGCAAAGCGGGTAACCATTTTTCGTTGCCGGCGGGCCCGTTCCAATTCTTCTTCAATGCGCCGTTGTTCAATGCGCTGTATTTCCAGATCGGTCTTGAGCTTTTCTTCCCGGGTCAATGCCTCCAACAATTCTTTGGCTTTACGTAATTGTTCAATTTCTGCCCGATTTTGTTCGTCCCGTTTTTGCAATTTGGAAATTTGGGCAAGCAGAGCCGGTTCCTGCTTTTGCCGAATCAGTGCTACTAAATAATCATGAACCAATTGATATCGTTCAGCCGGAATTTCAGGCAATAAAAAGATGATGCCTGAATCAACTAAAATCTTGAGAACCAGGTCTAGTTTTTCCTCAAGTTGTTCAGTTTCTACCAGGTCCGTTGCCAGTTCAGCTCGAGTTTTGAGCGGACGAGTATTGTTTTCATCAGTGAGTAGAAACAGAACTGTGCGGGCAACTTCTTCATTCGGCGGGCCACAATCTTCAATTACTTTTTCCAAGAACCGATCGACCAATTCTTGTTTGGGATTCTCGCCTAATTGAATATATTCTTCGAGTTTTGTAATTTGGTCATCCTGAAGCTGCGAACCGACCACCTGTAGCTCGATCGGACGCACTTCTCCCTGTTCTTTAGCCAAATCCGCCACCAATTGATCGATCAGCGCTGGCTCTAAATAAAACTGAGGGCGTTCAGTTAAATGTTGAATAATAACTTTGGCTTCTTCAGTTGAAAAATTGCCTAAATAATATCGTTTATCTTTGCCTAGAATATCATTGTTAATAACTTCCAATTTGATCGATCGTTCACATTCCAATAAATAGTGAAGATAGTCTTCTCGAATAACAAAGATGATTTTGACATAAAAAATATTAAGACTCTCACCCAAAAATTCATAAAACGGTTGACGTTGTTCTTTGTCTCGATAGACAAAAAAGAACTCCTCAAATTGATCAAAAATCAAAACTGTTAATAAATTCAACTCAATATTTTGCTTCAATTGTTGCAAAATTGCCATTACCGGATTGAGTGTCGTGGGAAAGTTGAGCTTCCTTGCTTCTCCCAAAGCTGCGGCAAGTTGTCTTCTCAAATTCTTTGCCCAATTAGGATAGGCTTCCATCAAAATCGGCATCACATCCCGCGCTTCGATCGTCATCTGATGTAACGCCGGAATGAGTCCGGCTTGAATGATCGAGCTTTTTCCCACCCCAGACTGCCCATGGATCACAATCAGTTTGTGGTCTGGACGACTGATACGTTCCATCAAGCGATTGATATCGGGCTGGCGACCTGAGGCAGTAAGTTCCTGGGCAATTCCTAAATCGGAATCGACGGGTGCCAACCCCAAATTCATTGCCTGCTGGGGCGGTTGCAGACGACCGGCCCCCACAAATGCTCGCAACCCATATTTGTGCTCAATCAGCCGCTGCTCTTGCTTGATCCGAAAGGCATCTAGATATTGCCCCTGCTCAAAATAAAGCGATCGCAGGGTTGCCAAAATCCGTAAGTAGAGCGAAGGATCGTGTTGCGGATTGCTTTTTAATTGAGCGGTGCGCAGATGGGTAATCGCTTCGGCAATGAGTCCCAAATGCTGCTTTGCTTGTGCCAGTAAGAGCAAATAGAAATTGCGATAATAGTGCCTATCCCAATCCCAATTAATGGTGGACTTAAACGGTTCAGAATTTACACTGAGCGCCCATTCAGCATAGTGACGTGCTTCTGCCCAATTCTCTTTTCTTAAGGCAACCTCTGCAAGCAGCGCATATCCATAGGCGCGCCGAATCGGTTCAGAATAGATCTCGTGTAATTCAGTCGCCAGTTTTGCAACCATCTCCAGTTCAGCGATCGCATCGAGACGAGTCAACACCTCCCCCCACGAGTTGATAAACCGTGCTGCCAGTTCAGGCTGATGCGATAAGCGAAATCCATTAACACATTGCCCGTAATAATCTCTCGCTTTTGAGCAAGATTCGCGATATTTGCCCCGATGATTACTGGCATATTGCCGCCACCACAAACCCAAGTAAAACAGGACACAGCCCAATCGCTCGATATCTGCCGATGCTGCTGGAGTCTGTGCGTTGACCCGCGCTTGCCAAAATGCCAGACTTTGTTCGTAATATTGCCGAGCCAGGGCTTTGTCACCACTGGTGTCCTCTGCTCGCCCCCGCAAAAACTGCCAGCTAGCCGCCAATTCGGGTTCCAACTCTAGCCCACGATGCTGCAACTCTGATACTGCCAGTTCGGTTTCGATTTGCTGGTAACCTCCCAAAATCTGGCTCAGAGAGGCATTATCCAAGAATCGACCGGCTCCAACCGCCAAAATTGCCTTAAATACGGCATCCGCAGACTGACGAAGGTTGTTCAGCAAATCTACAGTCGCCACTTCAAAGGTGATAGAAATCGCCGCCCAACTTCTAAAATCGGGTGCCAGTTGAATCAGTTTTTGCAAAATTTCGTCGTTTACCCACAAAACCAGCGGAAAGGAAAAGTTTTTGCGGAATTCTTCCCGAATTTGGTTTGTCGAGATCAAAACATGGTCGATTTCAGTCACGGACTCCAAACCCACCACCATCAATGCTTGGGGTTGCTGGGTTTCTAGTTCGCTGTGGATGGTGGTATAGAGGGTTTTAACCGAAGTTGGTAACTGTAATACCTGAACGGGCAACGGATACAGAGTCTGCACTTGTTGTATTAACTGCGCTCTCAAGTAAGCATAATTACAACGCACTAGAATCAGCGCAAATTCTCCTTGAGACAGTCGAATTGCTCGCACAAGTGTGTTGAGCGATCGCTCATTCGCCAAGACGATATCATCAGCCTGATTGGCGTCACTCATCGTAGACACTTATCCCTGATTCAACATCTCTTACCCTTGTAACTCCTTCACTTCCATCAACGCCGGATTTACATCAAACCAGCGCCCCTGGTTATCCCGATACTCAAACACAAACAAACTACGAAGTAAGGTTTGATACTCTGGCTCATCGCCTACGGTTTTCAATTGCTTGACTTGGTTCAGCAGCAGCCATTGTTGGTCGGTGACTCCTAACGCTAGGTCTTCCCGATACCCCTTGATAACATTTTCTAGACAAGCACGAGAGATCGGGGGATCTTGCTGCTGCAAACAGCTGTACAGCAAAACCAGCAAACTCCGAGCATGTCCCCCACTAATCTGACACAAGCGATCGAGCGTTTCGGGACTATCGAAAACTTCGGTGATATGGTTCAATCGCTTGTCTTGAGAGACTTCTGGAAAAGCCCGTGCTAAGACCATCTGCCGCAACAACGAAATCCCTTCCTGGTGAGGACTGCCATCATGCGATCGGATCGGCACCATAGACAATACTTTCGGCTTAACTCCAAAGCGATTGGTCAACGGACCCAAGTCGCTCGAAAATACGAGGGTCAAAGGGATCGTATAAACCAGATGGCATCTCAGTTTTTTCAACTGTTCACCCCGATCGACAAACAAGTACTCTGGTTGGGTACGTCCCGATGGTTTGCGAGAATTGTCCACACGATCAAGATTATCAATCACCACGACCAATCCCTTTTTGCCCTGCTGTTGCAACTGTCGCGCCGCAGGTTCTAACAATTCCTGGTTGATCGCCTCTAAAACACTGTTGGTGCGAGGCTCCAAGTATTGCCTGAGCTGGCTACGGAGTTCCGGGCTATCTTTCGTCTTTGCCGTAATCTTGCCAATGCCTAGCGAAAGTTCCGCATCAAAACCAACATCGATCGGGGTTCTCAAAAATTTGCCAATCTCAACAAATAAATTGGTAAAGTATCCCGGCTGCAACTTAATTTTGACTGCTTGTAAACTCTCACTCACCTGTCGGGCAATTACTAGCAAAATATCGCTAATATCGACATCGCCAATATCAAGATCTTTGTCCGATTCAAAATAAACCACATGGAAACCTTCTTGCTCCAAGTCAAACTTGAGCCGTAGCAACTCCGTTGACTTGCCACAACCGATATGCCCCGTGAACAACTGACAGTTAGGTTCGTTCGGAGAAAAAGTAATTGTCCGTCCCAGTTCCCGAATAATATTGCTTCCCCGAACCGGAGCAAAATCAATGTAATACTGACGGTCTTCAGGCTTACCCACCATCAGCGTCTTACTAGGGTTACAGGCTCTAAAAAATCTTGCAATGTCCAATGCCATTTCACTTGCCCCGATGCATACTCCATTTCTAGATCCAGATTCAACAAAATGGAGCGGCATTAAGGAAGAATATGGGTTTTGTCGTAGACTACTGCTGCCGCAAAAATTGCAGCAACGCAGCAGTTACCTTTTCGTGCCAATCTTCCTGCGGATAGTGACCCACTTCTTCCAATTCTGTCAATTCCCCCGCCGGAATTGATCGGACAAAGTTTTGTGCCATCACTACGGGTAGCCAGGGATCTCGAATCCCCCAAGCAACCAAAACTGGTTGAGTCCACTGCAAAAAACCGGACTCAATTTCTGCCGTGATTTGTTTGAGCTGAAGATTTTGCACTGTTGCTAGCAACGATCGTCCCGCATCTGAGCTTTTTAAAAAAGGACGCCGATAAACATCCAGATCATCATCTTCTACTCGGTAGCCTCCTCCCCCCTCCAGGGTGCGATCGACTAACAACGGATCTTGGGTCAACACATCTCCTAACAGGGGCATCCCCAACTGCTGAATCTTCCAGGGCAGTTTAGCCACCGAGGTAATTGGCGCATTCAAAATCATCACCCGCTCAACTTGTTCCGGATGACGCAACGCATACTGCAACCCGACAGTCCCCAAAAAGCCCTGTACCACTAAGGAAAACCGCTCAATTTTCAGCGCGGTCAAAAAATCTTCTAGTGCAGCGATAAAAGCATCCGGAGTATAGGCAAACTCACGCCGATCAGGCTTTGCCGAAAAGCCAAACCCCAACCAATCGGGTGCGATCGCCCAAAATCCCTGCGCCGACAAAGCAGGCAACACTTCCCGCCAACTGTAGCTTTGCGACGGCAACCCATGCAGGAGCAACACAGGTGAGCGATCGGTTCTGCCGATTGGCTCCGCTTGCCGATAAAACCAGGTCCACGAACCGACTTCAATCCAATTTTCATCGCTCGTTGCCATCTCAATTCTCCTGCGACCCTTGATCGCACTACGTTGCTCCACTGCGATGAAACGCAGCAGCAAACCTTTGGCTGTCTGAGCTTACCGTTTGACGCGATCGCGCGGCAAGTCACACGCTTCTAAATCTAAGAACATTATTAATTTTGATTGCAAGATCCAATTTTGTAGCTTTCAATACAGAAATTTCTGGTATATTAGCAGTGTAAGAAATAAATTTCACACCAGCGAGGAGCACTCTATGTCTACTCAAGATCAAGCCCGTGCATTGATGGTTCGTCATCACCAACTCATCAAGAACCGCCAACAAAGTATGCTGACTCGCAGTGCTGCTGAAGTTGGAATGCCCAGTGAATCGACTCATTTTTGGAATCATATTCAAGGCAAGCCCCTCTCTGCTTCTACGTCCAGCTACGATCGGAGTCACGCTAGTTTCAGCTAAGCTCCCGATGGGGACAAGTTATTTTGTTCGTATGAGTTTGAACAAAGTCCTGCATTGAGCCTCAACTGGTTAAGTCTTTTTAAGCCTTTAAAAATGTCCGAAAAATAGTAAGGCGTTGCTTGGTCGCAAGTAACGCTTTTCGGCTTTTAGAAGATCTTTAGCAAAAATTTTCCCTCAATCTCTTCTTCATCCCCGTCTTAACTCGATTTCTCACAGCGGTAGACATGCCTAATCGCTGACTCACTGCACGGATCAGGTAAATGTCAGGCAATCCCAACTTTAAGGACCCAGCCTCCTCATAAATTTCTGATGAATCCCCCATTCAGACGTATAATCCTTTCTAGAAGATTGGGTAACCTGAAGTATATAGAACTACGACAGCAACCTCTTTCCTCTGGTAAAATGTTATAGAGTTACAAACATGAGGTCGAGTTGATTAGTGAAAGGTAGCTGTTAATGGGGCCAGACTGACACACGCCAGCGAATTAATATAGTGCCCAGCCAGTGTCTTGCTGAGTCAAAGTCAGTTTGTCAAACTCTAAAGTCGTTCTTGGTAAATTCTCAGATTGAGCTTTTACCATCATTTCAGAGGGTTTCAAGCGTTTAATCACTCGGCATACCACCTCCTACTACTAGACTTACATCATGTTTCAACCAGAACCCATCGGATTCCAAAACTCGAACTACAGAACATCCAAGTCTGAAGTGACTGGCATCCAGTCAGTGAGCCAAAGCGGTGATTCAAATCACTTATCCGATCTGGAAAATCTGCTCCCCGAGAACCTCAGCCCCAACAAGCGGGCTGTCGTTGAAACAATGGTTGCGCTTTGGGAAGCAAAGGTAAAGTCAAAAAGTTATTCAAAACGAGCAAGTTAAGATGTGCCGGATGAAAAATCTCGCCAAAGACTCTTAGACCTAATCCAGCGTGCCGCAGAAGTCAGCGATGATGAAGAATCTTACGAGCAGCTTCTAGAATCGATCCGGCGCGTTATTGAAGCGAATACAGATGACCTAATTGAGTTATCAAGGATTGCAGGTCTTAATTCCAGAAAAGATTTTGCGGGTGCAAATTTAAGTAGTACTCAGCTCTACCAGTGCGACCTGAGCGGAGCAAATCTGATCAAGACATTATTGATCAATGCTGACTTACGCTACGCCGATCTAAATGCAACCGACCTCAGCAATGCAAACTTGAACGGTGCGCTGTTGAATGGAGCTACCATGATCAGCTCCAGCTTAGGCAGCGCTACTTTGCTTAGCTCGGCACTATGTGGAGCAAATTTGACCCACGCCAATCTCTCCAATGCCAACCTTATGGGAGCAGATCTGAGTGATGCAGAATTAACCGGAGCAGATCTGCGCCGTTCTATCTTGATTCATGCTTCGCTGAACCGAGTCAATCTGAGCCATGCCAATTTGAGTCATGCGAATCTCAATCGAGCGGTTTTGACCAGTTCAGATATGCAAGGAGCCAGCCTCTATGGAGCGAACCTCGCTGACGCAAACTTGTATTTTGTTGATTTAACCGATGTTGATTTAGGCGGAGTCATAGTGGAAAACGCGCGCTTTAAGCGCAATCTGGGGCTTTCTAGAGAACAAGAAGCAGAGCTAAGGCGACGCGGCGCAATCTTTGATATTTGATGAAGACTTTATCCATTCATCTGCTGGTCTTGAATATTGTTTTGAATACGAGACACTTGGATGAATAGACAAGGAAAGTGACAGGATCGAGATTGTCTAGCTGGCGATGAATGCTTCGATCGCTTCTGCTTGAGTCGGCAAAGCAGCCGTGAGAACTTCGTACCCTGTTTCAGTTACCAAGACATCATCTTCAATCCGTATCCCGCGCACATCTGAGAACTGAGCCAGTCGATCCCAGTTCACAACTTCTGCATAAGTTGTTCGTCGCTCCGGATCTTGTAGAATCGCTGGCACCTGGTAAAAGCCAGGTTCAATGGTGACCAACATACCTGGACGCAGGGGCCGATCGAGACGTAGATAGCCCAATCCAAATCGATCGCTCCGATGACGCCCCGTTTCATAACCAGCCAGATCGCCCAAATCTTCCATATCATGCACATCTAAGCCCAATAAATGCCCTACACCATGGGGAAAAAATAGCGCATGAGCATCTCTTTCAACCAGAGCATCGGGCTGTCCACGTAAAATCCCTAAATTCACTAGCCCTTCGGCAATCACTTGTGCAGCCAGCAAGTGAATCTCCCGATACTCGACACCTGGCTGGATTTTGGCAATACAAGCATCATGTGCTGCCAGCACCACATCATACAAGTCGCGTTGTGTGGGTGAAAATTGGCCAGAAACGGGAGAAGTCCGGGTAATGTCCGCAGCCCAACCCGCCTCAGTTTCTGCCCCCATATCCGCTAGGAGCAGATCGCCCGATGTAATGGGATGGTGATATTGATCGTTGTGCAGCACTTCGCCCTGAACAGTGATAATACTGCGATAGGCACACGTCATGTTATGGGCGATCGCTACTGCTTCCATTGCTGCCCGGATTTCTGACTCAACCCTCGCTTTAGGGAGAATTTGCATACCTGTCTGGTGTGCTGTAACACTCACCGCCGCTGCTTTTTTGAGTTCTGCCAGAGCAACCGGATCATGCCTGAGTCGAAGGGAAACGATCGCCTTCGCCAGTGACAAATCCAGTGATTGCGATTGATTTGCAGGCAAAATAATACGATTCAAAACATGGGACTGCTGTAAACGAGTTGCTGCGTCTTGGGCAGCGATCGTCGCTGCCCCTTCAGCATAGGACTTCAGCTCTGCTAGAGGAAAAGCCTCCTCTGCCCCAATCTGCACCGCCAGCTCAGCTCGTTTTGGCATATCTCCGTGCCACAGCGCCGCTGCCGCTGTTCCCTCATCCATAAACAGTGTGAGTTTGCCACCATCCAACCGAATTACCGTATTCTCTAAAGCGATACCAGCAAAGTAGAGAAAATGACTACTGGCTCGAAAAGGATAAACGTTTGCAGGAAAATTTCGCGGACTACTCCTTCCAGACCACAGCAGCACCGGAAAGTCAATCTGGTTGGCTAAACATTGACGACGTTGACGTAAAGTCTCTGCCAGAGGCTGGCTCAAGGAATTGTCTAAAGTGGGTTGGGTACTTGAGATTTGCATAGCTGGTAGTCCGATCGTGTTAAAAAACGCCTATCAGCTTACTGCATTGTCAGCTAGCACCCCATTTAAGAAAATTTCTGCAATTCCTTCTGCCATTTCCTGCATTTCCTTGGGGGAAGAATTAGGCGACATGATTGTTTCATCGCTGAACCCGGCAACTGCAAACATGCCGAGAAAAACTCGCGCCACCACCTTCGGATTCATGGGACGGTAGACTCCCTGATCCATTGCAGTTTGAAAAAAAGCTTCAGCGACATCCATCATTTTGCTGATCACTTCTGCTTGAATGCGATCGCGCAGATCTGGATGAAACTGTGCTTCCATAAAACAAACCCGCATCATATCGGAATTCTGATGCAGATTGAGCATTCGCCGCCGCATCACCTGAGCAACCGCCTTATAGCTACCCATTTCGCTTAGCTCAGTCAGCAAATCGGTCAAAATCTCAACCCAACCTTGAGTCGCGACCTCAATCAAAATCGCCTTTTTATTTTCAAAGTAGCGAAATAGAGTCCCCTCCGCAATGCCAGCAGTCTGTGCCAGATCACGAGTGGTTGTGCCATCGTATCCCTGACGGGCAAACAATCGCTCTGCCGACTTCAGAATACGAGTTCGAGTCTCCACCTCCGATTGGGGCGGTCGCTGAGAAAGACGCATGGAAAGAAAGAATAAAGGTTCTAGAAATCAACCTGTAGCGCTATTGACCAATATTGTCCAACACGAATTGCCCGAACTCTAAGAACTTATAGATTATTACAGATTGCTTCTCGTTGGATTAACAGAAATAATTAATAGCCAAGCCTAAACCTTATCCCTTGCAAACTCATCATTAAAGAGATAAAGGCATCCGAGACTCATCACACTCTTGACTCAAAGCAATCTCATATATCACACTCTTCATATTAACCCTCTCAGTTCTACTCTACAGGTAAAGATTCAGTAATTTCCCGATACTAAAAGTCAGAAATAACACATCGATAATCTCCGCTTAACTCTTGGACATAAGAATGAGGAGTGCCAATGCAACCACCATTCAAACCACAACCATTATGTTCAAGAAAAGCCTCAGCCTTTTTCTTTTAACTTCGCTGATAACGGCTCCTGCTGCTTACGCGAATCCTCAACTCATTGCGATCGGCAAGTTGGACGGTAACACTCAAGATCTCGCCAACCAAACTAGCGCTGCACTAGAAAGTGGTGTGCCAGGAAATATTCTCGGTGGATTAGGATCAGGACTTGCCTACGCTGGTTGCAATGCTTTTATCGCAACGCCCGATCGTGGTCCCAATGCAACCCCCTACAACAGTGCCGTAGATGACACTACATCCTACATCAACCGATTTCAAGTGCTCAATCTGCGCCTTGTCCCTAGCCAACCTGGCGCTGCCCTGCCATTCACACTCGCTTCTTCTCTCACGGGTACAACACCACTATTTAGCAGAACACCACTCTACTACGGCACAGGTGCAGGGTTAGGGTTAGGGAGTGGCAAGCCAGCGCTCAATACCCAAACCCGAAGCTATTTCGTTGGGCGCTCAGACAATTTTGACCCAACCCAATCTTCAACCAACCCCAATAATGGGCGTTTCGATCCGGAGGGTGTACGGGTAGCCAATGATGGCGGCAGTGTATTTATCTCTGATGAATACGGTCCTTACATATACCAATTCAATCGCGACGGACGACGCATTAGAACCTTTACGCTTCCCGCCAAGTTTGCAATCAGCAATTTAAGTCCTGTAGGTAATACAGAAATCAATGGGAACACATCGGGACGGGTTGCAAACAAAGGCATGGAGGGTCTTGCTATCACTCCGGATGGTAAAACTTTGTTTGGTGTAATGCAAAGTCCTTTGATCCAGGATGGCGGCACCAATGCCCCCGATATTAGGATTGTCAAGATTGATATCAAAACAGGCGCTACTCAAGAGTATGCCTATGAACTCGACAATATTGGGACTGTTGCTAAACCCAAATATGGTATTGTGAGCGAGATTGTAGCGATCAATGAGCATGAATTCTTAGTAGATGAACGGGATGGTAAAGGATTAGGAGATAACTCCGTTGCCCTGTTCAAGAAGCTTTACCGGATTGATTTGACGGGTGCTCCAGAGGTTAGTAGCATTAGCGGTGCAGCCAACCTGGTTGGTAAAACAGTTAGCAAAACGCTCTTCCTTGATTTGGTCACTGCACTGAATGCTAACGGGATTAGCAGCACCAATATCCCTGCCAAAATTGAAGGAATTGCATTTGGTCCAGATGTTGTAATTAATGGCGTCACTAAGCACACGCTTTTTATCGCCAATGACAACGACTTCATTGGCACGGTTACGGACACGAACCATCCAACCGGCTTTCCCAACCCCAACCAATTCTTTGTGTTTGCGATCGACAAGGCTGATTTGCCTGGATTTGCTTCTCAGCAAATTTATTTGAACAATCAATGCAAGAGCGAGCGGGACGGGCACTAAAAGCCTTTAATGGACTACTGGAGATTCGTTGACCATTAACCTTATCCCTTTGAAATCACCAGAATTGGGGATCGATGATTGGAGTCCTTTAGAAGTTCCCAATAGGTGAGATCAGACACCTAAGACCTTGAAATCTAAAAGATTTCAAGGTCTTTTTTGATGCATAAAATTTAGGCTAAATCTCCCATTTTATCCTCTTGCAACGATCGCTCTCACGATCAAAGAAAAACATCCCTTCTTGAGTAAAGTCTCTGAACTTGAGAATTTACGTCAGTCGAAATTCCGTAATTTTGCCCATTAGTTTCACGAAGTTCGCTGGGCAAAATCAGACTATCCAATCACACACAGCATTCACCCATGAATGCCGAGCCAGGGCCGCAGGGATGACAAGCAAAACCTCAATTTGCCCAAGCGATAGGCTTGTGATCCAAAGCTGGTCAACACTAACCCCATCTGGTTGCCGTAAAGCATCTCAAAAGTTTTTCAAAGCATATTCACTCCTAATAAGTAGGTCTAATTAATTGTAAGAAAGGGGTTTGGGGGCTGCACCCCCAGGCAGGAGGGTACCTCCTCCACCCCCAAAAACATCTTCAATTCAATTTAATTTAGCCCAGCTACTTACCCGTTGCCGCATAACGCATTGCGAACCGACAGATAAGTGATTAAGCACCCTTCACCCAGGTGAATTGAGAACCATGAACCCGTTTCATCAAACCACAGACAACCTTGCCCTGACCAGTTGGATCTGGCTTAGCCGAAAAGACATCAGCATCAACAGCCAGTCGGCTTACTCCATCGCCTCTCAATCAATGCTGAGCTTTGATTTGCTGCAACCCTTGCGTCAGTGGCTAGACAACATCGAAATCCGCAATCCTGATCTGGCTCACCGCCTATGCCAGTCCATTCCTGCCCGCTGTCCATTTGAGCGCGAAATCAAGTTCATGGGGCGCACCATTCTCTACATCCCCCCCATGTGCAAGCTCAACCCGCTCTATGAACAGGTTATTGCACTTCGGTTTCGGGCATTGTGCTATCTGGCAGATGAGTGTGGCGAAGATATAACGCTCTACTGTTGAGCAGTGGCTTGAGCGATCGCGATCGCTGGACTCAGATCGCGATCTCCTCTCAACCCTATAAATAAACAAACCCAATTAGGGTATAGGAGGAATTTCCAGCACCAATCTTTCTGCAATCTAGATGAGATCGCTGTAAAATTCATCAACTCTACTAAGTTTTAAACTATTTTCCGAACAAATTCTAAATAGTGAAAAGATCAGCTTAATCAAGTAAAGGGTTCATTTTAACAAGACTTAGATTTTATGCTCAAAAATTCATTTTTGATGGATTTAAATCGAGTAAATTGACCCATTTATGGAGTAGCTAGATAAAAGTCTATTTGCTGAAACTCTTTTTCAGAAGAGGTTATAGCGCTAGAAATTGTTTCGAGAGCGGACTTTTAAATTGAAAGTTAATTTTAGTTTCATTGGCTTGTTCCTCTCAGAATAGTTGTTATTGTAGTAAGTGAAGCAATTGGGCTTCCCTGGCAGATACAACAGCCAAGTTCACGTTAGCTAAGAGGTAAAAAGCGCTGTTTTATTTGAATCTGTCTCGTCCAAACACGTCAGCACCCAAACTAAAGCTTGATATTTCCTCATTTTGGTAAATCGAGAGTTTTTCAACTTGCTGAGTTGAGTGATTCGGTAAAGCGTCTCAGCAGTTTAGCTCTATGTAGGATGCCCTAGGAGAGGAGATCACTCAAGAAATTAGGCTTGGGTGCTGTTGTGTTTTTAAATCTCTCTAATATGCCTTAATTTTGTTTTCTAAAAAAATATTTTGATGGGTGCCATAGATTGTACTCGTAGGGACGAAACGTTGTGGTCTCTGACGGAGTTGATATCCCCAAGTTTTTATTAACATAGAAAGCTTAAAAACCAGAAATTTCATTCAGCAAATCTCAGGACTTGAGCAAGGCCTCTAACTGCCGAAGGTGGGACGGTCGAGTTTCAAATTTCCTTAATTGCCGTTGAATTAGAGACTAGCCAAAGAAAAACAATAAACTGATCGCTCTCAATGAGCATTATGGTTGAAGTTCAGCTATCCTACAGAAAGTTTAATGAGGCAGAGCAGCCATGGCAATTATTGCCCTGAAAGCCTGGTATCTCCGGGAATATGAGCCAATTCGAGAGTTGGAACAACGTCCACATGATTTGCGGCTGAGCAAAAATAGCCTATTAAAGTCTGCTCTGCGCGCCGATTTTTTAGAGGATAGTGACGAGGTTAAACGATCGGACTGGTTCCAACACTATCTGGAAGGTGAAGCAGTTGAGTTCTACATCGAAGGGAGTGGCAGCTATGCGATCTCGAATATTGATTTGATTAGCCACGAAATTTACTTCACCAAACAGGATGTCATGGCGCAACTGGAGCCAACGATTTTCCTTTGCTATCAGACAGAATATGCCGAATCGAGTGAGTTACTCCGGGAAGAGTTGCAAAGTTCGTTAGACAAACTCAATAAACGTTCTCGGTTTCCTTTAGCTTTGAAAGAATCACATCGTTTGACCGATGGACCGGTTCGGCTCAACAGCACCTTAATGAGATCGATTCGTAAAAGCCTACTATTTCTGGCAGATGTCACGCCCATTACCCAAATCAATGCTTCTCCTGCTCAATTGATTCCCAGTCCCAAAGTTTGTACCGAGATCGGCTACGCATTGCATTGCAAGCGTAGTGAGCAGATTTTGCTCACGCAAATGGAGCGAGCGGATCTGCACGGACAGTTTCCCTTCGATCTGCCTAGCCAGAATCGATTGATGTTCCGCGATCGTGCTCAATTGCGTAAAAACCTAATGGGATTGGTTGAAGTGCAGCTACAGCGGTTTAACTTGTTCACATAGCGACTTTATGGAGGGGCAGTTCGTAACAAGTCGAGAAATTGTCCGGTACAGTCCGAAATGTTTTTTCATCAAATCTTGATAAGAGAATCATTGGGACAAATCTGTGAGCAAAGCTATTATGGACATCTCAGATGTTTGCAGCCTCAATTACTCGAATCATTGAGGTTTTTCTGGAGGTCGCTGCATCGTGTCTTAGCTGCTGGATAATGGTGGAGATCATAACGAGGACGAGAGTAAACGTTGTATGACTGGTGGTTTAAACGAAGCAACTGCGGGAGAACAGCGTCGGAGTAAGTATGCTCGGACTCCGACTGAGTATGCTGTCCATATTTTGATTGAAGGGGGACACCGGGAAGAAGTGCGGTTTCCAACTATTCAAGAGTTTCAAAAATGGTATAGCGGTGAACTAGTGCCGAAAAGTAGTTCTGATGATTTTATTAGCGTGCCAATTAAAAATATTCAAGGAGAATATATGGTGGTTCGCCCTTCTCGAGTTATTGGCATCCGCGTGGAACCTGTGTTCAGTTCCAGCGTTGAACGCTACTAGCGATTTTTGCTCGTAAGATTTCAGAAAAGTAGAGTTGTGTTGTTTAAGTGCTGAGTATTTCAGCATCAGTTTCGTTATGACGATCGCGAAATTTGTCTGCCAGAAGATAATTGCCGGCTGGTTTGGTGTCGGTGTTCTTTTGGGTTCATGGCAAAATGTTGCTTTTGCGTTGCCATCGCGCCCCCTTTTTCCAAAACCACTTCCAGTCAATGTGCAAGCAACTGAGCACTTCTGTGAACTCACTGCACAGCCCTCTGATCGTTCCTTACTTTTAGGCGCGGTGGATCACAGTTTGCGGTACCTGCAAACGCCCAAAGCGATCGCTGATTATCGTCGTTATTCAGTTCCTGGCATCACGCATGATCTCGTCTACCGCAGTCTAAAGCGCTTTCGTGAGCTAGTCAGAACTTGTAAGAACAATGCCAACCTACAAAGAGTAATCCAACAAGAGTTTGTTCTGTTGCAAGCAACTGGGAAAGATGGCAAAGGAACGGTGGCTTTTACAGGCTACTTTGAACCAGTTCATCGTGCCAGTCGGGTTCAGACAAGCCAATATCGCTACCCCCTCTATCGCCTTCCTGCCGATCTGGCAACGTGGAGTCAGCCACACCCCACAAGACTGCAATTAGAGGGAGTAGATGGACTACAAGGTCGGCAAGGTCGGCTAAAAGGGTTGGAATTGGTCTGGTTGCGCGATCGTTTGGAAGCTTTTTTAATCCAGGTGCAGGGATCGTCTCGCTTGCAACTGACCGATGGTAGTACCATGACCCTTGGTTTTGCTGGACATACCCACTATCCGTACACTGGAATTGGACGAGAGTTAGTAAAAGATGGCAAGCTGCGTCAAGAAGATTTGACTTTATCCGCACTACAAGCATATTTTGAGCGCAACCCCCAGGATCTCAGCAAGTATCTGCCCCGGAACCAGCGGTTTGTCTTTTTTCGAGAAACGGGGGGTGCACCAGCGACAGGGAGCTTAGGGGTTCCAGTCACGGCAGAACGTTCGATCGCGACCGACAAAACCCAGTTTCCCCCCGGAGCACTCGCACTCATGCAAGTTCAGATCCCCAGTCCCAATTCGTCGGGAAATTTAGAACAGCGACTGAACAGCCGTTATGTTTTAGATCAAGATACTGGCGGTGCAATTATCGGTCCCGGTCGAGTGGATATTTTTATGGGCACGGGGATAAGCGCAGGGGCGCGTGCCGGTCTGATTAACTCAACCGGGCAACTCTACTACCTGTTGTTGAAAAAGTGAGTTTGTTTATTTCTATCTTCCCGCAAAAGCCTTTTGGAAGGCAGGGCGGGCGGATAATCGCTGAGTGTAAGCGACGATCGCGGGGTAACCTCCCAAATCCAGCTTCAGCATGAAGGGGATATACCAGAGGATTGCCCCAACCGCAATATCTGCGGCACTCAGTTGGTCACCAACCAAAAAAGATTGTTGTCCCAAGATCTGATTTAACGGCCCGAGCAGGCGGGGCATTTCTCGCTCCCGGCTCGCTTCGACAAAAATCCCCGGACCCAAGGTGGCATTAGCAAAAATTACCCATTGCGCGATTTCAGCCCGTGCTTCTAGCGTTAGAGATGACTTGCCATATTTCTCTTCTAGATATAGTAAAATGGCGCCCGATTCCCATTGATGAAAGGTACCATCAACGATCCCAGGTACTTTGCCAAACGGATTAATCGCCAGATAGGCTGACTCTAGATGCTCTCCAGCTTGCATATCGAGCAAGACAAAGTCATAGGGAACTGCTAGTTCTTCCAAATACCAGCGAACAATTGTTGCTCGGCTACGTGCGCCACCGTAAAGTTTCAGCATGTGGAAATTGAAAAAGAAGGGATTCAGGAGAGGGGAGATCTTAAGAGGTAATGATGAGTGATGCTAGGCGCTATCATGCCAAACGCAAAATCATTACGATTTGAGCACAACCCAGAAGACAAGGGGGCGAAGACAAGAGCAAGAGCTACCTATCTGAATATCTACAAAACTTGATGAGTATACTCGTGCTGTTTGACATTATCCTCAACTTTGACAATTCGTTGAGAATTTAACACCCGTTTGCGTTCGGTTGAGTAATTAAAATCAGTCCGGGTTGAACCTTGGGGAATGTGCTCTTTGGCGACTGAGCGGGCTTTGTAGGTACGAGCCGCTGCAAATAGACGATCGACAAATTCATCACAAAGCTGGGTTGCTGCCGCTACATCCTGGGGCAATTGAGGCGTTTCATCAGGCAGCACAGTTCCTAGCGTCGTACCCATCGCTAGGGCATAAGAGGTTGGGATACCTTTGACGATCGCCTCTAATGCAGCCGAGGGAATAGGTTCTAAAACGTTGACTTCGTGAACTTCACCGTCTTCTTTGATGAAGCAGGTCGCTACGCCCAGAACCACATAGTCTTCTGTGGACAAATCAGGGGCTTTGGGATAGGCAGCAGTTGACATAAAGCGTCCAGTTTCAACCTCATACAGTTTTCACTTTGCCAATCTTACCAACTCTAGCGACTATCCCCACATTTCTTGGAGTTTAAGTCAATATCAAGAATTTTCTATAAATCTATAAAACTGACCGATTTCCGATAAAAGGGTCGAGACATTGCCAGGATGATGAATTTTCTATATCACTAGGAACGTTGAAAGTCAGAGAACTTCGAGATCGAAAAGGTCTTTTTTTAAACACAAACGGTTATTCCAGAGTACAGAACACAAGATCGGCATTCCTTGCTGTCCATTGTGCTCTTCTCTTACCCCATAGTAACTTGTCATCTGCATTGAACAGGGCGATCTACTGAAACTCTGACCGGACAGATGAATAACTGACACAAAGAAAGACCTGTTTGGGAGAGCCAATTCTTAATCTTGGATCTAGAGAGTACAGCGAGGATGGCATGAACGTAAACGCTTTTTCTGACCGCCAGCCCCCTTCTAGAGCTTTGCATCTGGCGAAAACGGTTTCAGGAATGAGAATCAGTTCCAAATTTGCCCAAACCAGTCTACGCAGAAGCCGAAAAGCCATACGTCCAAACGGCCAAAATCTGATTTATGGTCAAGCAGCTTTATCTCATCAACATCAGCAAGAATCAGTTCTACATTTGCGCCAACGGGCTTTAATGAAAGCACAACAGGGTCACTTTGCGGAAGCGATCGCCGTTTTTGATCGCTTAATCACAGCCAATCCCAACAGTGCCATTGACTATAACAACCGAGGATTGGTTCATTTTCAGAGTGGTCAATCGGAAAGTGCGCTCCTGGATTACGATCGCGCGCTCCAACTTAACCCTCGACTTGCCAATGTCTACAATAACCGAGCAAACTACTATGCTGCAGCAGGGCGATTAGCAGAAGCTATTGCTGATTATGGGATGGCTATTGACCTCGATCCTGGGAACATCCGCGCCTGGATCAACCAAGGCATTACATTTCGAGATTTGGAAATGTACGAACAAGCGGTTGAAAATTTCGATTTTGCCCTTCAATTTCTCCTTGCTACTACAGCCACATCCCCACTCATTGGGCACCTATACGCCGAGCGCGGGCGCACCTCTCACCTGCTAGGAGACTGGAACTGCGCGATCGCAGACTACTGTAGAGCATTGGAAAAACTTCCTGAGGCTGCCATCGACAGTGCAGATATTTCCCTCCGGTTGAGGCTACAAGTTACCAATTGGTTAAGCGAGCTGATCCCCTCAGCATAGACTTCTGGCTCAAGTTTTGGCAGCGTTGGGCGACTCCCAAAAACCTATTTCCATTCATCTGGGGGATTCTTATGCAAGCCCTTGAAAGCCCATTTTTTCCATCAGTTGTATCTCCAGGGTGCTAGAACATGAAGATTTTATTTGCTATCTTGCCAATGCAGAGAGGCGGGACTCCGCTAAAACAACAAATATTCCTGAAACTAAAACAAGGGGCTGATTCAGCCCCTTGTTTTTGCTCTACAAAGTAGAATCCATCCGTGTATTAGTTCAGTGAGATAGAGTCGATCGCACAAATGTTGTCCAGTTTTAAGCTCAAACTCTTCAGAATAATAGTGCTGTCGTCCAAAACTAGGGTGTCTGAGCCACACCTTCAGCCTCTGCAGAATTAGTGAAGAAAATTCGTTGCCGCTGATCGCCAATCCGATTACTTTGCTCTTGCATGATGACCCTAGCCTGACTGGGATCAAAATGGCGATTAAATTCTAGATCCAGAAGATCGACTCGCTTGCTAGCACGCAGCTTTTCTAACTTGACTTCTTGCAGTTTTGTCCATTGGGATTCGCAATAGGGTAGAAGCTGAATCAACGTTAAAACCGCTGCGACTGAAAAAACCACATTAACCGCTAGCTTTGCCGTTGTTTCGATCGCGATCGCCCGATGGGGAGTGCGCTTTTTCTGCTGCACAGGCTGAGGAGCTGTGCGAAGATGTCTGACCGGCGGCGAATAGGGGCTTTGCGGTTGAAGTGCATTCATAGAAATTTCAGAAAAGCCGTTTAGGCAGGAAATGAGAATAAATTAGCCGGAAACCAGTACATCACTACTGGCAAGAAGCCTGAATCCAACCGTTGAATTTCAGCATTCCCAGAATACCCCCTAACCAATGACTTGGGGAGTGATCTGAAAACCTGAATGCCAATCGATCGGTAGGCTTCTTGCAATCCAGCAACGAGAGGTTACTTATATAGCTCGGTCGCTAACCGAACAGCCAGAATACCAGGGAACAAAGCAATCAGCAATGCCACCCAAACTTGCGTATCCGATAAAGCCATTGTTTGAAAACTCCTTATGTCAGGGTATATAGTTCCTCAATGTCGATCAAATTGTTCATTTGGGGAATAGCTTGTTACAAGATGCAACAGAATTTGCGACTTTTCAAGCCTGAAAGGGGTGAATATTTTTCTCCCTTTCACACAATTGAATCTATTGCGACCACTCACTTTTTCCCTTTCGTGAGGAAACCGTTTGGTCAGTCCCTTAGACTAAGAGATAGGCTTGAGTATCGCTTTGTTATTTTTAGCCGACGAATGGTGATTTTCAACTCTTTGATGTAAATATTTTTTCAATGCTAGACCATCTTTTCGATTATTCTCCTAATTTTGGAGTTGAAATGCTGCTACTGCTACCCGTGCTGGTAGCGCTAGAGGCTGTTTTATCTGCGGATAATGCGATCGCCCTGGCAGCGATCGCTCAGGGTTTAGAAGGCGGCAAAATGCAACGCCAGGCACTGAACTTGGGTTTGGTAGCAGCGTTTATTTTGCGCGTTGGGTTAATTTTGACCGCTACCTGGGTGACCAAATTCTGGCAATTTGAGTTCATGGGAGCTGCCTACCTATTGTGGTTAGTCTTCCAATACTTCACATCCGATGAAGACAAGACCTCTGGAACCTCTCATCACCACCATGGACCCAAGTTTTCTTCACTTTGGCAGGCAATCCCGCTGATTGCCCTGACCGATCTGGCATTCTCTTTGGACAGCGTGACTACTGCAATCGCAATTTCTCAAGAAATTTGGTTAGTCATCACAGGTGGGCTAATTGGCATTATTGCCTTGCGGTTTATGGCAGAACTCTTTATTCGGTGGCTGGATGAATTTGTTTATCTCGAAGATGCTGGATACACCACCGTTGCTCTGGTTGGCATTCGGCTGCTCTGCAAAGCCTTTAGTCTGGACGCCGTCTTGCCAGAATGGCTGATGGTGATATTGATTGCCCTGTTCTTTACATGGGGATTTTCTAAACGGACACCCACCCAAACAGAAGAGCTGGAATCGCCTCCCGAATCAGGCCCAATCGAAATGACTGAATCAGAACAAGAAAAAGTTCCCCGCTAGAAACCTGTAAAATGGTGACGTTATTGTCTGGTTGCGCATCATTGCTCCGAACATACGGGCGACAAACCAGAAATCGATTTTGTAAGATATTTGGACAATAAGGTACTGCAAGGGCTTTTGTACCGTGCTTCCTCCTTCTCAGCTCCCAAATTTGCCGGCCAAAAATTCCCGCTCCGCTAAACTTTCGGTTTCGCCGAATGCTAGTTTGTCTTGGGCTTTATCGCTTTTAGGCGCAACCAACGATTGGAAACTACTGGTGGGACGTTGGCTGATTTTGCTGGTTATTGCGCTACTGCCGATCGGGGTCGGTATGCTGGGCTTATCCATGCTGCTCAAGCTGCCAGAATTTTCCAGCTGCAACTCTATCCAAATTGATGAATCGCCATCCTTACGGCTCTACTGTGCGCAGAAACTGGCAAGTGATAAAACTCCAGAAAACTTATTAGATGCGATTCGACTAGTAGAAGGGTTACCGAATGACCATGCTTTACACGCTCAGGGCGATCGTCTGGCGCGGCAGTGGTCTTTAGAAATTTTGGAACTGGCTGAGGCAACTTTTCAGCAAGGCAAGAAGGAAGATGCGGTTGCCACTGCTCGCCAGATTCCACTCATGCCAGAAATTAATCGACAGATCAATGATCGAGTTGCCCAGTGGGAATCGATTTGGTCGAAAGCAGAAATGGCTTACGAAGATGCGGAAAATGCGATCGACCAATCTCAGTGGTCTGATGCGTTCGGCAGCGCCAAGCAATTACTCAACAGCGGCAATGAGTATTGGGCGACCACTCGATATGAGGAGTTGATGGAGAAAATCCGCATTGCTAGAGAAGATAGCGACAATAAGCCAAAAACTGCAAAACGTCGCAAATCTAACTCACCCGAAGATGTGTTGGCACGGTGGCGACAAGAACAAGAAACTGAAGAACTGACTCATCTCAAAAAAGCGCGTGTACTGGCAAGTACAGGCGATGCCAAAAATTTAAGCGCCGCGATCGATGAAGCGAATCAGGTCTATGGTAGCCAGTACAAAGTCGCCCAAATGTTGGTGTCGAACTGGAGCCAACAACTGGAAATGATCGAAGATCGTCCTCACCTCACCCGCGCTATGAGCCTGGCAGCAAAGGGGGATGTTACTTCGCTACAGGCAGCTATCTCCGAAGCCAACCAAATTGACTATGGTCGTTCACTCTACGAAGAAGCTCGTGGCAAGATTGAACAATGGACTAGTCAAATGCAGCAATTGCAACTCCAACCTGAGTTGGAACCCATTTTGAGTGGACCCAGTGCAACCTCGGCAAATCAACCCCATTCCGCCTCCTCACCTGCCCCCAACCAGACAGGCAACAACAGCGGGTTCTCTCCCGTTTCGACCCAACAACCCTTGCCCTGATTGGCGGCTTCTGCTGGCATTGTCACCATCCCAAGCATGGGTATCACACAACAAACATGCATCCAGAATGACGGTCAAGTAATCCAGTAGACTCGAGCGCTTGGAAGCCTTAGCAGAAACCATTCTGTGGAGGCCAGTGAAAGGTCAAACCAACAGCTAGCTATTTAGTGCCAAAGTGACTAGAAAATACGTCAGGTTGCGATTCAGCATGATATGCATACCCAGCAGGTTGCGTGCATCTCGTCGGATAGTATAGTTGCGAAATCTCATCACAAGTCTTTTGAAAAGGTAAATTTTCGGTAATAAGCTTTTGCGATTCTAGTAATTTAGGATGGGCTGCAGTCAAAAGCGTACTGCAGGAAGTTCATGCAGAGTGTTGAGAAAATTACTTAATTTAAATTTTTTGGTTTACCTTCAGAAGGTTAGATAGCCACCTTAATTTTCGTCAGTTAATCGCTTCAAACTCCTTTAAAAACACTGTAATTGTGCTGTCTAACTTATCTGTATTCTGTCTTGCATGGTTTGTTCATTTCCAGCGAATGCATGCAGATGAACCTACCTATTTGAACGCTTGTCTCTATTTTAGAGGTCAATTCTTTCCCCTAATTTAGGCTCAGAGGGACCAAGAATTTTTTATGGTTCCTACGGTTTAAGTCGAATCTTTTATCAGGAATTTGTTTACATTTTTTATGGAAATATAGGAAAATTATGGGAAATTTTTACTGGAACTGAAACAAGTTATCTGTTTTATAGAGCACTTCAGGCAATTTTATGGAGCATCGCCCTCTGGATAATTTTTAGGCAGAAAGATATTAAACTTACTGCTATTGGGTATGTACTACTTTGCATTCCACAAGTCTCTTACATCTACGCTTATTATTAATTCTGATGCATGGGCACTTTCGATCAATTTATTGCTATTTATCTGGACAGCTCGCTCTAAACCGGTAGAGCAATGGAAATTATAGATTGGACAGGACTGGGCATTCTGACAGGATTCTTATTCACTGCCAAAACAAATTTTTTAATTGAATGGTGGCACGATTCAGTCTTCTTTGTTGGAACAATTGTTGGCTTCTTTGTGTTCATTCTGAATTGGTTACTGGCAATTTATCATGCCTGGACGATCGACTATCAAGCTCAGGAAGATATTTATTTCCTTTACTGATTTCAATAGCTTTGTGGCTTACAGGTACACTGCCTAAAGATATTCCCTTTGTAGTAAATATTCGAGTTTTATTGATGGTAGTGATTGGATGTTTATCCAGTTTTTGCTTGCTAATGGCGTTGCTTGTTCTTTATTCCTAAGAGACCGATTATAATTCTGTACTCGAGTGTTCTAAATACTCATAAGCTAAAGTTCCTGGTTTGTTAGTTCCTCTGCTCCAAAACGCTCTTGATTATTGCTTTAGGGAGATATTTTATTTATTTATAACCCACCTTTTAATGTGGCATTTCATAGTTTGTGGGAAAGTTTTTTTCCAAAAAAGCTAGTATTTGTTGATATTCTGAGTCAATTTCACCATCTAATCGGGCAGCTAAAAGCGTTTCCAGAATTTGTTTGAATTGCTTACTGGGTTTGTAACCCAGGGCTTTCAAAGCATTGCCATCCAATGGTGGGGGCACTAGTGACCAGTTAGTAAGGTATTGCCAGATCGGTCGGCGTAGAGAGCGGGGACTTTGGATCGTCACCAGCAATAGAGTTGCCAAATCATACGGGGTAAGCAACTGCACGATTTGGCTAGGACGATCGCACTTCACCAAGTCTGCTGCCAATTTAGCTTGAATCGATGCCAATTGCTGCAATCGCTCAATGCTATCCAGGGGCAATTGCAGGCGTATTGCAACATCCCCTCGATATTCAGGAGCCAGCTTTGCCAAAAGCACTTCCAACAGCATTTGCCAGTGAGCGAGTCTCTGGGTAGGATCAAACCGTCTGAGCCAACGATCTGCCAATCGGACTTGCCACCATAGGGTTCTATCCATCTCTAGACTGGCGTGAATACACTGAAGCGCACCCAAATCGGACAATAGCGTCAAAGCTGGCTTCCAATAAGCAGATTGCAGAATATATTTCAATTCCATCTTCAAGCGGGTTTGTAGTGCCGGAGCTTTGCTATTCTCACCTTGCAATCGGTTGTAAATCCCACTGGCGATCGCATGGCGAATATAGCCCTCTGTTTGGGGATCGATTTGGAAACCCAAACGCACAGCAAACCGCACGGCCCGATAGATGCGGGTTGGGTCTTCGATAAAACTGTTAGCGTGGAGTACCCGAATTTGCTTTGCCTGTAAATCTAACCATCCCCCAAAAAAGTCCAGAATTTCCCCTTGATGGGGGCAGGTTAACCGCAATGCTAAAGCGTTAATTGTAAAATCTCGTCGATATAAATCTTGTCGAATGGAACTGGCTTCTACTTCTGGATTGGCAGCTGGATAAGGATAGAACTCGGTACGAGCGGTCGCAATGTCGATCCAGAGAGAGTCTAAGATGGCGTCTTTGTGCCAGAGCAAAGCTGCAGTTTGAAAGCGTCCGTGCACTTCCAAACGAGCCTGGGGATAGAGGTGTTGGAGCGATCGGGCAAGCTCTACCCCCGCACCCACATCTGCCGATCGGTGGAATCCATCCACCACCAGATCGATATCACTCAAACCGACCTGTTCATCCAGATTGGCTAGCAGCAAATCTCGTACAGCTCCCCCCACCAGATAGAGATGCCAACCACGTTGTTCTGCCTGCTGGGCAGCGGTTGTCAGCAGGTGTTGCAACTCAGGCAGGAGGCGATCGAGAGAAGCGTGCAGCGTCAAACCGGAGCTATCCCAATGGGGGAACTCGCGCCTGTGCTCATGTTTAATTTGCTGATGCAGTTGTCGCAATACATCTGTGCGAGTGACGATGCCCACCAGTTGTCCTTGCTCCAAAACGGGTAAGCGACCGATGTCATAGGTCACCATCAAAGATTCAATTTCAGGCAACAGAGCCTCGGGAGTAATCACCTTCAGATTCGTGGTCATATATCCTTTGACGGGAGCATGACTGAACCCATGATGCAAAGCAATATCAATATCTCGACGAGAAATAATTCCCACTAGGGCTTGCGTCGCATCAACCACTGATAGCCCCGAATGTCCATACCGCAATAAAATTCGTTGAGCTTCATCGATCGTTGTGTCAGGAAGAATTGTTCTCACCGGGGAAGACATCAAATCCCTGGCAGTTTGCGGGTGAGGAATCTGTTGCTTCAATTGAAAGAACAGTTTTGTTAAAACTGTTTGGGGATTGGCACTGCGCGTGGTCACGGCTGCGGCTCTAGGATGTCCACCTCCACCCAATAACTGGAATAATGAGTTGAGGTCGGTCCCCTCAATTCGCGATCGTCCAATCACTGCCAATCCCATCTCTTCCATTGTTGCTTCGCCAGCTCGGCAGGCCGCATTTTTGCAAAACTGGTTTGCCAGCAGAATGGCATCGCTTTCTGTCAAATCCATCAGTCGATGCACCAGACTGGACAAACCCGGCACAAACTCGTCTGTTTTCAAAATCACCCAGGATAGGCTGTAGCCTCGAACGATTTCTGTCTGCACTCGTTCCAACGCAGTGGTTAGCAATTCTTGCAGGTGGGGCGGTAGACCTGGCTCAATGTATTCTGCGATCGCCCTCAGACTGGCTCCTTGGGACATCAACCACGCCAGCGCCAGCGCATCGCGAGGAGTGGTGTGGTCAAAGGTCAGTGATCCCGTATCTACATGGATGCCCAATGCCATTACAGTTGCTTGTGCGGGTGTCAGGTTGATTTGCTGGGCTTGCAATTGCTCCACAATTAAAGTGGAAGTGGCACCCACTGTTTCAATTTGCATAAAGGTTGCCGGAATATCTCGCCCTATCCCGGGATGGTGATCGTAGATGCCAATCTCCAGTCCGGGACGATCAAGCCACTCAGCAGCTTTGCCTAAACGCGATCGACTTTGCGTATCCACAACCCAAAGCGATCGAATCTGATCAGGGTTTACCGCTCGTCGCTCAATTAATGCATATTCATCCCGATGCAATGCCAAAAACTCTCGTACTGTCAAATGGGCGCCACCCGTTAGCACAATTCTTGCGCCTGGTCGTAGCAATGTCAGCCCCACAGCTGCCCCTAGCGCATCAAAATCCGCAGTTGTATGACAAAGAATGAGATCCATGGAGGAGGAGTGCAAATTGGCGATTTTAGATTGGCGATTTTAGCAATTCTGCATCGCACATCTGTGCTTAAGCGATCGACGGGGATTGAGCGATTTTTGTCTCGATTTCCTTCAAAAGCTGACATGTGGAGCAAAATTAGCTCATTAGCGTCATCTATTTAGATGGCTTCCAACAACCCAATGCCCGGATTACAAATTGGTAAAAAGGAGCGTCATTATACCCCTACCCTAACGGTAAATTGTTTTTAGAAAAGCTCTAGGAAATTGCTGGAAATTATCTCGGTTAAGTCCCCGCGAGTCAGTAGGTCATGCTGACCCAGTCTCCTATCCGTATACTAACCGTTTGAGTCATGACTGCTCACGATACCGATATTCTTCAAATACTCCAATTTCAAGCCAAATTCTAATACCATAAAAAGGTATCTAAAACTGTAACCAGAGTCACTCTTGTGCGGTTTGAGTGGCAAATTAGAAGAATCCAAGAAAGCCTAACACTCTGAAGTGAGGAGTTTTATGAAATTAGCCCAACCAGTCTCCGGCTGGAATTGCTTGAAGGTATTGCCCCTAACGTTGGGATTTTTGAGTCTGACTTTACTGAGTCCGGCGCTGGCACAAGAAAAGATGTTGAGAACACTCACGGTATCGGGACGGGGAACTGAAAATGTGGCAACGAGTTTAACGCTGGTGCGTCTGGGGGTCGAAGCTCAGGGCAAAACCGCAGATGCAGCCCAGCAAGAAGCGGCTAGCCGATCGTCTGCGGTGGTGGCATTGTTGCGATCGCGCAAGGTTGACAAGCTAGAAACCACAGGCATTAACCTCAATCCCAATTATCGCTATGACAATGGCAAGCAAACGCTGATCGGATACATTGCCAGTAACACGGTGAGTTTCCGAATCGCCACCGAAAAAGCAGGTCCACTGCTGGATGAAGCGGTCAAAGCTGGTGCCACCCGCATTGATGGCGTGAGCTTCATTGCGACTGATGAGGCGATCGCGGTAGCTCAAAAACAAGCTTTACGTGAAGCGACGACTGAAGCTCAACAACAAGCCGATGTCGTCTTAGGCGCATTGAACCTAACTCGCAAAGAAGTCGTCAGCATCCAGGTCAATGGTGCCTTTGCCCCGCCACCGCCTGTACCAGTGAACTATAAGTTTGCCGCACCCCAAGCTGAAGCAGCATCTACCCCTGTGGTGGGTGGCGAACAACAAGTGGAAGCTTCGGTCACCTTGCAGATTAGTTACTAACAGTTAGGAGCAGGCGCATCTGGTGCTTGGGGGAAGCATTGTTCTTCCCCTGATCAGCAGATGCGCCAAAATGCAAGCTAAAATTCGTCTTCGTACCCACCACTGCTACTACCTGCATTGGTCTCGGCATCACGTTTGGAACCAAGTAACTCAATGCGATCGACCCGCACAACCGGCGAAGTTCGCGTCGCGCCCGTCGCTCGATCACTCCAACTATCCAACTTCAACGCGCCTTTGATCCCAATTAAACTACCCTTACGGACGTAATTTGCCGCAATTTCTGCCTCTTTGCCCCACAATTCCAGATTGAACCAATCTGGCTGGTCACTATTGCGAGTCGGACGATTAACTGCCAGCGTTAACCGACACTTTACACTGCCAGACTCAAAATACTTGACATCTGGATCGCCACCCACACGTCCCACCAAAGTCACTACATTCAGGCTCATAAATTCCCCCGATTAAATGATAGAAACGCTCGATATTAAAGACAAAAATTAGTATTTGCCAAAAAATCGAAGAACTCGAATCATTAAACCCAATCACCAACAGGATGGAGCAGAAAATTATTCTTCATTCCAGCAATTTATCGTCATTCAA
This sequence comes from Scytolyngbya sp. HA4215-MV1, assembly GCA_019359045.1. Classification (GTDB taxonomy): domain Bacteria; phylum Cyanobacteriota; class Cyanobacteriia; order Leptolyngbyales; family Leptolyngbyaceae; genus Scytolyngbya. The sequence goes on from JAHHIA010000006.1 coordinate 256,982, forward strand.
AGTGAATTACACCCGAATTTATCCTGATATCCAAAAAGAACGTTTGTACTGTAATTTTAGCGCATCCGTAATTTCCTAAAAATGTGACCAAAAATAATCAGAAAAAATAAAAAAACTTGCAGGGTTTACTTAGACACCTTTCAGCCAAGGTTGGAGGTTTCTCTGTCGAAACCATCAACACTACATTCTCAAAAAAGATACCATCAGCCCTTTACTGTCCAGTTCTGACCCACCCCGGCTTCTCTTCAGATCCTCATCAAGGCTACCCAGTTCAGATTCAAACATCAGAAAAAATCATTAAAAAATCTAAGATTGCTTATCTATCGACTAAATTTAATCCCGATCTATACCCTAAGCTTCTGAAGGGTACTTTCAAATCCTTAGAACACAAAATCTGGATTCTTTGACTAGACTCGAAACTCAAAACATAATAGAATCCACTCGGTTATTGGTTATTACTGTTACTATTGTGGTGCACTTAGAAGTACTTCGTTTGTGGGAGTGTAGAAACTAGTGGGTCTCTTCAAACGCTTTTCCCTTTCAAGGGATATGGGTATCGACTTGGGAACAGCCAACACACTAGTTTATGTGTCTGGCAAGGGCATTGTGCTACAAGAACCCTCTGTAGTAGCAATGGATCAGGATCAAAAGGTACCACTGGCAGTCGGTGAAGATGCCAAAAGAATGTTAGGTCGAACTCCTGGAAACGTGGTTGCCCTGCGTCCATTGCGCGATGGGGTAATTGCCGATTTTGATACGGCTGAGCTGATGCTCAAGCACTTCATTCGGCGAGTGCACGAAGGCAGAACTCTGGTCTCTCCCCGGATTGTGATTGGCATTCCCAGTGGTGTGACGGGGGTTGAGCGGCGGGCGGTTATGGAAGCGGCTTCTCAAGCAGGTGCACGGGATGTTTACCTGATTGATGAACCTGTTGCAGCTGCGATCGGGGCGGGTTTGCCGGTTGCAGAACCCACGGGCAATATGATCATCGACATTGGTGGGGGTACAACCGAAGTTGCTGTTTTGAGCTTGCAGGGGACTGTGCTGAGTGAGTCGGTGCGGGTTGCCGGCGATGAACTGAGCGAGTCCATCTCGCAGTACATGAAAAAAGTCCACAACCTAGTGATTGGGGAACGAACTGCTGAAGAAATTAAAATTCAGATTGGGTCTGCTTATCCGGTAGATTACGAAGGCGAAGTCGCAATGGAAGTGAGGGGTCTACATTTGTTGTCAGGCTTACCTCGGACCGTGACTGTGAAAAGTGCCGAAATTCGCGAAAGTATGTCTGAGCCGCTCTCGGTCATCATTGAAGCGGTGAAGCGCACATTAGAACGTACGCCACCTGAACTCGCCGCTGACATTATCGATCGCGGTATTATGCTGGCAGGTGGAGGCGCCCTGCTCAAGGGATTGGATACCCTAATCAGCCATGAAACTGGGATTGTGGTGCATGTTGCCGCTGATCCACTCAGTTGCGTCGTTTTGGGAACGGGCCGTGTACTTGAGAACTTTAAGCAGTTAGAGCGGGTGTTTAGTGGTCGTTCTCGCAATCTATAAGTCACGATCGCGTCATTCTCAAAATTGAAGGAACTTCCCAAAACGGCTTTCAGCTTACCTGTTTAACCGAATTGCGAGAAATTCAACTGTCTTTCGGTTATTCAGCAAGGCGAACCTGTTGAAATTCAGGGTTTGCTAAAGCCAATTTCAGACATTCTGGTAAAAAATAGGTCTCTTTGCTAGATTGTCCGGAAATACAGCCCTAGCCAGCGGTAATCCTGAAAAGTAAGGATAAATAGTACTGCTGGCTTTATCCTTAGGAATGCGAAAAGGTCAGAATTGAGCCTTCGCATGCTGATGCACTATCCGACCTCCTGATAGGAAATTCAATGTATACGCTGCGTCGTTGGTGGGATCGGCACCGATTCCAAATTATTTTAGTAAGTCTGACTTTGGGAACCGCGCTCTTTTTGCGACAAACGCAAGGGGCGCTTGTCCTTGAAATTTACCAATTGCTGACCCGTCCTTTTCAAGGAAATCCTACTCAACAAAGCCGATTGGAAGATGCCCGCATTCTGGAACTCCAGCAGCGATTGGTAGAGATGGAAAGCCAAAACGATGAGTTGAAGAAGGTACTTGGCTACACAACCGAAAATAAAGTCCCCCAAGAAATCATCTCGCCGGTGATTGGGCGCAGCTCAGACCACTGGTGGCAGCAGATCACGCTGGGTAGAGGCAGCCGAGATGGCATCAGCATGGGAGACATCGTCATGGCTCCAGGAGGTGTGGTCGGTAGAATTGTTGGGGTTACTGCCAGCACCAGTCGAGTTTTGTTGTTAAGCGATCCTTCTAACCAGGTTGGGGTTTCGATCAGTCGATCTCGCTCGATGGGTTATATGCGAGGTCAGTCTGGCAATCGAGCAGTGATGGAATTTTTTGATAAGGTGCCAGATGTAAAACGGGGAGATGCAGTTGCAACTTCTGCCTTTAGTCAACTTTATCCAGCAGGCTTGCCGATCGGGCGAGTTGAATCAATTAACCTGAGTAAGAGTCCTGCTCCCGAAGCTGTGATTGAACTTTCTGCCCCCATTAGCTATTTGGAATGGGCAGTGGTCCGCTCAGGCAAAACCTCATCCCAGCCTACCTCTGACTCGCAACCATCAGACTCTGCACCGTCAAACTCTGTACCATCAAGCTCCGAGCCATCTCAGGAGGCGACCCCTTGAACTTGAAAGAGATTGAACGCTGGCATCCTATTTCTCAAGTCGCGCTCAATTGGGCAATTACTGCGGGCTCGGTTCTGATTTGCTTACTCATGCTACCCACCCGCTTACCAGGCATGGAACTCGCAGGGGTCAGTCCAAATTGGTTACTGATTTGGGTCGTTGCCTGGAGTGTCAAGCGATCGCCTTTTCAGGGAGCAATCGCAGGTTTAGTTTTGGGATTGATTCAAGATGGGTTAACATCACCGCATCCGACCCATGCATTAAGCTTAGCGCTGGTTGGTTTTTTCACTGCCCGTCTGCGCAAACAGCGCTACATCCAGGAAGATTTCATCTCCGTCGCCTTGATTGTGTTTGCCATGGCGGTTGTCGCAGAAACTGTGATTGCGCTGCAATTTACACTACAGGATAAACGCAGTCTGGCAGAAATCTGGACTTACCATCAATTTATTGCGCTCAGTTCAGCAATTCTCAGTAGCCTCTGGGCCCCGATTCTTTATTTTCCCCTCAAGCGCTGGTGGGAATGGGTTAGTTCGCTAGAACAGGCATAGCTCAGGGTGTTTTGACAAAAATTTCACCCAGGCGCTTCAGTATGACTCTTGCCTCCTCCAACTCTTTAGCACTGAGCAGATCAAACCTTGCTTTTAAATAAGCAATGTGATCAGGGAAGACTTGCTCAAACATTTGTTCACCTTCTTGAGTGAGTACAATTTTGAAGCAACGACGGTTATCTGGCGGGACTTCTCGACGAACCAAGCCCTTTTTTTCCAGACGATCGACAATTCCAGTTAAAGTCCCTTTGGTGGTCAGCGTTTTTTCAGCCAGTTGACCCATCATCATTCCCGATGTATTCCCCAAAGTTGCAATCACATCAAATTGCGGCACTGTTAGCCCCAATTGACGAATATGGGCTTCATCGTAGGTGAGAAATGCCTGATATGTATGAACCAGTTCACGCACGGTTGTCAAAAAAGTTTCTTGTGCCGCTCGCTTAGAGGCACTTAGAGCCTCTGAAGGTTCAGCATGGGTGGAATGCGATCGGTTCACAACAATTTCTAAAAGAACGAACACCTAATATTATATTACACGAACATTACTAATGCAAACTATTATTCATTTTCACCTAGTTTCATTTTCTCCTCAACCTAACCCTTAAGCTTTAGGTTTTATTAAGCAGAAATTCCGATTCACTCTTGCTACGCTTTGGTAGAATTTGGGCGACTATCGACCAGAGCATTTCTTATGGCAACTGCGACAGTTTTGAAGTTTATGCAAAAGACTGCTGAAGACACAGCACTCCGTCAACAGCTAGAAGCACTGCTTGGCGTTGGTGACGGCAATATCAGTAGTGAGGCGGAACTAGATTCAGCAGAGTCAGAAGCACTCAAAGGGGAACGTGCTCCTGTGGTAACAGAGTTTGCAGCAAAAAATGGTTACGAGTTTTCTGTGAGTGATTTGGTTTCGGTTGTCGATGCATTTCAAAAGCATCAGGCTGGTGAACTCTCCGACGCAGATTTTGCAACCTTGATTGGGGTTACCACCACGGACTCAACAGTCAGCGAAAATGTCGCTGGAGCAACAAAGCCCCTCAATCGATTGACTCGGTATTTGAGCAAAACCTATCTGGGTATTAACTTGCCCAATTAAGGAAATCTCTCAGACACAGAAATCGAGATCGCTGATCCTAATAATCATCACAATTCCCGACTCTGAAGTATTGACCAGGGTGCATTCCGTCTCTGTCATGTAAATCTGACAGTTTTTGCCTGCCCGCCTTAATCCATAGATTGATTGCAATTACTGAAGCTTTGAGTTGACAAGGGCTTGAGAGCTTCTGAGCCGATTCCAATCAGAAAAATAGATGCCAAACTTAATCGATCGCTCGACTTTTCTAGCTTTTTGAGTAGGCAGGTAACTCATAATTTGGTGGAATACTAGAGATTAAGAGGCAAAGCAAGTTTTCAACAAGCTCGACAGAAGCTTGTCACCCAGTCTATCAGCATGTCAAGCCCTCATGCAAAAAATGCAATTTCACATGCGATTTTTGCATGAGCCGGGTTCATTTTGACTCAATTCCTTTAGGATTGGATCATGTCTCTGTTGAGCTTGAATTAAGTTCACGCTGAACAGAAGTTTGATCCATATCTTGCAACCACTAGAAAGGCATTCGTCAATCTAGTGCGAAGTTAGCTTTACGTAAGATGGGCGAGTTTGCCCATCTTACTTTCTGCCTCTACTTCTGAAGTGTTCCTTGATTGGGATTCTTGGCTTTTCTTGCGCCTCGTTAGTCTTAACAATGGGTAATGAACATGATTACTACCAAGAGGAAAAAGGAATTCGAGGATGCATCTGTGAAGGTCTCAGCTGAAAGCAAAAAGCTGGACTTTGATCTATGGGCAAGCCAGGTTAAACAACAGATGCTTGCTGCCCTAGCCCGTCGAGGCACGCGCTAGGACAGGATGCGATCAAGCTTAATTTTAGAATTCGCTTGGATTATGAGTGATTTGTTTGACAAATTATCCAAGTAAACTCATTATTTGAACTTTGCCCCAATAGTTTTGGCACTGTTTAAGTTGGTACCGAGCAATTGGGCATCGGTGAAATCAACATAACTCAAATCGGCATCGCGAAAATCGGCACCCTTGAGGTTCGCCGACTTGAGTTTGGCATAGCTGAGATTGGCACTGCGAAAGTCCGCATAGCTAAGATTGGCGTTGCTAAAATCGACCCCAATCAGGTTGGCGCCACGCAGATCGGCATGGGTCAAATCCACCTGATTGAGGTTTGCTCCAATTAAAGTGGCACCACGCAACTCGGCATCCATCAGATTATTCCCAGCCATCTGAGCGCCAGTCAGGTTAGCGCTGTTGAGATGGGCATGGTTGAGATTGGCTTCTGTGAGATCATCACCACTGAGGTTTGCACCGCTGAGTTCTACATCATGCAAATCTGCCTGATCAAAATTCATCCCGTGTAGATCTAGCCCGACTAAATCAGGGGTGATGAGATCGTTTTCTTTTCGCCAACGATTCCAAACTTCGACACCTTGCAACAATTGTGCTAAATGTTCTGAATTTGCCACCGCAGTTGCACTCCTGAATGAGTCATGTTTTTAAGGGGTTGGGACTAGAATACTATGGGCATATGGAATACGCTCAAGAGAAACAAGTTGCCATTGCAGCTGTAGTGGCAGCAGCCAAGCTGTGTGAACAAGTCCGCAATAACTGCCGTGCAGCCGTGATTCAAAAGCAAGACCGTAGCCCGGTCACCATTGCTGATTTTGGTGCGCAAGCGTTGATTTGTCAGGCGATCGCTGCAACCTTTTGCCAGGACTCGATTGTAGGCGAAGAGAGTGCTGCCATGCTTCGTCAACCTGAAATGGCACCTCAATTGCAAAAAGTAACCCAGCAGGTCAAGAATTTGCTTCCCAATGCAACGACCGATGCAGTGCTGGACTGGATCGATCGAGGAACTGGACAGGTGAGTGATCGTTATTGGACGCTCGATCCGATCGACGGCACTAAAGGGTTTGTACGAGGGGACCAATACGCGATCGCATTGGCATTAATTGAGGATGGCGCAATTAAGCTGGGTGTAATGGCCTGTCCCGCCTTATCCCTTCATCGACCCCCGCCGGAGGCAGACCAGGGGGTTGTATTTGTGGCAGTGCAGGGAACTGGCGCGACCCAAATTTCTCTAAAAACCGGCAAAACTCAGCCTATTCGTGTTGCGCATCCAAAAGTGCTGGAGAATTTGCGCGTGATTGAAAGCGTGGAACTAGATCATGGGAATCCCGCTTTGCAGCGGGCGATCGCTCAAACTGTGGGCATCTCAGCTCCACCCCTCTCAATGGATAGTCAAGCAAAGTATGGGGTGGTTGCGAGTGGGCAGGCAGCTCTGTATATGCGTCTACGTTGGGCATCAGAACCGGAGTATCAAGAGAATATTTGGGATCATGCGGCTGGGGCGATCGTGGTGCAGGAAGCAGGAGGGCGTGTAACTGATATGGACGGTAAACCCCTCGACTTTTCAACGGGAATTAAATTGACCCAAAATCGGGGCATTGTTGCCAGCAACGGTGTTTTGCACGAAGCAGTGGTAGAAGCCCTGCAAAAAGTTGATAAGTAGCTGGGTGTAATTAAATTGAAGATAATTTTGGGGTGGAGGGGTGCCCCCCTACCCGGGGCAACGCTCCCACTCCCCTTCTTACAACTTAAATGATGCCTACCTACTGACTCAGATGCAAAGATAGACCAGCACCAGGGTTGCTGCCGTCAGGGGCACGCCAAACCGGAGATGTTCCCAAAAGGTGAGTGGGTAGCCCAATCGTGCTGCGGCTTCAGCCACAATTAGGTTGGCGACCGAGCCAAACAACGTCAGATTACCTGCCAGAGTTGATCCCGCCGATAGTAACAACCAGGATTGGGTATCCTCCTGTGGGATCAGTGGATGTAGCAGGAGCACTGCTGGGACATTGGAAATCACATTCGACAGAATCACGGTGACTTCTAATAGTCCTCTGGGAAAGTGAAAGTTGCGGACGATCGGCTCCAGTAAGTTTAGCGTTTGAGTTGCCTTCGTTAGAATAAAAAGTCCCGAAAACATCACGAGCAAGTTCCAATCGACCTGCTTCAAAATGCGCTGGGGTTTAATGCGACGAGTAATCAGCAGCAGACTGGCAGCAACCAGGGCAGATTCTGCGAGGGGTAACCCTGAGATAAAAGCCAACAGTAAGCCGCCAGTGATCGCCAAAGACTTAATAAACAGCGGCAGAAAAATGTGACTATCTGGTGGAAGGGAGTGGATGCAGGGTTGGGTTGATCGTACCGCTGGGTAAAGGAGCCACAACAGTCCAATCTGGATGACCAGTCCCACCAGAGCGATCGGTGCCATTGCGTGCAAAAAATCTAGATAGCCAATCCCAGAAAAGGACCCAATCAAAATATTTTGGGGATTGCCGCTCAAGGTTGCCACGGAACCAATATTAGTAGCTCCGGCAACTGCCAGCAAAAAAGGGATCGGATTCAGCCCCAGGGTTTTGGTGAGTGTTAATGTCAGCGGTGTAAAAATGATTGCCAACGTATCGTTCAAAAAAATGGCAGACAAAATGCCGCTGCCAAAGGTGAGCATGGTGATTAGGCCAAAGGGGCTACGGGTTAGGCTGAGCAATCGCGACAATGCCCAACGAAAAAAACCTGCCGCAGCCAAATTGGCATTGACCACCATCATGCTCAACAAGAATACGATCGTGGTTGCGTCGATCGCTTGCCAGGCTTCATCTAAACGCAGAACACCCAACGCGATCAAGAACGCAGCCCCTACCAGGGCGATCGTGGCGCGATTCATCCGTAGACCCGGTAAATAACCTAGGGCTAGCCCTAGATAGGTCAGTCCCAGCAAGCCATAAACTACGAGTTTTTGAATCATCCCATCCATTTTCTACTCATTGCCGCAGAGCAATTTGGACAATTCGGTGCATTTTTTGAAATTCGCACTATCCTAGGGCTGTAGAGGTCGGTGAATGATTGAATGGCTCGCGTGATATAGCAACAAATTGGGTGAGATAGAAACAATTAACGTCTCAATTTCGACCTAATAGTAAAGAGCCAATCTAAATCGATGGAACAGGGCGAATAAATCAGGAGCAACCGCTATGAAACGGCTTCATTGGATTGTCAGCGTGGGCACGTTAGGAATAATGATGGCGAGTTGTTCAACCACGCCAACGGCTCAGCAGACTCAACCAACTGCGCAATCGCCCACTCAGACAGCGCAAAATCCTCAAGATCCCAAACTTTTGCCGGTGCCTGCTCCGCCCACCGCCGTGACGCAGGCGATCGCGGTTCCAGGCATGATTCAACCCGTAAAAGGGTCCCAGCGTTCCCAAAAAGTGGCTTTCAATAGTCAACGAGATCCGTTTGCTCAGTTACCGATCGCCCCAATTCAGGTGTCGGCCCAAACCAAGACTGTCAGTCCCGGCATTAAGCCAACGGCACAGCCTAACGCCACCAAACCCGCTCAGGTCACGACCCGGCCACTTTCCAATCCGGCACCTAATCCTGGTAATTCTACCAGTTTCCCGCCTTCGGCTCCGCTGCCTCTTCCTTCATCGGCGTCACCCGTTTCGAGAACTGCACTGGCAGAAGCCGTCGCAATTGATGGTGTGGTTCAGGTGAAGGGCAAAGCCAGCGTGATCGTGCGATCGCCCAACGAAACCAGCCGCACCGTTCGAGTGGGAGAGTATATCGCGGGTGGCAAAGTCCTGGTGAAGCGCATTGATATGAAGCAATATGGCGATCCCGTGGTAATCCTGGAGCAAAATGGAGTAGAAGTCATCAAAATGGTCGGTAACTCCGTTGCGAGTGCCCGATAGGTTCGTTTGATTTTTCCGTTTACCTAGGTTATTGGCATGGCAGACGCGATCGCGCCCCAAGCATCAGATGGCAACAAATTTACCAGACCACTGACAAAGCGCAATCTCAATTACCAGGAAACCTATCTTTGTCCAATTTGTCGGCATGGGCAGATTTCAGCGATTACGTTGATGGATGCATTTTCCTGTAATTTTTGTCGTCATATTTTCACCGCAAACCTACCCGATCAATCGGTTCGAGTAGAAGATAGTTCGCAAAAAATGGCCTGGCGTTGGAATGGACAAACCTGGCAGGTCGGCAATCAGGAACCGATCGAATTGACCTGGGCAATCCGACTGGGGAGCTTGGCGGTGATTGTTTTCCCCCCGATCGTAATTTGGTTACCGTCCTACATTTTTCCACCTCTCGAAGGCAGCGCATTGGGCTGGTTTCCCACCGCTTGGATTAGCCTGACCCTGTTTTCCCATACCGTTATGGTGTCATGGCTATTGGCAGAGTATTATCAGTTTCCACCCTACACCACCCTAAAAGTGCGCATCGGACAGTTGCTGACACGGTTGCAACCCGGAAATCGTTAACCCGGAAGATGGCTCCAGGCATTCTTCGCATTCGAAAGGGTTGGGTAGGAAATTTAGAATGATAAACGCTTTCTAAATTCCGGCTCCCGGATTCTAACTCCTGGTTCCTGAATTCCCAATCAGCCTTAATTGGTGCACATGAGAAGCCGTGCTTTCAGTTGAACACCTCTGGCGTAAAGCTACCGTGCAAGCCATAGGGGATGTGATGTTTCAGATGGAGACGTGCTATAGGTCCCTGCTGAATATTGCGAGCATCCAAAATCACCACATCTGATCGCTGACGAGTCCCATCAAACACCAGCGTTAACAACCACCCCTCATCTTCATCGCCTTCAAGGTCAGCAGTTGGCAAGCCACGGCGATCCGCTGACGCAGAGCGAGGCACAAATACGGGTTCGCTGACATAGCCCCAGGGTGCTGCACTCCAGAGTTGGCGATCGCCGGAGACCAGATCTGCTTTCAGGATGGCTTGTAAAGGCGCATTGCCCGTTGCCTCATGGGCTGCTCCCATGAAGAGATAACGGTAGGAGCGACCCACTCGATCGGGATGGACAAACGGAAACTCGCAACAGCGGCTTTCTAATCGTTGCCGCTCTACTCTGCTCGTCTTCAAATCCAGTTGGAAGCGCCACAACTGCCCCGGTGCGAGGGTCGAGAAATCGGTTTCTCGATAATCTGCCCCTGCTTTTAAAGCAGGCAAGTTTTCGTAGCAAACCGAATCAACATAGAGCAACCCATCCTGCTCAAATGCATTGGCATGGTGGAAAACAAAACCAGATTGAGCTTCTAAAAATTGAGCTGCTTGGTAGTCTTGCGCTGGATTCCCAATTTGGCGTGGCACAACGATAATGCGGGTAGATTGGTCAGGCTGAAAGCGAATGCATTCTCCTGCGCCTTTTAAACCCAGTGCATAGGGCAGTGGATTAAACACCACCGGATTTTGGAAAAAGATGCCGTAGTTGGGCGTAATAGCAAAGTCGTGAATAAAGGCAAACCCAGGCGTACGGTGGGCAGACTGCCGCACGATCGCGCCTTGCGAGTTTAGCTCATACAACGTGATAGTTGTGGAAAGCCCTGGCTTAATGGAGAAATTGACCAGGCAAGGGGCACCCCCATCTTGCGCCGAACTGGGATCGATCCAGGGATGGGCGGCAAATGCAGACCCTGCATCCAAAGCACCTTCAAAATACTCCAGTCCTAGCGTTTCCAGTGTGCCTGGATCAAGGCGATGGGGTACAGCCGCTTCCCAAAGTGCTAAGAGCTTGCCGCCCCAGTACAGGACATTTGTATTGGCAATATTTTTCAGACGAAAATCAAAAGCGTTTGCTAGCAGTCCTCCCGGTTTCTGAGTCCCAAACACGCCTCGATAGAGAATGCGATTTTCGCGCTGTTCTTCTACAAAGCCGGACGTCCGGACAAATCGGTTGCGGAAGTGAGCGCGACCCTTGGAGAAGGCGATCGCACAAACCATGCCGTCCCCATCAAACGGGTGATGGAAGCGGGCGCCATTGACCTCAAGCCGACCGGGACCATTCCGAAACAGCGTACCTTGTAGATCGGGTGGGATGGTGCCCTCAATTTCTTCAATCCAGTAGTCAAACTCTTCTGAGAGAGACTCATAGCCTTTCTGCCATTGCTTGACATTGTAGGGTAAGGAGACAGACTCAGCGGTTGACTCGGACGATCGAACACGGAGCATGGTTTATCAATCCTTCTTATTCAGCAAGTTCCTCAAGCAGTTCTGATCCTCAGGACTGCAACATTCACTCTTACACTCGATTGGGTAAAAAAGGCTACGCCAGAGGTTTAGAAGCCGAGGGATCAGGATCAAAGGCAGAAATTGGCTGTAATAGAGAGACAGGCTGCGGTTCAGAGGTTGCAGTATTGACAGTGTGCTCGTACGTGGGAAGCCAGCCTAAAAACGGAAGGGGTAGCAAGGTACTGAGATTGGTCAATACCACCAGCAGCCAGAGCCAGGTAAAATCGGTTTCGGTGATCCCCATCCAGTGCATCAAAACTGCACCCAACTCATAAGACAAGAGCGAAGCCAGGTTGACCACTGACATCAACAGCGCAAATAAGGTTGCCTCGACCCCAGGCGGACAGAGCCGGGCTGCCAACACCAGAATTGGCATGTAAGCAATTTGCCCCATCACGGTGAGCACCAAACTATCGCCCAGGCTAAACCAGCGATCGTCAATTCCCAATGTCCGGTTTGTGTGAGTCACAAGCAGCAGCATTGTCATGCCTAAGACACTGGAGAGGACGATCGACCAACCAATGATGGTGCGAAAGGGTACAGTCTTCAGAAATCGCTGAAACAACCAAATTCCCAGCAAAGAGGCAATGCTGGTGACCAGACGCACCCGTCCTAAAAACTCTGGCTGAAACCCTAACTCATTGGTGCTGAAGAAGAAGAAAGCAGATTCTGCGGTTGGGGTAGCTTGCCAAAGAAACAAAAATACGGTGGGCAACCAGATAGCTTTTTGAGTCATTGCCTGACGGAGCTGCCCCAGTTGGAGTTGAACAGCTGACCAGTCGGGTTGTTCTTGCAAGCGCGATTCGCTAATCAACCAGGCAGATAGCGCCACAATCAGCGGAAAGGTGGCGGTAATGGCAAATACAGTTTGGGCGCTGAACTGTTCCAGTAAGGAACCACTAAAATAGGCGGTGATTAATCCTCCGATCGCGGACGCCCCCCAACAGAGGGATTGCAAAGAGCCAGCTGCACCGACCGACTCTGCTCTGGCACGCTCAACTACTAACGAGTCCACAATGACGTCACTCACCGCGATCGAGAGCGAACTCAGGGCGATCGCTAGTGTTGCCGCCCAAGCAGTATGGACGATCGTTGCTAGACAAAGCCAGGCAGCAGCGCCCAAAAAGCCCGATAGCACCAGGTAAGGTCGGCGGCGATAGCCAAAAATGGGCAGCCCGTCGGAGACAAATCCAAACAAAGGCTTGATCATCCATGGCAAAGCTGCCACTCCCAGCAGTGCGGAAACCGATGCCGGACTGAGACCCAACTCATCTTTGAGAAAGAAGCTCACTCCTAACCGAGCAAGTCCTAAAATTCCCTGCACGAAATAAACCATCAAAATGGCAATTAGTTCGGCAGAGGGTTCGTGACCAAAGAATACCTTTTCTTTTAAGGAAGCTTTGATTTGCGCGATGCCAGACGAAGAAACAATCATTGATACTTCTTAATAAATATCAATATTCAACTATCATAGCGTTTCTTGCTCTGGAGCCTAATCTTGATTGGAAATTGTGGTGGAAAAATTCTCGAACCAGCCCTTGCGCCAGAAGAAGTAGACCAACCCGATCGCGATCGCCCCCATTGCCCCTATACAAAGCGGATAGCCCCAGTACCAGTTCAGTTCTGGCATGTTAAGCGGCGATTTGTCCGTACTGAAGTTCATGCCGTAAATCCCGGCAATAAACGTTAAGGGAATGAAAATAGTTGAAATGACTGTCAGGAATTTCATCACCTCATTCATTTTGTTACTGATGGAAGAAAGATACACATCCATCAAGCTGGAAGCCAGTTCCCGATAGGTTTCTACCATATCTAGAACCTGGACAGTGTGGTCGTAACAATCGCGCAGATAGATCCGCACTTCATCACTGACCAAATCACTGCCATCGCGAATGAGTGAGTTAATTGCATCGCGTTGGGGCCAAATCGATCGGCGCAAGGACAACAACTCACGCTTCATCAGGTGAATTTTTTCTAGGGTTTGACGACTGGGATTGCTCACCACTTCATCTTCCAATTCTTCCAACTCTTCGCCGTAGACTTCGAGAACTGGGAAAAACCCATCAATGATGGAATCGAGCAAGGCATAGGCAAGGTAGTCCGCCTGATGTTTGCGCGTACTGCCTTTATTGGTGCGAATTCGCTCCCGAACGGGGCCAAACGAGTCATATTCGGGTTCTTCCTGAACCGTTAATAGGTAATGTTTGCCCAATATAAAGCTGACTTGCTCAGTGTGAAAGCCCCGGTTAGCTTCTTTCAATGTCACCATCCGAGCAATGATCAGCAGCTGATCTTCATATTCTTCTACCTTAGGGCGTTGGGGGACATTGACCACATCTTCTAAAACTAGTGGATGCAAACTGAAAACTCGCCCCAGCCGTTGCAGAATATCTTCACTGCCTAACCCTTTGACATCCACCCAAGACACCGATTCAGTATCTAGATAGGGCGTGCATTCTTCAGGGGTTTCGATTTGAGTACGGATAGCAGTCTCTTCGTTGTAGTCGATCAAAACAATGACTGGATGAGGGGAATCTTCGCCAATACTCAGCGTTCCAGGCATACTGCCCGGCTCATCGTAGAAGTAATCGACGGTCGATTCTTCATCGTCAAATTGTTCTGAAGGCGTAAATGAAATCTGGGAGCGTCTTCCTACCATACTGCTTGCCTGGAAACTCCATTTGAGAGACCGAACGATGAGAGTCCGAACGGTAATTTTTAGACTCTGTTCATCATAGCTAGCCGTTTAGTCAAGTTTCTTGACCGATTGAAAAGCTTAAAGAGCAGGTTGCTTGAAAAGCAACCTGCTCTTTCGGTGTTTGGAATTAGTGGATGGCTCCAATTGAATTGGAGAGGTCCAGGTTCAATCTGCGACTACATCATGCCCATGCCGCCCATGCCACCCATGCCGCCCATGCCGCCCATGCCACCCATGCCACCCATGTCAGGAGCGGCTGGAGGGTTCTTTTCAGGTTTTTCGACAACCAGCACTTCGGTGGTTAGGACCATACCCGCGATCGAACCAGCATCCTGTAAGGCGGAACGCACCACTTTTGCGGGGTCAATAATGCCACTGGCGATCAGGTCTTCAAATTGACCTGTGAGCGCGTTGTAGCCCACATTAAAGTCCAGGTCACGCACTTTCTCAACAATGACGGAACCTTCGGCTCCAGCATTTTCAGCGATCTGACGTAGGGGGGCTTCCAGCGATCGGATCACGATATCCGCGCCAATTCTTTCTTCCACAGACAGCGATTTCTTCAACTCTTCCACCTTCGCCGCGAGGTGAATCAGCGTCGTCCCACCACCGGGAACGATGCCTTCTTCAACGGCTGCTTTGGTAGCGTTGAGGGCGTCCTCAATCCGCAGTTTGCGGTCTTTGAGTTCGGTTTCGGTGGCAGCACCGACCTTAATCACGGCAACCCCACCCGACAGTTTGGCGATCCGCTCCTGGATTTTCTCTTTGTCGTACTCAGAATCGCTTCTCTCCAGTTCCTGACGTAGCTGAGCCACCCGCTTTTGGACATCAGCGGAATTATCTATGCCAGAAACGATCGTGGTGGTGTCTTTAGTAATCGTGACTTTCCGGGCTTTACCCAACATATCCAGCGTCACAGTGTCCAGGCTCAGTCCTAGATCTTCAGAGATCATTTGCCCATTGGTGAGGACTGCAATATCTTGCAGCATGGCTTTACGGCGTTCACCAAAACCAGGAGCTTTGATCGCAGAGGCATTGAGTACGCCGCGCAAGCGATTGACCACCAGGGTAGCGAGTGCTTCGCCTTCGATATCTTCAGCGATGATCAGAAGGGGCTGTCCAGCACGGGCAACTTTTTCCAAAATTGGGATCAGATCTTGAATGGAACTGATTTTCTTATCTGTCAGCAGTAGCAGCACATTCTCAAATTCTGCCACCATGCGTTCGGCATCGGTGACAAAGTAGGGCGAAAGATAGCCGCGATCGATCTGCATCCCTTCGACCAAATCCATTTCGGTTGCCAGGGATTTCGATTCTTCGACGGTGATCACCCCATCGCGACCGACTTTGCTCATCGCCTCAGCAATCATGGCTCCGACTTCCTCGTCATTGCCAGAAGAGACGGTTGCCACTTGGGCGATTTCATTGCCCTCGACGGGTCGGGCAACTGCCTGGATTTCTTCTGCCAGTTTGGCGATCGCTTTTTCAATCCCGCGCCGCAAACTCACGGGGTTCGTGCCCGCAGCGACGTTTCTCAAACCTTCTCGGATCATTGCCTGAGCTAGAACGGTTGCTGTCGTGGTGCCATCGCCTGCCAGATCTTTGGTTTTGGAGGCAACTTCCCGGATCAACTGAGCACCTGTGTTTTCTAACGGATCTTCTAGGTCAATTTCCTTGGCGATGGTAATTCCATCGTTCACGATTTGAGGAGCGCCGTACTTCTTCTCTAATACAACGTTGCGACCTTTGGGTCCCAGCGTAATCCGAACCGCATCAGCAAGAGCATTCACACCTCGTTCCAGTGCTTTCCGCGATTCTTCATCAAATACAACGATCTTTGCCATGATTCCTCGCTCAGTTCTTCCAATTAGAATTTAGCACTCACTGACCCAGAGTGCTAAAACATTTCGCTGAGGCTCATGATACTCATCCCTCACGGTGAACTTCCACTTTGAAAGAATTAATTTCCTTTTGCTGACAGCTGTCATGTCATTCCAAATTAAACCGCGATCGTTAAGGATTCCGGCTTCTTTTTTATCTGTTCACGCTAATATCGCTTTAACAAATTGGCTGTCGCAATTCTAGAAACTAACAAATTGAGTGTCATTTTTTTCAAGCCTCGCCATGATGAGGTTTAACGAATTCCTTGTCGTCTTTTCAGGATTTCTAGTTGACGCTGGATGGCTGCGGCTTTATCTGGATTGCCCAAAAAGAGAAACCCAATTCGGGCTTGCGACCAGCACTGAAGGACTTGTTGAGAGTCCTGAAGCACTGCATTAACTTGTCCCAAGCCATAATAAGCCAGGGTCCAGTCTTCTAAATCTTCAGGTGTCTGTACCTTCCGGATCGCCTGTTGGTAAGCCTCCCCCGCTAACCGAATCAACCCAATCTGCCAGTAGAGGTCGCCCAGGGTGCGATCGAGCAAGGGGGAAGATTTGCCTTGCTGAATTTGGGCTTCCAGCAAGGCAATGGCTTCAGCACTCAGACTGTAGGTCTGGTAATTGTCTTGAGACAAACCATAGGCAGCGATTGCCGCTGGCGGAAGGACGTAATCCCCATAGTAGGTTGCCAGCATCAGGGCGGTAGTTTCATCCTGGGGATTTTCTGCCAGAAGTTTGGCGGTAAGCGCTTGGACTTCAGCGGCTTCGGACGATCGCAAGATGCGAAAATCCAGGTAAGTTGCTGTCTCTCCTGCCGATGCTTTGTCTGATTGGGAAGATTTTCCGGTATTGGTGGTCACCTCGAGCGAGTAAGGCACACCTGGTATTAGCGGCTTGCCTGCGTAGACGATCTGAGATTTTTGGGTTTGGGTTTTCCAGACAGTTCCTGCTGGACCGATTACTTCCACCTGGTATTGGGTAACCCCGGCGATCGCATTCCAGCGCAATACGGGCGTGGTGCTAAGTAACAGGGTGTGGCGAGGGGCAATCAGGTAAGGGATGGAGGTATCCACTCCGCCAGTTGTATTGGGGTCTTGCTCCCCTCTGGGGGCATTGGTGCGCCACACCGGACAGAGTTTGCCTAACCCCGATAGACTGCTTACAGAACGTTTCAGTCCATTGGGGCAAAGGATGGTGACCCGCACGCCTGGGTCTGGCAACAACAGGTCACCTTGATTCAGAGGCGTGCCTCGGCGGGCAGCGAAGTTGTGGGGCGGATTGTCTCGTCGCACCTGGACTTTGCCCTTACCTGCGATCGCCTGAATTCTGGCAGCCGCCGGGAGGTTTGTGGGAGGGGCAGGAACAGTATAGACCGATTGGCTGGTGAGAGCGATCGCCCCCAACAGCACCATGCCGCTGATGCTTTTTGCCTTCATTACTTGACCCCCCATTTTCCCAGACGTTGCTGTGCAGTGGTGATCCAAGCATCTTCTTCGGGCACTGTGGTAGTGCCGTACTGGGCACAGATCGTCCATTCGGACAGGGCTTGCTTCTGAGCAGGGTAGGAATTTTGAGTTTGACCTTTCGCTTCGATGACCTGTGCCAGCAGACAGTGGGCGGAAACGGTTTGAGTTTGATCCAGATTAGTTTCCTGTGCCAGTTGAATGGCATCGCCTAACCAGTTTTCGGCGTCTGTGTAGTTGCCTTGTTTTAACCGTACCCAACCCATGTTCTTGAGCAGGGCAAACTGAGTTGCCGAATCAAGTTTTTTTAGAGTCTTGTCCGATAAAGGTTTTTGTAGTAGAGCGATCGCAGTAGAGTAATCCTGTTTCAGAATGGTGAGGCGTGCCAGGTTATTGACAGCTGCGGGCTTGTCCGTTAGCGCATATTGATATTGGGTGCGCGCATCTTCGGGCTTTTGTAAATCCTCGTACAGTCTGCCCAGCCAGAAATGGGCATCTGTATTGTCGGCATCCAGTTCCAGCGCCCGTTGGTAGTTTTCTTCGGCGCTGCCCCAGTTCCCTTGCTGGTAGGCTTGCTGTCCCTGTTCGGTATACCAGGTAGAAATGGCAGGCAGGGATTGCCGCAGTCCCACCAAGCCCAGCAACAGGACAAACGATCCGGCAGTGCCCAACTCATGCCAGTAATGTTCTGGGACATTCAAGCCTTTGAGAGTACGTTTGCTGGCTTCTTGTCCGGCAGTAGTGAGGGCACCGCCAGCAGTGAGCAGAGTAAGGACACTCTGGACGCTGACGGCGATCGCCCCGGTGGTATCGGGGCCGTTTTTGAGAAAGCGGGTGGAAATGTCGCCCACCAGCCCCAGAGAAATGGTGAGAAAGGTAACAGAGAGCGCCGTCCAGAGCCAATCGAACTGACTCCAAGCCTTGGGCTTGGGGGGTTCTAAAGTCCACCACCAGGCAGCGTCTTTGGGATGGAAGCTGGCGCGCCAGTCGGCAGATTGAGTGAATGGGGCGATCGTCGCTGCCTGCGCTCTGAACTGTTGATCCGACTTGCTGAGGGTGTGCAGAGTTTCACCGTCTACTTGAGGAGTCTGTTCTAGCGCAGATTGGAGGCTATCTCTGGCGTTCAGGACTTCCAGGACGATCGCCACTGGAACGGGACGATCGGCTTGAGCCAGGGTGGCGATCGCCTCCCGGTAACGTTGCAGGGCAGCATTCAGCGGTGTGATCATAAAGCCGTGATCAGGTTAGTTATCCTACTTTGGATTTACGATTTTGGATTTGGATTGCACCGTTTTCGCATCTCTGCATCCCCACCTACTACCTACCCCCTACCCACCTAACAATAGTGTCATCATCCTACAAATTGTTACCGATCAGGATGAAGGGTGCCCAGTAGTAGGGATGGCTGCGATCGCGGCTGATGGGTTTGGAACCATCGACAGCAGGGAGTTTGAAACTGTCGCTTCGGGTCTGGTCGGTGGCGTTACTCCCGGCTTTGAGCAGGGAGCGTTGCGCTTGTCGCAGGGCTTCGGCTTTGCTCATGCCCGTTGCCAGATTCTGATAAAACTGCTGCATGAGTTGGCTGGTGCTGGCATCGTTGACCAGCCAGAGGGAGGCAATCACGGACTTGGCACCGCTGGTGAGAAAGTAGTAGCTGATGCCAGATACTTCGAGTCCTTCTTTATCAGCACCGCCTTTGGCGGTTTCGCAGGCCGAGAGAACGACCAGATGAATGCCGCCCAGGTCAGTCAAGGTTTCGATTTGGGGAATTTTGAGCGGTTGTCCATTGCCCAGTACCAGGAAGGAGTCTTCCGGATTGCCAGGGACAAATTGACCGTGGGTGGCGATGTGGAGGATGCGATAGTCGATCAGCTTTTTGAAGGCATCGGGGGTGAAGGCTTGATTGAGCAGTTTCAGTCCGGGGTAGATGCCCGATCGTCGATCGCTCGATCGCACAATGCCGTTGAGTTCATCGGGCACGTTGGGTAGGGGGTTGAAGTTGGCAACGGGTTGGGAGAGTCCCAGCCCCAGCACGGGGTCATTGTCGATGTTGGGGGAAAGCTGGTCGTGGGTGTCGGTGAGTCCGGCGGTGAGGATGGTGGAAATCGTGAAGCGATCGACCAGGTATTGTTTGCCATCAAACAGGGCTGCCATCGGGATGTAGCGAGTGGAACGATCGAGGGAGAAGACCAGGGTTCGAATGCCGTTGGCATCCAGTTCTGCCCGTAAGGGTTCTACCAACCATTGGTAAAGCTGGTGGCTCACTTGCTGGAGTTGTTTCACATCCCCCGGTGTCTCCAGTAAGGTGCGAAACTCCAGCACTTTCTGCGCCAACTCCTTCCGGCTTACCGGGATTTCTTTACTGGCAAAGACCACGCCCTGTTTGCCTGCCTGCGTACCCCAGACTAGCCACAGTTTGTCTTCCAGCACCAGCGGATAGATCAATACAGTGTGGGGTTGGGACTGCACGATCTTTTGAGCCGCGACGGTGAGTTCTTCACGCTGGAGTTGGGCAGGGTCACGGTTCTGTTGTTTTGCCAGGGTTCTCAGTTTGTCTGCCTGTTGGTTAAAGGCAGCGTTGGCGGCATCGCGTTGGCTCAACAGTTGGTCTCGTTCGGGGCAGTAGGGCTTTTGCTGTTCGCACTGGCTCAGTTGCAGTCCCAGGTTAATGATGGTGTTAAAGGGCGGGATAACCGCCGATTCAGGTGAGGTGTAGGGACTGCCCTGAGTTTTGCCACCGGCACGGGTATCGCGGGTGTAGTCGCGGAGTTCCTGGATTTTGAGGAGTTCCAGAACTTGTTGGGCTTCCAGTATTCGCCCCTGGGAGAGTAGCAGGCCTGCCAGACGGCGATAGGTGCCCGCAACGGATTCGGTGTAGGAGGTTTGCAGGTCACGGGAGAGTCCCCGCAGGTCTGCGCGAATACCTTCGCGCACGTTGACGGATTGTTTGTAGAAGACGATCGCTACCTCCGGCTGCTTTTGCGCAGCAACTATATTACCAATATTGTTGAATACCATACCTTCGCCTTCGCGGTCTTTGACTTGCTGGAAAAGGGGCAAGGCTTGTTGAAAGTAGGTTAGAGCTTTGTCATCTTTCAACAAAGATTGGTAATCAACGCCTAGATTGGTCAGTGCTTTGGCTTCGCCATTAGGATCTTTCAGTTGCCGGAAAAGGCGTAAGGCTTGCTGGTGATAGGTGATAGCTTTGTCGTACTGCAATAGTGCTGTGTAAGCATTGCCTAGATTCATTTGTGTGTTAGCTTCGCCATCGCGGTCTTTTTGCTGGAAGAGACGCAAAGCCTGTTGGAAGTAGGTGATAGCTTTGTCATGCTGCGATAGCGCTGCATAAGCATTGCCCAGGTTACTGAGTGCTCTAGCTTCGCCATGGGGATCTTTCAGTTGCTGGAAGAGGAGTAAAGCTTGTTGGTGATAGGTGATAGCTTTGTCATGCTGAAACAAATATCGGTAGACAATGCCCAGACTATTGAGCGTGCTAGCTTCGCCATTGCGGTCTGTGCCTTGCTGAAAGATCGACAATGCTTTCTCATAGTGAGCAATCGCCGCGTCATATTGTGATAGCGATTTATAAGCAATGCCCAAATTAACCAGGACTTTAGCTTCACTCTTGTGGTCGTTGACTTGCTGGTAGTAGGGTAAGGCTTGGTGGTAGTAGCTGATCGCTTTGTCATACTCAGACAAAGCTTGATAAGCAATCCCAAGGTTATTCAGCGTACTGACTTCGCCATTGCGATCTTTGATCTGCTGATAAATTAACAGGGCTTGCTGGTAGTAGCTGATGGCTTCGTCCCGCTGTGACAGTGATTGGTAAACACTGCCCAGGTTACTCAGTGTATTAGCTTCGCCATTACGGTCTGTAAGTTGCTGGAAAATAGCTAAGGCTTTTTGATAGGAGGCGATCGCTTTCTCCTGTTGTGAGAGCAAATCGTAAACAGTACCTAGATTTCCCATTGCACTAGCTTCACCGTTGCGGTCATTGACTTGCTGGAAGATCAATATTGCCTGCTGGTGATAAGAAATTGCACGGTCGTACTGTGATAGAGATTTGTAAGCAATCCCCAACCTCATCAGTGTATTGGCTTCGCCATGGCGATCTGTGACCTCCCGGAAGATCGGTAATGTCTGCTGGAGGGAGCGGATCGCTTTGTCATGCTGTGACAGTGCTTCGTAAGCAATGCCCAGATTCAATAGGGCGTTGGCTTCGCCATGGCGGTCTTTGGTCTGCTGGAAGATCGGTAATGCTTGCTGATAATAGCTAATTGCTTGGTCGTACTGCGATAGTGATCCATACGCACTACCCAGATTATGCAGCGTTCTGGCTTCGCCAGTAGGGTCTTTGAGTTTTTGATAAGTCGCCAAAGCCTGCTTCCAAAATTGGAGAGCTGCTTCAACTTGATTCACTTTAAAATGTTGAATTCCCTGCTGTAAGAGTCGATCGGCCTCTGCTTTAAGATCTTGCGAAGATTGGCTCTGAGCAACGGCAGGAAGAATTGCAGGAGTGGAAAAGGGTGCGACAGAAACAGTCAGAGATAGGGCAAATGTCGCGATCGCCAGTGTCGTAGATTTTAGCCGGACGTTCATGACAGAAGTCCTCCAATAGAGAGAACTCTCCATCTCCTATGCTACTCCTCAGGCAACCTAGCAGATGTTTATTTTATAGACAAATTGTTGATGCTTGTTGCATTACCCTTTTCGTACCTGTAGGCGTTGCTACTTTTTAGTCTTGGCAAGCCAGGGGCTGGAGACTAGATCGTTGCCTTCAGCAAGTCACGTGCAAGGTGTTGATGGTCGATCGTCCAAAATCCAATCGTAGAATGCTTGAGTTTTAAGGTACGATCGCGTGCTACCGTGACTCCTGCGTATCCTTCGATAGCCTGTGCAAACTCCCACTGGCACCGCTAGCAGCGGCACCTGTACCAGAGCCGTTATTGCATCAGATTGCCCAACGAGTGAATCAGATAGAATTAACCCAACAGCGACGAGAAGTTGCTTCTTATATTCAGATCCTGGCAGGATTGAGATTCGATCGGGCACTGATTCAACGACTATTTCGGGAGGATGGGATGCGGGAGTCTGTAATTTATCAAGATATTTTAGAAGAAGGTCGGCAGGAAGGTCGGCAGGAAGGTCGGCAAGAAGAAGGCGTCAATTTGGTTTTGCGCCTATTAACTCGGCGGTTGGGCACGTTGGACGAGCAGAAGCGATCGCGCATTGCTGCTTTACCATTGCCCTTGTTGGAGGATCTGGGAGAAGCCTTGCTGGACTTTTCGCAAGCGATCGATCTAGAAACCTGGCTAGAGACGCATCAACCTTGAGAACACGGGGCTGAGTGACCAAAATCGGCTCAGAGTCCATTGCCAATCAGAATAAACGGTGCCCAGTAGTAGGGATGACTGATGTTGCGCGAAATCGGAGCCTGTCCGCCAGCCGTAGCAGGCAATTTGAAACTGTCTCCCCGTTGACCCGTGCCACTGCTACCCTGTTGAATCATCTCAATCTGCGCTTGTTGCAACGCCGCCACTTTGGTCAGGTTACCCTGCTTCAGAGCACGGTAAAAGGCATCCATCAACGCCTGAGTGCCGCCATCATCCACCGACCAGAGCGAGGCGATCGCTGCCTTTGCTCCCCGATTCTGAAACTGATAGCCCAATCCCAAAATCTCTTCGCCATTACCAAACTTGCCGCCCAATCCGGTTTCGCAGGCACTCAGCACGACCAGATCCACCTGGTTCAGCGTCCAACTTTCAATGTCCTGGAGAGTCGCTTTGTCACCATTGCCAAACACGATGAAGGAGTCGCTGGCAACACCGGGAACGAAGTTGGCATGGGTCGCCAGATGCACCACATTGAACTCATTCATTTTGGTCGTGGTGGAGTCACGGCTGAAGGCTTTGTCGATTAGTTCGGTGGTTTGAGGCATCAGAGCAACCAGGGTGGCAACTTCCTTCCCCGCGAAGGGTAAGCCGTTGAAGGTGATTGGACGATCGCCTACTTGAAAAGTGTACTGTCCTTGCACAAAGGCACCCGCCAGCACACGGGGTTGATGCATGGGCTGGGTTTTGAACTCGGTGAAGGAGCGGGCGGTGATGTTGTTGACCCGATAGCGTTGCACCAGCCATTGTTGCCCATCGTACAGGGCTTGCAGGGGAATGTAGCGCAACTGAGCATCGGGCGCGTAGATGATGGTCTGGGCATTAGCCTGTTTCAGGTCGGCTTCCAGGGGTTTAATCAACCAGGTGTAGAGCTTCTGGGCAGGCACTTTGGCATCGCTTTTGGGATCTTGCAGCGCACGCCGGAACTCGACAATGGCAGCGTTCAATTCTGTTCGTTTGACGTTGACGGGGCGACGCAACGGGGGAGAGTCGGGGGTGGTGATTACCAGTTCCAGACGGTCTTCCAGCACTAGGGGATAGAGCATCACCGCGTTGAGCTGGCGCAAATCATCCCGCAGTCCATCCAGTTGGCTCAAGTCAAGGGTTTGTCGCAGGACAGTGGGCTTGAGTTGTTGCACCAAGGCGACGACATCACTACGTTCAATAAAGCCGTTGAACTGCTGATTCAGTTCTTCCTGGAGCTTCACCAGTTGGGCAATCCGCTGCTGCTGAACAGACGTGCGGCTTGCCTCTGGAATCTTGCGTAAACCCGTCAATTCCTGCCCCAGCTGAATTGCCGAGGCTTTCACTTCGTTGTATTTTTTCAGAATTGCCTGTTCGGGGGGTAACTCATACAGATCCTGTGCGCCCCCCCGCACGTTTCGCAAATACTCGTTGAGTTCCTGCACTTTGAGCAAATCTAAAACCTGCTGCGCTTCCAACACGCGATTTTGTTTCAAGAGTAAGTCTGCTAAGTAACGATATGTACCTGCAACAGTTTGAGTGTAAGAATCTTGCAAATCTTGGGGTAAAGACCGTGCTTCTGCGCGAATCAACTCATACGTACTAACGGATTGCTTAAAAAAACTAATTGCCACCTCTAGATTGTCCTGAGCAGCAAATAGATCACCAATCTTACTTAGTATCCACGCAGTATCTTCGCGTGTGCCGATTTCCTCACTCAGTACTAAGCTTTGACTGAATGAGGTAAATGCGCAGTTTGTATCTCCATCTACTTGACATTCTGAAGCATGATTCAATAGCTCAGAGATCTCTTGTTTCTTTGCACCTTCTCTCCGGAAACAATCTAATTTCTTTTCATATCCACTAATACCTTGGCAAATAGAGGAAGCCTCGAGAATAGGACCTTTGCTATCTCCATAAGTATTCAAAAAGGCAATACGCGATAGTCCTGACTCAATCTGTGACTCTGTAAACGTATCTCTACTTATCTGGGCAACTTTTGATGCTTCATTAAAGGCGATTTTTGCTCTGTCATAGTTGCCCAACTTAATATATAGAAAGCCTTCACTTACAAAAAGCCTGCCTTCCTCTCTCAAATTACCAATTTTTTTTGCTAAAGCTATTCCCCGTTCATACGCTCTAAGTACATCATTGTACTTCGCCCAAGGAGTATATACTTCCTCTGCTAAAGCCCTTAAGATTTGTGATTGTGTCTGACTATCACCAGTTTTTTCTGCAATTTTAAGACCATCCTCACAAGCGTTAGCAGCATTAGGGTACTGTCCATATCCACTATAAGCTGAGCACAAAGCATACAGTGAAAGGCTTTGCATCTCCAAATTGCCACTAGCTTGAGCTACAACGTATGCACGATCTGCGGTACTCAGAGCATTAGGATAGTCGGAAAGGTTGTAGTACGCAAAGCTCATTCTGGACAAAACTAAACTTTCCTTTAAGTGATTTCCTGCTGCCTGGTAAGCTAACAATGCCTGCTTCCAGACTTCAATAGCTTGTCTAAAATTATCGCTTCGGTATAGGGAATTACCGTGCTTATACAAAGTCTCACCTTTTGCAGAAGATGCTATGTAAACCTTTGCTTGAGCTATAGCGCAGTCACTAATAGGTAAAAGAATACTGATCATCAGTAAAGTCGTAAATATGATTCGGAATTTAAATAAAATGAGCATGGGTAAATAAAGATTAAGATAAAAGCTAAGAAATGCTTGCAATTCAATTCTTCTAATTGCTCCTAAGTCAGATGATGGAGCACTTTCGCCATTCTGAGTTGAGGGGCTTGTAGCAGGGATGATGTCATCATACGCAAATCTAAGAGCAGATCTCTAGCTGCTTCATTTTACTGCTTTCTCTGCTGCGGTTGGCGATCGCATCTGCCAACCATCGTCCCCATCCGAAGGCAATATCATAGAGAGTAAGGAATTCAGTAAAAAGGGAGAGCTATGGCGATCTCCACCAGACCCATGACCCTTGAGAATATTGGATTGCAGACCCGATCGCCCAAAAAGTGACGGTGCTGGAATGGGTCGATGGCTTGTACGAAGACCGGGTATTTCAGGCTGATGAAGCGATCGTCTCACCTGCGTTTCCAGACCTGAAGCTGACTGCCCAACAGGTGCTAGGAGCCGGACGTTAAGCCACAATTTCAAAGGCGATCGATAAGGTTGCCATCTGGCGCGTATCCACCAACCGTACATCCGAAGCTGGTTTGCCATGACGAGTCGTCGCATCCAAATCATCCAGTAACTGATCCACCGCTGCCACGGCTGCCTCTCCCCGACGCGCCTCGGACTGGGAGTTGCGTAAAGCTGCCAGCGCATTCAGCGCCTTTTCCACTGACACCGTACTGGCGATCGCCAGAATTTCTGCTACCCCCAGCGGCGACTGTAACTCAATGCCAGCCTGAGGCGGAATTGTCCTTTCTTCATTCTTCTGTAAGAGAATCTCTATCGGATAGGGCAATACCGTGCCATCTGGATTCAAAAAAACAACGCCGATATAGAGTGGCTGCGCTTCCTTGTTTCGCACCACCAATTGAAACTTTTGCCCCACCTTCAGTTGGGGCAGGGACTGAATCTGGTTTTTAGGTTGACTTGGAAGCGTTTGCACCGATCGTCCCTCCTGTCGCCCCGTCAAAGACTGCGCCAGAACTTCACTGGAATCTGCCATCCGCATTGCGACGCTCACCTTCAGTTGTGAAGATGGCGCATTCAACATCAGCTTCAAAATCCTTGCTGCCAGCAGCAAACTGAACGTGGCACGCAATCGCTCTATCGCATCAGTTACCGTTTCTCCCACAGTCCCGATCGAGTCTGGCACCAAGTCAAATCCGGGGGAAAACAACCCGATGCGCCCGTCTTTACGTCCCAAAATCACATGAACTTCCTGTTGCAACAGGGACAGGGCTTCTAATTGGGGAATCGCTTGAAGTAACGCTTTGGCAGTTGCTTGGTCTGCCCCCAAAGAGTCGTGCAGCCCCACACGCAAGGTAATGTTGCGGGGAATGGCGCGAATCTGCTCCTGGAGCACAGATCCGGACACAACTTTGCTTGAGTTTTTCAGTTGAAGGATGCCTACCGCTTCCAACTGCTGCCGCGAGGTCACCGTCACAGTTCCCTGGGCTTCGCCATTGGCATCTACCAGTTGCAACTGTGCCCCCCGCCCCATGGACTCCACGCTGGTAGGATCTACCGTCAACAGCAGCCGCACCTGATTTCCCTGCACTTGCGTAATCACCGCATCTGCCGACAAAGCATTGGCAAAGGACGCGAAGTAAACAGGTTTTTCATCATTGCCCCTGCCCGGTTTCGCTTCAAAATAGGGAGTTTGCACCTGAGAGTTGGGCACGGTTTTCAAGAACTTCTCAGTTTTGTCTTGGGTGGCATGAATCACGGTTCGTACCGTTTGAGAGCTTGTAGTCTGCCAGAGATACTGAGTCAAGGCATGAGTAAATACCCCAGAATGAATATCTCCTGCAAATACTGCATCCACTGCCTGTTGGTTTCGCGTTGCCGCTAGAATTGCCACACCATTAGCAATCTGATCTTTTCGGAGTTGCAGCCACTGTTCCTGTGGTAAATGCAAATCCTTCAACCATTGCGCTTGATACGCCTGCTCCTCCAGACTCATTGCCAGTTTGGAGCTACGATCGCCCCCCCGTAATTCAAAATGACCAGGACGCGATCGTACAATCAAATTTCCCCGCACACCTGCCCCAGCGTAGCAACTGTCCAGCACCACGGTTACGTTTTCGGTTTTCAATGCTGCCATCAACAAAAACAAGGTGCCTGCGGTGATGTCATTGACTTCGCCACCAACATGGGGATAGCCCAGGGGTAGTTCATTGTCATAGGGAACGATCGTGCCATTAACATGATCGCCGTGTAGATTCTCATCATCTATTACATTAGACCCATGTCCGGAGAAGTGAAAGACGATGACATCGCCTGGTTGAGTGTCTCGAATGAGATGGTCTTGAAAGACTTGCAGAATATTGGCACGGGTGGCGTTTTTATCCTTCAGTACTTTGACATCGTGGGGATGGAAACCAAAGCGCAGGGTGAGTAATTCATGCTGGAGATCGACATCGTTGACCGCGCCCTGAAGCGGCAACCATTCTCCTTTTTTGACGCCCGTGTACTGGTTGATACCCACCAGCAATGCCTTTTTGCGGGGTGTGCTTTGTGCCAGCACACGGCCATAGTGTAGTGCTTTTTGTTGCAGATCAAAGGAGTCGATGCCTAAGGCAGCAATGGTGCTACCTGCTATCTGTAACCATTGTCGTCGCTTCATTTACAATCCATTGCCAATCAGGATAAAGAGTGCCCAGTAGTAGGAATCGCTGAGGTTGCGCGAAATCTGTGCCTGTCCGTCAGCCGTGGCAGGCAATTTGAAGCTATCAGTACGGGGTTTGCCAGAGGGATTGCTGCCCTGCTCAATCATCATGATCTGCGCTTTTTCTAGCGCTTCGGCTTTGGTGATGTTGCCCTGTTTCAGAGTTTGCTAAAAGGTACTCATTAATTTCTCAGTGCTGCCGTCATCAACTGACCAGAGGGAGGCAATGGACGCTTTTGCGCCAGCCCGTTGAAACTGATAGCCCAAGCCGAGGATTTCTTCGCCACTGCCCAACTGTCCGTTAAAGAGTAATCTGTCCAGTTTAAATACTTGGTGTCAATCTGAAGTTTAAGCCTGAAAGAGCACTTCATAGAGCCTTTCGGGCTTTTTCAGTCAAATTTTATTATACTTCGAATTTTAAATAACTAAACAACTGAGGTAAGCCACTGGTTTTACCAGTGCGACTCGAAAAGCTTTGAGCGTTCCAGTAGTAAAGTAACTCCTACGGTGGCTTGATGAGCCAGATAAAGGAGGCCAATTCTAGAGGCAGAGCGAGAGGCCCCTGGTGAAGTAATGTATGCCTTTTATCACCCCACATTCGAAGAATACTTTGCCGCCTTAGGGATGGATGATGGGCGATTCTTTCTCAACCCTGTGCCCAGAAACCCCATGGTGAAGAACGCCAGCTAACGGATTTTTGAACCGCAGTGAAGACAGGTATTTTTGCTGTGGTTGGGGCGCGAAGATGTAGGTGAGGCACAAAAAATGCCTTAATTCGGTCAATGATGAAATTTAAGGATGGGTTGGTGGTTTCTACAGTGACCGAGCCTTCTTATTGGCAGCAGTGGGCATTGCTGAGTTTAAGGATTGCACCCATGCGGATGCGATCGTCGATCAACTGGTGCGGTGGAAATTGAGTAGTGATAGTTGGCTGAAACAAGTCTGGACTAATCTTGTGGCTCCCACTAGGGTAAAAGCTAGGCCTGATGGGGCGGACACCACGTTCAGTCGCACCGATTGCCAACGAGTGATTTGTGCACTCGTGCGGGTGTTGGAAACCACTCACAATAAACACACCCGTAGGAGCGCAGTCGAGGGCTTGGGCAACATCGGCATAAATCGTGAGGAAACCACCAGAGTTGTAGTGCGATCGCTCCCCCACAATTCCCGCAAGGTAGAAGTCGATCAACTCATGATCAAATGCGCTGAGACCCTGTCTTACCCGCAGTTCTTTCAAGCATTTCACTCGTGTCGATAGTCGGTATGCCAGATCGGTGACTGATTCGAGAACGTGTAGACTTCAGGGGTGAAGGGGCGATCGTCAGAACGTTTAATGTTACCCTGCCTCTGCCAAAGGACTTTCCTGATTTTCTGATGGTGCCAAGATCACATCTTCGTAGATTGCCGCGATCGGGATTGTTAATCCCACACTCATCAACTCAATCTCATCCCCCTCACCATAGGGAATAAACATCCACGTACCCTGTTGATCACGCCGAAAAACCTCGACCGTCTTGGTTTCAGACCCAACTAAAACATATTCTTGTAAGCTCTCCATCTGACGATAGAGAGCAAATTTTTCGCCCCGATCATAGGCCTCGGTGCTAGGCGATAACACTTCCACAATCAAACAGGGGTAGCGAGTAAATTGCTGGGCGGTGCGATCGCGCTCATCACAACTCACACTCACATCCGGATAAGTAAAAGGGCCTTTTTCCGTAATGCCAACCTTTGCATCGGAATTTCTGACTTTGCAGCGTCCCCGCATATGCTCGCGCAGAATACTGGCAATATTCAGGGCGATGTCAGCATGGGGGAGCGAACCCCCTGTCATGGCAAAAACTTCCCCATCAAAATACTCGTACCGCAGTTCTTGTTGGGCTTCCCACTCGAAATACTCCTGCGGCGTCAATCGACGAAGTTCAGCGATCGCAATCATAGAGGAGCCTCCTGCGGAAAACGTTTTGCCTCTGCCATCATTGTAAGGGATGGCCCTTTGATTGAATGCAGGGCGGATGTCAACGGGTGTGGCAGCAATTTCAGGGGCAAAGGCGCTAAGATCTTTCTATCCAAGGTAAGCGTAATCTTCTGCTATGACCATTGCCATTCCCCAACCCCTTACCTTAGAGCAGTTTCTCAAACTGTCCTACATTGAAGATTCACCTGCCTGGGAATTTATACAGGGAGAAGCGATTCAGAAGCCCATGCCTGGCGGCAAACATAGTCGATTACAGTCCCGCTTGGGAGGTGCTATTAATGCAACCAATTCTGCTTACGAGGCGTTTCCTGAACTGCGTTGCACGGTGGGTGGACGATCGATTGTTCCAGATTTAGTGGTTTTGGCGAAGACCCAGATTCCAGTGGATGCGAATGGGGAGATTATCAGTACGGGAATCCATGTTGCACCCGATTGGGTCATTGAGATTTTGTCACCTGAACAAAGCCAGATGAAGGTGACTCGCAATATTTTGCATAGTTTGCGCCATGGTGGACAGATGGGCTGGCTCATTGATCCCGATGAGCGTGTGGTGTTGGTTTATCGCCCCAATTGCTTGCCGGATGAGTTAACCGATGAGGCTCAACTTCCCTGTCTACCGGGTGTTGATTTGGCGCTAACTGTAGAGCAAATGTTTGGCTGGCTGAAAGTGGGAGCAAGCTAAGAGTATGGCTTCGGACTCAATCCGAACTAGGGCTAATTTTACTAACTACGATCGCTCTACTCCACCTTTTCCCGTTGACAGTTTTCGATTTCGGCGATCGGGGAATTACCGCATTTCCTTAAGTCTCAGCGCGATCGCCAAGTAGAATCACAAAGCCTTCCTGCGTAAAGTGGCGATCGTGCGTGAGAACTTCATTAATTCAACCGTTAGATAATGAGTGAAGGATCATCCGTTGTCACGTCAACTCATCTTTTCTCTCACGCCTCATTCCCAAACGACACCCCTTCATATAGCAGCGCGATCGCACATTCAAACTCAATGCTACTCAAGGAAATCATATCTCCTGCCCGATAGGGATAGTAGAGCCACATCCTGCCCTCACCCCGACGATAACACTCCACTGCTACCTTCTCAGAATCAACCAGAACATACTCTTGCAGACTGGGTATCGTCTGGTAGTAGGTGAACTTTTCCCCCCGATCCTTTGCCTCGGTGCTGGGAGAAAGCACTTCCACAATCAATTTGGGAGATTGGATGAACTGGCGGGCGTTGATGTCTCGCGAGTCGCAACTGACGATGATGTCTGGATAATAGTAAGGACTGGTGGGACTCACTTCTACTTTCACATCCGATACATTGATCCGACATCCCCGCGATTTCAGGTGGGGACGCAACGCGGTGTAGAGGTTGAGGACAATGTCATTGTGGGGAATGGTTCCACCCGTCATGGCAAAGAGTTTACCATTGACGTACTCATGGCGAACTTCTTGTTGAGATTCCCATTCCAGGTATTCTGCGATCGACATTTTGAGCGGTGGTTGGGGGGACGTGACCATCCTTGCAAGTTCCTGCAACATTCCTCAATTCTTACAGATATCCTGACTACTCTAAAATGGGAAAGGTAACTCTTGCTTTTGAGCGCCGCTATGACTGCTACTCTGATCCAAAGTCCCGATCGGGTGATTCTGCGGAATATTAGTTGGCAAACCTATCAATCGCTAATTTGCGACTTTGAGCAGGAGCCAGCTCTGCGGCTTACTTACGATCGCGGTACGCTCGAAATCCGTATGCCCCTTGATCCCCATGAAACTTACAAGAAACTGATTGGGCGTTTTATTGAAGCCGCAACAGAGGAACTCGATTTAGAAATTCGCAGCTTGGGGTCACGTACCTGCGATCGCGCTGATCTGAGAAGAGGGTTGGAACCGGATCAGTGTTACTACATTCAACATGAGGCATTGGTTCGAGCAGTGGAACAAATTGATTTAGCCCAGTATCCACCGCCCGATCTGGCAGTTGAAGTGGATATTACCAGCAGTTCCCTCGATCGGTTCTCGATTTATGCAGATCTAGGAATTCCAGAAGTTTGGCGTTACGATGGTCAATCGCTTACTATTTACTACTTGCAGGCGGGTAAGTATGAGATCTACGATCGCAGTATTGCTTTGCCACTGCTGAAAGCCGATGACCTTTCCAGGTTCTTAGCATTGCGTTTCTCCAACGATGAGACGAGATCGCCCATAAGTGAAAACAGTTTAGTGAAGCAGTTTCGCCAATGGCTTAGAGCGCTTTGATGAGATGGGATGAGGGCGATCGCCCTACCATGAAACGTTTGATACATCAGGCGACGAGCAACTCGATACGCCTCACCTCCATAAACAGCAACCCACTGCTAAAGAGCAAAGAGCGATTTTGGGAAAAACCAGCCCAACCGTATCGGTAACATTGTCTACCTGCTCCAGCAGCACCAAACGCTTAGACCAGGACTGGCTAGAAAGGCAAACTTCCGGCAGTAGCGATTTCGTGGGTTAAGACAAAGTTCGTTGCGAAAGGTGTTAGGAAATCAGGAAAAGCCACACTCTTCTATACGAGAGAGAAAAAGCCAACACCACGGCAAAAGACCATATTTTTTTGTAACATACAGTCCAGTAGATTGACGAGGCGTGCCTAAGCAGGGTAGATATCCTTTAGGTTTATCAGCTATATTCCCTGTATAGTCCAGCTCCATAACCCAATTGTGGTCTTGATACCATCCCAACCGCTTGCCAAAAAGCTGCCAGCGATTTGTTAGACGATCGTTGTATTCCTCTATGCTTGCGGCTGGTGAATACTCCGAGTGACAAGTTTTATAAGTTACTTGGCTATTTTGAAATGTCTCTTCTAAAACACGCCATTGAACACTAAAACCAAATCGTGCATTACTATGTTTTAGCCAAAGCTGATCGATGCTTTGCAACCATTCACACGGGAGCTTTTCGATGTCTTCTTCACGAGAGACATTACCCATAATTGACCAGGTTTCCTGGTTAGCTTCTTCCCAATTCCCTGCTAGCAGCAACTCTTCTAATCTCCTATAGATGGAAGGAGTAGAGGAGGTATTAAGTAGAGGCTTGCTCTGTAACCCTGGAAACTCAACATGCTCTAGTGCTACTCGCTCTCCGATTCTTCCTGGAAAAGTAGGCTTTTGAGAAGGCTTCACCCTGCCTTCTCTCACTGCATCTAACAATTGTTGCTGGGCTTCAGTCTCTTCACAGTCAAAGACATCGAGATAGACAATTTGAGCTAACAGACCATTTAGTTGACAATTCTCTACCCTGACTGGAATTAATTTGCGCTCAGTGCTAGTAGGATTTTGGGCAAAAGCAGCCGCCCATTCAGGTTGAGTATAGGCAGATCTCAAGTAGTTCTCTGACAGCACAGCAATTGTCTTTTGGCATTCTGCTACCGCTCTCTGCATATCAAGTACGAAGTTCCCACCTGGTCTAAAATCCCAGGCTTGAATGATGGCGGTATAACCTGCTTCTTCCAGTACCCAAGCAATCCATTCTGCCCATTGCTGGTCGTGGCGATTGTAGCTAATGAAAAAATCTTTTGCTGGCAACTCACCTGCTCCTTGAATCTCATCTGAATTGATATCCTTAAGGCGCTGTGCTTGGTTTTCGATGTCTTTTCGCATCGCCACAAACCATTCTCGTGCAGCAACCTGTCCCTGGCTAACCTCAGTTTCAACTGCAACCAACCACTGCTGCGCTTTTTCGGGATTGAGAAAGTGAAGTGCTGTTAACTGCTGAGCGCGTTCTAATTCTACCCGATCGTCCCAGGCAGACTGACGCTCCACATACTGCCAGAGTAACGTTGCAACATCACGGGTGCGTTCAACTCCATAGGTCTGCGCCAATCCTGTCAGCAGAACATCCCGAATTTCGGGTTCCACTTCGTACAGTCCTTCATCAATCTCACGACAGAGCGGTGATAGCAAAAACTCAAACTCCACCGTGTAGGGCAACACTTCGGGGGGATCGAGGAAGAAGTTGATTCGCAGGAGATGCAACAGTTCCGCATTCAGCGCCACTGGCAGAGCTGCATGGTAAGCCAAGTGTAGCGCTGCTTCGCCATACGCCCCACACCGTTGCTGAAAATCTTTGACCCACCGCTGTGCTCGATCTCTCACCATCATAGAAGTCATAGCGCTTTCTCAAGTATATGCTGCTGTCCCCGCAGGACATTCACAGCTCGTTGAATCCCTTCGCAATCGAGGGGAAACATGGGCACATGGCGGGCAATCTGAGCTGCTGTATTGTTGAGCCAGTAGCGTTTGGGTAAGGGATTCAACCAAACATAGTGGCAGGTGTAGGTGCGGAGGGCTTTCATAAAGGCGATCGTATCCAACAAGCGCGAAATCCGATAGCGGTTACGGGCAGCCCCGGCATCACTGACCAGGACAACCGCAGAGCTAGACGCATAGGTCTGCAGGATATCAATTAATGGCTCAGGACAGAGCAGAGCCGGGTCACTGTAGAGACAGCCTTCGCTCAGGGGTTGAATCTGGGGCAACACTGGATCAAGCGCAGGAAACAACTGCCCCGTTAGGCCCTCCAGCACCTGGTCATCAGCTCCTTCGGCTGGCACATTGTGAAAGTAGTAGACAGCAGTTTCTTCCAGCCTGCCTGCTTGCTGAATGGCACTGCAAACCTCATCACAAAATTGATGAAACGGGTCCATCGAACCCTGACGATCGATCAGTAACAGTAACCGCGCTACATTTCGCCGTCGGGGTTGCAGGACAACAGTCGTTGCCACACCTAACCGACTGCGACGGGCGATCGTGCCGGCAATATCCAGTTCTACAGGAGGACCTGTGCGAACCGGTCGCCGTAAGCGTCGCCAGGTCTGGGCAATTTCCCGGTAGGTGAGGGGAAACTGGGGCACAAACACAAAGGGACGCTCAGACACCTTGACATCAGCAAGAGAAATGGGTGGCAGTCCACCCTGCGATGCTGTTTTGGGAATGCTCTTCTGGGCAGCGTTTGCTTTTTCAGGTTGATATAGCTCGCTCAGAGATTCATCTCTGCCAATCGGTGCGTCATCGTCTTCCAGGGAGTATTGCCAATCGTCTGAATCGGGGGCAAGCTGTTCAAACAAAGCCGATAGGGTTTCCTGCTCTCGCAGCGATTTTGCCCAGAGGGAATTGCATAAGTCCAGTAGGGATTCTCGCGAAGTCCAGCCAAACCCAGCCCGCAACGCCTGCTGTAAGGCTTGATAATCTGAGGGTCCAATCGCAAAGCCGCGACGACGCAACCGTTGAAACAGCTGCCAGAGGAAGTCAGGGAGCACTGGAGTGAGGGTCATACGCTGTCCCATTATTTCTGTGCCAGAGCTTCTATTGCCCGTTGACGATCGCCCTCCTGCTTTAGTAGTGCCCCAATACTAGGGAGCGAATCGAGGTTTTCGACTGGGGTCTGAACGGCTTCCAAATAGCCCACCCAGTCCAGCAGTTCACTCAATCCCGGTTTCTTGCTCAGGTCTAGCTGTCGCAGTTTCAGAATTACCTCGATCGCCTTCTGGCTTAGTTCAGCGTTTTGCATCTGTTGCGTGGTTAAAATTTGCTGCAAGCGATCTTCAGTTTCAGGAAATTCAATGTAGTGGAAGATGCAGCGACGCAAAAAGGCAGCGGGTAATGCTTTCTCCTCATTGTGGGTGACAAAGACGATCGGGCGCAGGGCTGGCTTATTGCCGACTGCATAGTGCATCTCAGGTGCTTCTGTCACCTGGAACTCTAGGCGATCTAATTCCCACAGCAAATCGTTGGGAAAATCCAGGTCGGCTTTGTCGATCTCATCAATCAGCACCACCGATCGTCGTCCATGCTGTGCTCGTGCGATCGCCCGTCCCAAAGCGCCCAGCCGAATATACTGTTTCACATCTTTGCTCTGTTCTGACCCAATCTGAGCATCGTAAAGCCGATTGACGGCATCGTAGGTGTAGAGCAAGTCTTGAGCACGGCTGGTAGATTTAATGTAACTCGTTTCTAACGGCAAACCCAGGGCATAAGCAACGGCATAAGCGAGACGGGTCTTACCGCAACCGGGTTCCCCTTGCAGCAGCAGGGGACGCCCCAAAGCGATCGCCAAGTCCACCGCTTCCTTCAGCTTGTCATCCGGCAAGTACAGCTCTTTGGAAACCGCTTCTGTAAGGGGATTGGTTTCAGGCACGGGATCGATGTCTGGGTTTTCGATTGCCTGGGTTTCTGGCAATCCATTGTAGTCAACTTGGGAGAACCAGGTCGAGGTATCGATCGCACGTTTGGGCATGGGGCTGTTTCCTTAATCGAGTTGTTCCAGAAAGGCTTCGGCAGATAGAGATGGATTGCTTTGCAAAATGGATAGGGTATAGTCCAGATGCTCATAAACTAAGCCTACGTCTAAGCATCCGGTTTGCACATCACAAAGACAGCGCTCAATCATCTTCTGCATCCATTCATCACTCAGATGCATCCAGTTCAACACCTGGGTAATATCTCGAATCCACTGGAAGGCATGAACTTTTTCAAACTGGGGTGGATGTAAGCAAACAACATCGGGTGGGAAAATACAATCTGCATTGCCAACCATAACGACAATTAGCCGATACTTAAACTCATCCTGAAAGGCAGTTTGGATTTGCTGCCAAAAGTCTTTGGGAATGGCAGAACTAGCATCACCCACACCAACTCGAATGGGACAAATGACATCGCCAGTCTGTAACAGCTTCTTATATTGCTTGATTGCTTCAACCGCTTTACTAACGGAAATGACTTGTGGATTGAGGGAAAGCGTTTGGCGGATTTGAATATTATTGCGACCGAGTTCATGCTTGAGGCGCTCGCAAAAGTTCTTCAAAAATGCTTTTTCGCCACAGGGAACAGCCAGACCAATCAATCCCTTTTTTCCCAAGAGTTCTCCCAGGCATTTATCGACCATGTGTGTCAGATCAAATTTGGAGACTTCGGGAAATTGGTGGAATCCAGTTCGTGGAGTCGTTGAAGTAGATGACTTAACTTCTTTTAGTAAGCTATGGAGTATCTTGATCAACTCTGTCGGATCGGTGCCTTGATTGATGACATAACAGTTATTATTCCCAACAATGCTTTGATTCCCAGGGACAATCACTGCTTCTGTCGCATCCCCTTGAATCGCCACCGCCCCTTGCCTAGATGCCAAGGTAAATTCAGCCATGAGCGCCTGAACCTCAGCCTCTGGCAGTTTTTTGCGCAGAATCGCTTTGAGTGTCTCCAACTCCTCCGGCATGGTGGTAATGCTTATTCCTTGTCGTTATAAATTGTGTCGCCAATGCTGAAGTTTTGGGCAGTTCCTAAATTGATACTGTTCTGCCCTAATTGCGTCACTCGCTGTATAACGTTGTTGTTGCCAACCGTATTGCCATCACCCGTGATAATCGTGGCACCTTGAACTGAACCACCAATGGCAACCGCACGATCGCCCGATGCAATAACCTCAGTCTGCTGAATCAACTGGCGGTTAAATTCACCGGGTTCAGATTCGATTTCGGGTTCCCCAGTAAACGGCAGACCCTTCGGTTCCGAGTCACCGCCCGCATAGTACGCCAGTTTAAAGTTATCTGCAACGTCAAACCAGTCCAGGATGGGATGCTGGCGATCGCGGGTTCGGCGCGATACCACCTCACGGGCATAGAGGGCTAAATCTGTCACTCGCACATAGCCATCCTTCTTAGAAGCTCCCTTGCCTGCCAGAGCTTCGATCAACGCCAGGGTAAAAGCACTGTAAGGTCTGCCTGCCAGAGATTTCTCATCAGCCTGAGACGAGGCAATCACCATTCGTCCTCTTCCTTTCGCAAACAGCGCCTGGGCTTCTGGCGGCAGCGGTGCCTTTTCAGCTTCGTAAGGCAGAGTTGTTGCATCGCTCAACCCACCGGCATGGCAACAATCCAGCAACAGCAGCAACTTTTTGGCAGGAATTGCTTGCAGTTTGGTCGTCAACTCGGTGCCACTAATCGCCGTTTTGTGGAGTTTGGTCTGGTCATAACCAAAGGGCATCAAAAAGTAGGCTTCTCCCATGGCACTGGAGACCTGATACCCATGTCCAGAAAAATAGACCAGGACGGTAGAGTCGGTAGTGGTGGTTTGGGCAAGCTGGTCCAGGGCTGCTAACACATCATCTCGCGTTGCCTGTTCTTTGGTGAGCAATCGCACCTGTTCGGTTGGGTAGGCACAGCGCTCCGGGTCCTTCAGGATATTGGCAAGACCGATAGCATCATCTACTGTGTTCGGCAAGTCGCCACCTACCCCAATCACACAGGCATGACCCTGGGCAAACAGTTCGCTCATAGTTGCTGGAAAATCGGCTAGGATTAGGTGTTTTCAAATCCATCTTAGGTATGAAATTCCCTCGTACCCGCATTCTTAATATTCTGTTTCTCACGTTGATAATCTGGATGGACTCTTTAGCCATTGCTCAGGCAAAGATTACCGTCACCCCCAAAGCAATCACCCTTAATGCCACGCGAGGAGAGACCATTACTCGCACGATCGCCCTTCGCGCCAGTGAGAAAGCGAGCACTGTAAAAGCGATCGCTCTGGATGCTTTCAGTGCAGATAACAGTGTGGTTTTGCCAGCAGCGGCAATTCAACTTACGGCACCCCCTGCTCAAATCAGTCCAGGTGAAGTGGTTCGTGTTCCCATCACGGTTAAGCTCCAGTCTGTGCCCAGTGGTGAATTTACCGGAGAAGTTTTGCTGATTGATGCAGGCAATGAAACCTCAATTCCAGTCATTGTCAGAGTTAAAGATCCCTGGCTGTTGCCCCTGCTCATTCTACTGGTCGGAATTGCGATCGGTATGGCAGTTTCTGCCTACAGTAGCCAGGGCAAGTTGAGTGATGAAGTCACGGTGAATCTGGAAAATATTCGTACCCAGATTGAGCCAGACAAAGTGGAGGCACGATCGTTCTGGTCACGCGCCGATATGCATCTCACCGTTGCTAAACAGGCGCGGGATGCCAAGCAAATTGCAGCAGCGCAAGCCGCCCTCGATCGCGCCAAAGCGACCTGGAACCAGTGGCTACAGCAACGTCCCAACTGGCTGATTCAGTTTCGCTATTACGATGATCTACGGCATCGCCTGGAGCAGGATGATTTGAAGGATACGTCGGCGTTGTATGTGCAGGCGATCGCGCGGGATCTAGACGAGGCATTGCAGAGTGTTCCTGATCTGGCAACACCGGATGACTTGCAACAACGACTGGATCAACTTTCGCAACAATTGAATCGCTATCTTCGCCTGACTATGCAGCTAGAGAAGTTGAAAGACCTGGCGGCTGTGTTGGCAGGTGAGCAACGCCATAAGTGGGAAGACAAAGCTGAGGCGTTTACTCAGCGATCGCAGTTGCTGTTGCCTGCACAGGAGGCTGAAATACAAACCTTACAGGATGAAATCAATACCAGTATTGAGCAAGTGAGAATCCTGGGTGCTCAGGCTTCGATCGCTTTTAAGAGTGTGGATGGAGGGATTGTGCCGAGTCTGGTGCTTCAGGCTCCACGGGTTCAGGGGGCAAATCAATCCCAGGTGCCAGCCTGGATGCAGACCTGGTGGGCGATCTCCAGTCTTTGGCAAACGGCAAAGGGTCGGCTAAAACTGTTTTATCTATCCAGCTATTTGATTTCGTTTACGGTTCTGGCAGGCGGTGGATTTAATCAACTGTATTGGACGAAACCGACGTTTGGAGCCAATGGCTGGGGCGACTATTTTGCCTTATTGGTACTGGGATTTGGCGCAGAAGCGACTCGCAATGTGGTTACCCAGGCAGCCAGTAAAACCGATGAATCTAAGTCATGAGCAGGATCACTACCCAATAATCTTTCCTATGCACCTTTAAGGAGTTTCTGTGACTGCTAACCCTTCAGACTTACAAGCCATTTTCGATCGTATTGAGGCAGGCAAACGCTTGAGCAAGCAGGACTTGCAAATTTTGGTGACGGCAGTGCGATCTCAGCAAGTCGCTATTGCAACGGGCGAGCGGGCAGTGGCGATCGGAGGCAGTGCAGATGAGGCGGTGATCGTAACAGGGGAGCGTAACATTATCCTCACAGGAGTCAATGCAGAAGCTATTCATCTGTTACTGAGAAAACGCTCTTCGAATGAAAAGAAGCTACTGAAAGCAGTACTGGAGGAGGTAAAAGCGCGGTTAAGCCAGTCTTTATACAATGAAGTTCTGATTCAATTGGGTATGGAAGCCCAACCAAATCAGGTTAGGCGCACGTGGGACTCAGACATCAAAATTGGTGATAGTCCCATTGAACCAATTCCAAAAGATTGGAAGATTTTGCAAGTATTTAATAAGGTGCAGGGTAAATTGCTGATTCTGGGTGAACCAGGTGCCGGAAAAACGACAACAATGCTGGAATTAGCAGATCAATTGCTAAAACAAGCAGAGCAATCTATAGATTTTCCTATTCCTGTAATATTTAATCTTTCAGCTTGGAAAAATGAATGGCAATCTATTCGAGATTGGTTGATAGTAGAACTAAAACTGAAGTATGGAGTGCGTAAAGATGTTGGGGCAAATTTATTAGATAATGCCAGACTACTCATATTTCTGGATGGATTAGATGAATTGGAGAGTGCAAAACAAAAACCTTGTGTTCAGGCAATCAATCGTCTACTAAAAAGTGAATCCCGTCCAGAATATTTAGTTATTTGCAGTCGTCATGAGGAATATGAAAAGATAATTCGGAAACAATGGAGTGAAGAATCAGACTTCTTGAAGGAAGAAAACAGATTGCTCCTTAGTGGAGCAATTTACTTGAAAGCTCTTAGAGATGAAGAAATTCAAGACTATTTGATGAGGTTGCAAAGGCGAGACTTATGGTTCGTATTACGACAAAATCCAATCTTGCTGAATTTTGTGAGAACACCTTTTTGGCTAAGTATTTTAGTGTTATCAGAACAAGAAGTCGTTTATGGTACATGGCAAGGATTAGGAACTATAGAAGAATGCTTTAAGAATTTATTAGATGCATATATCCGACGAATGTTATCTCGGACTATTTCTAATCCCTCTTTTAAGAGAAAGAAGCAATTAAGTACAAAACAAACTCTTCATTGGTTAACTTATCTAGCAACAAGATTGCGAGAAGATTATGACGCAGAATTTTCAATTGAGCAAATGCAACCTTCTTGGTTAAAGGAGGAACAAGTCAATTTTATTTATAAACCTCTAATACGCTTTTTTCTAGGCTTAAGCTTAGGATTGTTTTTTGCGATAATCTCATGTGCAATTGTTGTAAATTATTTTGGAATATTAGGACTGGGTATTGGAACCTTATTAGGTTTTACTTTGGGATTAATCGCCCAGTTTGAAGAATCTATTGGTACAGTAGAAGCCCTAAGATGGTCATGGGGAGAATTTGGGTACAGATTAAAGATTGGACTAAATAACGGATTAACCTTAGGTGCTAAGTTATCAAACTTGCTTCCGATAAGAAGAATTAACAATTACTACCGGAATATTTGGAGAGAAATTAGAGACTATCTTTACCAGCCAATTCAGTTCGTTTGGTTTATCACCTGCTTCTCCTTCGGATTAGCTTTTGGAATAGGAAATGGAGTTTTGCAAGGTTTGATAGGTGGATTAGTCAGCAGCTCCGATATTGAAAACAAAGTATTTCCCAATCAAGGTATTTGGAAATCACTTGAAAATCTTGCAAATGTTTGTATGATTTGGACGATTGGTACTGGGCTAGTTACTGGGTTGGCTGCCAGCTTTTTTGTTGTCTTTCCAAAAGGACTTATTTTAGGAGCAATAGGCGCATGTTTTGGAATGTTTGTTGGTATCTTTGCTGGTTTAGAGACAGGAGGTAAAGCTTGTATTCAACATTTTATTCTTCGAATAATCCTATATCTAGAAGGCTATATTCCTTGGAACTTTGCATATTTTCTTGATTACTGCACAGAGCGTCTCTTTCTTCAACGCATAGGAGGACGCTATCGCTTTATTCATAGGTTACTGCAAGAATATTTTGCATCAATGCCATTAGATAACAAGTAAGTTACGTGCTACCACTTCTTTCATCAGTTCTTACCAGAACATTTTACTGACAGCATTGCAGCAAGAATAAAGGATGAATACGCTACACTGATAGTGTTAAAGCATGTGATGAACACAGCATGGATGCTAGTAACAAGAGTCAACCATTATCCATAAAAGTCTCTCAACCTGCAAATGTAGTAAACGATCGCCTGAGAGCCATTGCTTACAGCATGGATGCATTGATTCCAGGATTGTATCTTTGGTTGGGAGCATTCAAACTGCGGATTGGTGGCAGCTTGCCAGAAGCGACCTATCCTGGCACCATTCACAGCTCTGCTGGCATCGCGCTTGTCTTGCCGGGATATCGCATCTACACGACCTATCACGGCAGCTATGACCCTGTTGAATCATAGTGTGTAGCTTTTGCCAAGCGACTTCGCCTCTAAAGTTCTCCCAAAAACTCGAAGCCTTGTCGTAATCGCTGACCAATTGCCTTGAGCCCCTGAAGAATCTGCGTCAAGTCTTCCTCCGCCTCAATTACCTGATAAATTCTGGATTGCACATAGGTGAGGGAGTGTTCAGGATTAAGCCGCAAAAACACCACTTCGCGCCCATTGGTAACCATGCCATATCGGTTGTTGTCTGCGATCGCCTGCGCCTGAGCCGGTTGACTCAGCATATAATTCAACGCCTGCGGAATCCCAGACGTGACATCAAATCGAGATTGCTTGGATTCAACCACCAAAATCCAAAATTGCCGTTTCACCACTAAAACATCAATGCTACCCGTAAAGGTCTGATTACCGTCAATTGCCATCAGCTTCGTAGAGACTTCTGTCCGGATAGAAAGAGGCTGATAAAACCCTGCCAGATCGAGTAAGGGAGCCACCACTACCAGCTTAACCACTTCCTCTAGGGGACTGGTTTCAATGATGCTTTCGTAGTTGCGTTTCGCCGGATCAATGCCTGCTGTTCATAGTCAGAAGGGGGTTCAGCCCCATGTAACCATTGCTCGAAAAAAGGATGGCTGCGATCGCGCACCAAGGCAAACCGTTCTTTTAGGTCACTCAAGCTCAAACTGCTGACGGGCTGGGGAACTGTAGAGGCTTCCATTGGTTTAGATTGACAGTGACTCTATAATATCTGCTGCTTACCGCTGACAGTAACCCCGCTTTTCCAGCCAAAAACTCGGCAGGTCGAGTTAAAAACCTGGTGAGCCTCCCAAAAAACTCGGCGATTCAAGTTAAAAACTCGGCGGGTCGAGTTAAAAACTGCGCGAGTCAAGTTAAGAACTGCGCGAGTCGAGTCCAAAGCTCGGTGAGCCGAGTCAAAAACTCCGTCAGCCGAGTCCAAAGCTTGGCGAGTCGAGTTAAAAACTCGGTGAGTCGAGTTAAAAACTTTGTTAGCCGAGTTAAAAGCTTGGCGAGTCGAGTTTTTTACTGCGCGATCCACGCATTTTCGTTTAGCACAAGATAGATAACTCAGTAACCCCACGGATCTTGGCTCGTGAATATCGCCTACACTGCAAGACAAGCTTAACGGTAATCTCGATGGTCACTAATCCCCTGCGCTAACCCCGGCTACCTAGATTCAGGGCTGCGATCGCCCAGATTTTTTTGTCGTTCTCGAACCCATTGACGAAACGCTTTCAGGGTTTGGCTCCGTCCTTCCGTTTGACTGCGATCGACAAACTGCGAAATCCCATCGACGATCGGAAATTGGGGGAAGCGAGGACTCGTATTCACATCTTGATACTGTTCATCCTGTAAGAGACTAATGCGCAATCGTCCGTCCTCAAACCGCCACAGTTCTGGCACACCGATCGCCAAATATGCATCCAACCCAGTTTTAGAAGTCACATCTACTTCAATCGCTAAATCTGGCGGTGGATCAACGGTCAAATCAATGCGCCGTTTGCCAATCATCACCGCATGGTTCTCAATATAAAAGCATTGATCCGGCTCAATTCCCTTAGCCACATCCTGCCGCTTAAATGTGGTTGAGCCAAAACATTCGTTATCAATATCCAGCTCTTCCAACAAAATTTTCACCATATCGCCGATTAATTCTTTATCGACCTCATGTTCTGGTGAGGGCATCCGAATCTCCAACGTTCCATCACTGTAAGCGATCCGACAAGCACGTTGATCCCCCAACTCATCCAGAATCGCTTCAAATTCGAACCAATTGACTGCTTGCAGTTGAATGCGTTGACCTGGATAAACTAGCAGTTGTCGAAGCTGAAGCGTCACCA
Organism: Scytolyngbya sp. HA4215-MV1; assembly: GCA_019359045.1. Classification (GTDB taxonomy): domain Bacteria; phylum Cyanobacteriota; class Cyanobacteriia; order Leptolyngbyales; family Leptolyngbyaceae; genus Scytolyngbya. Next base: position 301,394 of record JAHHIA010000006.1, read on the forward strand.
TGATGAATTTCCCCTCAGGAATGGCTTTAGTGTAACAAAAAGCCACTCTCGGTAAGGCGGCTAAATCTTTGTACCTGCCTGAAGCAGTGGTGTTAATTCTGGATATGAATTTTGAATTGTATGAATTGAAACTTTATTTCATTTCATACTGCTATTCAGCACCACCAGGCAGCAATACCTGCTGAATCACAGCGCGTAACGGTTGCCAAGCGACTTCGCCTCTAAAGTTCTCCCAAAAACTCGCAGCTTTATCGTAGTAAAGCAACCGCCGTTGATTCAGTTCATAAACCACCGGAATCTCGTACCACAACAAGTCTACTCGGTGGCCAAACGGGTTGGTGGTCCGGATCTCCACAGCCGTGGTTTCTTCTACTTGGTCTACCAGGGCGATCGCAAAACAAAGATGGGTTGGCATCCGAAAGTTGTAAACTGCCTGTCCCGTTGCCGATGGAGTCAGATGTTCCCGCGCCCACTGGGAAGATTGCGTCGAGAACGGCTTCAAAGCGTTCAGGTTGATGGCAGCAAATTCAGAAAACAGAAAGAATGCTTCCCCGCGCATCCCCAACCCCGGCTCAAAATCCACCATTTTGGTAATGTAATTGTACCGTCTACCGCTGTGGACAACCTCTTGGCGAATTTCTGGACTGCCCAACTGCTCTAACCGTTGCAACACACTTTCAAGATAGCGATCGCACGCCTGCCGATTTTGACAGCCTTTCGGTTGCACATACCGACCCTGCTTCGGTTGCCATTGCTGCAAAATCCGCTCAAAGGCGATCGCCGCTGCTTCTGTCAGTAGAATCACCTGGTTGTTGTCACCTGTCACAATTACAGAATTAGAGGCATCACCACCAATCGCCATCGATCGTTCTCCTGTTGCCACTACAACCTGACCAGTCCGAATTGCAGCCGCGATCGCCTGCAAATCTGCCTCATCATGATTACCTGCCAACACACGTTGAATAACTGTTTTAAGGGATTCTGACATCATTGAGTCCAACGATGTCCCTATGATATCTGCTGCTTACCGACGACAGTCACGTCTCCTTTCAAGTCAAAAACTTGGCAGGTCGAGTTACAAACCTGGTTAGCCTCCCAGAAGACCCGACGATTCAAGCTCAACGCTCGGCGGGTCGTGTTCAAAACTCGGCGAATCAAGTTAAAAACTGCGCCAGTCGGGTTCAAAACTCGGTGAGCCAAGTGAAAAACTCCGTTAGTCAAGTGAAAAACTCCGTTAGCCGAGTCAAAAGCTTGGCGGTTCAAGTTTTTGACTACGCGATCCACGCATTTTTGTTCAACACAAAATAGATAGTCAGTAACCCTACGGATTTTTGCTTGTGAATAAAGTATTTGTCGATTGCCAGGGAAAACTAAGGCAGTCAATTAAATAAGTAACCCCCTATATGACCTCAAACTACATCAGCGGTGTATTGGAATCTACAGACCGCGACCAGATCATGGCAGACTTGGCAAATGTTCGCGCTAAATTGCCTTTCACGATCAAAATGTCGAACAAAGCGAAACAAGCGTTGCCCAAAATGGGCGACAAGAGTCAGGCATTTGTCAGAAAAGCGATGGAAGTTGCAGTACAGCATCAAGACTATTTACCCCGCTCGTTTGACCTACTAGAAATGCAACGAGATATCGCCCTGTTTGAAGCACTGTATCCGATCGTAATGGAACTGAACCAGTTGCAAGCAACACTGGATGATACCCTGGCTGCCGTTGGCAGCGATGCTTACTCAGCGGCGTTGCAGGTGTATCGCCATATGAAAGCCCACGGGGAAGGAAGTGGCTTGGACTCCTACGTTGAGGATATGGGTCAACGGTTTGGTCGCAAAAGCCGGAAGCAAGAGATGGCAAAAGGAGTCTCGCAGTAACCAACCGAGAACACTCTTCCGAATTCTTCTTTCCTTCTCAAAATCTGGCGTTGTCTGACGATAGGATGAAAATAAAGCAGGTTGATTTGATTCGTTCTAAATCATCCTGCTTTTCAGCAACGCCTATCAGATCGCCTACACCGAAAGGCAAGCACAATAATAATTCTGAACTTTAGCAGTGAGTGATTGCTCAACCCAAAATTTATTGCGTAAGAATCGGGATGACAGGATTTGAACCTGCGGCCCCTTCGTCCCGAACGAAGTGCGCTACCAAGCTGCGCCACATCCCGTATTAGAGAAGGCTAAGAGATTCCTCATAAAAGATGAATCTAAAAGGGTGTTTGAAAAAGTATTCACTGTAATGTTGAGCACACGTAACTCCCCCTAGCCCCCTTAAAAGGGGGGGATCAGCCTCAAAGTTCCCCTTTTTTCTAGCGCAGCGGTGCGTTAGCACGAGGATTTAGCGGGATCGTGTTTGTTGCTACTTACGAAAAAACTTTTAAAACATCCTCTAAGAATCGATCCCAAGCGCTTCATTCCAATTTTATCAAATTTTGGCGATCGCACGCTGGTTCCTTAAATACTTTCGATCATCTAGGGATGATCTCGGCTTCATTGGCGCTTGGAGCCGTTCGATACCCTAGATTTTCATCAGGCCTTGCTTTTCGGTAGTGCTCTTCAAACTGAGAAAATAAAGATAAACACTATCTGTAGCATCTTTTTTGTGATTGCTCAACCCATCAATTAATTCGAGATAAAACTGGCATTTGGATTGAGAATGCAGAGAAGTTGGAAAAATCTGAAAAGTTTTTCTTTAATTCCCGATTAACAGGCATAATGCCAGATAGGGACACTTTAAATTAATATTTTTAAGGTGTTTAAATCGCTCAGTATCCCAGCTTCAAATTAGGAGCTTTGCCATGCGCTTATCGATTGAGAAAAGTTTTGCTACTTTACCGCATTGCCAGGTTAAATCCTTTGGGAAAAGTGCTGTGGTAAAGTTGGTATGTTTTGCTGCGATCGCAGTATCCCTCTCTGCTTGTGGAAAGGGTGGGCTGGTTAAGACCAATGGAACACAACTGATGAAAGCCGTTGTGCAGCCTGTCAATGCTCAAACTTTAAACCTTTTTGAATCTGGCAATGGTGAATTTAAATTGCCAAATCAAACCAATCGTCTGAGTAGTGCTTCAATTAATGTCGATAACGGTGGCAATGCTGAATTGGTTTTTAAGTATGCTGGGAATAACCGCAATCTACAACTTAGTGGGGATTTGATTGCGAGTACTGCAAATAGTGCGACGATTCAGTTAACAAATTCTGGTAATGCGGATGTAAAAGGCACAGCAGAAATTGCCTATACCAAAGATAATTCGATTAAGCGTGTCACTGCGATCGGTACTTTTGACGGACAAAGTTTTTCTCTAAAATTTAATGACACGCTCAACCCAACCCAACCGTCTCCTTCTGTTTCCCCTTCTCCTTCTGCAACTCCGATTATTCCCAATCGACCTCCAGATAGTCAGATTAGTCTAGATCAATCAGGGAGAGGTTTTTTGCGGCTCAGCGGCACACCAGATGAAGTCATTCGCCAGGTGTCTGTGGTTGAAAACAATAGCAATGTCGATGTGTATTTTGTGTTCACAGATGGCAGCGAAATTGTGCTGTCTGGAGAGTTAGCCAGTATCGATGCCTCGTCATTGCGGGTCAGGCTATCGAGTTCAGCGGGGGATGAAGCGACCGGACAGCTTGATATTGACTACGGACCCGGTCGAGCCATTAATAACCTTTTTGGTCAAGGCACGCTGGCATTTCAGCCGTTTTATGTGCAGTTTAGTAGTCAGCCGATCGTCACCAGGCCCATTCCGGGCGTATGGTAGTTTGACACAAACGACCAGGGGCTCAAGCCCCTTGTGAAAGGCGAGGTCGATTGTTCTTACAAGCTGCCTAAGAGGGTGGTGCTCAATAGCAGGATGAATTGGAACGAAGTTTCAATTCATCCAACTTCAAGTTCATACCCAGAATCAGCAACGCCGCCTAAGAGAGCTTGGCAAGAATGCTGAGTAGCCACTGACTTCGAGGAGTTAATAAAGTGCGCCGATAGGCATCGGCAGCTTTTTTAATCGCTTCTGCCTGGGTTGGATAGGGATGGATGACGCTAGACAGCTTACTCAGCCCGATTTTGTGAACGATCGCTGTGGTAATTTCGCTAATCATCTCGCCAGCATGGTGTGCAACGATCGTCGCTCCCAAAATTTCATCTGAACCTTGCCTGTGCAGGATTTTGACAAATCCTTCTTCCTCCCCATCGGCGATCGCTCGATCGACGCTACTGAAGGGGATTTTAATGGTATTCACTGCAATTCCCTTTGCCTGCGCTTCCGGTTCATATAACCCGACATGGGCAATCTCAGGTGCAGTGTAGGTTGCCCAGGGCATCACCAGGCTACTGAGTTTCGATCGTCCCAAGCCGAATGGAGAAAAAAGCGTATTTTTAATCACAATGCGTGCTGCGGCGTCCGCTGCATGGGTAAATTTCCAGTTCATGCAGATATCTCCGGCTGCATAGATTTTAGGGTTGCTGGTTTGTAAATAGTCGTTAACGCTGACACCTTTGTGCTTGTCGTACTGAACCCCCACCGTTTCCAGCCCTAAGCCTTCTACGTTGGGCGATCGTCCCGCACCCACCAGGATTTCATCTACGGTGATTGAATCCGGTTTACCCTGACTGGAGAAGTGAATCACTTTTCCTTCGGGGGTTTTCTCAACTCGTTCCAACTGACTGTCCAGCAATAGTTGAATGCCTTCGCGCAAAAATGCCTGCTGGACAATTTCGGCAGCGTCAGCATCTTCACGATCGAGAATGTGACTATTTTTGTGAATCAGAACCACTTCGCAGCCCAATCGATGGAAAGATTGCGCCAATTCGCACCCGATCGGTCCACCCCCGATGACTGCCAACCGTCGGGGGCGATCGGTCAACGAAAACACAGTCTCATTGGTCAAAAAGCCGGCTTCTGCCAGACCGGGCGTGTTGGGTCGGCTGGCACGAGCACCCGTGGCAATAACCGCTTTCTTGAACCGCAGGGTTGAACCTGCCACCGCGATCGTGTCGTTACTGGTAAATTGTCCCGATCCCAAAAAGACATCAACGCCAATTTTTTGAAAGCGTTCGGCGGAGTCGTGGTGGCTGATCCCCGCGCGCAATCGCCGCATTCGCGCCATCACCGCCGGAAAATCAATTTCAATCTCTTGGGGCGGATGAATGCCAAACTGCGCTGCATCTCGCATATCGGCAACCACCCTTGAGGAACGGATCACACATTTGGAGGGTACACACCCGACATTCAGACAATCGCCTCCCATCAAGTGCTTTTCAATCAAAGCAACTTTCAATCCAATGCCAAGCCCGGCGGCACCCGCCGCAACGACTAATCCAGCTGTGCCCGCTCCAATCACTACTAGGTCGTAGCAGTCTACTGGCGTTGGATTGACCCAACTGCTCGGGTGGACATAAGAAACTAACTGTTGGTTGTATTCGTCCTGCGGTAAAACGAGCGGTTCAGGAGTGGTGGGTTGTGACATGGGGGCTTCCTTCCGATGAAACACTTTCTGCCAGGGCTTTCTTGGCTATGCGAGTAACGTATGCCGTGACGGCAACGGTCGCAAGAAACCCAACAATGCGAATAATCCACTGAATCGTTGCTGCCTGGGGATTGCTGGACTGGTTACTGGCTCCCAACATCGCCAGGCTGCCTGCAAGAGAGCCGATATAGACATAGGTGAGGGTGCCGGGCAGCATGCCGATCGCGCCTAACATATAGTCTTTGAGTGAAACCTGGGTGACCCCAAAGGCATAATTCAACAAATTAAAGGGGAAGATAGGGGACAGACGAGTCAGCAAGACAATTTTGAATCCTTCTCTGGCAACAGCTGTGTCGATCGCCTGAAACTTTTCGTTACTCTGAATTCGCTTCGAGACCCAACCACGCGCGAGATAGCGTCCTACTAAGAATGCCAGGGTGGAACCCAGCAACGCTGCCACAAAGACGTAGATTGAGCCAAAAACTACACCAAACAGAACCCCTCCTCCCAGGGTTAGTAGCGAACCGGGAATGAAGAACACCGTCGCTAAAACATAGATTGCCACAAAGGCGATCGGTCCTGCGGGTCCCAAATTTTGTACCCATAAAAGGGCGTTTTGCAAGAGTTCTGGCACGTTGAAAAGCTTTCCAGCAACAACCAGGAGGCAAACGACTCCTGCTCCTAAAAGTAGCTTGAATCCCATCTTTAAACGCAGCTTTCTTTGGGGCGCCATGAGCTTACCTTAATCACACTCCTAACCGTAGCAGAGAGATTAGGGGGCAAAATGATTTTTCCCTGAGTGTAATCCAAGCCTTTTCTGAGAAATGGGATGTTCAATGTGGGTTGGTATGGGTGGCAATGATCTACCGGTTGGTATGATCAGGCGGCACGATCGGAGTTGCTGCAAATCTATCAGGTTTTCTCCCAGGATGACCGGAAAAGATTGATTTTTGGCGGAAAGAAGAAAGGCTCCGTCAGGTTTTAGACCTGTTGCTATATTGTTGAAACCGGAAAAAACAACCTTCCCTTACAATTGGCACTCATGACCGCTCTTGCCGATTCTTCTGCCTCATCCCGTCGTCCCTTGCTGGCGCTACTAACCGCAGCGTTCTACAGCCTGTTTACGCTGCTGCCAGATAGCAGCAGTCAGATGGTGTCTTGGTTCTGGGTGGCATTCTGGCAAATGGGTCTGGTATGTCCGGTGCTCTGGTTACTGAGCCTGATTGGACGATCGCGCAAGTTTCAGGGCTTAGGCAACCGTTTGGACTGGATCAGTGGTGCACTGGTTCTGGATTTGTTGCTATCCACTTTATTGGCAGAATTTCCTAACCAGGCACGCTGGTATAGCTGGGCAGCCATTTGCATTTTGGCAGCTTTGTATGCCCTCAACTATTGGCTCCAAACTCCTCGACAGCGTTACCAGCTACTGACCTGGCAAGGCTATCTGAGCCTGGCATTTATTGGGTTAAGTCTTTTTTTGTGGAGCAGTCAGACCCTATTGCCTGAACTGGCACGGCTGCAAGACTTGAAACCATATGGGGTCGATCTCCCCTTCGATTTCTCAGTGTTAGAGTTGCGGAATTGGGCACCGATCGGGCATCAAAATTATGTTGCCGGATACTTGTTACTGGCACTGCCGTTACTCGTAGGGCTAGGCTATTTACAAACTGGGTGGCGACGTTGGCTCTGGTTTATTGGGACGGGCTTAGGTTTGCTCGACCTTTATACCACCAGTTCTCGTGGGGGTTGGCTAGGGCTAATGCTGCTGGTTTTAGTCAGTTTCGGCGTATTGCTCTGGCGGAGTTCTATTCCTCGCCTCTGGTTAAGCGCTGCTGGAGTTGTGACAGTCTTTGGCTTAATTTTGTTAGTTTTAGCAAACAACCGATTGCGCGCTCTACTCAGTGCCGCCTTCAGTGGACAAGTAGGCGGTGAGTTGGGCTTTCGTACGATTACGGCGGCGGCGGGATGGCACATTGGTCTCAGTCACCCCTTATTTGGGGCAGGCCCTGGATCGATTCCTCTGCTCTACCAGAAATATCGTCCTGCCTGGGCAGGTAGAGAAGCAGAATTGGTTTACCAATTACACAGCACCCCGATGCAGATTTGGGCAGAATTGGGACTGATAGGCATCCTGAGTGGGTTTGTTGCGATCGCCCTTTTTATCTATCTCGGTATTCGCTGGCTAAGAACTGAACAGGCAGCAAACAGCGATCGCATCCTCTTCTGGAGCCTCTGGGGTGGCTTGCTGGCATACGGCATCATTAGCCTTACCGATTACCAACTCGATAACCTCTGTATCAGTGGGATGATTGTCATTGATTTGGCAGTGTTGGCATCCATATATCGGCAGCAGGAGTCCGGAATTGACGGTCAGACGTCGCAAGTTGGCAGTCAGGCGTCCAGTGCTGCTCAGAATCCAAAGCTTTTCAGTTACTACTTACCCCTGGGTAGTTTTGGGCTGCTCTTCGCCATCACTATCTGGTTGATTCCTATCCATCGCGCCTGGATGCTGTCCAGCCAGGGCTTTGCTGCCCTCAATCAGGCGACGGCAACAGTAGATGCCGAAAAAAAGCTAGACGGGATAAAAACCTTTGAACAACAGCTCAAGCTCGCCCATCAACTTGCTCCCTGGGAACCCTACTACCCCTACCAATTGGGTTGGAAATTAGGGGATCTTAGCTTGCAGGTTGGCGATCCACAGAGATCTTTGACCGATGGCATTACCTGGTTTCAGAAAGCGATCGCCATTTCTCCCTATCAGGAATTTGGACATACTAATCTCGCCTGGTTGCACATCCTGCAACAAGATCCCAAGGCAGCGCTACAAGAGTTTGTCAAATCGGCACAACTGGTTCCGGCAAAGCGAGGCGTATTCTACGGTTTGGGCTACACGCTGTTACAGCTAGGAAAACCAGATCTGGCAACTGAAGCTTTTGTCTTGGAAGCATTACGAGACCCGATGTTGATGACCAGTCCAGTCTGGCGATCGCCCAGGCTAAATTCTCTCTACAGTAACCTCCTGACTCAACTAGACACCCGTTACACAACCTTATTGCAACCTCCTAGCGCTGAAGCGCTTCAATCTTCTTTACATCGTTGCCGGGGGGCTTTGCGCTGGTGGATGGGTAATCTGGCAGCAGCCCATACCGATTTGGAGACCGCTGGGACTCCAACTGCACGACGCGTTCTAGAGTTGGCAATGAGACAATCTGTGAAAATTGATCCTGAACAAACCGATGCAACGCCTGGGGATTTGGCGATCACGGCCTGGTTAGATCCGGCTCAACGCACCCATTTGTTGCAAAAAGCCTGGATTTTGCGGATGGGCATCGCACCCCCCCCCGAACTTTTGCAAGAAATGGTCACCGGGATGACTCGTTCGACCAGCTTTGATCAATGGCTGAAGCAAAATCCCCCAATTCGCTCCTATCGCCGCGATCGGGTCGGCTTTGGGGTCCTCAGTCGCCACATTGATGGTCCAGCTCCTGCCGATTTCTTGACGGTGACTGACAACGTAGCGATGAATACTTTTCTAGAAGAACTTTTCCCGTCTTACACTTACGACAAAGCGCTAGACCTGCCGCTGCAAGTTCAGCGAGATGCCTTACTCAAACAAATAACGCCCTGAAACAAATATGGAAACTCAATATTCTTATCCCGCTCGCTATTGGCAATATCTCAACCACATCGGTGCCGACTATCAACCTCGTCATTTTCCCAACCTAAAAATTGCCTTAGACTCCACCATTTGGGAAGAACCTCGATCAGCACTAGATTTTAACAACAATGCAGTGATTGCACTTATTGAAGCTGAACAAGCAGACGATCTCGCCAGTCGAGAATTGTATTTGGATATGGCACTCTCGATCCTCAAGAATAGTCCTATGCATCCATTAAGTGCTGCTCATCTAGCTGTACTCTATAGTTTAATTGGAGATGCAGAGAACGCTTCACGAATTGCTTTTTCCACTCTATTAAATCTTCTCCAACCTATCAACACTGCTGCTGACAAAAGTTCTCCTGGCTTAGTCTATCTTCCAGCGCAAGTGCATCGACTGATTGATGAACAGGCTGATCTAATGGAACAAATTCTGAAATCAGACGATGCTTATTATCAATCAATGCTATTACTAGGAGAAGTATTGTGGCGATCCGAACCCCTTTTCTTTAATTCCCTGGGGTTACGTACCTTAAATTTGGCTGTTCAGCTTTTACCCGAATCACCCTCCATCAATTTGCAACTGGGAGTTGCCAACCTTGCCAATCAACAAGAAGAAGGACTCCTTTTTCTACATCGTGCTAGACAATTACTGCCCAATCACCCTGCTATTATTCAGGCTCTTTATCTCGCTTATCGAGATCTAGAACAGCCTAGGATTGCCAGTTTCTGGTTAAATCTTGCTCAAAACTTCTACCAAAAATATCCCGAAAACTTTGGTTGGTATTGGAGTCAATCTGACGTGACTGCACCCATCACTTATGTACCCTTTGATGAAAAGTATTTATTGGTGGTCGAAGCAAGTTTTAGGAGTATTGTGACAGTGGTTTTAGTCGGGACAGGCACCTGGTTTGAAGCGGAAATGGAGTTCTGGAATGATTGGCTAAAACCTGGTATGACCGTAATTGATGTGGGTGCCAATGTGGGAGTTTACACCTTCAGTGCGGCTGAAAAAGTGGGCGCAACAGGACGAGTGTTAGCGATCGAACCTTTCTCAGGCTGTGTGCGTTGTCTAGAAGAAACCTGTCGCATTAATCAAATCGATTGGGTGACCGTCTGCGCTGGAGCTGCTAGCGATCGCAACGGCACAGCCCGTCTCTCTCTCCATGCGGCTAGCGAACTCAATGAATTGGTTACCGATGAAACGCCTGCTGCTGATACCGACGATTTTGAAGAAGTTGCCTGCTTTTCGTTAGATAGTCTGATGGAGCAAGAAAACTTGAGTAAAGTCGATTTCCTCAAAATAGATGCAGAAGGGCATGAAGTTGCTGTTTTATCTGGAAGTGAGCGCATTTTAAAAGAATTCATGCCTATAATCCTCTATGAGAATATTGCTGGAACTCAGGGAGCAAATCGACCAGTTGCCGAGTTTTTGCAAGCTAGAGGCTATCAGCTATTTTATTATCAACCTTATCTTAAAAAATTAATACCCATTGATTCAGTTGAAACCCTTTCTAATAAACTCAATATCATTGCCATGCCCCATTCTTAACTAGTTGCGATTCTCCAGCGATTTTTACCAGGAAGCCAATATGTCAATTTTTCTTCCCAGTTTAAAGAAAAGTGGTCATCTCGATCGCATTCATATCACAATATGCAATGTGGGTTCTCGAAAGTTAGACGAAAATGATGAATATGGTACTAATGCCTGGAATATTTTTGCACCCCAGTTAACTATCTACGGATTTGATGCAGATCCAGAAGCTTGTGAAGAAGCCAATGCAGCGCTAGAAGGTCAACAAATTAGTTGGGTTGAAAAACATATTCCTTTAGCTTTAGCCAAGTTCAAGGGAGAAGCGACTCTTTATGTGACTAAAGATACAGCTTGTAGCTCTTTGTATTTGCCTAACGAACCTTACTTAAAAAGATTTTGCGATCTGGCAGAACTTGCAGGACTGGATTTCCCAATTGAAATTGAAACAACAACTCTTGATTCTTTTTTAGAAAGTGAAGGGATTCAGGAAGTTGACTTTTTGCAAATTGATGTCCAGGGTGCAGAATTACAAGTTTTAGAAGGAGCCATTCAAGCATTGCAGAATAGCATTTTAGTTATTCAGGCAGAAGTTGAATTCTCTCCAATCTATTTGAATCAGCCACTCTTCACTGATATTGACACTTATCTCAGAAAACAGGGATTTACCCTATTTGATTTGTTCAAAACTCATCGTGTGCGTGAAGTTTCACCAATTCAATCTAACTGGCACCCAGGGCAATTACTTTGGGGAGAAGCATTCTATTTTCGGGACTTAATTCAAGAAGATATCAATACATCTTTAAAAACCCCTGAAAAAATCTTCAAGCTTGCTTGTATTGCGGATGCAATGGATTTTCCTGACTATACTTTAGAGTTGTTGGAATATCTAACCCTAAACTATGGAAAAGATCCAAACTATAACTTTGCCAAAAATATTGTTGAAGGATTATGCCAGTTTCCACTGCTCATCCAGCAAGGATTAGAAGCCTTACCTGTTATTGCTAGTATTCAAAATTATTTGGATGTACCTTTAGCAAACTTGATTCCAGCTAAAACCAAGTCTGCAATGACCTATGCTTCCCCGATCGCAACCTTCCATGCAGATCCCTACATTCGCCACAATCAGCGGCGACAAGAACATCTCGCCAGCCTCAACTTAGAAATTGCTGGCAAACGTATTCTAGAGCTTGGTGCAGGCATTGGCGACCATACCAGCTTTTTCTTAGATCGGGATTGCCCCATTGTGGTCACAGAAGGTAGACCTGAAAATCTGACCCTATTACGTTCTCGGTTCCCAGATTTACCCATCAGAGCGCTGGATATGGACAATCCCGATCCGAATTTTGATGAACAGTTTGATGTTGTCTATTGCTATGGATTGCTGTATCACCTGGAAAAGCCCGCTGAGGCGATCGCTTACATGGCACAACATTGTCAAGATATGCTTCTTCTGGAAACTTGTGTTTCCTATGGTGAGGAGGAAACTGTCAATCTTTGTATTGAACCTGCAGAAAGTGCAACCCAAAGTCTAAGTGGTCAAGGTTGTCGTCCAACCCGCAAATGGATTTATAACCAACTTAAACAACACTTTGACTTTGTCTATTTGCCCATTACTCAGCCTAATCATGTTGAGTTTCCAATCGATTGGACAGCCAAACCCGATGATTCTATCCGTAGCCGCTCCATATTCATTGCTGCCAGACACCCTATCGATAATCCTTTATTGGTCGAAGGAATTCCTATGCAGCAACGACGGCACTAAAATGTGCGTTGCTGAAAAGCAGGATGATTTTGAAGTTTCAAATCATTCAGCATCATTTCCATCCCGTTGTTAGCAACGCCCTAAAATGAGTGTCGTCAAAGACAAAATAACGCCGCTCTTACAATCACCGTAACTCCAAATATCGTTCCCACATTTGCTCGTAAGCCTTTTCCATCTCACGGGCAAATTGCTTGCCATTCCATAATGGGGCGGTTTGCTTTGCCTGCCGCAATTTCCAGGATACTTTCTGCCGTAGTGCTGGATCAGTGCCTAGGCGAATGCCCCACTCGATATATTCTGCATCTGACCAAGCAATGCCTTCAGTGACCCCCGCATTGATCAGCATAGTGTAACTGTTACGACTAGAAAAATGTTCGCCTACCCGTGTCACCAGCGGTACTTCCATCCACAGAGTTTCTAGCGTTGTAGTGGCTCCGTTGTAGGGGAAGGTGTCTAAAACTACATCGGCGATCGCCAAGTTTGCCCGATGCACGGCTTCTGAGGCAACTTCTGGCAAAAACCGCAGACGATCGTAACTGATACCCAAATCTTCAGCGATTTGAGAGAACGATCGTTGCACGGCATCCTGATCAGAAATGCCTTTGATCAAGAAGTAGCTATTGGGCACAGCTTTAAGAATTTGCATTTGCAAACGAGCAATATCAGGATTGCGCTTGTAGCCGTTTTGGCTGCTGAAGTAAATCACAGCATCCTGGGGAATGCCCAAGTCATCTCGCCGCAAGGTGGGAATTGCCACTTCAAATCCGTCTAAACCAATATAGGTTTGGGGTAAACGCCAGATTTTTTCCTGATAAGCCTCATCAGCAAAGTCTGGTAGGACATAGGGATCAGCAATGAAGTAATCGATCGTCGATAAGCCCGAAGCATCCCAACCTAACCAGGTTGCTTGCACTGGAGCTGGTTTACGTGCCATTACATCAAAGCTAAAGTCCAGAGTAATGCTGTCCAAATCAATCAAAATATCAATGCCATCTTGATAAACCTGTTCGGCAATCTGAGCTGTATTTTCTCCCCGAATCGTTTCCCATTTGTGAGCATGCTCTACCTGGCTGGTATACCATTCCTGGATATGGTCATTTTGGCGATAGCTAACAAAGTAGCCATACAATTCAAAACGGTCGCGATCCTGATGCTGGAATAGAGTTCGTGCCAGCCACCCGACAGAATGCCGACATAAACAATGAGAAAGATAGCCAATCTTTAATCGACGATCGGTTGCAGGTTTGGCAAGGCGCGGCTGTTGGTATTGCTGTACCCGCTCTGCATTTTCCCAACCAATATTTTCTAAATAGGTCCGGGCAATCTGATTTTGCAAAGTCCGGTTATTTCTGAGATCATCTCGAAAGTAAGGAAAAAAGAATGCTGAATTAGAAAGGCGAGAGATGTCTATCTGTTCTGCCTGACTTAGATCGGCTTGCGCCAGGGATAACAATAAAGTTTCTTGACGGTCGAAGATTGACCGAGCCTCCTGCCAATAACCTGCTGCACTCATCAATCCGCGCAGAATCAGATGGTTGGCATGAATTTTTTCAGGCAGAGTTTTTACCAGTTCATACCGCTGTTTGGCAGTTTCAATCCCATTCGCAAATTCCCTAGCATCTTGATAAAACGTAGCCAAATGTGCCATCACTTCGGCATTTTGGGGATCTTTTTGCAAACACAGTTCAGCCAGGCGCGCTGCCAGGGGAGCACAATTGGTAGTGAAATTTACGTCGATCGCCTTGGGTAAAAGAATACTGATCAGGATCTCGGCATCTGGTGCATGGGGAACAGATGCAGTTGCCAGTTCCAGAGCTGCCGGATGAAAAATAGCACACTCCAGCACCTTATGGAGCAACTCCATCAGCAGATTGGCATTCATTTCTGCAATCTGACCAGATTGTAACTGTTCTAGCAGTCCCCAATTTTCTATATCTTCTGGCTCAAACCGCTTCAACTCAATCGCAAGCAGTAATAGAATCAGCAGATTATTGATTGCGCCAGGAGCAATTTCCTTAATGTGCTGGCGGATTAACCAGGCAACTGAATAATCATTTAAAGTTTCTCGTCGCTCAGCTTCACTTTTGAGAACCTGCACTAACTCTATTGCCAATTCTTCCGGATCATCCTCCATCATGCCCATCATCCAGACTGTTTGGGCTTCGGTTTCCTGGCCATTTAGCAAGAGTGCCAAACCCATGTGCCAGTAGTAGGACTTGATCTCCGGTTCTGTTGCGATCGCCTGTTCGTAAAGACTGGCAGCCTCAGCATAGCTCCCCTGAAGCAACTGTTGATGCGCTTGTTGCTGCCAGGGGGTTGAGTTGGTCAAAGCAGAGTCAACGTTCATATGCGAGCATCCTGATGGTTATCATTGTCATTTTGCCCACCTTTGAGAAATGAGTTAGGACTTACGCAAGGATACCCAGCTTCTACCGAGAGATCAGTCGTAAACCACTCAATCTTTACCAAAAACCAGGCTGGAACTTGTGCATGAGTCTGGTCGGCATAAAAAATGAGGTGAGTCACCTTTGACCCACCTCACTGTCAGACGTTTTGGTGTCAGAATTACTGACCCAATGGGGTATAGGTACCAGAAGGACAGGTCACAGCAGTTGCCGTAAAGGTAGGGTTAGCAAGACCATTATCACCCAAGTTTACAGGAGCCTTAACCGCTTCACACAGAGCAGCCAGGGTGGTTGCTTCGCCTGTGCCGGTTTGAGTTCCGATGGTCACACCGCCGATGTAAGCCTTAACAGAAGCAGTTGCACCCTTTGCAGCAGAAGCAGCGTTGGTTACTGTGGTGGCAGTTCCACCACCGCGGATGCTATAGCCATAGTTGGAAGTTGCAGTTTGGATACCTAAACCTAAGTCAGCGAAGTCAGCTTGACTAGCGAAAGCTTGCTTCTCCAAGTAGTAGGCTTGCTGGGTGCGGTTCATAGAACCAACGTAAGTACGAGCTTCGGACTGCTTGGCTTTGTTTGCCTGGTTCAAGAATGAAGGTAGTGCGATCGCAGACAAAATACCGATGATGATGATAACAACCAGCAGTTCGATCAGGGTGAAGCCCTGGTTTTCTTTCTTCTGGATCAGGTGGCGCAAAAACTTAGCGGTAAATTCAGTCTTCATGAGGTTTCTCCTTAAGGTTCGGGATGCTTGCTTTCTAACTCCTGAATAGAACTTACCCACCTTGTTTTCGGTTCATAACACCCCTGCCAATATTTTTTCTAATCTGTTTCGCAGGATTTCAATGCCATTTTGCAACTTATCCTCAGGGGTGAAGTACTGTAGCCGGAGATACGATACCAAAATCATTGTTGCGAAAGGCGTTTGACTGCTTCTCCGCTTAGCAATTCATGGGTTTCTGCTAGAAAAGTCGGAATTTTGTCGGCATGAGGGCTATGAGCAAGGCATTGCCGCAGATCCAACCCTATTACCTGATCGGCGCGATTACCGGGAAACCAGTGTCCACCATTGCCCAAGAGGTTATAGCGCATTTTGGCGTAATCTACCATGTCATACGCGATCGCCAGGTTACGTAGCCACAAAATGACTGGAATGTTGATGCGATGGGGAGTCGCTTCTGGGGTAGGTAATCCGATATGCCAGGTTTTCATCCAGTCTTTGCCGAGTCGGGAGATCGCGGCTTGCTCTAAACGCTCGGTAATGGGGGGCAAAATTTCAGTGGCACGATCGAGCGACGACAAGGTCTTCAGATGTTCGTCAAAATCTTCGGGACGGGAGGCTCCCACACTTAGGGTATGCACCTGAGGATGACTGAGACAAAATAGGTCGTTGAAAACGATCGGACTCAGCGGTGCGCAGAGATCTACCAGCTTTTGGGACGGTTGGTCAAGCAACCCGCCTTTGTTAGAAGGACTGATGATAAACACGCCCATATCGTGCTGAGTGGCTGCCTCGATCGCAGTCCAATTGTTTTGGTTGATATAGTACCAGTGCAAATTGACATAATCGAACTGGTTTGTGGCGATCGTCTGCACAATCACATCTGTAGGAGCATGGGTAGAAAAGCCAATAAACCGCACCTTGCCTTGTGCTTGCAACTGACGTGCTACTTCCAAACAACCACCTGGACGAATGCTCCAATCCAGAATTTCAGTCGTATTGATGCCATGCAATCCTAATAAATCGACATACTCCAGCTGCAGATTAGCCAGCGATCGCTCAAAGGTTCGCCGAAAGTCGTCTGCATTTTCAGTGGGAGACACCTTCGTTTGGACAATCAGCTTTTCTCGGGGCAGAGTCGGCAAAATTTGTCCCAGTTGTAGCTCTGAACTGCCATATCCCCGTGCTGTTTCAATGTGATGAATGCCCAACTCAAGGGAACGACGGATTGTGGCTTCTAGATTGTGCTGGTTATCTGGGGGAATTTGCTCCAGCGGCACATCCTGCCACTGGTACTGGTAGCGCATTCCCCCACAGGAGAACACCGGCATCTGAAGTTCGGTACGTCCGAAGCGTCGATATCGCATCATGAAAAAGTTGAGTTTGAGCGTTTGGCAAAAGCGATCCCTCTCAAATCTAAAAGCCAAATGCGAAAACGGCTACATTTCTCGTACCGAAGGCTGACCGTCTTTGACTTCGCCGATCAACACACGATCGGTGACCCCAACGAATAAGCCATTTTCCAGAACACCGGGAATGTTATTGAGCGTTTTTTCCAGTTCAGCTGGATTGTCGATGCGGTCAAATTTCACATCAATCACCAGATTGCCTTGGTCAGTGACCACGGGTCCGGCTTTTTTCACCCCCATGCGGAGTTGGGGGTTGCCACCCAGTTTCTCGATCGCCCGCATTACAGGGGTTACTGCCATCGGAATTACTTCCACAGGCAACAGAAAGGTTGAACCCAGTCGATCGACCAGTTTGCCGCTATCTACCACCACTACGAACTCACTCGCCAGCGAGTCCACAATTTTCTCCTGAGTGTGGGCAGCGCCGCCCCCTTTAATCAGGTTCTTTTGGGGATCGACTTCATCCGCACCATCAATGGCAATGTCGATACGATCGATTTCATCCAAACTAACCAGGGGAATGCCATACTGACGGGCAAGGACGATCGCCTGAAAAGAGGTCGGCACTCCTTTAATATTGCTGATTTCTCCAGACTTCAAGCGTTCGCCAATGTACTGGATTGCAAAAGCGGTGGTTGACCCCGTGCCTAAGCCGACGATCGAGTCCGACTTTACCAGGGCAGCGGCGGCTTTGCCCACTTCCTGCTTCATTACCTGAACGGGGTCTACTGCGGTCATGCCAAAGGAGCCTCCTAACGCTTGGATCTAGACAGTTGAACTGACTCGGGGATGATTCCCCTTCAGCCTACAGTTTAGAGGATGGTGTACCCACTCCAAGCTTAGGAACTACAGATTGCGTTGAAATTCTTCGAGCAGGTCCATCAGACTAACCTGGCATTGCATGGGTAGCAAATCTGCTAGGGGCACTTCGCGCTTACCGCCCCCCAACTTGACCGGAATCGCTTGCAAAATTTCAGCAACTTTGCTCTCCGTTACCGTGTTAGAGCTGAGCAGAGGATAAAGCCGCTCTGCCAGGAGCATGTGCAGGTGGGCATCTGCGAGATAGAGATGCCACTTGGCAATATCGATATAAATATTTTCGCCAATTTCAGCCGCCAATCCTTCGATCGCTTGTGAAGTGCTGGGGTTTGCCATGGCAGTTATCCCTCCGATTGAATGATTGATTGTGCCTCATCCTCAGTAAACGAGATTGCGGTACTGGAAAGAGTCTACCGCTTGGCGGATTTTGTCGCAGTCGATTTAGTCGATGTAGATTTGGCAGAGTCTGTTTTGGATTTGGGTACAAACCCTGCTCCTGCCCCTGTATCAGCTGCCACTGGATCGGCATAGCGGGCGATCGCAAAGATATAGAGTGCATGTGCGAACAAAACCGCTCCCCAGCCTTCAGTCACCCAGGCGGCCCAGAGCCAGTGTCTGTCCAAAAAGAGATTGAAAAACCACAAGCCAGAGTTGCTGGCTGCAAAAAGCGCTACATGAACGGCGAAGTTCATAATATCGTCTAGACGGCGATAGTCATGATCTTTGCGATCGGGTTTACGGGACCAACGAGGAGGCATAGACGACCATCAAACTGCGAGAAAGTTATTTATAACTTACCGCGATCGCTCCTCTGATGACTGACGGATTCTAAAGGAATTGCGAACGGTCTGCTTCACGTTTATGACTGCTCTGTCAAAGATTAATTAAATTGGGCTTTAGCTGCCAGTCAAATCTAACAGTAGGGTTTAGAATTCAGAACAGGAACGCTCACATACCTTTTGGATGTTTTTGTGAACCTCACACGATTTTTGCGGCGTACCCGACGTATCCACCGTAGCCATTTGGCGATTGTGGTGCTTCCCAATGAAGCAGCGGCTTTCCAAACTTACCGCCTGCTGCAATATCATGGTATTTCGCCGGAGCATTTGGCGATCGTGGGGGAAGGCTACAGTAGTCCGGAGCGGGTTGGCTTGCTAGAACCGATGCAAATTGCAGTCTCCAAGGCTCGCCGTCTCTCTATCTTTGCGGGCAGTTTGGGTTCTGCCGTAGGGATGGTGATGATCTTGTTGATGCATTGGCATACCGGAGGGGTGTTGAGTTTTACTGCTTTTTTGGCTGTGCTGGCGATCGGAATTGTGAGCGGTTTTTTAGGGGCTGTCATTGGCGCGTTGTTTGGCTTTTTGGGAGAAGGCAGCACGGCTGGCATTTATCGACATCATCTGCGTCGAGGTCATTATCTGTTGATGATGGAGGGTCCCGAAACGCTGGTGCGCTGGGGGCAGGAAGTATTGAATTACTATTCAGCCACCAAAGCTTATTAATTTTTCATACATTTTTTTGGGCACAAATGCTGATTATTCCCGGCACGATTGAAATGTTGTAACGTCATCGTGTTTAGGTTTGTGAAAATTTGAGTTTATGCGGATTTTGAGTCGATTGTCGATTTTGCTGATTGTAACCGCTAGTTTTGCCAGCTTTTTGCCTCCTTCTAGTTCCGTGCTATGTCCAGAGGTTGCTCGAGCTGATGGAACGCTTAATTTTGGTGAAGATGGGCAAAGCGGGAACAGTGGACGATCGGGGAATGCAGGGCGCAGCGGGGCAGACCAAGTCGTGTTTGCCGATGGCTCCAGCGTCAGTTTTGAATTATCGGGTGGAGATGGGGAAGATGGAGAAGATGGCAGAGATGGCAGAGATGCCTATTGTCATCGTCAACCCAGAGATGAGGATCGCAGTCTCTATGCAGCCAGTGGTGGCAGAGGCGGTCGTGGCGGCAATGGCGGCGAGGGCGGCAATGGTGGAAACCTCACGGTTTACTATAGTAAACTGTCGGATCTCAAAAGCATTTTTGTCCGTGCTGAAGGTGGTATCGGTGGCTTGGGCGGTAGGGGGGGATATGGCGGCGAGGGATGTCAATGTGACCGACATAATTGGGAGCGTAAGACCTGCAAGGGAACGCCAGGCAGTCCAGATTACAAATGCAAAACCCGCCACTATCACTGTACCGATGGGCAAGATGGACAAAATGGCAGTCGGGGGCAAGATGGTCAGCGAGGAGCATTGGGCAAGCTGACGCTGATTCAAGGACGAACCCCTCTGCTAGAAGAGAAGCCGACGCTAACAGCGCCTTTAGCGAGGCTGGGCGATCGTCCGATCTCGCTGTCTAAAAACCGCTGGGAGGTTCGGACAGGAGCAGTTGCGTTGCTGGCATCAGGGTCGATTGTGGAAGATCAATATCGCGAGTTTGCTGGACGGATCGAACGAGAATTTCAACTTGTCTGGAATGAAACTCAATCGATCGCTGGCTTTAGTGACCCTGCGACCCTTACGCTCAACGAGAGTGGACAGGTCAAAATTGATTTTCCCGAAGACCTCTGGGTGGATGGTAGCCTGACGCAACAAAACCCATTGACGACCTTGACGATCGCCCATGTGATTCATAAAAGTGATGTGACTCGGTTAGCAGTTGCAGATTTTGCTCAGTCGGACAAAAATCTAACCTTGACGATCGTTGATCTGGGTGGACGCGCAGATGTACTCAATACCCAATTTCAGATCAAGTACCGTACCAAATCGGGCGATCGCTTCAGTAACTTCTCTAACTATGAAACCCGTTACCAAGGCACGCTGCCGACAGAAGTGGTAAGCCGTAGTTACAACCGCTATACCCTGGCTCTCGGTAAATTGCCGATTGATACCGAATATCTGGGTCGGGGATCTGAAGTGGAGATCGAACTCGTTGCCACCCGGACTCTGGCAGATCGATCAGCAACCCAAAAAATTGATTGGCAAGGCAAAATTCGTTAGTGGGCGATCGCAGAACTCATGGCTCCTTCGTGACTGCAAGAGCGGTGGGCAGGCTTGAAATGTCTAATTTGGGTTGATGCTCAGGGAACTTGCGAGGGCCAGCCCATTCCACGAAACGCTTAGTTACACAGCCTGAAAACCCACCAGAAATTTGTTAACCCACAAGTGGCGACATTAAGGACTATTGAAAAATAACAAAGTCTTACCAATGAGCATGTTGATAGTGTTAGAAAGACTATGGGTAATCTGATTAAACCCCTCGTCTCAAGTTCATAAAAAACGCTTTATTTTGCTGTTTTAATAGCAAATTCCACGACTTTTTTTCTACTACGGCAAACACGTCTGGCTTGTAAAGAAGATTCCTTCAGCAAGCCCGGTTCACAGAACCTCCTATTTTCGCAGATGGTTAGGAACTGCTGATAGAATGGCGCGATTTAAGCCTAAATCCAAAGCGTACGCGGAGCGGAGTACGTCCAGTTCGTTCAATACCCAGGAGAGTGAGATGTCAGAAAATGTGATGAGCCAGCCGACCATCTTGGCAGTTGATGATAGCCCTCTCATTCACGAACTGATTAGGCGTGCGCTTGAACCAGACTATCGAGTTCTGGTGGCTGACAACGCTGTAGATGCGCTGACAATTATCTATCACGAACCCGTTCTTATTGTTCTCTTAGATGTGTTAATGCCCCAGGTAGATGGATTGGACTTTTGCCGTACCCTTCGCAATTTACCTCAGTTTCAGGCATTACCAGTCGTGATGGTCACTTCCCAAAAAAGCCCCTTCGATCGTGTCCAGGGTCGTCTGGCAGGTGCGAATGAGTATCTGACTAAACCTTTCGATGCCGAACTGTTGCGTCAGACTGTACAGAGATTTGTCGGGAACTCAGACGATCGTGTCAACTCTGGCATCTCCCATCCTCGCGTGAATGGTGAGTTGAGCCAGGGGCAAGTATCTAGTATTAGAGACTAGATACTTGTCCCTATTAATCCATTTTCGATGTGATTCAATTCACATACCTGAAGGATTAGTCGATCGCACAGGTCCGTTGTAGTTTACTGTTACTTGCCAGCCTTCTTTGACAACTGTAACAACACTCTCCATCGTAAATTCCGTGGAATCGGCTTTTCGTCCCTTAAAGGTAAACGTCCACGAGCCATTGCCATTGTCCACATAGGGGGCTTGGGCGATCGGTCCATGCATGGAGTTTTCTGCCCGATAGTTTTCCAGTCCGCCATTGGCCTTTTCAGCAGCCTGACGAGCTAAGTTCTTTGCCCGCACTAGATCAGAATTGATACGGATCGTGACGGTACCGTCTTCATTTTGGGTCGTAGTTTGAGCAACCAGAGGACCCATCCCAGTCGTTAGGGTTGCCAGGGTTAACGTAGCAACCAGCAAAATAGATTTCATGACCATGATTACTTTACCCTCTTGTATATCCCCTCTCTGACGTTAGAAACCAAGAGAGGTTCCAATCGTACGACTACGCCAGTAGGCAACCGAGATCAATACACTGATTATTATCAAGGCAATGAGCGCCAGACGCATCTGTCCCTGGGTAGCTATCAAGCCGAGCCAACCCCATAAAAAGACAGAAATTACCTCCAGCGTGCCGACTAGTGGATCGCCCTGAGCCTCTTGCCGCCGTTTGGCAATTTCTGAGAGGGCAATGGGACGGGCATTCCACAAGCGCAGTAGGGCTGAACAGGTTGTGGCGGAAAGAAAAACCGCCAGTGGAACAAACCAAGGCTCACCCCGCCATATCAACACTACGAAAAGTGGCGATAGCAACAGCCAGACCGGAATCAGTGCAGCCAGTAATTTCAACTGACGCAATTTGCCGCCATTAACAGGAGCCGATTTGAGCAAATCGGGGGCTTCTTCGCCTGCCACACAAATCTGCGTCAGGGTAGAAGTCAAACTGCCGCCAATCACAATACTGGCAACGGTTACAAATGTGCTGAAACTGGCGATCGCTTGGCCACTCCGACTACCCCGCAAAACGATCACCAAGGCTGGAATAAGAAACAACACTTGCATAAAGGTGGCCGAAATCAGGTAGGGATTGCGACGAATAATTCGCCATTCCTTAAATAACAGCACCTGATTCAGCCGATCGGTAAACGGTGCAACCTTACGAGTCGAGGATTGTCGTCGCTTTTCGGTAACAGATTGTTGCGACCCTGTAATAAATGAATGATGCAAGGTTTCTATCGCCAGCCAAGCGAGTCCACCACTCACCAACAAGGTGAGTACCACCGAGAAGGGATCGAGAAACATGGCTCTGGCGGGAAACCAAATCCAACTGTCGATCGCGAAGGGACTGTCGTGGGTCAGCCAGGACTGTAACCGCCACCAAATGGGCGCCGGTTTTGCCCCACTCCCTTGCAGTAGATTGGGCAATTGGAATCCCAAAAATAGGATGGCAGCAAGCAATGCAGTCAAGATTTGGGTTAATGTGCGTGCCCGTTTTGCTCCTAATAACCGCACGAGCCACAGTGTCAACAACATCGCCAAACTGCTGGTCGATAAGGCAAGCCCAATCAGGCTAGGATATATGCCCAAGAGGCGTGGAAAAGCAGGCACCGCAAAGAGGGTAATAGGCACCAAGATGGCTGCAAAACTCAAGCAAACTTTGAGGGCGACACTGAGCAGGCGACTGGCGAAAATGACTTTGCTGGGCACCGGAGACGCGACCAACAGATCAAGATCGCCGCGATCGAATAACACAATCACACTTTGTCGCATTGCCTCAATAAAGGCGTAGAAAAAACCAATTAACCAGACAGCGATCGCAATCCAAAGTGCCACATCGGCAAACATGCCCGCCGGAATCGAGGCTCGAATGCCAGACAGCGCAAACCAAAAGACCCCAAAAATCAGGGTGCATAGCAAGCTCAGCACGATCGACCAGACAATTTTGCCCGGTTTGCTCACCATCTCGCGCCACCATAACCGCAACTCGTGACCCAAGAGCCAGGGAAGTGTACCGACTGGAATCTTCACAACCCGCTTAACGAACTTTTTGATTGCAAACAATATTAAACACTGTATCTTGGATTGTCTTGGTAAAGGTGGGATCACCTGCTGCGGGATTCACCGAAAGCCCCATTTTGACAGGCTGATTGACCCGCCCCAGCCGGAATAGATTGCCAATATCCCGACGAAACAGGGTTTCCGCAGGCAATTGCCCAGTGACGGTGTTCGGATCTCCATTTTTCAACGTGGTAATTTCCAGATCATGAAAATCTTGAAAGTTGACGAAGTTATTCCACAGACTAACAGCCGTTAAGGTATCCCAGAAAAATAATGTGTCGTAAACAAAAAATCCGGGTGCGGGTTGATTGGACAGTTGGAGATTTTTGATGAATTGAGCAGGCGCAGTATTACAAGCTTTAGAATTTGCCTGAATTCGCGTGGCGAACCCCTCTAATCGGGCAAAATCTGTGGCATTGAGCGGGACGATCGCTGCAGGAATCCCTGAATTCAAGACTTTCTCTACCGCAGGCGCATCAACCCAAAAGTTGAACTCTGCATTATTGAGAGAATTAAAAGCTTGCTTGTGTTCTCCAGTTTGAATACTTTGAAAATTGGTTCCGGGGAACGGCAAGTGATGCATTCCAAAAACATGCTCCCCTGCCTGATAGTAAATATTGCCAGCAGTCCAGGTAGGAAACGGTTCATTCAGCCGATAGTTGCCATTTTGATCAAAATTATCGGCTTTATTGGTATCCCAGGCTCCTCCCATATGCCGAGTCGAAATCACTTTCTTCAAGTTAGCCAGTTTCACCTCGCCCTTACAGCCGTATTTGCTGGGAGTTTTCTCGACTTTGAGATAGGCTCTTGCCAGATTAGTAACGGGTCCAACCGTTAGGATGGTCAAAGGAGAATTGCTGGTATAGGCGGCACAAATTGATTCTGCTAGAAACTCCGAGGCTTTTTTTCGCGGTTCAATCAGTTTTAGCTCTGGAAGTTGAGATGCCAGCAACGCATTTTGAGCTGTCGGCAAGACAAACTTTAAGGTTTCATCCCGAAACGGCCGATTAAACTCATTCCAACACACCACATCTCTGGGAGAGAATACAAATTCTTGGTGAAAGAGACACGGCTCCAGCGCCTTTCTGCCACCAAAGGGAAGCTGTTCTCGAATGGGCGTGCTTCCTGTGCCAGGAATCGCTTGACCAGCGGCATTTGCTTGATTTGGCACTGCAATGACCGCAGTTTCTTCATCACAACCCGAATAGATTTTCGCTTTTTTATACTGAGCGATCGAGAGCACCTTTTGCATGAGACCATCAATCGTTCCTTCTTCTACAGAAAAGCCGCGAATCAGATCGCGCTTTAGCTCAGGATAGCCAGCAGAATCCTTGCAATAAGCCTCTCCATGCGCCATGGTGGTAACACCGAGTAACTCGACAGGTGACGCTTTTTGCTGGGAAGCAACTGCCAGAACCAGCAATGCATAAAAGTCTTCAAAAGCGCCATCGCTATCAAAAATGACGCGAATGGGCTTTGCGGTTTTTGCCTTCGGGTTTTCGTTTTTTGTTGAGGAGGTTGATTCAACCCGATTTGAGTCAGTACATTTGCCCTCCTGTGTCAGTCCATTGGTGCTTGTTGCGGCACAGTCATTAGACTTTGCCATCTGAAATGGGCATATGACCAGACTCAGAGAGAGTAGCAATGCGGTCGTAATAAAACGCTTCACTGGATAGTGCCTCCTAAGAATACTGCCTGAATTCATGCGCTTCGCTGTCCGAAACGTCATGAATACCTGCATACATACAGGAGAAGGCTTTGTCCAACTTGTTCTTTGGGATACGAGACCAAGCTATGTCACTTCTCCCTCACAAAATCAGGGCTTTATTCACTCTGGGTCAACTCTAGAAAGACGGTTTCCAGAGTCCCACCCGTTTCACCACTGCGAGTTCTCAATTCATCCAGTGTGCCTTCTGCAATCAACTGTCCATGGTTGATGATGCCAATGCGCTGTGCCATACGTTCAGCAACTTCCATAATGTGAGTGGTCAGAATCACTGTATTGCCTTGTTGCACATAGTCTGCCAGCATATCTTTTACGACACGGGCAGCTGCAGCATCTAACCCCGAAAGTGGCTCATCCAAAATAATCACTCTCGGCTGATGGATAAAAGCCCCTGCCAACGCCAGTTTCTGTTTCATTCCTCGCGAAAAGGTTTCAATCAGATCGCTGCGCACATCCCACAGACTTAATTGTTGCAAGAGTTCTTGTGCACGTGGTTGGGCTTTGGTGGCAGGCACGCCCCACAGTCCAGCCACAAATTCTAGGTACTCTATTGAGCGCAGTTTGCTGTACAACAACGGTTCGTCTGGTAAGTATGCCAGCAGCTGTTTTGCCTGGTTCGGCGATCGGCGGATGCTATGTCCAAAAATCAATGCATCTCCCCCATCGGGTTGCAGAAGTCCGGCAACCATCCGCAACGTCGTGGTTTTGCCAGCCCCGTTTGGTCCCAAGAGCGCATACAGAGATCCCTGAAAAATCTGTAAGGTCAGATTATTCACCGCTAGATGGGAGCCAAACCGTTTGCTGAGCGAGGCAAGTTGTAGTGCAATTGTCATGCTTCAAAGCTACCGTGGGAATTTATGAATGTAGACACAAAGGATTCGTCTAAGCTCCAGTAAATGTGGGATATTCAGTATTTTGAAGCCATATTCTGAACATTCACAAACATTTCGAGCTAGGAATAGGAGTCTGGTGATGGATGTCAAAGCCGCAGTTGCGATCGAGGCTGGCAAACCTCTCAGTATCGAAACCGTGCAATTGGAAGGTCCCCAGGCAGGCGAAGTCATGGTCGAGATCAAAGCGACCGGAGTCTGCCATACCGATGCTTACACTCTGTCTGGAGCTGATCCGGAGGGGCTATTTCCTGCCATCTTGGGGCATGAGGGCGCAGGGGTGGTGGTGGAAGTGGGAGCCGGAGTCAAGTCTGTCAAACCGGGCGACCATGTCATCCCCCTGTACACGCCAGAATGTCGGAACTGTGCTTACTGTCTCAGCGGCAAAACCAACTTGTGTCAGGCAATTCGCTTAACTCAAGGCAAGGGGCTCATGCCCAATGGCACCAGCCGTTTTTCTCTGGATGGAAAAATGATTCATCACTACATGGGCACGTCCACCTTTGCCAACTACACAGTTTTACCCGAAATTGCTGTCGCTAAAATCCGTCAAGATGCCCCCTTTGACAAGGTTTGTTATATTGGCTGCGGCGTAACGACAGGCATTGGAGCTGTGATTCACACTGCCAAAGTGCAACCCGGAGCCAATGTGGTAGTTTTTGGGTTGGGTGGCATTGGTCTGAATGTGATCCAAGGGGCACGCATGGTAGGAGCCAATATGATTGTAGGGGTCGATCTCAATCCCCAAAAACGCGCATTGGCAGAAAAGTTGGGCATGACGCATTTCGTCAATCCCAAAGAAGTGAACGGTGATCTGGTGGCATACCTGGTCGAACTGACAGGTGGGGGAGCCGACT
Source organism: Scytolyngbya sp. HA4215-MV1 (assembly GCA_019359045.1). Taxonomy (GTDB): domain Bacteria; phylum Cyanobacteriota; class Cyanobacteriia; order Leptolyngbyales; family Leptolyngbyaceae; genus Scytolyngbya. The sequence continues at coordinate 328,653 of JAHHIA010000006.1, forward strand.
ACAGCTTTGAATGCGTGGGCAATGTAAACCTGATGCGACAAGCGCTGGAATGTTGCCACAAGGGTTGGGGCGTGAGTGTGATTATTGGGGTGGCAGCGGCTGGGCAAGAAATCAGCACCCGCCCGTTCCAGCTGGTAACAGGGCGAGTATGGAAAGGCTCGGCGTTTGGTGGAGCGAGAGGGCGGACGGATGTCCCCAAAATTGTGGATTGGTATATGGATGGCAAGATTAATATTGATGACCTGATTACTAATGTGATGCCGATCGACCAGGTAAACGAAGCGTTTGAACTCATGCATCGAGGCGAAGCTATCCGAACGGTGCTGACGTTTGGTTAAGGGATCAAGGGAGCGAGTTTTCTTCGATTCTCAAAACAGCCTTCAAGAAGGCGATCGCTCGCTCTACAATAAACTTTGTTCAACCTTGCTCCCAATCCCGATAGAATCGCGGTAGTTGCATCACTTTCAGGCTGACTTCATGACTCACTCAACGGACATACTGACCCTAGCACGCTGGATGGCAGCGGACTTTAGCAACCAGCAACAAGCCTTTGATAACCCGCCGCTCTATGCTCACATCCGGGTTTGTATACGTCCGCTGCCGCTAGAGGTAATGTCTGGCGTAAGTTTCTTGTTGGAGCAAGCTTACGACTTTATGTTGAACCAGCCCTATCGGTTGCGTGTGCTCAAGCTCGTCCCCACGGAGGAACGAATTGAAGTTGAAAATTACCTGGTCAAGGGAGAAGAAGCTTTTTATAATGCCACTCGCGATCTGGAGCGCTTAAATCAACTGAAAGCGGATCAGCTTGAGAAAATGTGTGGTTGTACATTTTGGGTGGAGTGGACAGGAAGCAGTTTCAAAGGCTGTATTGAACCAGGCAGAGCTTGCCTGGTAGAACGGAAGGGCAAAAATACTTATCTAGACAGTAGTTTTGAGTTTTCTGAAGCAGGACTCATCAGCCTCGATCGCGGTCGAGATGTGGAAACGGATGAGCATATTTGGGGGTCGATCGCGGGTCCTTTTGAGTTTGTTCGCTGGGCAAGTTTTGCGGATGAAGTTAGAGTCTAAATTAATAGCTGCGATGTCACACTAATACGGTTGATGGAAACAACTGACACCCAAGCCCCTCTGTAGACATGCCTCATATTTCTGTGGTTGTTCCCGTTTACAAAGCAGAAGATTGTTTACAAGAACTATCTAAGCGCCTAAGAAATTCTCTTGAAGAAATTTCTAAAGATTTTGAAATTATTTTGGTTGAAGATTGTGGTGGTGATCGTTCATGGGAATTAATTACTGAACTGGCACAGCAAGACGATCGTATCAAGGGCATTCAGTTTAGTCGTAACTTTGGACAACATTATGGAATCACAGCTGGACTAGATCACTGCAGTGGTGATTGGATTATTGTCATGGATTGTGATCTGCAAGATCGTCCCGAAGAAATTCCACGATTTTATGCGCTGGCTCAACAGGGCTATGATGTCATTCTTGCTCATCGCGGCAAACGCAATGATCCCCCTTTCAAGCGATTGAGTTCCCGATTATTTTATCAAGTATTCAACTACCTAGCGGACACTCAATATGATGCGGGAATCGGCAACTTTCGGATGATTTCTCGAAAAGTTGCCGAGAGTTTTTGTCAGATGCGCGAACAATTACGTTTTTTTGGTGGCTTGGTTGATTGGATGGGTTTTCCTACTGCGATCGTCGAAGTACAACACGATAGCCGATTTTCAGGCAAGAGTACTTATACATTTTTCAAGCAATGGAAACTAGCGAGTGAAATCATTATTGCTTATTCCGATAAGCCACTCAGATTGTCCGTAAAATTGGGTTTTTTGATTGCCGTTCTCGCCTTTTTTTATGGCATATATATCATTTTTCGAGCGTTTGCGTTTGGCGTTCCGGTTGTGGGTTGGAGTAGCTTGATTGTTTCCCTATATTTTTTAGGTGGTATCATTATTTTTAATTTAGGAATTATTGGTATTTATTTAAGTAAATCATTTAATGAAGTGAAAAAACGCCCCCTTTATCTGGTAAGAAATTACACTAATATGTTTGGTAAGACAGGCATAGGTTTTAATACAGTTCGTTCATCAGAAACAGTGAGACAAAGCGATCGCTCCGAACTTTAAAATCTTATATAGTGATCCCATCTGGATTGTAAGAAAGGATTCCGTTAGAAGGCTTTCTCTTAAAGCTCCTAAATCTCATAACTGATTTAGGACTGCTATAGGAGCGACTTTTTTCTTATTTGATCACTTTTGGAGTAATCGGTGCCAAATTTCGGATATATCACTGATCTTCCCTATGAAACAAGAAATCTTGGTCTAGCATGTTTTGCTGTAAGAGATGAATTTTTAGAAAATCCCAACGAATCTGGGTTAAAGTCTGATATTGCTCAAAAGATCTCAGCCTGTGGTAAAGTCTTTGTCCAGACTCGGATACCCAAAGAACTGAGCCAACTGGCACCTATTTTTCAAAGATGTGGATTTTACTTTGTGGAATCAACACTGATTCCTCAATCTCGATTGGTTGATAATATAATTCTTAAAAATTTTACTTTAAATAGGCTCGATTTTGTGCCGAGTCGATATTCCTTAAATCGATTAGTGGTTCAACCTATCGATAAACAGAATTTTGATATTAGAAATAATATCGAAGAAATTTCTAAAAACTCTTTTATAGACGATCGCTTTCATCTTGATCCAAACTGTCCAGATGAGATTGCAGATTCGAGATTTTTTTATTGGATCCAAGATCTATATTCTGATTCAGATGTCATTTTTTATGATTTAGAATACGATCGTGAAATCATTGGGTTTATGTGCCGAAAGAACACCAATTTGATTCTGGCAGGATTTGCGAAGAAATATCGCAACAGTGGCTTAGGAGATTTTTTGTGGCTCTCAGTAATGCAGGATATGCTTACCCGAGGGTTGTCCCAGGCACACACCCTAATTTCAGCCAATAATACAGCTGTGCTAAATTTGTATGCACGGCTGGGATTCAAATTTAAACAACCCGCAGTAACTTTTCACTATTGGAGTCATCCAATTTGCTGATGACTTAAAGTGGCACAATAAATAGATTAAAATATTTTTTCTAAAACTTTTTATAAAAATAAATGACGATTTTCTGAGAATTTTGCCGATGTCGCATTTCTATATTTTTCTAACTATTTTTCTGACAGTTTATGGGCAAATTGTCATTAAATGGCAAGCAAGTGCTGCTGGTGAACTGCCAACCGATTCTCTTGAAAAGGTTTGGTTTTTACTCCATCTTTTATTAAATCCTTGGATTTTAAGTGGATTGATAGGAGCTTTTCTAGCTTCTATTTCCTGGATGGCAGCCATGACCAAATTTCAACTGAGTTATGCCTATCCCTTCACGGGATTGTCGTTTGTTTTGGTATTACTCGCAGGTGCATTGATCTTTCACGAAACTCTAACCCTACCCAGATTGATCGGCACAGGATTGGTAATCGCTGGCATTATCATTGGGAGCCAGGCATGAAGGTTTGCATTGCCTGTAACCATCGCTTCGATCGACCTGATTGGCAATGCACAAAATGTGACTATTACCCTCCTAAAATTGCTGGACATTTGGCATTTGCTCCTGACCTTGCCCATGCCAGTGAAGGCTTTGAAGCCCATTTTTTTGAGCGTCTTGCCGAATTGGAAGCCGGAAATTTTTGGTTTCGATCGCGCAATCGACTTATTATTTGGGCACTGCAACACTATTTTCCCCATACTAAAAGTTGCTTAGAAATTGGCTGTGGTACAGGGTTCGTCTTATCAGACATTGAGCAAAATTTTCCTGAATTGCAGCTTTCTGCCAGTGAAGTATTTACTCAAGGACTCGCGTTTGCTGCCCAGCGAGTTTCAACTGCCCAATTATTTCAAATGGATGCGCGAAAAATCCCTTTTGAGGATGAATTTGGTCTAATTGGCGCATTTGATGTTCTGGAACATATTCAGGCAGACACAGAGGTGCTGGCTCAGATGTACCAAGCGATCCATTCAGAAGGCGGAATTGTGCTAACTGTACCGCAGCACCCCTGGTTGTGGAGTCAGGCGGATGATTATGCCCATCACGTTCGTCGCTATCGAGCGATCGAACTCAAACAAAAGGTTATCGCTGCTGGCTTTCGTGTGGTACGAACTACCTCCTTTGTTTCTCTATTGCTGCCGCTTTTGCTGGCATCTCGGTTGAGTCAAAAACGCCACAAATCCAACTATGACCCAACTTCAGAACTCAAAATTCAGGGGTGGTTGAATGATATGTTGGAAAACATTCTGAGTTGGGAGCGGCGGTTGATTCAAAGTGGCGTTTCTTTCGCCGCAGGTGGTTCACTCCTGCTAATTGCTAAAAAGTAAGCGAATCTATTGAATCCAGGTATCTTGAGAACTTAACGGGCACGGCAACCTGTGACTATACCGTTTAATCGACCTTTTGTTGTTGGCAAAGAATTTGAGTATATCCAGCAGGCGATCGCCCAAAGTTGGCTTTCTGGCAATGGCACCTTTACCAAACGATGTCAGACTGATCTGGCTGCGCGGATTGGTTGCGATCGGGCATTATTGACTCATTCTTGCACCGCCGCTCTGGAGATGGCAGCAATTCTGGCAGAGATCCAGCCAGGGGATGAAGTCATTATGCCGTCCTACACCTTTGTCTCCACTGCCAATGCCTTTGTGCTACGTGGGGGGGTGCCTGTGTTTGTCGATATTCGCCCGGAAACACTCAATATTGACGAAACGCTGATTGAAGCAGCAATTACTCCTCGGACTAAGGCGATCGTTCCGGTTCACTATGCTGGGGTGGGTTGTGAGATGAATGCGATTCTGGCGATCGCGCAACAACACAATTTACTCGTGATCGAAGATGCCGCGCAGGGATTCATGGCATCCTACCAAAATCGCCCACTCGGCAGCATGGGGCATCTGGCAACCCTCAGTTTCCACGAGACCAAAAATGTCATTTCAGGAGAAGGCGGCGCACTTCTAATCAACGATCCTCGTCTGACCGCCAGAGCAGAAATCATCTGGGAAAAAGGTACCAATCGCAGCCAATTTTTTCGAGGACAGGTAGATAAATACACCTGGGTGGATATCGGCTCTTCTTACCTGCCCAGTGAGATTAATGCCGCGTTTTTGTGGGCGCAGTTGGAGTTTGCCGAAACCATTACCCAAACCCGATTAACCCTCTGGCAACAATATCATCAAGCCCTGGCAGATCTGGAAAATGTGGGCAAACTGCGTCGTCCCAGAATTCCTAGCGATCGTCAGCATAACGCTCACATGTACTATATTCTTCTATCGGATTTAGAAACTCGGACAGCTTTGATCCAATATCTGCAGCAACAGGGTATTAATTCGGTTTTTCACTATATCCCTCTCCATTCTGCACCAGCGGGCAAGAAGTTTTCTCGCACTAGCGGTGAGTTGTACTATACAGACTATCTGTCTGAGCGATTGTTGCGACTGCCCCTCTTTCCTGCTTTGACAGACCTACAAGTTGAACAGGTGATCAATGCCATTGACCAATTTTTTCACTCCTAGTGAACACAAAGTTGTTCTATCATCCAGATTTGAGTTCTTGGGGATTTTTGTACTGGCAGTGGGGTTGGTGACAGTTAACTTCTTATTACAAGAAAATATTGATATTAACCTTAGTGATGAGGGGTATTTATGGTATGGTACAGTGCGGACCGCGATCGGAGAAGTGCCGTTACGGGATTTTCAATCCTATGATCCGGGACGCTATTTATGGGGAGCGCTTTGGTTCAAGTTGTTGGACAGCGATCGGCTGTTGACTCTACGACTCTCCAACGCAATTTTCCAAACTTTGGGACTAACGTTTGGGTTACTCAGTGTTCGCCGACTGACACGATCGCCTTGGCTGTTGACATTGGCTGGGCTAGTCTTGTTACTCTGGATGTTTCCTCGCCACAAACTATTTGAATCCAGTATTTCAATGGCTGCGGTTTACTTTGCAGTATTGCTGTTAGAGAAACCGTCTTTACGACGATATTTTACTGTCGGGTGTGCAGTAGGTTTGTCAGCATTTTTCGGGCGTAATCATGGATTTTATACCTTTGCTTCTTTTGCAGGGTTAATAGGATTCATTTGGCTCAAGTTTGATCGTAAGGCGCTGCTGAAACATCTATTGAGTTGGGGGACTGGCATTTTGGTTGGTTATTCACCAGCCTTACTGATGATGGCGTTGATTCCAGGCTTTTGGGATGGATTTAATGCCCTGAATCAGTTACTGATACGTCTTGGTAAAACCAACCTTCCCCTACCCGTACCTTGGTTTTGGCGAGCCAGTTATACACCCGATTTGTGGCTCTCAAGTCATATCTTCAGCGTGGGCTGTTTATTTTTAATCTTGCCTTTCTTTAATGGAATTTTCTTAGTTTATTTACTATGCCAAAAGCGGGATTTTTTACAGAGGCATCTCGTTCTCATTTCAGCAACGTTTCTCAGCCTTACCTATACTCACTACGCTTTTTCCCGTGCCGATTTACCTCATTTATCTCAAGCTATTCACCCGATGTTGATTGGCTGGATGGCTACGATTCGGTTATTTTCGACCTTATCCTGGAAAAAAATCAGTCTTTTCCTATCCGTTAGCTTGGCAATTTTAACCGTGACCGGGATCGTAATTATTAGTCCCTTGTCCATGAGATTGCGATCGCCCAGTGGCAGCTACGTAGTTCAGAAAATTGGTGGAGATCGACTCTCTATTCCTCGTGGAACTGCAAATCTAATCCGCACAATTCAACAGATTAACCTGCAACAAATTTCTAGTCAGGAAGAGATCTTAGTTGGGCCTCACATCCCGGCAATTTACCCCATCTTGCAGCGAAAATCTCCCCTGTGGGATATCTACTTTCTATTTCCTGAAACAGAAAAACGACAGCAAGCCATCATTCAAGAACTGCACCAAAAAAAAGTAAATTGGGTGCTCTTAGGAGATGTTGCTTTAGATAATCGGGAAAATCTTCGTTTCAAGAATACTCATCCGCTCGTCTGGCAACACTTTAAACAAGCTTTTCAGATCATTGAGAATAAAAATTTACCGTCTGAATATCAATTAATGCATCGAAAATAGCGCCCTTGCTTTTATGAACTATCGGCATTGCTTGATTGGCTTAATCCTGACTCACCTTATATTTTTTAATCAGGTGTTAGTTCGGGGTGAGGTTATTTTTCCTCACGCCAATGATGCTGAAGTAACGGGTTTAACCGCTACACCGGATCACTATCTGGCGAACCGTAAATTTTCTGACCAGAGTTCGGTTTATATTCCCGAAATTAATCACCACTTAAACGGCAAATCTCATCAATGGCTTTCAACCTGGAATCCCGCAGTGCAATTGGGGCGTCCTACTTTTCAACTCAGTGCCTTGGGCAAAGCCTATCCCATCACGCATTTACTTGCTTGGTTTACCCAAAATCCTTTCAGACTCTACACAACTCTGACGATTTTGACAGTTTTTTTGACTAGCATCTTTTTCTTTCTTTATCTCAAAGCTTTGCAGCTTTCGCCTCTCGCCTGTTTGGTTCCCTCTTTAGGACTTTCGCTGGGAATTTATGTTTCCTATTGGCTGACTTTCATCATGTTTGTCTCAACCCTGTGCTGGTCTGCTGGGTTGCTCTGGTTCATGACAAAACTCACTCGACGGAGGAGCCTCTGGTCAGTATTGGGAATCTCCTTTGCAACCTATAATTTGCTCCTCTCTGGCTATCCCCAACTTATTATCTTATGTGCTTATATTATTACAATTCAAGTTCTGGTAAATTGTCGGCACTATTGGACGAACTGGCAAGACTTTTTAATCAAGGGAGGGCTGTTAATTAGTGCGGTCATTTCCGGAGCGATCGCAGCTTTACCTGTCTATTTGGATGTCGTGCTGAATGCCCAACAATCAGCCAGGTTGGCAGTATCTGATCAGTTCTTTTTAACCGTTCTCCCTCGACTCGAAAATTTAACTGATTTTGGCTTATTTTTAATCACGATCGTTGACCCTTTTATCTATGGTATACCCATTAGTCAGACTTATCCGCTTACCTTTTTCAATCACTCTTCTTTTTACAACGGATTAAGTCTGTCGCCACTTCATTTTTTCTTATTCATACTTTCTTTTCATCCCATCTTACTGCGTCAATTTTGGTATTGGCATTTATTTGCCGTTCTCTGTCTGATTGGCACCCTTTATCCACCAGCCTATTTGTTTGCGGTTCATGCTTTAGGATTTCAATTTTCTCGCACGGTTTTGCTATCTGGCTCCATCATTGTGGCATTAATTTTGATAGCTCATACGATTGATTTTCTGAGCAGTCAACGACCAGACTTGAAGGTTCAGAGCTGGCGTGGAGATTGGCGTGGAGAAATGCGATCTCGGTTACCTCGATTACCCTGGAATTCTTCCAATTGTATTCCTCAACAAAGTGGAGCAAAACTAAAAGATAGATTTTCAGAATTCAATTTAGGTTTACTTCTCAGTTCGCTTCTAATTGCTATCAATTTTATGGAACTTGTAGGAGGCTTTAGGGAAAAATTTCACTTCAGTTGGCATAACTTTTTGATCAACTGGCTCATGGTAGCTGGAATTATTCTGTTTGCGAAAAAACGAAACCCAGGGATTTTATTCAGCCTGGCGATCGCAACGGTATTTCTTTATGGACAACCACTATTGCTTGCCAGACCGATGAATAGCATTCAAACCACTTCTCCCTTGGTTGAGGCAGTTCGTCAGCAGACAGATGGTCAGGGAAGATTTGCGATCGTCGGTGCTGATTTAAGTGGAGTTTTACCCGCCAATCAAGAGGGACTGCTGCGCTTAAAAAGCATCCATTCTTATGATTCACTTTCATCCCAAAATTATCAAAAAATTGTTGAAAAATGGAGTGATGTTGGCAGCACAACTTATGGCAGATTATTCACTTATCTCGATCGTCCAGATAAGATTGTCAATCCTAAATTTAGGCTGTCAGGAGTCAATTTATTGCTGAGTAAAACCTCACTGAATGAGTCTCATTTTGCTAAAGTTGGGCAAGTCAATGATATCCAGCTCTATCGCCCTCTACAACCCCCCATTTTTATGATGCAGACATTGATAGAGCAACTCCAGCCAAATGATTTAGCTCAGTCTTTAATGTCCCAACAAGCATCGATTTTTCAGCCAGTTTTGCTGCGATCGTGGGATGATTATCAAGAAATTCAAGTCGGTCGTTTTTCCCAAGTAACCCAGTTATTCTTGAGTCAGCAATATCACGCTCAATGGCAGGCTTTTTCAGGAAAAACACGATTAAAAACAATGGCGATCGATCAGTTTTATCAGGGAGTGATAATTCCTCCCTATACAGATAAAATCATTCTCTGTTTTATGCCCAATGTTTTATGGAGTTGGGTGCCCCAATTGATCTATTTAGGGATTGGGATGGGTGGAGCAGGATATTTGGGCTTCAGAAAAATATTAGATTTGCATCAGAAATTATAGATTGATGGCTAAATCCTGAGCAAGGTAAAAGCTTTGCTGTTCAACCGACCAAGCTCGATCGCCTGCCTGGATAAAGGACAAGGGTGAAAGGTTCTTATTTAAGAAAAGATTAAAGTACGTTTAATTGTTGTCTTGACTGTGTGTTGGTTACCGCTTCACAATGCTGCAACTGCTAGCGAAGAAGCGATTTCTGCGTCAGCTTGCAAATCAAGGTTGAAATTGCCAATCAAATCGTTCAGTGCACCCCGAAAGCTGGTAGATTGAGCGGAGTATCCGAAAGCAAGTTTGGCAAGATGAAAGTCTTAGTGATTGGTGGTGACGGTTACTGCGGTTGGGCAACAGCGCTCTACCTCTCGAACCGGGGTTATGAGGTTGGTATTTTAGACAGCATGGTGCGGCGGCTCTGGGATATGGAGTTATGCGTGGAGACGCTGACCCCGATCGCCCCCATCCAGCAACGACTTCAGCGCTGGCATGACCTGACAGGCAAAACCATCGAGTTATTCGTTGGCGATATCACAAACTACGAATTTCTCAATCGAACTTTTCACCAGTTTGAGCCAGATGCGATCGTTCACTTTGGTGAACAGCGCTCAGCTCCCTTCTCGATGATTGATCGAGAGCATGCTGTGCTCACTCAGGTCAATAACGTTGTGGGAACGCTTAATATTCTCTATGCCATGAAAGAAAGTTTCCCAGAATGTCATCTGGTGAAATTAGGCACGATGGGAGAATATGGTACCCCCAATATTGATATTGAAGAGGGCTTCATTACGATCGAACACAATGGTCGTAAAGATACCCTGCCTTATCCCAAGCAACCTGGCTCGATGTACCACCTCAGCAAGGTGCACGATTCTCACAATATCCATTTCGGCTGTCGCATTTGGGGTCTAAGAGCAACCGATTTAAATCAAGGTGTCGTCTACGGAGTGCTAACTGACGAAACAGGTATGGACGAATTGCTGATCAACCGTCTAGATTATGACGGTGTATTTGGCACTGCCTTGAACCGTTTTTGCATTCAGGCAGCCGTGGGGCATCCGCTGACAGTCTACGGTAAAGGCGGACAAACGAGAGGATTTTTGGACATTCGGGACACGGTGCGTTGTGTCGAATTGGCGATCGCCAATCCAGCTGATCCCGGTGAGTTTCGTGTCTTCAATCAATTTACAGAGCTGTTCAGTGTCGGTGATTTGGCATTGATGGTTGAAAAGGCGGGACAAGCGTTAGGGCTGAAGGTGGAAGTGAACCACATTGAGAACCCCCGGATTGAGCGAGAAGAACATTACTTCAATGCCAAAAATACCAACTTGCTAGATCTGGGGCTACAACCTCACTATCTTTCCGACTCTCTACTCGACTCCTTGTTGAACTTTGCTATGAAGTATCAGCAACGGGTCGATGAATCCCAGATTCTGCCCAAGGTGAATTGGCGGAGATAGACAAAGAAGTGTAGGTCAGCCACGCCACTTTCAATTGAAGTACTTCTTTTGCCTTCAGCCTGTCTCTTTGGGGAATGCGACAGACAGCCATCTCTGGATGCTCATTGGCAAGAGGTTTCTCATTGAGTCCATTTACTTCCCAGCAATGGCTAAAAGCCCAACTCCTAACCGTCTACAATTTTTGTGGGCGCAGTTCATCTAACTTAATTGCTTATGCGAATTGCTCTTTTTACTGAAACCTTCTTGCCCAAGGTCGATGGCATTGTGACCCGTTTACGGCACACGGTTGATCATCTGCAACGGTTAGGGAATCAGGTGTTGGTGGTCTGTCCTGAAGGAGGGTTGACAGAACATAAAGGAGCAAAGATTTATGGGGTTTCAGGCTTTCCGTTGCCCCTCTATCCAGAACTGAAGCTGGCGTTGCCCCGTCCCGCGATCGGAGAAGCAATCAAACAATTCCAGCCTGATCTGGTGCATGTAGTTAATCCAGCAGTATTGGGTCTGGCAGGTATCTACTATAGCAAGATGTTTAATCTGCCACTGGTGGCTTCTTACCATACCCATTTACCAGAATATTTACAGCACTATGGTTTGGGGATGCTGGAGGGGTTGCTGTGGGAGTTGCTCAAAGCTGGGCATAACCAGGCAGAGTTGAATCTCTGCACTTCGACTGCCATGGTGCAAACGTTGACCACCCATGGCATTGAGCGGGTGTCTCTCTGGCAACGAGGGGTGGATACAGAAACCTTTCAGCCCCATTTGGTTAGTCGAGAGATGCGATCTCGATTGAGTCAGGGGCATCCCGATAATCCGTTGTTGCTCTATGTGGGGCGGTTATCGGCAGAGAAGGAAATCGATCGCATCAAACCGGTGTTGCAAGCTATTCCCAATGCGCATCTAGCGCTCGTCGGCGATGGTCCTTATCGCCAAGAACTTCAGCAGCATTTTGAGGAAACTCCAACTCATTTTGTTGGCTATTTGCAGGGAGCAGAATTGGCGAGTGCTTTTGCATCCGCTGATGCGTTTGTGTTTCCCTCGCGAACTGAAACCCTGGGTTTGGTGTTATTAGAAGCGATGGCGGCAGGTTGTCCAGTGGTGGCAGCTCGATCGGGAGGCATTCCTGACATTGTAGAAGATGGGGTAAATGGCTACCTGTTCGATCCCAAAGACGAGCGAGGCGCGATCGTTGCTACCCAACGCTTGCTTGCTCAGCCCGAAGAACGCGAAACTTTGCGGCATAATGCCCGCCGCGAAGCAGAGCGCTGGGGCTGGGCAGCAGCAACTCGCCAGCTGCAAAATTATTACCAAAATATTTTGGCAACGCGATCGTTTTCCAGAGCCGCTTAAAACATAAGGAAATCGGTAGCAGTCCGAATTTTGTCTTTCGTTCTAAGGCAACGGCAGTGAAGCCCGCAACGCCGTCCAGGCAGAAAGCGCTTTCGCATTAGAGGGTTCCCCTTTTTGCAGAAGCAATCCCCCATCTTGTAAATCGCGCAAGCCATATTCTCCCCCTGCAATCAACTGATCCAGTATAGGAATCAGGGCTTGAAACTGATCCCGTTCGTTTTGATCTACGGCTTGAAACTGTTGCGACTGCCAGACATCCGCTAAAACATAGTCAACCGAAATTACTTCATTGCGATCGTTCCGTAATTTGAGTGCCGAAAAATACTTCAAACCGTCTGCCTCAATTCGTCTGCCGACCAACCGAATAATTTCCCGCCGACTCGACAAAGGCGGCACCGCATAAGTTGTTGCTGCCACGCTCGCATCTGGCGGAATCTGCCCCATCAGCGTTCGCATATCATGGGCGTGCTGCCATTGGCGATTCAGGGGTACATAGATTTTGTTGCTCTGAGAGATTGCTTTCAGGGGAGTAGCAAAATATAGAATTTGGTGGGGGTTTTGACGAATCAAAAGTAACAGCGACAGGACTAAACACCCGACCCAAAACCGCCGTATAAGGGGCCGAAATTTTTCTGCATGAACTGACCACCACAAAATTGCCCCATAGAATAAGCCCGGCAGCAGTGTAATTGCATAACGCAAGTGAATCGACAGCGGATTGCCCGGCGCATCAGGATCGCGAATAAATAGGGCTAGCAATGGAAACCCAGCCATGACCCAGGCAGAGCCAGAAATCATTGGCACAAACGCGAGTGGCAACCATTGATAGAACAAGTAGTTTGCCTTGGTTGCGATCGGGGTCACCAGTTGGTGGATCAATTGGATTGGCTGGCTTAAGATCGACAGAATCAGATCTAATGTACTAACCCTGGTTTCATTCTGAGTAAAATTGCGGAAGTGCTCGACTGTAAACCGACGAGAACTATCATCCGAAAAAAGCGGCATGATGGCATTCGTTACCAGGAGAATGTAGCCAAAGCTCACAATGCAAAGCGCCAAGCCCACCCGAGGAAAGCGACGACTCAACGTCAAGTAAACACCAATCCCAAACAAAATAATCCCAGCATCTTCTCGTACCAACAATACCAGCCCTGCCAATCCCCCAAATAGCCACCAGACCCGTTTTTCTAAAGCCAGCAATAGACTGAAAACCAGCAATGGCGTTTGAGAAGAGTCATGAAAGCTAGAAACAGTGGGTCCAATGACTGCATTGGCACAATAGAAACTCGCTGCGATCATGCTAGCCAGTGCGGGTTGTAGATACTGCCGCGCCAGTCCATAGAGCACCAATCCACCCGTCGTCATCAACACGACTTGAATCACGACTAAGGTTTCGGCAGATGGATGAACTGCGTAAAACGGTAACCACAACAGCAATGCTGGAGTAAAATGTTGCCCCAAGCGATGGTAGAAAACCGTTGGCAATTCCCCGTCACGGAGCACTGCACTGGAGAGGGTAGAAGAAAGTGAACTCTGGAAAAAACGTCCGTGCGTTCCATTCCAGAAAACCTGGTTGAAAATGCCGTGGTCGTAAGGGTTAAAAAAGCTGTAATAGCGATTGAGCGAGAGGCTTAAAGTCAGGACGAAAAAAATAGCTGCAATCACCAAGATTGTCCGAAACGCTGGTTGTTTTTTTTCGGCGTTAAGAGCTTCCAAAAGCACGAGCACAGCCTTTGCCTTGCGTTAATTTAACCGAGTGTCTATGAAATTAGCACGAACAAAGGGCTCCCAGACATTCCTATCACCCGGGAAAGAAGCTGTTTCCTAGCAGTCTTGCTCAGTGGGGCTATCGACGATCGCTTTCGCAACAGTTGATCTTGAGTAAACAGGGGAATAATCCCCTTGCCGATAAATTAGAATCGCGATTCATTACTCTTTGGCAACAAAGGTATAGTTGCAGGTCGAGCCTTCATTACAACCAACCCAAACGCGATAAGTGCCCGCTCCCCACTGAGATTCAACCGAGCTACTGCCACAGAATACGGTTTCTCCACTGGAATTCTGAATCAGTAGAGTGGGAGAGTTGCCTCTACTTTGGACTTGAATCTTCAAATTGGTAAAATTTTCTTTCAAGACGAGAACATGGTCGGGCGTATCGCGATCGTTGCCAAAGCCCAGACAAGGATGATCATCGCGATCGCGATTGGATAATGCTAATAATGAAAAAGATGCTCTCGTAAACCCTTTGGTGACGCCGTCGGCAGGAGAGAAGCCAGGTGCCAGGGTCATTTTGGCGGCTTGTGCTAACCCAGGGGAAATCCCCAAAGCTGTAATTAGTGTGAGAGAAACGACCCACTGAAATCGCCGTGCTACATCACTTATCATTTCAATCACCTCATGACTTAAGATTTTATTAAGGTCGTTACAATAGGCTATATGCCGTGATTTTCCTTATGTTCCAGACAAATTACTGTGTATTTCAAGTTTTTACCAAGAAAACTTTCCGACACTAGATGCTTGTCTTCGAACGAACTCCACCAACGGTATCCATCCAATTCATCTGATATTGACTTCAAGTTTACGCGTCGGCTTACCTCGTTTTAGAGAATGGTGGCTCAAAAGTGGGTAAAAGGAACGCCAAAGCCGCGATCGGTGTTTCGCGTCATTATTCATTTCATATGCTTCTGATGGATTTTGTGTTGGAGTCAAACCCTGAAAGACGTGGCATTTGGAAAACGATTTTCAGATTAAGCAAGGATTTCGCACCAAATGCCGCGCCCCTACGCCGGATCAACACAAATTGAGTTAGAACCAACATTTCGTCCATCCTTTACAGATTTACAAATCATTTTCTAAGAAAAATTGAGATATTTTGAAAATTTCCGTGAATTGCTGGGTTCCGCTTCGCGATCGGGTTGGCATCCCATCAATCTGTAATTAGTCTCTAATTTGAGAGACTCGAGGCAGAACGAAGAAGTTCCAGTGGAATGCTCATTAGGTATTTTTGGCAAGACTACTCGTTTGTGGAGAACTAATTGTGCCTTTAGTCACCTTTTTGCTGGCAATATTCAGTAGCTTAGTGTTGGTTAAAGTGTTTATAGAGTTGCCGCTCAGTAGCTTACATTGGCTCAACATTTCAAACTGGTTAGGTGCGACGATCGTTCTATTACTCTTGTCCTGGTGTGTTGGAGATTGAAAAATATCCTTACAGCTTGAGTTTTTATTGATTTCAGGTCATGCTTAATTTTTTCGCATACTCTTTTAACATCAACCCTCTTTTTAAGATAGTTACCAATTGACTCAATTTTTTTCCTCATCTGCACTCAAGCGGTTGTTTAAAAGGGGCTAGCTGTGATTTTGAGCACGCAGAGATTCCCCCTCGCCCCCCTTTTAAGAGGGGCATCAGCTTCAAAGTCCCCTTTTTTCTAGCGCAGCGGTACTTCAGCATGGGGATTGTAGGGGGATCGTGTCCGCTGCTACTTGGGAAAGGACCTTTTTAAACCATCCTCTAAGGGGTAGGCTAGCAGCAAGCCTCAAATTCTAAAACAGTTGATGATAGGTTATCTTCAGTTATTTCCAGTTATTTAAAGATGCACCATGCCAGTGCCTTTGCCTGATAACCAAGCTTTGAAAATCGATACACTGTATCGCTATGAAACTTTGGATATTGCTCCTGATGAAGCGTTTGACGATCTCGTTCAATTAGCTATTCAAATCTGCGGCACCCCGATCGCCCTCGTGGATTTGAAGGATGGCGAGTTTCAATGGGTGAAGTCCAATTTGAGTCCAGATTTTAATGGAGTGATTGGAGCAAGCTGCGATAGCGACTTCAGGACAGCTATCGGAGCAGCCATCCATCAGTTTGGGCTGGGCACGCTCTGTACTCAGCAATCAGATGTTTTGGTCATTCCTGATTTGCTCAGAGATGAACGATTGGCTCACCATTTTGCTGCTGTTTCGCCCTCCTTTCGATTTTATGCAGGAGTACCGTTTGCGTTGCCAGAGGGATGTGCGATCGGGAGTCTTTGGGTGGTTGATGTCGAACCCAGACAGTTGAGCGATGCCCAAATCGCCTCCTTTCGTGCTCTAGGTCGGCAGGGGGCGCGCCAGCTAGAGTTGCAGCGCAAATTCAAACTGGTATCGAGCGAATTGGTTCAACGCAATCAGGTGGAATCGACGTTGCGAGAGAGTGAAAGGCGGTTTCGCCAACTGATTCAAGATCTCCAGGTGGGAGTTTTACTTCAGGGTGCCAATGCAGAGATTCTGTTGAGCAATCGTACGGCTTTACGGTTGTTGGGGCTGAAAGAAAACCAACTTTTGGGGAAAAGTTCGTTTGACGCAGACTGGCAAGTCATCCATGAAGATGGTTCGCCCTTTCCCAGTGAAAGTCATCCTGTACCGCAGGCGATCGCAACTCGCCAGGCGGTACGGAATATCGTGATGGGGGTTTATCGACTCAATACTCAGGACTATATCTGGCTGTTGGTCAATGCTGAACCCCAATTGGCAGCGGATGGCAGCGTCCGCCAGGTGATTTGCACCTTTAGTGACATTAGCGATCGTAAGCAAATTGAAGAAGCCCTCCGCAAAAGCGAAACTAAAAATCGGGCGTTGCTGCACGCGATTCCTGATCTAATGATGCGGATTAACCGAAAGGGCATTCATTTAGATGTTAAGTGTCCTCAAGATAATAAATTAATTGTTCCGATCGACACCATCATCGGCAAAAGTTTCTTCGACGTGTTGCCCCCTGACATTGCGCAACAACGCAGCTACTACATCGAAGAAGCCTTTCAAACCGGCGAAATTCAGATTTTTGAATATCAGTTGATGGTAGATGGAGAACTGCGAGAAGAAGAAGCTCGCGTCGTGATCAGCGGTGAGGATGAAGTGCTGATGATCGTGCGAGATATCACCAAGCGAAAACGGGCTGAAGCCGCGTTACGACAAGCAGAAGAAAAATATCGCAGTATCTATGAAAGCTCTGTCGAAGGGATCTTTCAAACCACTCCTGAAGGCAAATATCTCAGCGTTAATCCTGCCCTCGCTAGAACTCATGGCTATGCCTCGCCATCTGAGATGATTCGTTGGGTTGACAACATCGGGGCACAGATTTATGTGGATTCGACCCGCAGGGCAGAATTTATCCGCTTAATGCAAGAAAATGATGTTGTCCGAGAATTTGAATCTCAAGTCTATCGCCAAGATGGCAGTATCATTTGGGTTTCGGAAAATGTTCGGGCAGTCAGAAATGATACTGGTGATTTGCTCTACTACGAAGGCTCTAGTTTTGAAATTACCGATCGCAAACAGGCAGAAGAAGCGTTGAAATCCGCCTATGCCGAACAACGGGCTTTGTTTGCGGCAATGGCAGATCTGGTGCTGGTACGAGATAAGACCGGGCGTTGCACCAAGCTCATTACGCCCAAGGCCAGTCACCTACTGTTCAAGCCAGTCGATGAACTGGTGAACCAAACCCTCCACGATGTCTTTCCCCAACCCTTAGCAGATACTTTTTTAGACTATATTCACCAGGCTTTAACTACCCAAAAAACTGTTAAGGCAGAATACAGTCTCACGATTCAAGAACGCGAAATCTGGTTTGACGCCAGCATTTCTCCAATCGACGAAAACTTGGTTATGTGGGTGATTCGGGACTCCACCCAGCGCAAACAAGCTGAAGAATCTCTTCGCCGTCGCGAGGAAGAATTCAAAGCACTCGTCGAGCACGCCCCAGATGTTATTGCTCGTTTTGATCGATCGTACCACCACCTCTACGTCAATCCGATTGTAGAACGTGATACCGGAATTCCTGCTGCTGCCTTCATCGGGAAGACTGGGAGAGAATTGGGCTTCCCAGAAGCCAATGTGCGTCAATGGGATGCTGTATTGCAAAAAACTTTTGACACCGGACAAGAGCAAAGTCTGGAGCATTCTGTGTCATCCCCACAAGGATTGAAATACTATCAGTCTCGCTTCGTTCCAGAATTGGGCAGCGATCGCACAGTCGAATCTGTGCTCGCGATCACTCGCGACATCACGGACTACAAACAGACTGAAGCCTCTCTGCGACAAAGCCGTGAGCGCTACACCTTAGCCGTCAGCGCGGGTGAAGTCGGAGTTTGGGACTGGAATATCGAAACAGGAGAAATTTACCTTGATCCTATCCTTAAAGCCCTCTTGGGCTATGAAGATTGGGAAATTCCTAACCGTCTGGAAATATGGAATGAGTCTATCCATCCCGACGATCGCAAACAGGTTACCGCAGAGATACAGTCTCACTTACTGGGCGAAACCCCTCGCTTTGAAAGCGAACATCGCATGTTACATAAAGATGGGAGTCATCGCTGGTTTTCTGTCTGTGGCACTGTTTTTCGGGATAATGCTGGCACCCCTTATCGCATGGTCGGTACCAACAACAACATTACTGAGTCCAAACAAGCCGAAGAACGCCTGCGCCAGCTTTACGACATCACTGCCACCCATCAACTCAATTTTGCAGACAAACTCAACCGTTTGCTCACCATGGGATGTCAAGAATTTGACTTGAGCATCGGCATGTTGACCAAAACTGAAGCCATCTACAGTCAGCTCCAGGCTCTGATCGTCTCCCACCCCAGTCAGCCTGAAAACCCACCCCCCTTCACCGCAGGTCAAATCCTCAATTTTGCTACCACTGATTGCCAGGAGATTTTAAGCGCACACCAACTCATTAGTGTGGAACAAATCTCAATGTCAGAATGGCATAATCATCCGTTTTGCACCCAGTTTGGCTTAGAAGCCTATCTAGGTGCTCCAGTGCAGGTCAATCAACAAGTCTACGGCACGCTTAGTTTTTGTAGCTTCCAATCCCGTAGCAGTTCGTTTACTGCGGCAGACAAAGAATTTCTCAAACTGACAGCTCAGTGGGTCGGGAGTGAACTGGAGCGGCAACAGGCAGCCGAAACCCTGGAACGACAAAACCTGCGGGCACAACTGTTTGCCACCATCACATTGCGAATCCGTCAATCGCTCAATCTAGCCGAAATTCTCAATACCACGGCTGCTGAGGTGCGCCATTTACTGCAAGCCGATCGGGTGTTGATCTATCAATTTTCTTCCGACTGGAGCGGCACTGTTGTGGTTGAGTCGGTTGAGCCGGGCTGGACTGCGGTGCTAGGTATGGAGATTGTAGACACCTGCTTCCAATCAGGACATTGGCAACAATATCAGCAAGGCAAAATTTGGTATGTCAACAATCTTGAACAAGCCACTCTTGCCCCTTGCCATCAACGATTGCTCACCCAATTTCAGGCTAAAGCCTCTCTGGTCATTCCAATTTTGCAAAGCCACCAATTGTGGGGATTACTGATAGTGCATCAGTGTGCTACCCCCCGACAATGGCAGCCATTTGAAATTGATCTCCTCAGCCAATTAGCAAACCAGGTCGGGATTGCGATCGCCCAAGCGCGACTCCTCACCCAAGAAACCCAGCAACGCGAACAACTTACTCAACAAAACTTAGCACTCGAACAAGCCCGCAAAGAAGCCGAAAAAGCCTCTCAAATGAAGAGCACCTTTTTGGCAACCATGAGCCATGAAATCCGCACCCCTATGAACGCCGTCCTCGGCATGACCGGGCTGCTCTTAGACGCCGACCTGACTCCTGAACAACGAGATTTTGTCGAAACCATTCGTATCAGTGGAGACAACCTACTCACCCTGATTAACCAAATTCTAGACTTCTCCAAACTCGAGGCAGGGGAAATGGAATTGGAAATTTTGGACTTTGATTTAAGCACTTGTATCGAAGAAATTGCCGATTTGCTGGCAGCAACCGCCCATGCCAAAGGCTTAGAACTGGCAACTCTGATCTATCGCAATGTGCCTCTGCGACTCCGGGGAGATGTCAGTCGCTTGCGGCAAATTTTGACCAATTTGGTGAGCAACGCGATTAAGTTTACGGAAGCCGGCGAGGTCGTGATTCGGGCAGTCTTGACAGACGAAACAGAAACGACGACGACAATCACTTTTTCGGTCACCGATACTGGCATTGGCATCGCCCCTGAAGCCCAGGCAGGTTTATTTCAACCCTTTTTCCAAATTGACGCTTCAACCACACGCAAATATGGCGGCACCGGACTGGGATTGGCAATTTCCCGGCAGTTGGTTGAACTCATGGGCGGCAAAATTGGATTGGAAAGTACCCAAGGGCAGGGCACCCGATTTTGGTTTACCATCACGTTCCAAAAACAACTGAGCCAGGTTGCCCCGATCTCGACCACGACTACGATCGCCACTCTCTTACCCGGACTCAGACTGCTGGTCGTGGATGACAATGCTACCAACCGCAAAATTTTGAACTACCAGGCAACCTCCTGGAACCTGGAAGTGGAAGAAGCCGATGGTGCAGAAACGGCTCTAGAAGCACTGCGGCAGAGCATTGCGGCGGGCAAACCCTTTGATCTCGCTATTCTGGACATGCAAATGCCCCAAATCGATGGCGAAACGCTTGGTAAACAAATCAAAGCCGATCCCGCTCTGGCACAAACAAAATTGATTATGATGACCTCACTGAACCAGGCGGGGGAAGCTAGACGAATGCTAGAAATTGGCTTTTCTGCATACCTGGTGAAGCCCGTTAAACAGTCCCGGTTACTCAATTGCATCGTTAATACAGTGACGATCGCCCCTCCCGGTCAGAGTACGATGCCTGTACCAAGCACTCAAGGACTACGTGAACCATCCGATTGCCATAACCCTGAAGGAAGTAGCAAAGTAGATCCAGTAGGGTTGCCTATTTCTAACGCGAATTCGTCTATTCGTAAGGGCATCAAATTAAAAATTCTGCTCGTTGAAGATAACGTCATCAATCAAAAGGTCACACTCAATCAACTCAAGAAGCTAGGTTATGAAGCCGATATTGCTGCGAATGGGCAAGAAGCACTTTTTATGATGAAAAAAATTAATTACGACATTGTATTAATGGATTGCCAAATGCCGATTATGGATGGCTACGATACGACTCGATCGATTCGTCAAATTGAGGGGAGCGATCGCCATACCTGTATCATTGCATTAACTGCAAATGCAATGAAAGAAGACCGAGAACAATGTATTCGTGCAGGAATGGATGATTATTTAAGCAAGCCCATCCTCAAAGAGCAACTTGCAGCCACATTAGAACGATGGAGCCAGACAATGAACGCTGCATCTAAACCAGGTTCTAATTCCCCTATTTCAATGTATCCACAAGATTCCGCATCGAACACACCGATTCATTGGCAACATCTACATCAAATTTCAGACAATAATGAAGAGTTTGAACTTGAGTTGCTTCAAGTTTTTATTGTGGATACCCAAACCCACTTAGCTGCCCTCAAGCTTGCGATCGAGCAGCAAAACCTCAAGCAAATTGAGCAACAAGCCCACCATATCAAAGGTGCTAGTGCCAATGTGGGCGCCAGTGTACTTCTCAAACTTGCAACTCAGTTAGAAGACCAGGCACGCCAAAAACAACTGAAAAATGAGCAAATCCTGCTTCAGGATTTAGAAACTGGATTAGCCCAAATCCAAGCTTTCTTAGAACAACCCGATCGCTTCTGTTAGGACTGCCAGAAATTTCTCACTTTCTCTTTTCATCGATCAGTTAAGCTTGCATTTTTAAGGCTTTAAATATTTAGAAAATCAATCATTTAGCAGGATTTCTCAGCCATTTTATATCGCTTCACTAATAGTAAACAATTGCGATCGTGACCAGTCCGAATATAGCTGAGTTCATCTGCCATCTTTCTCATCAAATGTAAACCTCGTCCCCCTTCCGCATTTTGATCGATCTCTGGTGGCAAAGAATTCACAAACGCAGCAAGATCAAAAGGTTGCCCATAGTCCCAAATCTTAATTTCCAGATATTGAAAAAACAAAGCTGACTCGATCTCAATGATGGTATCTGGGGGTAAATTCCTATGAGCGTGGCGAACTGCGTTAGTAAAACCTTCAGCTAAAATCAGCTGACACTGCAACCAAACCTGTTCGGAAAGGGGAGGATGATGAAACTGATCGAACCAGGTCAACACCTGAACGAGAGCATTGAGATCCGTGTTGACTTGTAGTGAGGCTTTCCGGATTACTGACAACTGAGTAGAATCCTTAAATGTACGGAGGAGAGAGAAAATACAAAGGAGAAATCAAGTAAAAAATCTAATTTCAGCAATTTGCTATTCTCATGAGTCTAACCTCGTTAAATACGGAATCCCTATTCTTGTTTCTCCAGGTTTTGCACCCTCAATTTGAATTCTAAGTTTCCCAAAGTGCACCCAAGAATCTAAGATGTCCCTTATTTTAATCATTGATGACGACCCGATCATTCGCGTAGTTTTACAACGATCCCTACAGGGGCAACAGTATGAAGTCATAACCGCCAGCACGGGAGAAGAGGGCATTGCGAAAGCAAAACAGTTTCGTCCCGCATTGATTATTTGCGACTGGGTTATGCCTCGCATCGATGGGCTGGAAGTCTGCCGCCAAATAAAAGCTTATCCGGAATTATCCACGACTTTTTTTATTCTGCTGACATCTCGGGTTGCATTAGAGGATCGAATTAGAGGTCTAGATACGGGTGCAGACGATTTTCTCTCCAAGCCAGTTGAAATGAGTGAGTTAAAGGCACGGGTGAGAGCCGGGTTGAGGCTCCACCAGGTAACCCGTGATTTGCAAAACCAGAAACAAAAGTTAGAAAGCGAATTGAGCGAGGCGGCTGAATATCTGAGATCGCTCCTCCCTCCCCCTTTAACGGGTACAATCACGATCGATGCCCGCTTCATCCCATCTCAGCAACTTGGGGGCGACTGTTTCGACTATTATTGGCTCGACCCAGATTATCTGGCGATTTATCTACTTGATGTTTCAGGGCACGGTTTAGGTGCAGCCTTACCCTCGGTGTCTATCCTGAATTTGCTGCGCTCTCAGTCTCTGCCTGATGTCAATTTCTATCAGCCTGATGCAGTATTAAGAGCACTCAATGAAATTTTTCAGATGAGTGATCAAAATAATCGCTATTTCACCATTTGGTATGGCGTTTATAACCAAACAAAACGTCAACTGGTCTATGCTAGTGCTGGGCATCCACCAGCTGTCTTGATTCCTGGAGCGACTCACCAACCAACCCCATGCAAGCTGCTAAAGTCGCCCGATATCCCGGTAGGTATCTTCCCAGATAGCAAATTTGGTTACTATCGCTGTGAGATCGAAAAAGCCAGCACGCTCTATATCTTTAGTGATGGAGCTTACGAAATTAGTTGCCCCGACGATCGCATTTGGGGGCTTGAAGCCTTCATCCAGCTATTATCGGAACACTGGCAATCTAGAAAATTTAACTTAGATGAGATTTTGCAGCAGATTCAGGCAATCAATGGAAATGATACCTTTGAGGACGATCTCTCTTTGTTGCAAATCAACTTTGATTAATGTAGGTTTCAAGTAAACCGATTGTCAGAATCTCTGCAATCCCTTCCGGGTTAGAAAGAGACCGAAGCGAATACATCTCTTAGAGGGTGTTTGAAAAGGTTTTCGCTGGGATGTTGAGCACTCAGAGATCCCCCTAGCCCCCCTTAAAAAAGGGGGATCAGCCTCAAAGTCCCCCTTTTTAAGGGGAATTTAGGGGGATCGTGTCTGTCACTACTTACGAAAGGACTTTTAAAGTATCCTCTTAGAGATCGTTGAAGTTGACCGATAGTTGACCGACCTCTGCTCCCAGGCGGGAGCAGATTTGCCAATATATTCTTTCAAACAAAATATGAATTGTAGCAAACTCAACATTTACCCCGTTGAATGAGCAGTTAGGGTGTAACCATACGTGCAATGAATTCGTGAGCTTTTGCCTGATTACAGCAAGAGACTGACCTCACACAATTTTTTTGACTTTGCAGCCCCTAAATCTGTCTTCACCCCAGTGTCATTGGTCTCGAAGAATCCGTCTGCCTTCGTAGTTCCAGGCTCTGAAGCAACCGAAGTAGTTTTTGACTCTTTTGAGCAAAAATCATTTCCAGGTCAAGACATTTCAAGTTTTCTCAGGTTAAGCTACTAGCAAATTCCTGATCTACTGAGCCTGATTCGGGCGATAGGGATTGTGGAGGCTTTCTATGCTTGCCATTGAGAATCTGCAAGTTTTGAAAATGGTATTGCCTTTCCGTCATGCAATCACAATAAAAAATGGCTAGTGGACTTACATTTTCTCCAGGCAACCGCCTAGTCAACACAGTGCTGACCCAGCGCTCTCGACAGGCGATCGCACTGATGTTTATAACAACTTCACTTTTATCCGTCTGTGCATTCCGACTGGCACAACTCCAGCTCATTCAAGGGCAACATCACCGTCAGTTAGCAGACCAAAATCGGATTCGGCTGATCCCTGTTGCTGCAGATCGGGGTAATATTCTCGATCGGCATGGCAAAGTTTTGGCAGCCAATCGCCTGACGCGTTCGGTCTATCTTTGGCCTCGGAAGCAATCTCCAGAACAATGGCAGATTACAGCGGGTCGATTAAGCCGTATCTTGGGTATTCCATCCCATGAAATTATCCAAAAACTGGAACAAGTGAATTACGATTCGCCTTCTCCAGTACGAATTAGCCGCGATATTCGTCCCGAAGCTTTTGTCGCTTTAGCAGAAGAAGCGTCTCAATTTCCGGGGATCGAGATTTTTGGCGAGTCAAGTCGCTACTATCCCCACAAAGAGCTAGCAGCCCATCTGATTGGATACCTGGGAGAAGCGACTCAGGAGGATTTGAAAAAAAATCCGAATTACCCTATGGGAATTCAACTCGGACAGATGGGAATTGAGCGTTTGGCAGAGCAGCAAATTCAGGGTAAGTGGGGCAACCGTCTTGTCGAAGTGGATGTCAATGGCAAGGAATCACGCTGGCTCGGTGTCAAACCGCCAGAATCTGGTTCTTCTGTACAACTCACGATTAACCTGGATCTGCAACAAGCTGCTGAAAAAGGCTTGAAAAATCGCCGGGGCGCAGCCGTCGTGTTGGATGTTAAAACAGGCGCAGTATTGGCACTTGCCAGTAGTCCTTCTTTTGATCCCAACCTATTCACGCGCCGAATTAGCCAGGCAGAGTGGCGTAAGTTGCAAAATGCAGATGATCCTTTCTTAAATCGGGCACTACAGGGTTATCCTCCCGCCAGTACTTTTAAAATTGTGACCACGGCTGCTGGAATTGAGTCGGGTAAGTTCACCCCTGACTCCACTTTGGCGACCTCTGCTTTTATTAGCTTGGGAGGCGTCCAGTTTCATGAACATGGTGGTGGTGGCTACGGTGTAATTGGGTTTCGAGACGCGATCGCCTACAGCAGTAATACCTTTTTCTACCAGGTGGGTTTAGCTACGGGTCCAGAGCAAATTGCGAAATGGGGACATCGGTTAGGCATTGGCGAAACCCCAGACTTGGGAATTGGGGGTGGCAGCCATGGCTCCATTCCTACACCTGCCCAAAAAGAAAAGCTGTATGGTGAACCCTGGTATGGCGGCGATACGGTGAGTATGGCAATTGGGCAGGGCTTGGTGCAGGTTACCCCTCTCGAATTGGCAGTCATGGTTTCAGCGATCGCCAATGGTGGCTGGCGAGTGAGACCGCACCTGATGGCAAGCCAGACCAACACCTCTGAGACCCAACGCATCGCAACTGGGCTAAAGCCCTCCACTCTGGCAGTCATCCGCGGTGGGTTAGAAGCGGTAGTCAAGGATGGTACCGGACGACAACTGGGTGATGGCTCGATTCCATTGACCGCTGGTAAAACCGGAACCGCAGAAGTACCTGGTGGGCGAGAAACCAACGCCTTATTTGTGGGATATGGGCCTGCCAAAAAACCTGAGATTGCGCTCGCGATCGTGGTTGAGAATGGAGGGTATGGCGCAGTTGCAGCTGTTCCGATTGCTCACGAAATCTACAAAGCTTACTTTAAGCAGCATCGATAATCGGTCTCAATTCCTAAGATCCCTTGTTCTCCATCCAAATAGGCAGTGATCCCCATCGGCAGCGCAGCATTCACGCCATCATGCCCAAAGGGGAGATCTGCCACGATCGGGATACCCAAATCACTCAGGCGATCGCGCAACACTTCTTCCACTAAAAAACTGGGGATATTAGCAGGAGGCGTGCACTGACTAAAGCGTCCCAATGCGATCCCCGCGATTTTTGATAAATTTCCAGTCATACGCCATTGGGTCAACATCCGATCAATGCGGTAAGGTGCCTCACCGACATCTTCGATCGCCAAAATCATCCCTTCAAAATTGGGCTGAATCGCAGTACCGAGTAGATGGGTAGCAACAGTCAAATTAACGGGCAGTAAAACACCCCGAGCTTGCCCACCGACCCAACTAACCCCTTTGAGCGGGGCAAGTGAACGACCCTCAACCCAATCGAACAAACGAGCCACTGACCAGTCTGGCTCTGCGGCAATCGTTGTTAAGAGGGGAGCATGGACGCCTGAGATTCCTTGTTGGTAAAAACTCAAGAGCAACGCGGTCACATCTGAAAATCCAATCAACCATTTGGGATCAAAGTCAGGGAATTGCCAATTTTCTAACAGTCTGGCACCGCCATAACCACCACGAGCACACAAAATGCCTCGACAGTGCTGATCTTGCAAAGCAACAGTCAATTGAGCGCGACGATTCTCGTCTGTACCTGCCAGATATCCCCACCGATCGTCAAATCCTGAAGTTAGATCTACCTGGTATCCTTGCTCCTGCCAGATCTTGATCCCGGCTTGAAAGGCAGACAATTCACGCAGGGTGCCACTAGGTGCAATCACTCGTAAGCGATCGCCGGGTTGAAGCGGTGGCGGAACAAAACAACTTTTCATGCATTAATAGTGATGAATCACATCTTGGAACCAGGCATCGACCCGATCGCCCATGGCTGCAAGCGAATACACGGCTTCTACATGGCGACGGCAGGCAAGCCGATCGATTTGATCAATCCGCTCGATCGCGGTTACCAACCCAGCAATGTGATCTGGCTCTACTAACCAGCCCGTCTTCCCATCCTGTACGATTTCTGCAGGTCCCCCACGCCGATAAGCGATCACAGGCACCCCACAAGCCATTGCCTCGATCGCCACATTGCCAAATGCCTCGAGCCAATGGGGAGTCATTAGCAAAGCTCGACATTGCCCTAAAGCCTGCTGCAGTTTTACGGTTGGCAAAAACCCTTGATAGGTGATGGGTGCATCTGGATGATCCTGGTTGATCTGTTGCCAATAGGCTTCATCCTGAATCACCCCAAAAATTTGCAAAGGTACGGCTGCACGTTTGGCAGCCAAAACCGCATCTTCCAAGCCTTTTTCGGGTGCAATGCGCCCCACCCAGGCAAAAGCCTCACTCGGTTGGGCACAAAACTGATATGCGGATAAGTCGAACCCATTGCCTAGACAGCGGCACCGATCAGCAAAAGGAAAGGTTTCCGCTTGGGCGCGACTATGCATTCCGATCGTCCCAGGAAACTGCTCTACCACCTGAGTGATTACCGCATCCATCGCATCCGTTAACGAACCCATACTCACCAGATGGGCGATCGGGCGCTTAAAAAAAGGGGTGAGATAAAATGGCAACCAATCGTAAGCAAAATTGACTAATAAGTCGTACTGCGTCTGCTTTTGTCGAGCCAAATCCCACATTGCTGCCAATACAGAATCCGGGGGCAGTACGATCGGATCAGTTCGTTGCTGAGTTTGAGCCGTTAATTGTAAATTACCACCCACTTCGAGGATTGAAAGTTGAGCAGCCACTGAACCAGCCGGTGCAACCACATGTAGCTCGTAGCCGCGCCCCAGCATTGCCATTGCCAAATTCAGTAGCGTTAGCTCAACCCCACCCCCTAATCCTGAGCCTAAAGGACCGACTGGAGTAGAAAGAAACAACAGCTTCATTAACGTAAAGTCTCACCCGGTATATTCTCTGGCGGACTCACAACATCCTGATAAGTCGCAGACAAGTTAATGCTGGGCACTGTACGAATTCGATTGAGTTGCCCCAACGCCCAACGCGCTGTTTCTCGCACCTCTTGATCGGGGTCTTCTGTCGCATGATGCAGCAATTGGCTAATCTGAGCGACTAGATCGTAAACTCGGGTCAAATCACGGATCGCATTTTTCCGAACTTCTGCATTATTATCTTGCAACGAAATTGCCAAAGCCCGGCTCAGTGGCTTCAAGGTGCGAGTGCCAATCTCCGACAATGATGCCAGAATCAAACTCCGTTGTTTTGAGTCAGAATTGACCATCAGTTCAACCAGCGGTTGAACAGCACGAGTATCACCTCGTTGTCCCAATTCCCAAATGGCTTTTTGCCGCTTAACGGGATCAGCGCTACACAGATCATGAGTGAGCTGATCGATAACACTGACTCTTGGTAAGCGCGTTGTTTCATCAATCTTTTCTATGGAATGGGATTGATTGGCACTAGCTGTTGAAGCTTCAGCAGCCCGATGACCATTTTTCGCAGGTTGAAGTGTTCGTGGAGGCGGCTTTTTACTAAGAGATTTTTTCTGCACTTGTGGCTGTTGCGAGGAGGCGTTTGTTGGATTTTCTGAAGTTGAGTTAGTAGGAGACGATCCTTTTTGTAGTAGGAATGCAAAGGTCATCACTGGCAGCGCAATCAAAAAGGTGATGAGACCTAAAGCCCAACCAGGCAACCCTCCATCTCGACTGGTGCTTGGGGAGGAAGGCACTGGAGAATCCACGGGAGATGCGCTAGGAGAAGAGGAAGCCGCTGGAGAGGCCGGGGGAGACGAACTGGAAGAAGTCGTCGATAATGCCTGAGAACTTCGATTCGATTTATGTGCTTTAGCTTGGAGCCAAGGTTGGGTAGGCAACGTCCCCAAAGGCTGATAAGCAGGCAAGATTGAAGTTGCTTTCAGCAGTGGTAATGCTTGCTGCCCCGGTACAGAATCAATATTCCTATTCAACCATCTAATTGAAAAAGCACTGGCTTGACCTGGCATCAGGCTAAGACAACTAATCGAAGTGATGAGGAGAAGACGACTGAAGCAGGTCATTAGAAAAACTCCAAATCTGGAGAATGTAGCCAGCACGATCGCGGTGAGCGATTTTTGTGATTAGCTCAATCCTAACCAGCATTGACTAACTCAGGAAAAGGATTTTCAAAGCTTTAAACGCACCCAAATCAATCCAATTCAAACAATTGTCTAAAACAGAGCCTAATCTTGCCAAAGACTAAGAAGCCTGGGCATCACAAAAAATGACAAACCCATAGACGCTATTCAATTCAAGCACTTTGACCATGCTTTCGACATCCCTAATCTAAACTAAAACTTTAGACTTTTCTCCATTTTTCCTGTTTTACCGGATTTTTTTCAATTTACACACAATAAACATAAAATTGCCGAAAGTAAGATTGCTGTAAGCATCACAGCAACAGGATCCCTTGCAAAAAGACAGGAAGTCCATCTCTTGAGCCGACTCCTTCCAGATCAATGAACTCCTACTCGATAGAAGCTACGAGAGAATTTCCGATTCCGAATCTCTGGCAAGGCTACGTTGTTCGGTATTCTCTAGGATCACTTCACCCGTATCCGGCTGGAGCACTGATGGAAACGCTGCCTCCATATTTGAAGGAAGAACAGTCGGGGATGGGTTAATCACCGTTGCAGTTGAGTGGCGTAGTTTAGCAGTCAACACCTCACGCTGGTTGATCAAATAGATGCTGACCAACGTCAGCGCCACGCCAGACCACTGAACTGGCGTTAAAACCTCAGAAAGTAAAAGATTGCCGAATAGCAATGCAAATACGGGAGTTAGAAAGGTGAGGGAACTGAGACTCGTTAAACTGCCACTAGAAGCAAAATAAAAAAACAGTCCGTAAGCGATCGCGCTGCCAAAAATAGTGGCATAGCTCAACGCCATCCAATTAGACGGTGTGAGATGGATCCATTGTTCCGACTCTTGCCAGGCAGATGTCATGAATAGGGGCAAACCACCCAAAACCATGTGCCACCCAGTTGCCGTGACCGGATCAGCATAGCGGCAAACTGCCCGCATGGTCACCGTGCCTACCGCCATAGACAGAGCAGCCAATAGCATTAGCCATTCGCCACTTTGGAAAAGTTGCTGCAACGCAGTTCCCGAATTGAGTCCCAAATCGAGCGGCATGTGTGGCAAGGGAGGGGGCGCAGACTGTCCGGTTACCCAGAGCCAGATTCCCTGTATCCAAACAGTGATATCACCCAGAAATCCCAGAATCCAGCGATCGGGCAACCCCAACAGGCTAATGCCCAACACCCCTAATGCCAGCCCCAACCAGCCCCATATCCCAATCTGCTCATGAAATAGCCACCATGCCAAGAGGGCAACTGCTAGCGGTTGGGAATCAATCATGACTGACCCCAAGCCTGCCCCTGTCCTAAGCAACCCCTCAGCCAGGAACCCCTGAAACATCACCCCATCGACTAACGCAAAAAAAGCAATCCAGAGCCATGCCAGCCACCCTCTCGGCTGAGGGCGCTTCATGAAGATCCCTGCCAAAATCACCAGCATCCCCGCTGGCAAGAGACGAACACTTGCCATAAACAGCGGAGTTGTATTTGGAATAACCCCTTTCATTGCAACCATCGCTGTTCCCCACAAAAAGAAGGGAGCGATCAACAACAACGAGGAGAATGGCAGCTTGGACTCAGAGAGTTTTAAGTGCATGGAGCGCCTGAAGTCTATGCTTGGTAAGAGTGGAAGTGCAAAATGAATGAATACCAATTCATTTCATTGATTGTACCTAATTATTTAGATATATTAAGCTTTGGAAACAATTTCATGTAATTGAACCCTGAGTTTTCTGGGGTTTGTCGTGGGTGCGATCGCCGTTGTGCAGTCTGCAAGGCTTTGCCAAAATATCGGCAAATCGATAGAAATAAGGCAAACTAGTGTTCAGTGCTGATCGCTCTTGTGTGTTGTATTTAAGGTATTCATGGTCTGGCCCTTTACTCCTCGTCCCTGTAAACAAATCGCCCGCATTGAAATCACTGGTGTGATTGCTGCTGCCACTCGAAAGCGGGTTTTGGCTTCGTTAAAAACAATTGAGGAGAGGGGTTTTCCCGCTTTGCTGCTGCGAATTGATAGTCCCGGTGGCACCGTCGGAGATTCTCAAGAAATTTATAGCGCCCTGAAACAGTTACAAGAAAAAATCAAAATTATTGCCAGTTTTGGCAATATTTCAGCCTCAGGGGGCGTTTATATCGGTATGGGGGCACAACATATTGTGGCAAACCCCGGCACCATTACCGGCAGTATTGGGGTCATTTTGCGAGGCAATAACCTGGAGCGCTTGCTCGATAAGATTGGTGTTTCCTTTAAGGTGATTAAGTCGGGACCTTATAAAGATATTTTGGCGTTCGATCGCGATTTGACCGAACCAGAGCAGGCAATTCTTCAAGACCTGATTGACACCAGTTATCAGCAATTTGTGCAAACCGTTGCAGATGGGCGCAAACTCACCGTGGAGACCGTCAAAACATTTGCGGATGGTCGCATTTTTACGGGACAACAAGCGTTGGCGTTGGGAGTGGTGGATCGCCTGGGAACCGAAGAAGACGCACGCCGCTGGGCTGCCGAACTCGCTGGTTTAGATCCCGACAAGGCGAAATGTTTTACGCTGGAGGAACGAAAACCGTTGTTAAGCCGCTTATTGTCTCAAGATAACCAAGAAAATTCTAGGTTAGCAGCCGGAATGGATTGGGTAGAGTTTGAGTTATCGACCAGCGGTGTACCGCTCTGGCTGTATCGACAGTGAACTGAATCGGTATTGGACTTGAGGGAATTGCTAAGCTAGACCATTGGCAAACGATGCAGCCTAGAAGTTAACCTGAGAACAGACAAGAGCCAAAATGATAGGAATCTCAATTGCTGGAGAGGAAATGCAGAAATGGGCGTAGAGTGGCGAGTGCGGGCAATTCGTGGAGCAACCACTGTTCCTGAAAATTCGATTGAGGCAATTCGAGAAGCAGTCCACGAACTGCTAGATGAGTTGGAGGCACACAACCCACTCGATCCCGACGAAATTATTAGTGCTACTTTTTCTGCAACTCGCGATCTGGATGCGATTTTTCCAGCGACGATCGCCCGCGAACGAGCCAATTGGTCGAATGTCCCTCTATTCGATGTGCAACAAATGCATGTGGAGGGAGGATTGGAGCGCTGTATCCGCTTCCTGATCCATTTCAACACTCCCACTCCTCATGCTCGCGTCTATCATCCCTATCTTCGACAAGCGAAGCGGCTGCGTCCCGATTGGAGTTTGGCAGAGGCAGCACTTCCTTCCATTCAATCTCACTAAAAGAATATTTCTCCAAAGTAAGCCACAAAAATCTCGGCAGCATTAAAGATGCCGAGATTTTTGTGGCTTACAGATGCTTTACAAACTGTGACTTCAAGAAACTTTTGTTAAGGGGGAGGTCAGCACAGTTTGGGTGGCAGCAGGTTCAGCGATCTCGGCTGGCTCGATCACGACTGGCGACTCTAGGGCAGGATTCGCAACCGCAGGGGTTTCCCAAAGCAATTCATGGGTAATAGACTGCGCTAATAAACGGCGATAGAGATTACTCAAGCGGGCAGCCACTTCAGACCAGCTAAAGTTTTGCTGTACCCGTGCAGAAGCTTGCCGTCTGAGCTTCATCGTCCAAATTTCATCCGTTAAGATGCGTTCGATTGCCTGGGCAAAGCCGACTGGATCATGGGGCGGCACCAGAATCCCGGTCTCTTCTGGAATCACTGTAAACTTTAATCCACCGACATCCGACGCTACGACTGGCGTACCGCATGCCATTGCCTCGATCGCAACTAGACCGAAAGGTTCGTAGTCACTCGGGATAACGCAGACATCTGCTGCGGTGTAGTAGAGCGGCAAAAGATCGTGCCCAACCTGCCCGGTAAACAGGGTTCGATCAGCAATGCCTTCTTGCTCCACAATTTGCTTGATGCGTTCACGCTCAATCCCATCAATATGGTCAGGGTCGCTTCCCCCAACAATGACTAAACGCAGTGCAGACCGAGGAATCACTGTTTGACTGCCGGATGATGCTGCACCGTTCTTTTCGCCTTCATCCTTCAGCAGAGCACAGGCTCGCACCAGGGTATCAATCCCTTTGCGTGGGTCGAGCCGTCCTACATAGAGCACGATCGCTTCATTGGGGCTTAACCCTAATCGTGCTCTTGCTTCTGCTTTAGGAATGCTGTGGAAGTTCTCAATATCCGTTCCACAAGGGATAACCTCAATGTTGCCCTTTTGTGAAACCAATTGCCGTAAAGTGTCCTGTTCTTGCGGGCTAGTGGCAACAATGCAATTTGCTTGTTCCAAAATTTCTTGCTCAACACTGAGGCGAGTTTCAGCGATCGCTGGCACTTGAGCGATCGACTGATATTTCACAGCCCCCAAAGAATGATAAGTGTGGATGAGTTGGATGTTGCTGGCTTCTCTGAGGCGCATCCCCACCCAAGCAGAGATCCAATAGTTGGTATGTACCAATGGATAGTGGGAGCCAGCCTTGCTCTGAAACTTTTGGAACGTTTGAGCAAATTCTGGCAAATATTGGAAAAGTTGATCACGCGGGACAAACTCTTCGGGCCCGGCGACCAGACGAATCGTCCGGCAGTAAGGAGAATGTTCAACGATCTCTGGATCTTCTGCACGAGTTTTGCGAGTGAACATATCAACTTGCCAGCCCAGTTTGGCAAGGGCTTCTCCGACCCTACGGACATAGATATTCTGTCCACCTGCTTCTTCCTTACCCAGCTCAGCGGCAGGATCACCATGGGCAGAAATAAGCGCGATCGCCTGACGACCTGGCACCTTAGGGCGCGCTGACACGACTGGGGACTTAGAAACGGAATGTGACAGAGACTTGATCCCATCTTCGGCTGCGGCTTTAGGTGAGCGCAACTCTTCACTGGAATTAGTCATGTCTTCACCTCATTAAAATTAGTTTTGTGGTTGGTTCAGAACACACCTTGCCTTCACTTATTCTGAAACCTATCGAAAAAATAGATTGTAAGCAATGAACGATAGATCCCAATTTGAACCAGATCTATGGTTTTAAGTCTCAAGTCTATCGTTCAAAGTTCCTGAATAATCGCAAAACGGTAGCAGAAACTTTACCGAACCGATGAATTAGTTACAAAAATTACTTTGTCTCGGTGGACAGATGATTCAGTGATGAAGCATGGGATTCATCACTGAATCATCTGTTACCGATTGATCAGTCGAAATTAGGGGCGATCGCCTGCAAAGCTCGCCAGGCTACGAAAATGTCCATTTTGGGCAAAGCGTTCTGCCATGACTTGCTGATAGATTGATTCATAACCGTCAACCATTTGCTTGACGCTAAAGTGTTTGAGGACATGATCTCGACAAGCACGGCGTTCAATCTGCTCCACCTGATCGAGGGCAGCCACACATTCATCAATATCGTGGCACAAGAAGCCAGTCTTGCCGTGAGCAATGACCTCTGAAGCGGAACCCATATTGATCGCAACAACCGGAGTCCCTGCTGCCATCGATTCCACCATTACCAAACCAAAGGGTTCACGCCAAGTAATGGGGAAAAGCGTTGCCACGGCTCCACCCAAGAGGGCATTTTTTTGTAGGTGGTTGGCTTCACCCAGGTATTGAATCTGCTTGCCATCCACATGGGGTTTGATGTCACGCTCAAAATATTCACGATCTACAACATCTACTTTTCCTGCCATCTTGAGCGTCCATCCGGAACGCTGGGCAATTTCGATCGCCAGATGGGTTCCTTTTTCAGGTGAAATTCGTCCTAAAAAGGCTAAATAAGGGGGGTCTTGAGGTTGGGGATGGAACTTATGGCTATCAACATCAATGCCGTTGTAGACTGTTGCGACGCAATTTAGTCCTAGTCGTGGCTCCCGCTGCGAGTCAGAAATGCTGACAAACGGTTGGCGACGCGCATAGGTAAACATTTTTTCATTGTCTGGTGTAAAAATGCCGTGCAAGGTGTGAATCGTGGGTGTCTTCACCAAGTTGGTATAAGGCAGAGCTGCGCAGCCCATATGGGAATGGATGATATCGAACTTATCTGCTTGTTCGTACACCCGGCTCATTTGGAGCATTTCATAAATGCCGCATTCTTTCACTGCTGGGTCTAACCGCAGAGCACGAGGGTGAACGGATTCCAACTTGGCTAAGGTGATCGAGTCGCCAGATGCAAATAATGTGACCTCATGTCCTCGTCGCACCAATTCATCTGTCAATAAGCTCACCACCAGTTCAATGCCACCATAGGCTGGGGGGGGAACACGCTCCCATAATGGGGCAACTTGAGCAATCCGCATGGGAAAAACCTCCTGAAAATTGAGCTTGAGAGCGAAGGCATTACTGTATTTGTGGTCAAGCCTCCCGCTGCTCGCCTGGTTTTGGAACTCTTAAAATCTTGCGTTTGAAGTTGTGCATTTTCTTGTGGCAATTTAGCCTCAGAACGTCTGTGTTCTAGAGAGGGTTTGCCTAACAAGCTGAATGCAAGATGAAAAGTCATAAAACTTAGCGAGCATCAAAACTTAGCCAAGAATGTAATAAAAACTTTATATAACTGACAAGACGGTTATTTCACCCTCCCCAGGTAGGGAAATCCGTACCTCTTTAGATAGAAAATCTGCTAAGTCGCTTTGTCCGAAGCGTTTGAAGTGCTTGCGTAGAGCTGTTGAACACGATCCAGCTCCAGATCAAAAAGGTAGTCAACTGCCCAGTCTGCGTGCCGCTGCATCATGTGGAAGGGATAGGAATTTGCAACTCCGACCACTTGCATTCCGGCTTGCTTCGCAGCTTGGATGCCAGCAAAGGTATCTTCGATCGCGAGACAGTCGGTGGGTTTCAGGTTCATCTCTGAATCGTGTTGATTCAGCCGTTCTACTGCCAGCAAATAGCCATCGGGTTCCGGTTTACTGTTGACCCGATCGTCTCCGCTAACAATGATAGGAAAATGTTGAGATAGATTAGTCCTCTCTAAGACAAGATCGATTTCTGACCGCAGTGCCCCACTGACAATCGCCAGTTTGATCTGCGCTGCCCGCAGCTTAAAAATCAAATCATCTAGTCCGGGATAAATAGGCAGCTTTTCCAGTGCTGCAAGCTGTTGCTGATAATAACGGGATTTGCGAGCAGCCAATTCCTCCAGGTAACCCTCATTCACAATCCGCCCGCGACGGTTGAGCAACTCTTCCAAGCATACACGATCGCTCCGACCGAGGCAAACCTGTCGAAACTCTTCAGGTTTCAAGCGCAGGTTTTCTTCGATCAAAATTTGTTCAATGAGTTTTTCGTGGAGCGGTTCATCGTTGATGATTACGCCATTAAAGTCAAAAAGAATTGCCTTGAGCATTCTACTCAAAAACTAAAATCAACCCGAACTGCTTCGAGGGCATGATATTAACCCATTGCCCATTGACGATCGCCGGCTTGCTGCCAATCAGGATATTCTACCCAGTCAGGGCAGTGCTGCAAAAGAGGTTTAACACCTCGCGTTACCTGATGAATCATCCAAATTTCCTCTGTTCTCACATTGCCAAATCCGGCTGCTCCCATCCAGGCATCAGTGCTGCCTGCGGCATAATCTTTGATGTAAGGTTCTTCAAAAATCTCCGTCAGCCAATCTGTCTGGCGTAGGGTTTTCTGATTGCCGTCCAAAATCAGCACTTCGCCCCCGATCGTCAGTAGCCGAAAGCATTCCCGTAAAATGTTGTGGGAGACTCCGGAGGGCGTTTCGTGGAATAGCAGAGATGCCGTGACGAGATCAAACGAGGCATCGGGAAACCCTGTCTGTTCTGCATTGCCATGCCGCCATTGCATCTCTAGCCCTGTCTGTTGAGCTTTATGTTCGGCAACAACCAGCATATAAGTGGACAAATCCAGCCCTATCACTTCTGCATCGGGGAACGTGCGCTTGAGCATGAGTGTGGTGGAGCCAGTTCCACAGCCCAGATCAAGAATTCTGCGGGGTTTACTCTGAATGGACTCAATGAGGGCTTGTCGTACCCAGGTTTCATTAGGGGGCAAGGCGTACTGGGTAATGGGATCGTAGGAGACCGCAGCACTGATGTTGAGATAGCCGCCTTCGATACTGTGAAAGTTTTGGCTGCTGTAGTATTCAGGCAATTCGACTTGAGGATTGCACAGGCGATCGCTAGCAGATTGCCAGTCGATACTTTCGTGAAAGCGCCGCAACTCGTCCTGGTTAATGACCAACCGAGCGATCGGCGCAAGATAACGTTCAAAAAGGGTGTCTTTACGAACCGCCATAGAGATGTATTAACCGAAGGATGACTAATTTTAGGGTGGGAAGGAACGCCTGTTTCGAGATTGTTTTGCGGTGGAGACTGGCTTCTTTACGAGTGTAAGAGATGTTCTCATTTGTTGCCCAAGCTGATCCAGAAATTCTCTTCACTGATTTATCTTCTCTGGATACGAATTTTCAGACCGTAAGAACCAAAACCACTTACTGTAGATTCTCCAGAACTTCCCGATTGTTCTCTAACCTTGGGAGTCAATTTGTTAGGTCTGCGAAATGGTTGTCAGAGACGGTTGATCAACCCACCTGTAAAAATCATTCAACGAATGATTCGGAGTTTGTGTGACAGACAAATTGCCCTGGAACGGCTTGATCAATTGGGTTGCTGCATTTCAGGATGCTGTCCCCAATAGCGATCGTCTGCAACGTTCGTGAATCGACCGAATAAATAGGTTGACCCGCATGATGTGAAAGACGTTTCTGGGTGAAAAGATGTCGATCTCAGGGGCGCGCTTAACCAGTTGTGACGATCAGATTGTGAGTGAAGTGATACCTTTCTTTTGAAGAGGAGCCGTCAAGCCAGAACTTTTGCCATTATGCGAATTTTGCTGATTGAAGATGACGAAGCACTGATTGATCTCTTGTCACGATCGCTGACCAGCCAAAACTATCTGGTGGATACCGCAGAAGATGGCTTAATCGGGTTAGATTTTGCTGAAAGTGTAAGTTATAACTTGATTTTGACCGATGTGGAATTGCCGAAATTAGATGGTATTCGCCTATGCCAACGATTGCGCTCTGGGGGTTGTTCGAC
This sequence comes from Scytolyngbya sp. HA4215-MV1, assembly GCA_019359045.1. Taxonomy (GTDB): domain Bacteria; phylum Cyanobacteriota; class Cyanobacteriia; order Leptolyngbyales; family Leptolyngbyaceae; genus Scytolyngbya. The sequence continues at coordinate 367,064 of JAHHIA010000006.1, forward strand.
CCCAATTTTGCTGATTACTGCGAGAGAAGCCAGTAGCGATCGGATTCGAGGACTTGATGCTGGAGCCGACGATTACCTGATCAAACCGCTCAATCTAGACGAGTTGCACGCCAGGGTTAGAGCCTTGCTGCGCCGTGGCGAAGTTGCGCCAACCCCCCTCTTGACCGTGGGCTTACTCCGCCTCAATCCCAGTTCTTGTCAGGTAACTTATGCGGGAAAGCCACTCAATCTCACGCCTAAAGAATACTTGTTATTAGAGCTATTTCTCCGCAATCCCGAACGAGTGTTTAGTCGGGGCTATATCTTGCAACATCTCTGGACTTTTGATGATCCCCCCTTGGAAGAGAGCGTAAAAGCGCATATTAAAGGACTTCGCCAAAAGCTCAAGGCAGTGGGAGCGATCGATTGGATTGAGAATGTGTATGGGATTGGGTATCGGCTGAAACCAGGCGTGGGGCAGGAGCGGGGAGTTGAAAGTCTGGAATCAGGAGTCCGGAATCAGGAGGTTCCGTCACCTCCAACGATCGCCACTAGAGAAACTGCACTCAACCAATGCGAAACTTCTGACGATCTCTTATCTCCTCTATCTTCCGTTTCTTTGCTTCCTCACCTCTCTTCTTCTCCTACTGAACAGCGCTTTAGCCAGGCGATGGGAGATCTCTGGGATCGCTATGCTGGGCTAATGGCGCAACGGTTGACCGTTTTACAGCAGATGGTTGCCGCCCTACAAACGGGCACGCTGACAGAAGAGTTGCAGCAGGAGGCAGGGCGAGCAGCCCATAAACTGGCAGGAGTGTTGGGGATGTTCGATCGCGAAGCGGGAAGCCAGTTGGCACGCCAGATTGAGCAGCTTGTGCAAGGAGAATCCATCTTGGCAGCAGGACAGGACAAACACCTGGGTGATCTGGTGCAAACATTGGCAGAACAGATGCAGCGTGTGCCCTCTCAAGCGCATAAAGCTAGTAATGGGATGACAACCGATGACAAAATCGACGATCGCGCAATACAGACAGAGAAAATAGCAGCGGCATCAGAAGCGGGGCAAGACCTGCGATCGTACCCAGTCGAATTCGCCTCCTTGTCCCTGCCTAAACGAGTCGGAAACTCTGTCAACATTCTGGTTGTAGATGATGATCCGACTTTTTTAGCTGCCCTACGTCCCTTGCTCGAACCTTGGGGTATCTGCATGACTACCCTAGAAGACCCTTTCCAGTTTTGGCAGGTGTTGCCTACTGCCGATCCCGACTTGTTGCTATTGGATGTGGAAATGCCTGAACTGACGGGTATTGAGCTTTGTCAAGCAATCCGCACTGATCCGACCTGGCAAGGGATTCCTATTTTGTTTTTGACGGCTCATTGCGAAATGGCAACCATTCAACAGATATTTGCCGCGGGAGCTGATGACTACCTGACCAAGCCCGTAGTGGGTGTAGAGTTACTGACTCGTATCTCCAATCGCTTGGAGCGGATTCGTCTGTTGCAAACCTTCTCTACGCAAGACCCTTTTACCGGATTGCCAAATCAACCCGAATCCCATCGCGATTTGGAAGCACTTTTGCAACAGGCGAGCCGGCAACACAAATCGGCTTGCCTGGCGGTATTGAGGATGGCAGAGTTGCAGACCATTAATATTCAATATGGTCATTCGGTGGGCTATCAAGTCTTGCAACGTTGGGGACAACTACTGCGAGCCACCTTTCAGCGCCCTGAAGTGTTGGGTTATTGGGGAAATGGCGAGTTTGTGGTAGGTCTGCCCTTTGTGCCTCGGTCTGAAGCGATCGATTACCTTGCCAATCTATCGCTGACTTTACGACAGCAGGTGTTTACAGCACCCGAGGATGGCAGTCGGTTTCAGGTCACCTGCCAGGTCGCGATCGCAGAATTTCCCAGGGATGGTGAAACTGTGCGATCGCTTTACAAAGCTGCCCGATCCGGAGTTGAAAGCTGAGTCAGTAGAGTCTTATTTCGTAATTAGGAGAGTGGATAGCCTTTGGATAGATTGACACTCAACTAGCGTTTCGCTTCAATCGGAATGCCTATCTGTCGGAAAAAACTGCCACGGTGAGTCTTATGACAAGGTTCCAGTAAGCACTTTTCAAGAATGCAATCGTGACTTAACAACGCGACAATCCACTCCTTTCACGAGCGAAACCCCATGCCCATGCTTTGTTCTGTACTGTTGATGACGAGCCAGCCGCCTGCCCCGCTCCTCATTAAGCCTTTGGGGCACCATGAGTTGCTGCTGATTCTCCTACAGTTAGCGATTCTGCTTTTGGTTGCCCGTGGACTCGGCGAACTGATGCGTCGGATTGACTTGCCCCCCGTGGTTGGTGAATTGCTAGCAGGTGTCTTATTGGGACCCTCCTTGCTGGGCTGGCTGCTGCCAACGCTACAAAGCGGCATTTTTCCAAAAAACCAGACGCAGTCAGATCTGCTGTCAGTAATTTCCTGGTTGGGCGTTTTATTTTTGCTGGTGGTGACTGGGCTAGAAACCGACCTCAATTTAATTATTCGTAAGGGCAAAACAGCCCTACTGATTTCTTTAGGCGGAATTATTGTCCCTTTTATTACCGGAGTAGGATTGGGTTGGGTTTTGCCAGAAAACTTTCTGGCAAAACCTGATGAGCGGCTGATTTTTAGCCTATTTATCGCAACCGCGATGAGTATTTCAGCCATTCCGGTGATTGCCAAGGTCTTGATGGATCTGAAACTGATTCGGCGTGATATCGGACAGATTACCCTGGCCGCTGGAATGACGGATGACACGATCGGTTGGATTTTGCTGTCGGTGGTATCTGGCTTAGCCACCAGCGGCACCTTTGATCTGGCTGCCATCTTTAAGTCGGTTTCGGGAGCCATCTTATTTTTGACGCTTGCCCTGACGATCGGACGCACGATGGTAGACCAAATTCTCCGATGGGTAGATGAAAACATCGGGGGGGCTACCGCCAGTTTATCCACCGTCTTGATCTTGTCACTGGGGGCGGCAGCACTGACCCATGCGTTGGGCATTGAAGCCGCTTTAGGCGCGTTCGTTTTTGGCATCCTGGCAGGACAGTCACGCCGCTTTAGCCGAGAAGCAGGACATACGCTGGAGGTGATTACGGCTGGGTTCCTCGCACCCATTTTCTTTGCTGCGGCTGGGTTGAAAGTGAATCTGTTGCAATTGCTCGAACCTCAAACGCTGATCATTGGTCTGCTGGTGCTCGCGGTGGCTTGTGTGGGGAAATTTACGGGGGCTTATTTGGGGGCACGCATGGGGGGACTCTCTCACTGGGAGGGTCTGGCAATGGGATCGGGGATGAATGCTCGCGGGGCAATGGAAATTATTGTGGCGACGATCGGGCTTTCTCTCGGCGTCCTGAACCAGCAGATGTATTCCATCATTGTCATGGTGGCGATCGTCACCTCACTCATGGCGCCGCCCTTATTACGCTGGACCCTTTCTAAGGTCACGATCGGGCAAGAGGAAGCCGATCGCCTTAAACAAGAAGAGCAAGCCAGTCGGAGTTTTATCAAGAACGTCCACCGGGTGCTTATTCCCACCAGTGGCGGTCCCAACGTCCAGTTAGCCGCTCAACTGGTTAGCCATCTTGCCCATCAAAATGATTTGGAAGTGACGGCGCTCTTTGCCCAAAGTAACAAAAAACCATCGAAGCAAGTGGCTTCGACGACAACTTTGGTCAAAGAGGTAAAAGATACGGCAACGGATGCTGCCCTCAAAGCCGTGGCTGCTGCGATCGAACTTCCCGAAACGAGAACAGTTCAAACAAAGGTGGAATCGGGAGCCAGTAAGGCTGAGGTCATTCTGAACGAAGCTCAAAAGAGCTACGACTTGGTAGTGCTGGGTGCCAGCGAAAGATCCCAATCGCAAAGTGCCATGTTTAATCTACTGGTCGATCGGGTCGTTCAAGAAGCGCCCTGTGCCACCCTGGTGGTCAAGTCTCATTTACCCATTCCGAAGGGAGAAACTTGCTCGATCTCGCCTCAAACGATTCAGCATATTCTAGTACCGACGATCGGCTCCGAATCCAGCAAAAATGCGGTGGAAGTCGCCAGTGTGATTGCGGCACAAACTGCTGCAAAGCTGACTTTAGTGCATGTGATCAACATGCCACAAATTGAGTACGTGCTTTACGACGAGCGCACTTTCGATTCCGTAAAAGAAATTGCAGACCAGATCATTAAGTATCAGGTGGAAGTCGCCGAAAGTTTAGGTGCACAGGTTGAGTTTCGGATCTTGAAAGATGCGAGTCCCGAACGAGCCATTCTGAAATTTGCTCAACAGGAAGGGGTAGATTTAATTATTTTGGGTAGCAATATTCGGATGATTACGGGGCGCGTCTTTTTTGGGCATCGGGTGGATGCGATCGTAAATCAGGCAACCTGTCCGGTGGCTGTCTTGAGTTCGGTTTAATTCTTGAAATCTCTCTGGAATCTCCTGATGAACAGTGATGAAGCGGACTTGCTTAACCCACTACAAGCGACTCTGGGCAAGATGGCGCTGGCGCTGGATACCATTGCCGAAGCGGTCGTCTGGATTGATGACAATCGTCAGGTGGAATGGTGCAATTCCAGCTTCGATCGCTTGACTAACCAACCCCATGACGCCATCATCGGTGCTCAATTCAGTGACTTACTCCGGCTCAATCGGGCGGGGCACCCAGTGGCACCCGAAGCCTATCCGGATGTGCAAGTACGCCAGGCAAACGACGCGATCGGTGAATATGAATTGTGCCAGGGCACCACTGCCCGCATCCTGATCATTACAGGTAATTGTTTCAGGATGGGGCGGCACCGATCGGTCGTGCTAACGATTCGGGATGTCACCTGCGAACGACAAATCACCGTCGAACAACAAAAAGCTGAACAAGAACAAGAGCGCTACGTCTCTTTATTGCAGGCGACGCTGGAATCGACAGCAGATGGCGTTTTGGTTGTCACGCGCGATCGCAATACCCCCGTCTACAACCAAAAGTTTGTACAGATGTGGGATGTGCCAGAAGAGCTGATGCAGCCCGGTCGCGCCGACGATCGCCTTACCGTTTTGAGCCAAAAGACCAAAGATCCAGATGTATTTCTTAGACGGGTTTGGCAACTGTTTCTCGATCGGCCGGATGAAACCGCTTTAGAACTGCTGGAATTGAAGAATGGGCGCATTTTCGAGCGTTATTCTCAACCCCAACGAATTGGCGACCAAATTGTGGGGCGAGTCTGGTCTTTTCGGGATGTTACTGAACATAAACGCACCGAAACTGCATTGCAAAGGCAAGCCGCCGCGATTCGAGCCTCCAACGATGGCATTGCAATTTTAGGCATTGACCAGACCTATCTTTACTTAAACGATGCCCATATCAAAATCTATGGGTACGATCGCGCCGAAGAACTGATCGGTCGAAGTTGGCAAGATCTTTACGATGAGGTCGAGTTGCAGCGCTTTGAGGCAGAAATCATCCCTGTCCTGTTTGCTGCAGGACAGTGGCAAGGAGAAACGATCGGGTTGCGGAAAGATGGCAGTCACTTTCCGCAAGAAATCTTTTTTACCTTGCTTCAGAGCGGCGAATTAGTTTGCGTGGTCAGAGACATTACTCAGCGCAAGCAAACCGAAATTGCGCTCCGCCAGGCAGAAGAACGCTATCGCAGCATTTTTGAAAATGCAGTGGTTGGCATTTACCAAACCACACCCGAAGGGCGATATCTCAACGTTAATCCAACGTTGGCACGCATCCATGGTTACGAATCCCCTCAGGAGATGATCGCTGCGTTTACAGACATCCAGCAACAATTGTATGTTCACCCCGATCGCCGTGTCGAATTTAAGCAACGCTTAGCCGAACAAGATACGATTACCGAGTTTGAGTCAGAAGTCTATTGCAAAGATGGCGGCATTATCTGGGTATCGGAGAATGCCCGCGCAGTTAGGGATGCCACAGGCACGATTCTTTACTACGAAGGCACCAGTATTGAAATTACCGATCGCAAACGGGCAGAGCAAGCCCTGCGAGATAGTGAAGAACGGCTGCGGCTCTCGCTTTCAGCTGGAAGTATGGGCATTTGGGACTGGAATATTCTTACTGGTGAGGTGAAATGGTCGGACAACCTGGAAGAAGTGCATGGCATGGAACCAGGCAGTTTCAAAGGCACCTTTGCCCACTTTTTAGACATTGTGCATCCCCACGATCGACAAATGGTCAGCCATGCCATTACCCATGCCGTGTCAACGGGCACCAATTATGACATCGAGTTTCGCATTCTTTGGGCAAATGGCAGCGTTCATTGGATCGCGGGCAAAGGACAAACCTTTCATGACGAAGCAGGCAAAGCCATCCGCATGATTGGGGTAGGCATGTCGATTACCGATCGCAAACATACTGAAGCCGCTCTAAGGGAGAGTGAAGCTCGCTTTCGAGCAATTTTTGAAAGTGCTGCGATCGGATCTTGTCTGGCAGATGTCGAGGGCAGAATTGTGCAAGTTAACCCGGTGCTGCAAAAAATGCTGGGCTACAACGAAGCCGATTTTCGCACCGTCACCTTTGCCCAATTCACCCACCCTGATGATATTGAGATCGATCGTACCCTCACCCAAGCAGTGATCGCAGGCACCCGATCGTCCTTTCAACTCGAAAAACGCTATCTGCGAAAAAATGGGGGCATGTTTTGGGGACGGTTGACCCTGTCTGCTATTCGTAATCCAGGTGGAGAAGTGCAATGTACCGTTGCCCTGATTGAAGACATTACCGATCGCAAACGCACCGAGGAAGCCCTCCAAACCAGCGAACTGAAGTTCCGTCGGTTATTTGAAAGTTCCCAAATGGGCATCTACCGTAGTCAGATCGAAGACGGACTTATCCTAGATGCCAACCGCAAATTTATTGAAGGGGCCGGCTATGACTCGGCGGCTGAAGTCATCGGCAAAAAGCACATTACGGAATTTTATGCCGACCCAAACTATCGCCGCTGGATTGTCAATGAATTGCATCAAACCGGAGAAATCAACAATCTGGAAATGCAATTTCGTCGTCGAGATGGTTCGGTTGGTTGGGGGCTGTTTGCCATTCGCCTGAATCTGGAAGAAAACTGTGTGGAAGGCGTGGTGGCTGACATTACCGATCGCAAACATGCCGCCGAAGCCCTGCGCCGTAGTGAACTCAAATACCGCAACCTGTTTGAAAACTCCCAGGTGGGCATCTATCGCACCCGACTGGCGGATGGCTTGTTGCTCGATTGCAACCAGCGCTTTCTGGATTTGCTGGGCTACCACGCTGCTAACGAAGTGATCCACAAAATGACAGCAGCTGACCACTACAGTGATCTGAAATTGCGTCAATGGGTCTTAGAGCAACTGCAACAGCAGGGTGAATTACAGAACTTCGAAATGCAATATCGTCACCGAGATGGTTCACTCCACTGGGGCTTATATTCGCTCCGGCTCAATCGGGAAGAAGACTGTATTGATGGATTTGTCACCTGTATTACCGATCGCAAACATGCCGAAGAAGCCCTGCGAGAAAGTGAAGCGCAATATCGGGATCTGGTAGAAACAGCAAACTGCATCATTTTGCGGTGGGATTCCGATGGCATGATCAAATTCATCAATGACTATGGGCAGCGGTTCTTTGGCTTCAACGCCAGCGAAATTCTTTATCACAATGTCGTTGGCACGATCGTTCCAGAAACCGAGACCTCTGGGCGCGATCTGTACGCCATGATTCTTGACATCTGCCGTCATCCCCAAAATTATTTATTCAATGAAAACGAAAATAGTTGCAAGAATGGCGATCTCGTCTGGATTGTCTGGGCAAATCGCCCGATTTTTGATGCCGATGGCAACCTGATCGAAATTCTTTCAGTGGGAACCGATGCCACCGATCGCAAACATGCAGAACAAGCCCTCCAACAAAGCGAACTGAAATTTCGGACGATCGTTGAAAATGCCAACGACATCATCTACGTCCACAACCAGGAAGGCAAATTTACTTACATCTCCCCCAACGTCACAACCATCCTGGGATACAGCGTTACCGAAGCAGAAGGTCAACCCTTTAACGCTTTCATCCACCCCGATGACCTGGAAACCAGTTACGCCGCGTTCCAAAACATTCTTGGCACCGGACATGCTCAACAAAACCTGGAATTACGCACTCGCCACCGAAACCAGAGCTGGCGCTGGTTTAGTTGCAACGAATCCCTGATTTATGACATCCATGGCACTCCCTCTGTTATGGGAGTGGCACGAGACATCACCGAACGAAAACAAGCCGAAGAAGCCCTGCGTCGTAGCGAACTCAAGTACCGCAATATTTTCGAGAATTCTCAAGTCGGTATTGGTCGTACTCGACTGCAAGATGGACTGTTTCTAGAAGCTAACCATCGCTGTGCCGAAATCCTGGGGTTTTCATCTCCTGCAGATCTCATCGGCAGACATTCCACAACTACCTTCCATCTAGATGGAAATGCACGACAGAATATCCTAACGCAAATAGAAGCCTATGGCGAAATTCGAGACTATGAGCTACCCATGCGACATCGAGATGGCGGCACGATTTGGGTGTTGCTGTCGTTACGCCTGAATGCGACCGATGCATGCCTGGAATTTGTCATGGCAGACATTTCCGATCGCAAACGGCTGGAAGAAGAACTCCGCCAACGCGAGCAAGAATTTCGTGCGCTGATTGAAAATGCCCCGGATATCATCGTTCGCTTCGATCGCGACTCTCGCTATCTCTACATCAACCCAAGAGTTGAGAAAGAACTGGGGATTCCCCCGGCTGCCTTCATTGGTAAAACCATTCGAGAAATGGGCTTTCCTGAAACCCTGACTGCGCTCTGGCAAAACACCCTCGATCGCGCTTTTCAAACTGCTGAAGCCCAATCTTTTGAGTTTGAAATGACCTATCGAGAGCAGATTACCTACCACTCTGCCCGTGTGGTTCCAGAATTTGATGATGCGGGCACTGTCGCTTCAGTTCTTGTTATCAGTCGAGACATGACCGATCGCAAACAGTTGGAAGAAGACCTGCAACAATCTCGACAATTTCTCAACAGCATCATCGATAGCATCCCCATGCCGCTGTTTGCCAAAGACATCAACAACGACTTCCGCTATGTCCTGATCAACAAAAATTCTGAACTTGTCCTAGGTTTTTCTCGAGAAGGGGCGATCGGGCGTAGCGACTACGAACTGGTAGATCCCAAGCAAGCCGAATTCTACCGTCAACAAGACCAAATTGCCGTTGAACATGGCGCCCTACTGGAAATCCCAGAGCAAGCAATTCAAGTCGGGGACAGCACCATTCTGACTCGTATCCTCAAACTGCCGCTCTTTGATCCCCAGGGCAATCCCACCCATCTCCTCTGCATTTGCGAAGACATCACCGAACGCAAACAGCGAGAAGAAGCGCTACGCCTCATTGTCGAAGGCACCGCTTCCAAAACCGGCGACGATTTCTTCCATACCTGTGTTCGTTATCTGGCAGAAGTTTTGCAAGTTCACTGCGCTTTCGTGACCGAATGGGCAGATGAAGCCCACTCCAGAGTCCGCACCCTGGCATTTTGGATGGGGGGAGATTTCTGCCAAAACATTGAATTCTCCTTTCAAGGAACACCCTGCGAAAATGTCATTAAAGGGAAAAAAATCTACTTCTATCCCAGTGATGTCCCCGCTCTGTTTCCGGGCGATCCCTACATTGCCGTGCTCAAAGCCGAGAGCTATATGGGAATTCCACTGCTGGATTCGGATGGAGAAATGCTGGGGTATCTGGCAGTCACCGACACCAAACCCATGTCTCCCGATCCTGGCAGAGAAATGATTCTCAAGATTTTTGCGGCTCGTGCCGGAGCCGAACTGGAGCGCAACCAAGCAGAAACCGCTCTCATGCTTGCCAAAAATGCTGCCGAATCTGCTAATCGCTCCAAGAGCATCTTTCTGGCAAATATGAGTCACGAACTCCGCACCCCACTCAACGCGATTCTGGGGTTTGCCCAATTGATGGAGCGCGATCCTGTCCTCACGGCTCGCCAGCGAACTTCTCTGGCAACCATCAACCGGAGTGGCGAACACCTGCTCGACTTGATCAATGATGTTTTGGAAATGTCTAAAATTGAAGCTGGGCGAATTGTTTTGCATCCAGCCCCTTTCGATCTGCATCTGCTCTTGAACACGCTGCGAGAGATGTTTCAGATTCGGGCGGAGGCAAAACAACTCTCATTGCAATTTGAGCTTGCGGCTGACCTACCCCAATGGATTTGGACGGATGAGGGTAAATTGCGTCAGGTCTTGACCAATCTGTTGAGTAATGCGGTGAAGTTTACGCAGCAGGGTAGGGTGACTTTGCGGGTGGGAGTGAGAGCGGAGGGAAAGGCCAGAAGTCAGGAGTTAGGAGCCAGGAGTCAGGAGTCAGGAGTCAGGAGTCAAGCGATCGAGTCCACCCAAACCTCAAACCTGGACCTGCAAAGCTCTGAGACAGCGACTCCATGCTCTTCTTCCTTGCACCTTTATTTTGAGGTCGAAGATACAGGACGAGGGATTGCTCCCAAAGAAATGGATCAACTTTTTCAGCCATTTGTCCAGACAAGTAGTGGGACTCATACCAGAGAGGGCACTGGATTGGGTTTGACGATTAGTCGCCAGTTTGTGCGTTTGATGGGCGGAGATATTTGGGTTACCAGTGGAGTGGGGCAGGGGTCCACCTTTGGCTGTGAGGTTATGGTGAGAGTGGCTGATCCTGCTGAAGTGGTGCCTCCGCAATTGCGTCGTCGGGTGATTCACCTTGCTCCCGAACAACCTATCTATCGCGTGCTGATTGTGGACGATCGCCCTGAAAATCGCGATTTAATTGCCCAACTTTTGGATGCAGTTGGTTTTGCGACTCGTACAGCCAACGATGGTGCAGCTGCGATCGCCTACTGGCAAACCTGGCATCCCCATCTGATTTGGATGGATATGCGGATGCCTGTGATGGATGGCTACGAAGCCACTCGCCAAATTAGAAGGCAGCAAGCAGCCGGTGAGGGGACAAAGCCGGAACCCAAAATCATTGCCCTGACTGCCAGCGCCTTTGAAGAACAACGAGCCAATATTCTGACGGCAGGCTGTGATGACCTGGTGGCAAAACCGTTTAAGGAACACGAAATTTTTGAAAAAATGGCTGAGCATCTTGGTGTGCAGTACCTTTATGCCGAACCAGCCGAAGGCGAAAAGACGCAGATACCCGGCAATTTGCCCGCTGTATCCTGTATGCTTGCCCCTAGTTCTCTGCAAATTATGCCGATCGAATGGATTGCAGATTTGCATCAGGCAGCTCTGGCAGTCGATGCCGATCGCCTATTGGAACTGATCCAACAAATCCCAATGGATGATCGGGCACTGGCAGAAGGCTTGCAAGATCTGGTACATCGTTTTTGCTTCGATGAAATTCTAGAGTTAACTCAAGCCGATCGGGAGAAATAGAAGAGCAAGGGGAATCAACGATCGACTTTACACTTTAGAGTCTAAAAGTCTAGATTTTCGGTGATTGATCTTAGAATTTCCCAGATTAGAACGGTTCAAGTCGTGCCCAAATGTAGTGGAATAACGTTGACAATTTGCTCACTGGCGGGCAATTTGAGCAGGCGGTCGCCTGCCCCATCTCGCCCTTCAAGGGGCACAGAATTCAGATTGACCCGTGCCATATGATTCTCACTGGTCAATAGAATGACTTCCGCATCGAATGGCGTGGCAATCATTGCTGCCAACGTATCTGACTTGGTTCTAAACTGAAAGGCTTGGGTGCCTAGTTCACCCAAATTTGCTAGACGGAGTGCACTGACCGCCATTCGTTTGGCATAGCCTTTGGCAGAAACCAGCAATAGATCCCCGTCCTCTGGCAATGTGGCACACCCCACGATCGTTTCTTGCTTACGGATTCTCATACCATAGCTCCCCTGAGCTGTGCGGCTCGAAAGCGGCATCAAGTCATCATTAATTTCCGATCGCAACAAGCGCCCACTGGATGCCGCCAGCACAATTTGTTCTCCTGCCTGAGTCAGATTGGCATAGAGCAAGCTATCTTCCTCTTTAAGCTTGAGGGCAGTTAAACCTCGAGCTGTCATGTTGGTGAAATCTGAGACCGGCAGTCGTTTAATCCGCCCTTCTTGGGTAAGCAAAACTAAGTCCAGATCTTCAAAATCTTCTGGCAAGATAAACTGGTTGATGAATGTCTCTTCCACATTCTGTGCCGCAGTCGGCAAGAGGGTGATCAAAGGAGTCCCTCGGGCGGTGCGTCCAGAAGCTTGGGGTAATTCACCAACTCCGACAGAATACGCTTTGCCGCTGCGAGTCAAGACAATCATTTCTTGCAACGTATCGGCAAACTGGACCTCAGTCACAAAGTCGTCGATATCTTCCAGCACGCGATCGGGCTTGTCGTTGTTGCGATTACGGTTTTGTCGTTCAAAGCTCTTGGGAGTCAAACGCCGCACATAGCCTCGCTGCGTCAATTCAATGACCGTTTCTTCAGCCATTTCTTCTTCTTCGAGCAAGCGTGAGGCAGGGTCGTTCGTCTCTCCATTGGGAGCGCTGGATTCTACCTCGCTCGCGGCTGAGGATTGACTACCATTGCCAATGAGGCGGGTGCGCCGATCGTCACCAAATTTTTTCTTTAATGCCCGCAAATCTTTTTTAAAGGCTTTCAGCAATTCACGTCGATCGTTGAGCAGTTTTCTCAACTCCTGCATCCGAACTGTGAGTTCATTAAACTCGTTCTGGAGATTTTGCCGTTCCAATCCCGTCAGACGACGCAGGGGCATAGCAAGAATGGCATCTGCCTGGCGATCGCTAAACTCGAACCGGGATTGAAAAGTTGCCTTGGCAGTACTGCCATCCGGCGCATTCCGCAAAATCTCAATGATTTCATCCAGATTTGCCAACGCAGTGAGCAGCCCCTCGACCAGATGAGCACGGCTTTCTGCCTGCTCCAGATCATGGGTATAGCGACGAGTCAGCGTGTGTTCGCGAAAATTGATGAACTGCTGCATCATCTCTCGCAGCGACATCTGGCGGGGCTGCCGATCGGCCAGCGCCAGCATAATCACCCCAAAGTTTGATTGCAACGCAGTTTGTCGATAGAGATCGTTGAGAATCTTGTGGGGATTGCTTTCACGCTTCAATTCAATCACCACCCGAATGCCATCGCGATCGCTCTCATCACGAATATCCGCAATGCCATCCATCTTGCCGTTGGTGACTAATTCTGCCACTTTCTCAATCCAGGCAGCTTTGTTCACCTGATAGGGCAACTCGGTCACCACGATCGCCATCCGTCGATGCCGCCCTCGCCCCAGTTGAATTTCCTCAATCTGGGCAACTCCCCGCATGGGAATGCTGCCTCTCCCGGTTGCGTATGCTTCACGGATGCCCTCTGTGCCTAAAATTTCTCCGCCCGTGGGAAAATCAGGTCCCGGAATCAACTCCAGCAGACGATCGTCTGTCAAATTGGGATTATCGATCAGCGCAATCAGCCCATCTACCACTTCACCCAGATTATGTGGCGGGATATTTGTCGCCATCCCTACCGCAATCCCCGAACTGCCATTTAGCAACAAAAATGGCAATTGCGCCGGGAGCACGGTTGGCTCCTGCTGAGAATTGTCAAAGTTTCCAATAAAATCAACAGTCGCTTCCCCAATCTCTGCCAGCAAAGCTTCGTTGCCTACTGCGGCTAACCGAGTCTCGGTATATCGCATTGCTGCCGGGGGATCATTATCCACCGACCCAAAATTGCCATGTCCCGCCAGCACTGGATAGCGACTGGAAAAATCTTGCACCATGCGCACCAGGGCATCGTAAACTGCCTGGTCACCATGAGGGTGGTACTTACCCAACACATCCCCCACTACCCGCGCACACTTACGGTAAGGACGGTCTGGGGTCAACCCCAGTTCATGCATCGCGTATAAGATTCGTCGATGAACTGGCTTCAGTCCATCTCGGACATCGGGCAAAGCGCGCCCGACGATCACACTCATGGCATATTCAAGATAGGACTGTTGCATCTCGGTGTGCAAGGCGGTCGTAATGACCTGTCCTCCTGAGAGCATATTTAACTGCTTAGCCATAAGCGTTATATCCTACTTCTGAGTTCACAAAAGCTTCCTGCTAATTTGACTTGGATCACGAATAGCATAGTGGAGATTTCTAAATTTCTTTCCACCGCACGATCAAACGAAGGCTTGTAGACTACCTCACTCTGGAGCAAACAAAAAGGGAAACACCATGAAAACGGTTCTAATTGTGGAAGACGACCTCATTAATGCTCGTGTGTTTTCCAAAATTCTGACCAAACGGGGTGGCTTGGCAGTAAAACACACGGAGAATGTTGAAGAAGTCATGCAAATTGCCCAGGCAGGGGAAGTCGATATCATTCTGATGGATGTGTCTTTATCTCGCAGTGTCTATCAGGGCAAGGCGGTAGACGGTATCAAGATTACCCAAATGCTGAAAAATGACCCGAAGACGGCTCAATTGCCCATTATTTTGGTCACTGCTCATGCGATGGAAGGCGATCGCGAGAGCTTTCTGAAGCAAAGTGGGGCAGATGGTTACATCTCCAAACCGGTGGTCGATCACCAGCTGTTTATCGACCAGATTATGGCACTGATGCCCACCAACTAAGAAAAGTTTTTGCATGGGGATTGCGATGAATGGGAGCGAGAATCGCTGCCAGCTCATTGATCTGAATCAACTCCCTGTCAAGGATTCATTTATAGAGAAAGGTGCATCTAGCATTTGGGGATGGCGTTGACACTGACGCGGAGAACAGAAAATGCGGAAAATTAGCAAGTCTAATGAAAATTCCCGCGTCTCCGTGTCCCATGCCCCCATGTCAGCTTGTTCTAACGATTTAGAAATATCTTCATAGAGAAGTTTTTGGCATTCGCTTGTTGGGGACAAAAACCCGCCCAAGTTTTTAGCAACCTCTTGCTCAAATTTGCTAAGGCACCTGATTCACTAAGTACACAAGTACTATGATAAAAGCACTTTAGCAAGAAAAGAGAATTTCAATTCGTGAATCTTTATCAGGAGGCGAGGACAGCAGCGCGCAGAGATGACTTTCTGGATAACCACTTTCCAGATAATGATTGAAAAAAAAGAGAGGGGCACGGTAGACCGCGCCCCTAAGTAGGTTCAAGCTCTCACTAAGAAATAATTGCACTCCCCAATCACGCATTCGTTCGAGTGCATGATTGAACCGAAGAAACGTGCTATTAATTACCCCAGCCTTCCCTCCAGCCATGACACTGAGTACGCTCTCAGAATTCTATGCCTTGAGACATGACTCCGATCTTTACTGCAGGCTTGAAGCCTTCCACAAGCTGATAGTGGAAAGATGACATGAGCAGAAGGTGGAGAGTCCCAGACTCAACCTTTTGAGAGGAAGTCCAATCCTTGCTTCAGAGCAATTTGCCCAATATTGTAAGCAACCCAGCCCAAAGCCAGAATCAGTGGGAAGAACACGATGAGCAAGCGCCAGTCCATACTCTCACTCCTTGTTAAAGATTTTTGAATAGTTCTCATACTATTTTTAACCGAATCCGGTTGGTTTTCATAGGGGCTAGGCATGTTTTCTATAAAGAAGTTTGATTCCTTCGGGGAACCCTCCTTTCTGATACGGTTTGCGCCAATGTTACAAAGCTTGGACTTGCCTACACTGAATACATGAACTGAAGACATGGCTGCGCCTGGAGTTCTGTCCCCCTTTGCAAACCACTGATTAAAAATGGATTGGGTTGCTTAGGTAATAGGTGAATGTGGACGATCGACACAAACGCAGCAAAACTTTAGAACTCTCTCAGAAATTCAAGAGGTCACAGATCATGGCACACATCCGTTTGCAACCCTGGTACGAACTCGATACGTTCCGCCGTCAGATGGATCAACTTCTGGATGAGGTGGCGATCGCAAGTCGAGACTCGTTGAGCCGGTTCCGAGAAACAGCAACCGCTTGGGCACCCGCGGTGGAACTGAAGGGCACTGATACCGAATTTGTATTACAAGTCCAACTTCCCGGCATTGCTCCCAATGAACTTGACATTCAAGTTGGGCGAGAAGCCGTTTCCATTGCTGGTGAAACTCGCCCTGAGCCAGTCGCCGAGGAAAGTGGTTTCTTCCGCACCGAGTTTCGCTATGGCAAATTTTATCGAGTTGTCTCTCTGCCTGCTGCAGTGCAAAACGACCAGGTCAAAGCCGAGTTCAAAGACGGGATTTTGACCCTCACTTTGCCGCGCTTTGAGGCAGCCCGCCCCAAAGTGGTAAAAGTGAAACTTGGTGAAACGCAAGACGACAGCCAAGCGTGAGCCGATCCAACCGCCCTACCTTTTGTTCGGTAAATACGCCTTCATCAGAAAGGCGACCGCGATCAGTATAGAGGGTAGGAGATTTAACGGTTTGCTCTGGCAGTACTCCCATGTCCAGGAATTGCATCCACCGCGAATTAATCGGGTCTGCGCGTTTGATACATGGATATGACGATAGAGCCGCACCGACTGTCGATCGTGATTGGCAACGGTTACGGCTCGAATTTTTCCCTTCCACCTGGCTATTGAACAGCCAGCTGCTGCCAACCCGATCGAACTGGTCAACGTGAGTCAGCTTTTGACGCTGCAACTTGCCAGATCTCTGGGAGCAGTTACTAGTCGCTATTTTATTGATGGAGCTGAAGCACCCCTATGGCAAAAGTTGTTGGAATTGATTTGGGTACGACCAACTCGTGTGTCGCGGTGATGGAGGGTGGAAAGCCCACCGTTATCGCCAACGCGGAAGGTTTCCGCACGACCCCGTCGGTGGTCGCTTTTGCAAAAAATGGCGATCGGCTGGTCGGGCAAATTGCGAAACGTCAGGCAGTGATGAACCCAGAAAACACGTTTTACTCTGTAAAGCGTTTTATTGGTCGTCGATTTGACGAAATTACCCACGAAGCAACCGAAGTTGCTTACAAAGTTTTGAATGTCAATGGCAACGTGAAACTCGATTGCCCCGCAGCAGGCAAGCAATTTGCGCCGGAAGAAATTTCTGCCCAAGTTTTGCGTAAACTGATTGACGATGCTAGCAAATACCTGGGTGAAACGGTTACTCAGGCTGTGGTTACGGTTCCTGCCTACTTCAATGACTCCCAGCGTCAGGCAACCAAAGATGCAGGCAAAATTGCCGGCGTTGAAGTGCTACGGATTATCAATGAGCCAACCGCTGCCTCGCTAGCGTATGGTCTGGATAAGAAGAGTAACGAAACCATCATTGTGTTTGACTTGGGGGGTGGAACCTTCGACGTTTCTATCCTAGAAGTGGGCGATGGCGTGTTTGAAGTGCTCGCAACCTCAGGGGATACCCACCTAGGCGGTGATGACTTCGACAAAAAAATCGTGGACTACCTGGCAGAACAATTTAAGAAAGCCGAAGGCATTGACCTCCGCAAAGATAAACAAGCCCTGCAACGTCTGACTGAGGCGGCTGAAAAGGCGAAGATTGAATTGTCCAGTGTGCAGCAAGCAGAAGTGAACCTGCCCTTCATTACGGCAACACAGGATGGGCCCAAGCACTTGGATATGACGTTGACTCGGCGTCAGTTTGAGGAACTCTGTTCTGATTTGATCGATCGCTGCCGCATTCCGGTTGAAAATGCCCTACGCGATGCCAAAGTTGACAAGAGCGGCATTGATGAAGTGGTGTTGGTGGGTGGTTCTACCCGGATTCCAGCTGTGCAAGAACTGGTTAAGCGGGTACTGGGCAAAGACCCTAACCAAACCGTCAACCCAGATGAAGTGGTCGCTGTCGGAGCTGCGGTTCAGGCTGGCGTCCTGGCAGGCGAAGTGAAAGATATTCTGCTGCTGGATGTCACCCCACTGTCCCTGGGTGTAGAAACCCTAGGCGGTGTCATGACCAAAATTATTCCTCGCAACACTACTGTTCCGACCAAAAAATCCGAAGTCTTCTCGACAGCGGTAGATGGTCAAAGCAATGTGGAAATCCATGTACTACAGGGTGAGCGGGAACTGGCAAACGATAACAAGAGCCTGGGTACTTTCCGTTTGGATGGCATCCCGCCGGCTCCCCGAGGCGTTCCTCAAATTGAAGTCACTTTCGACATTGACGCTAACGGTATCCTGACGGTTTATGCCAAAGACAAAGGCACGAGCAAGGAGCAGTCAATCAGCATTACGGGTGCCTCGACCCTACCCAAGGATGATGTTGAACGGATGGTTCGCGAAGCAGAACAAAACGCGGCTGCGGATAAAGAGCGCCGTGAGCGAATTGATCTGAAGAACCAGGCAGATTCATTGGCATACCAGGCTGAGAAACAAATTAGCGAGTTGGGCGATAAGGTTCCCGCTGCTGATAAGACTAAGGTGGAAGGTCTCGTTAAAGATTTGAAAGAGGCGATCGCAAAAGACGATTTCGACAATATCAAATCGTTGACGACGGACCTCCAGCAAGCCCTTTATGGCATCACTACCAACTTGTATCAGCAAGCAGGTGGTGCAGCTCCAGGACCAAGTGGTCCTACTGATGAGGGTGGAAGCACTGGAGGGACTACTGGCTCCTCAGGCAGCGGCGATGATGTGATTGATGCTGAATTCTCGGAAACGAAGTAACCGGACAGAGGCTTCGCATGTGGGCAGAAATGGTGCTTCCTTAAGGTAAAACCGACCTACCCAATGCCAAGCCCTCCTGTCGAATTAGAGCTGTGACTGAATAAGCTGTCTCAGATGAGGCGATCGATCACATCAGTGATCTGTATCACCTAGCATTTTGGAAAATCGGGTTAATTATCTAGCAAGTGCAGATAGTTGACCCGATTTTTTTGATGGAGAGGTGTCTTCATCGACTGCTCACCCTAAAAGCATCAAAACTATTTTTCATTAGTCGTATGACTTTAATTTACAAGCATAATGGCTTGGTTTAATAAGGCGTTTAGCTCAGGTGTTCAGGTTGCGAGGTTTTTTTTACTTTGTTCCTCCATCGTGGCAATCAATTTTTCAAAATGCTTTTCTGAACGGACGATTGCAGTCAGCTTTGGCGCAGCAATTTCACCTAAGCCTTTATGAACCATGTTCAGCTCGTTAGGCCCATTGAAATTCTCTTGGTTGAAGACTCACCCAGCGATGCCGATCTGACCTTAGAAACCTTAAGTGCTGCCAAAGTACTCAACAATTTACATGTAGTCGAGGATAGAGCAGAAGCCATGAAATTTCTGTGCTGCCAAGGAACCTATCAGGGAGTGCCTTGCCCAGATCTAATCTTGCTTGATCTAAACCTACCGAAAAAGGATGGTCGAGAAGTATTAGCGGAAATCAAAGCTGATCCTCAGCTCAAAACAATTCCAGTTGTTATTTTGACAACTTCTGCTGCCGAAATTGATATTTTGAAGCCCTCTGAATTGGACGCAAATTGCTATATCACCAAGCCGGTTGCTTTTGCTGAATTTGTTCATATTATTGAACTAATTGAGTCTTTTTGGTTGGCAGCAGTCAAATGCCTTCTAGTTGTTGAAATGAGTTGCTGAAATGGCTGTTTCATCTGCCTCAAAAACTTTCTTATTAGGGAGCTTTGTTAATTTAGCAAACTAGTCGCTATCAGCCCTTCGGAACAATGCATTCCTAATCTATGCCCCAGACACATCTAAAAATACTACTTTTGGAGGATAATCCTGCAGATGCCGACTTTTTGCAGGAATTATTGTTGATGTCTAGACGACTTCCATTGGATAGTTTGTGTTGGGAAATTACACCTGTAGAAGCACTCAGTGCTGCTCTGCAAGAAATTCAAGCATATCTCCCAGAATGCCATTTTGATGCCGTATTGTCGGATTTGTCTTTACCGGATGCATTTGGGTTGGAAGCAGTTACTCAAATTCATCGTTTGGCACCCGATTTGCCGATCGTCGTTTTAACGGGTTTAGACGATGAAGAGGTTGGTCTAGCAGCGATGCGTCAAGGCGCACAAGATTATTTAGTCAAAGGGCGAATTGATTATCCTTTACTGAGTCGAGCGATTCGCTATGCAATCGAGCGATCTCACACTCAGCAAGTGATGCGGCAGCAAACCACTGCAATGGATGCTTGTCGAGAAGGCATTGCCATGCTGAGTGAAAAGGGTGAATATACCTATGTGAATCACGCCTACGCCCAAGTTTTTGGTTACAAAACGACCCATGAATTGATGGGCATTCACTGGCACCAACTGTATAGTGAAGCTGAAATTGATCGATTGACTCAGATTATCCAGTCAGAAATTCAGCATCAAGGCGACTGGTATGGAGAAGCCATTGGCAAAAAACGCAATGGTAATTCCTTCTATCAAGAACTGTCTCTCACGGCTTTGAATACAGGGGGACTCATTTGCACCGTTCGAGATGTCACTGTGCGAAAGTGTGCAGAAGATGCCCTGCGAAATAGTGAGGCTCAATTTCGTAGCTATTTTGATCTACCGTTGGTGGGAATTGGCATTACTTCCATGGAACTGAAATGGCTGGAAGTGAATGAAACAGTGTGCGAAATGCTGGGCTATTCTCGCGAAGAACTGCTCCAAATGACTTGGACAGAAGTTACATTTGAAGACGATTTGGAACTTGATTTAGCGTGTTTTAATCGCCTATTGTCAGGTGAAATTTCTCAATACGCGATCGACAAACGTTACGTTTGTAAAAATGGGACTATTATCCATACCCACTTGGGAGTGGGATGTGTTCGTAATTCAGATGATCAATTTGCTTACGCGGTTGCAGTTATCCAAGATATCACTGAGCGCAAACGAGCTGAGGCTGAAATCAACCGAGCATTAGCAAGAGAACGCGAACTAAATCATCTGAAATCTAGCTTTGTTTCAATGGTTTCTCATGAGTTTCGTACGCCACTTACCACAATTCGAATGTCGTTTGATCTCTTACAAAACTATCATCAAAATTTAAATGAGGTTAAGCGGGCTGAATACTTTAAGCGGGTAGAAGAAGCGATCGCAAAAATGCTTTATCTGCTCGATGAAATCTTGTTGTTAGGCAAGGCAGAGGGAGGTGTACTCAGCTATGAACCGGCTCTGATGAATTTGGAAACCTTCTGCCAGGAACTCGTCCGAACCTTGCAGATTAATGCAGGCAATCATCACGAAATTATTTTCACAACCGACGGACAATTGTCCACTGTGGAAATGGATGAGGTACTGCTACACCACATTTTCAGCAATTTATTAGGCAACGCGGTCAAGTATTCTCCCGCAGGGGGACAGATTCTGTTTAATCTCAGTTACCAGAGTGGTATGGCAGTTTTTAAAGTCAAAGATGGGGGCATTGGGATTCCCGAAGGCGACCAGGAAGACTTATTTGCCACTTTTCATCGTGCTAGTAATGTTGGCAAGATCCAGGGCAGCGGGTTAGGTTTGGCGATCGTTAAGAACTGCATCATGCTCCATGGAGGCAAGATTCACTTGAATAGTGCCCTTGGCGTCGGTTCCACCTTTATTGTTCGCTTACCGATACAACCGGAGGGGAGAGGCATATGGAAAAGATAAGAGAGGAGTAATATTAGGACACCGAATTATCGTCTCGTGTCGATAGTTTCGATGTCCAGATATACCGACGCTTTAGAAACCGATCGCGAGATGGATCCCTAGCTGGTCAGGACAGCACTTTCGAGTTAAGGATTAATGATGTGATGGTACATCGCCGCCACTAAAAAATTAATCGATAAAAAGATAATTAGCCCGGTGATCACATCTGAGGTATGAGGGGTGACGTTGCCAATACTTTTAGTCTTGGTCATGGGTGGAATATTCTCCTTTTTGCAATCTGGTTACAACTTTTCGGCAATAGCCTTTTCAATCACGAGTGAAATTGGAGGACGTTGAAAAAGAGATTGCCTACAAAGCCTCTCCTTTCTCAATCCTCGTAAGATTGCTTTATGGTGCGGTGAAACGTCAGGGAATTCATTGAACTTTGGACTGATCTTGATTCCTGACCCAGGTTAGAGCGTATCCAAATTCAGAGAACGAAGCAGCAGATTTGACCCGTTCCGCAACAAAATATTAAATTTTGTTAAAGCAGCCAAGTAGATTGCGTAAAAGCCGCGATCTCACCTGAGGGCTATCCAGGGAGAAAAAAGCAGGGATCGGAGGTTCTAGACCGACTTCCAGCCATTCCTCTGAGATTCAGCCTATGTTACCTTTGGCTTGAGGTCTCAGTATTAACCCAGAGACAAACACTGAGATTGCACTATGGTCATGCTGGGAATGAAAATCGGTGGGCGCTATAACGTTTTCAAGCACCTGGGTGGGGGTGGCTTTGGGCAAACTTATCTTGCCGAAGATTGGCATTTGCCCGATCACCAGGTTTGTGTGGTCAAGCAACTCAAACCCCAGGCAACCCATCCTGACTCGTGGAAGCTGGCGAGGGAGTTGTTCGATCGGGAAGCCAAAGTGTTGCATCAGCTGGGCAAACACGATCGCATTCCACAACTGTTAGCCCATTTTGAAGAAGAGCAAGAATTCTATCTGGTTGAAGAATTTATCGATGGGCATGACCTCAGCCAGGAAATGACGCCCGGTCGCAAATTTACGCAAGAGCAAACGATTGCTTTACTGGTCAGCATTTTAGAGACCCTGTCATTTGTGCATCAACAGGGCGTGATTCATCGAGACATCAAGCCTTCTAATTTGATTCGGCGCAAGCAAGACAATCAAGTCGTGATGATCGATTTTGGTGCCGTCAAGCAGATTGGTGCCCAGACGATTAACCCCAGTGGACAAACCAGCATGACGGTGGCGATCGGGTCTCCCGGTTACATGCCCAACGAACAATATGGCGGTAAGCCTCGGTATTGCAGCGATATCTATGCGGTTGGGATCATAGGTATCCAGGCATTGACGGGGCTACCTCCTAACTGTTTGCCCGAAGACCCCACCAATAGCGAAATCATTTGGCGGGACAGCGAAGTGCTACCTCCCGAAGCACGCGTGCCCGTCGGTTCGGTGCTGGCTGGCATCCTAGACAAGATGGTGCGTTACGACTACCGCCAGCGATACCAAACTGTGACAGAAGTTTTGCAAGAATTGCGATCGCTGCAATCGGGAGAAACGCTGCCATTAGCAACTCCGGCGGCAGTAGCCCGCACCGCGACGCTCAACTCGGCATCGTTGCAAACCGTTTCTTTTAGCCCTGGGATGCCGAATCCAGATACGGTTTCTGGATTGAAGTTACCCACGCCAGCACCGGGTTCCGGGGGGGGCGGCACGCAAGTTGCGCTTGTGCCGCCCTTGTCCAAATTGCGGCGATCGCCTCTGCTACTGGGGTTGAGTGCGCTACTGCTGGTGAGTGGAAGTGTGACTGCCTATTTCTATACCCGGTGGCAGAGTGATCAGCGATCTCAAGCGATACTGGAACGGGTCAGAAACCTCAGCATTGCAGGCAATTCTCAGGAATGCATCAACCAGGCGAAGACGGTTTCTAAGGACGCTCGCTTTTTTGGCGATATCCAGATCTTGTTACAGGGGTGTGCCCTGGCTCAGGCAAAAAGCCTGGCAAAGAAGGGCAATTTTAAGCAAGCCGTTACCGAAGCAGGAAGAATTCCTCAGAGCAGTGCGACGTATCCAGAAGCCCAAACCCAGATAGCGGAGTGGTCAGAGCAGTTGCTCAAGCAAGCAACTGAGCAGTATCGCAAAGGACAATTAGATGTGGCGATCGCTTCAGCCAAGGTGATTCCAGCGCATCTGGCGATTGGTAAAACGGCTCAGATGACGATCGCCCAATGGCAAAAAAGCTGGGCAGCGGATGAAAAGCACTTCAAAGCGGCTCAAGCTGCGCTGGCTGGTAACCATTGGCAATCCGCATTGGAAGAGGCTGAGAAGATCTCTGACAATCCCGCTTGGCAGCAAAAAGCTGCACCCATTATCCAAACTGCTAGGGCGCAGCTCAATCAGCCTGCCAGTGTAGCGCCAGCGATCGCAAACATTACTGGCAATTCCCCATCGACTACTACTTCATCGGCGAGCAGCAATCCTGTGGCTCCTGTTTCTAGCTCCAGTGCTGTCCAAACCTATGTGCCCAGCGCTCCCGCGCCCAGCATTCCGGCGCCAGTCGTGAACCCGCCTGCGCCGCCTGTGCAAACTCAAGTTGCACCTGATCCTCCATCCCCTGCCGATGATCCGGTTGTTTGTGGGGGGAGTGCGTGCTGATGAGTATGATGCTCAGCGATCGATGACTTGCTTTATCCAGATTTTCGAGTAGGTGCAATTATGCTCAGACCGTTTTTTCAGAGTCGTCTGTTGCCCCTGATGATGGCTCCTTTATTCCTGACGATCGGCATGGAACGGGCATTGTCTGACGAAGTGAAAACCGTCAACTTGCAAGAAGATGCCTTGATTACTATTCGAGGTCTACCTTGGGCAGCACCCAAGTGGCCCTATAACCGAGTGGTGAATATTGAGAAATTTGGTGGCGCAGTTGTCGGTAAAGCAGTACTCGATCGCCACGGCGAACAAGTTCCGATCGACAATGTTTTGATCAAAGACCCCTTTGGGGAGTTTTATGGTCTGAAACCCGTTTCTCTCGTCTTTGTCAGTCAATGGGGCAGCAAACAAGCAGGCTGCTATGCAGAAATGCTTGTTCAAGTAGCACCACCACCGCCAGCCAATCTCAGTGCTGAAGATGCGCTGCAATTGTTGGTGCCGACTTTGATTGAAATTGCCGTAGGCAATGGACGAGTAGTAGAACTAAAACCTCAAAAAATCCAACCCAAAGTGTTTGGGGGCGAATATACCTACCAGGACAGCCGCGATCAACAACGTTATCGTAGCAACTGGTATATGGCACGTAATATCTTTGCGGTGAATGCAAACCAGGCGGAAATGCTTCGTACAGCTCAACCGGGTAAGGCAACTTTAAGAGTTTCGTTTGCTGACGGCAATGCTTATCAATTTCCGATCGGCAAAGGAACAGTTAGCCTTTGGAAGGAAGTTTACGACTACAATCCCACTTGCCGTCCTGGAGGCGCACAAGCCAAACGACCCACTACAACCCCCACAACCCCCACAACCCAACCGCAAGTTAAACCTGATGACAAAATTGCCGCTAGGCCTTCTCCCGCCCCGATCGAGCTACCACCTGAAGCACCCCCTCCCCCAAAAGCTCCCGTACAGGGCAATCCTTCGGAGTCTCCTTTCCCATCCAATGCCGAATTTGCCGCAATTGATCGTCAAATTGCCAGCAACAACCTGGTAAGCAATGTGCGGCTGAGCAGCACTGAACGCAAGAAGCGTCGAGCTTTTCAGCAGGGCTGGATGAAAGCAAATCCGTCGATCGCGCGGTTTGTCGGCACCTGGTATGCTGGCGATCTCACTTTTTATATTTACCCGTCTAAGTTCAAACGGCGGGTGTGTGTGGTGACCCAACAAAAAGAAACCATCGATTACCACTTAGGGGTGGTATCTGGTAAAGAATTGCGCTTTGGCAGCCGTAGCCTGTTCTGGATTGAAAAAGAAGACATGCTGGCAGCCAGAGAGACGGGTACGAGTGAACTCTATCCCATTTTTGCGATCGCGGGATCTGCCCAATTGCCGCCGGATGTGGTGGTTGAGTTTGATAAGGCGGATTGCAATAAGTCGCTGCCCGCAGCTGAGGGTGCGAGTTAATCCGGTCTACGTCGAAACAGGATGCTGAATGATTTGAAACTTCGTTCCAAATCATCCTGCTTTTCAGCAACGCCAGGAATTTTGATCTCATCATCACGATGAGAATCAATCAAAATGGAATCCAACAAGTAGAAAAAACAGGCTATTGATTTTAGTCGATGCATCAAATGCGATCGCCCTTGACTATCACTTGGATGCAGTCCGCCAAACCCAGTATCCACGAGCTTTGCGACTAACCGTATGATCGCTGAGGTACGATCGCGCAGTTTGTCACCGTTTCAACCGTCTGACTTAATTAGTCATTTGCGGACTCATTTTGCCGATCACAGTGCTCATTTGCTCTGATTGCCCACTTATTGGCTGCGATCGCGCTACAGCGAAGTGCGATCGCAGCCAATAACCTGCATGAGATAATACGTTATGCTGGCACGAGGTCGTTGGCACTAACGCATCCTGCAAGAACAACGATCGCACTCACAGATTCTCAATGAACTCTTCGACCGTGACTTGCGCTTATTTGAGAATGCCGCTCAACGTGCCAACCTTTAATTCTCGATGCACAGGAACAACACAACCAATTTCGCCCTCTTCGGACTCTTTCTTCAGGACAACACGACTACCAGTTTGACGAACTTGCTCAAATCCTAAACGCTCCAATGCCCGAATCGCTTTTCTACTTGAGATTCGTGGCATTTTAGGCATAGCTGACCTCAAGACTAGTCACAAATCTAGGAGAAGTTTCAGGTAGGGGAAATTCTTCTAAGTAGAGCCGCGTTGCCTCTCTCAAACCTGCGATCGCCTGCTCGATGGTTTCCCCTTGATCAACCGTACCAACCTCTGGACATTCAGCAACATACATATCATCTTCTTTATGAAGAATGACTGTGAAGCTACGACTTTTCATCGTGTTCTATCCTCAAAGTCTCTTATAAAAAGGATAGCATCCCCCTCCTGTGGCGATCAGGATGAGGGTCATGCAGACTTCGTTATAGCTGGACTTCTCTATTCTAAAGCTGGCGATCGTACTCTACTGATACTGTTGCGATCGTACTCTACAACCTGCATGGGATGAGGTTAAATTCCCTCCTCGACCCAATTAGACCGGTTTTGAGAGGGATGCAGGCAGAGATGTAATTCTGACTTCACCGTTTGGTCTTCCTTCCATTTCTAACTTGTAGTCTTCCAGTAAACCCATTCCAATCAGTGAATCTGTTTCTGCTGCGTTGATTTCAACCTCCCTTATCTGTCCATCCCAAATCACAACACCGACAAACATCTCGAAATATTGAAGACTGCCGTCTCCTAAAATCACCCTTTGCAATCCTCTCAACGTGAATCCTAGTTGATCAATCACATTTCTAGGTAAGGTTAAATCTCCTGTAAAACCTGTATCAATGATTGCTCTGATACTCTTCAACTGGTTACTGCTACCCACGATCGCAACCTGAATAATTGCTTCTCGATTCGCATTCACGTATCCTGAGATCATTGTGGTCAACCCGCCTCAAAGTATCCGATCCGATGAACGGCGCGATAACCAATGCGGACAAACCAAATTTGAGCATCGGGATGATGAGCCAGCAAAAGATTGGATGCGATTATGCTGTTTTTACCGACTTCAAAGGCTCCGGTTTCGAGATCGATCGCCACAATCTTGCCGTGATTCCCTTCTTCTACTTGAGGGCGAACCTGAGTGTCATAAAGCTCATCGCCCCGTCGAGCAAACTCTTCTTTGCTGTAGCGGGGTTGTGGTTGGTGAAACCTCTCCTCTGGAGAAACTGTCATGAGCGTGACCTGTTTCTAACTGTATTCCTCTATTCTAAAGTAGGCGATCTCACTCTACCGATACTGTTGTGATCGTACTCTACAACCTGCATGGGACGATGAGAGTAATACGGTGCAGGGCGATCGCCCTCTACCGATACTATTGCGGTCGTACTCTACAACCTGCATGGGATAATGAGATCGCTACAGCGAAGGGCGATCGTACTCTACTGATACTGTTGAGATCGTACTCTACAACCTGCATGAGATGATGCGTTACGCTGGCACGAGGCTGTTGGCACTAGTGCATTCTGCGAGAGTCGCACTGTTTGCGTGTCGTCATGAACTGCTTGTTGCGAACCTGCATCGCAGGGGGGCGAGGAGGGTTAAATTCCCTCCTCGCCCCGATTAGACTGTGGGATGTCTTGAGGGATGCAGCGGTTTTGCTAGATGTCGAACACGCTCATAAATCTTTTCATATTTCTTAAATATTTCTCTATCCGAGACAATTTCAATCTGCTTAACTTTACGCTTTTCATCAAAGCGAAATATTGCTAAACGTGCATCATCAATAAGTATAAATCCGAAGCTAAGAGGTTTTTCACAAATTGAAGGAGTTGCTTCATATAATTGCTTAATCTCTACGTATGAAACATCAATCCCATACTTTTGATGATATGTAATAACCTCACTTAATTCTTGCAATTCGTTCAAATCGTCAATCACGAATATGCGATTGACATCGGCATGTTCAGTATCAATTTTGCTTTTTAGTGGCGACAGCAACCTCCTAGTATACTCTTGCGGGTAGTGCGTCAAATTAATGTGGGGTAAGTAGCGATGTCGCGCCAATTCCATGATCGCGTCGTTAATCCCGCTCTCTGAGCGGCAGTGGTTTTAAAGCGACTGTGTTGCCAAATCCAGTTGAAATA
>JAHHIA010000008.1 GCA_019359045.1 Scytolyngbya sp. HA4215-MV1
AAAGTAGCTGAGGAGTTAAATGTTCCACTGGAGACAACTCGAAAAAAGATTGAAAGTTATTTTCTCTTCAATAATGAGGAGGATGGAGAAGACCGTTATAAATTGTTGCTAACTCAGGGCGATCGCGAAACTTTTATTCGCTTGATCGAGGATCGAGAATTGCCAACAGAGGCTTCTAAGCGAATTGTTGAGAATTATCAGTATTTTGAAAGCCAATTGCGGAAGCAGGACACTGACATAGGCAACATTTATCGGGGCATCAGTAAACTGATCATCGTAAACATTTCTCTGGAACGAGATCGCGACAATCCTCAGCTTATTTTTGAAAGCTTGAATTCTACAGGGCTAGACCTGTCTCAAGCCGATCTAATCCGAAACTATGTGTTGATGGGTTTAGCTCCAAAAGTTCAGGAGAAGGTCTATAAGCACTACTGGTATCCAATGGAGCAACTATTTGACCAGGATGCCCAAACTGATTTGTTTGACCGCTTTATGCGAGATTATCTCACTCTTAAATCCCGGTCTGGCGCGATTCCCAATATTCGAGATGTTTACACCAGCTTTAAGACCTATGTGCAACGCCAAAGGGAAATTTCGATTTCCGACGTTATGGCAGATGTCTACCGTTACTCAAAGCATTATGCAAAGTTAGTGCTCGATCAAGAACCAGACTCTGAAATCCAGCAGGCTTTAAGAGACATCAACATACTCAAAGTGGATGTAGCCTATCCCTTTTTGCTAGAGGTCTATGAGGACTATGCCCAAAATCTGCTAACTCGGCAAGACTTTATCGGTATTTTGCGGTTAGTAGAAAGTTATGTATTTCGACGGGCGATCGCCGGAGTGCCTACAAACTCGATGAACAAAACGTTTGCCACCCTTGGTCGAGAAATTGACCATAACCACTATTTGGAAAGCATGGAATTGGCGCTAGTGCGAAAGGACGCTTATCGTCGATTTCCTGATGATGAAGAGTTCAGGCGGGAATTGGTAGTTAAGGATGTTTACAACTTCCGCAGTCGAGGATATTTGCTCAGGAAGTTAGAGAACTTTAAGCGCACAAAAGAGTTAGTAGATCCTGAGAACTATACGATCGAACACATCATGCCCCAGAATCCGAAGCTGTCTGTGGAGTGGCAAGCAGATTTGGGTGAGAACTGGAAAGAAATTCAGGCAAAGTATTTGCACACAATTGGCAACCTGACGTTAACGGGTTACAACTCGGAATACAGCGATCGCTCTTTTCAAGAAAAACGGGATATGGAAGGGGGCTTTAAGGTTAGTCCCCTTTATCTCACTCAGGGGCTTGCCCAGCTTGATCACTGGAATGAGGAGACAATCAAAGATCGAGCAGCAGAATTAGCATCCTGGGCAGTCCAAATTTGGGCATATCCCAAGAGTGTCGTTCGGACACAAGAATTTGACTTACAAGCTTTGTTGATGGATGTCTTTTTAGATCAAGAGACTTTGGATGCAGCAAAAGTCTATGTGCAGGAAGTGGTCGATCTAATCGGCTATGACAAAATCGAACACATCCTAGCGATTACAGGTCGCAACGATCGTGCGATTTCGGTCAACCTAGGTCAGTGGTTGGTGCTGGGATTTCAGCGGCGGGGCAATGGGTTAAATGCCTCGTTTGTGCTCGATTGTACTGGGGAACATCATTTTGATGGGATAGATATCCAAAATCTGGAACTCTTTTCGGCTCGATGGGCTGGTGAGAAAGACATTCGGCTAGCACAGATATCCTGGAATCAAACAACTGTTTTACCGGAAGCATTTCTTACAGCATGGAAGCTAGCGATTTACCATGCCTACCAAGTGTTTAAGGGATGGGCATCTAGCAGTTATATCAACTATCATTTGCCGGAACTTGCTCAGGCACTTGTAGCAGAAACAGCCCGAAGCCGTCATGCAGAGTATCTTCAGGGTGACATTCTAAAGCTGTTTGAGGCGCTGCGAAAGCGAATTTTGAATCTGGATGCTTCAGTGCGAGAGGAATTCAAGAAGCTTTATATCGCCTATAAAACGACAACAAACTTTGTGGACGTCGTGCCACAGAAAAATCGCTTACGCCTTTCTCTAAATATGCGTTTTGATGAGATTGAGGATCCCAAGGGCTTATGTCGGGATATTACGGATGTGGGGAGATGGGGCAATGGGGACGTGGAATTGGGGGTGTCATCGCTAGATCAACTCGATGATGTGATGGTTCTGATCCGTCAGGCATTTGAGAAACACAGTGAAGACCTTGCTACTTGAGGACACAAGCAATGGGACTCAATGAGGCGGATACCAGGGCAAAACTAATTGACCCAAAACTGCACACACGCGGCTGGATTGAGGATTACATCAAACGTGAGGAGACGGCTGGCAGCATTGAAATTGTTGGCGGCAAAGCCCGAAAGCGATCGCGTGGACGGCTCGACTATACCTTGCGAATTCAGGTGGGTGAAGAGACTCAACCCATCGCCGTTGCCTTAATCGAAGCCAAAGCCGAAGGCTTACCGCCAGGGCATGGGTTAGAGCAGGCAAAAGGCTATCAGCTTTGTAATCGCTTTAATGTGCCGTTTGTCTTCAGCACGAATGGACATTTATTTGTGGAGTTTGATCGCACCACTGGACTGACCAGCAAACCCAAAACATTGAGCCAGTTTCCCACGCCCAACGAGTTGCGATCGCGGTATGAGCAATACATCGGCTTCAGTCTCGAATCCGAAGTTGCCAAACCCTTGCTGACTCCCTATGCGGCGGGTGAATCGGTGCGACGCTATTACCAGGATGCGGCGATTCGAGCAGCGTTGGAAAAGATTGCTCAATGCCAGACACGGGGAGAACCAGGGCGGGTGTTGTTGACCCTGGCAACAGGAGCCGGAAAAACCTTTATTGCGGTTAACTTGCTGAAGCGGATTGCCGATGCAGGGCAGATGACACGGGCCTTATTTGTGTGCGATCGCGATGAGTTGAGAACTCAGGCATCTGGAGCCTTTCAAAACGTGTTTGGCTCCAATGCAGCGATCGTTTCAGCCAATAATCCTCAGAAAAATGCCCGCATCCTGATTGCGACCTATCAAACGCTGGATGTGGACACGGACGATGGCACAGCCAACTTTCTCACCAAAAACTATCCAGAGAACTACTTCAGCCACATCATCATTGATGAGTGTCATCGTTCTGCCTGGGGGCGATGGTCGCAAGTGCTGACTCGCAATGCCAACGCGGTGCAAATCGGCTTAACGGCAACGCCTCGCGAATTGGAGTTGACGGAAGAAACCCAGGAAACTCAGGCAGACCAGCAAATCACAGCAGACAATATCCGCTACTTTGGTGAGCCAGTTTATGAGTATGACATTGCTCAGGGGATTGAGGATGGCTATTTAGCCGCCTGTGAGATCCAGCGCAGTCGAGTGAACCTGGATGAGACGGGGATTACGATCGCGCAAATTTTGGCACGTAATCCGACTGATGCCCGCACTGGATTACCCGTTAGCGAAGCCGATTTACGAGAACTGTACGAAAATACCGCGTTTGAAAATCGGATTCTTTTGCCCGATCGCGTGTTGGCGATGTGTCAGGATTTATTTAACTATCTGCTGCAAACCGGGACACCAGAACAAAAGACGGTGATCTTTTGTGTGCGGGATAGCCATGCCGATGCGGTGGCGATCGAACTCAACAATCTCTATGTGCAATGGTGCCAGCAGCAGGGACAAAAGCCCGTGACCAACTATGCATTCAAATGTACGGCAGAAAGTGGCGGCAAAGATTATCTGGCAGACCTAAAGGGCAGTAACCGAAATTTCTTTATCGCCACCACAGTTGATTTGCTGTCTACTGGGGTGGATGTGCCCAGTCTGCGGAATGTGGTGTTTTTCAAATACATGCGATCGCCGATTACGTTCTATCAGATGGTGGGACGGGGCACGCGGTTGGATGCGGCAACCGAAAAGCTGATGTTCCGGCTGTATGACTATACCAATGCGACTCGGTTGTTTGGACAATCCTTCCTCACCAAGCTGTCTCCTCAAAATCCTACCGAGCTAGGTGGGGACGGCGGCGAGTTTCCTGATCCACCCATTGATCCACCTGATCCACCAAGAATCATTACTGTAGAAGGGTTTGATGTGCAAATTACATCTCAGGGGCGGTTTGTGCTGGCGACGGTGGATGGTCGGGCAATGCCTGTCCCGGTGGAAGAGTATGAGGCACAGTTGGCAGAACGGTTAGTCACCATTGCCACGACTCCAGTGGAGTTTCGCTTGTGTTGGGTGGTGCGGGAGGAGCGGCGAGGCTTGCTCGATCGCCTGGTGGCGGGGGGTGTGTCGCCGAGGGTGATTCAGTTGATTCGAGAGATGCAGGACTATGACCTGTATGATGTGTTGGGGCAGTTGGGCTATGGGCTAACTCCCCAAACCCGCACGATCCGGTTTGCGGAGTTTGCCCGCCAGCAAACGGAGTGGCTGAAGGTCATGCCGCCCCAAACGGCGCAAACGGTACAGGCGATCGCCCAACAGTTTGTGATTGCGGGGACGGATGGGCTGGAGGATGCGCGACTGTTCCAGGTGCCGGAAGTGGTTAGGGCGGGGGGCTTGAATGCCCTGAAGCTGTTGGGGAAACCCGTCGATGTGCTTCAGGAAACGAAGCTAAAATTGTTTTCAGCGTAGGTCAACCATCTATGAGCATTACCCTGAAACCAGAGCAAGAACAATTTATTCGAGAGCAGGTGGCGCGTGGTCGGTTCAAATCGGCAGATGAGGTGCTGGCACAGGCGTTTAAACTGCTGGAAGAAAAATATCAGGAGTACGAAGCCTGGACGGAACAGACTCGCCACCAGGTGAACGAGGCAGCGGCGGAGTTAGACCGGGGCGAGGGGATACCGCTGGAAACGGTGATGGAACAACTCCAAACCAAGTTTCGACAAGCGCGGGAAGCTACTGAATGAATCGTTGTATCATTGCGCCCAGTGCCAGCCGCGACCTGAATGCGATCGCCGATTATTTTCTTGAGCACAATATTGAAGCAGGAGAACAATTGCTTCAGGAGTTTAACCAGAAGTGCCAAAAGCTGCTCCAGTTTCCCAACCTCGGAAAGCGATATGCCCAGCTTCGAGAGGACTTACGCGGCTTACCCTTGGATGGATATATCATCTTCTATCGAGTTCAAGGAAATGATGTAGAAATTCTGCGGGTTGGAAGTGGCAGGCAGGATTTAGCAGCTTTGTTTGAGGATGATGAATAGCGAAGGTGTGAGACGGGGTGAACAGTGACAAAGGCGATCGCGACCAAACAGGAGAAAGCAGAAAAGCCACTGCCAAAAGGTTGGAAACAATGCAAGCTCGGTAATGTTTGTGATATTGTTGCTCGACAGGTTGACCCAAAACTACCCCAATATGGAGCTTTACCGCACGTTAATGGCGAAAATATTGAGGGGGGCACGTGCCGATTACTCTATCTTAGAACTGCTGCTGAAGAAGGTATGACTAGCGGCAAGTATCTATTTGAGTCTGGTAACGTACTTTACTCAAAATTGAGACCGTATTTGCGTAAGGCTATATATGTTGATTTTCGAGGTGTTTGCAGCGCAGACATGTATCCTCTCACGGTCAATTCTGAAGTACTCGATCCTCACTTTCTAACTTGGCTGCTAATATCCGATGAATTTACAAGCTATGCGGATGCTCAATCAAGAAGAGCACGAATGCCTAAGCTTAATCGTGAACAACTATTTGATTGGGATGTATTATTACCTCCACTCTCTGAACAGCAGCAAATTGTCACTATCCTCAATCAGCAGATGGCAGCCGTGGAGCAAGCCCGCGCCGCCACCCTTACCCAACTCGCCGCCGCTAAAGCACTCCCCGCCGCCTACCTCCGCCAAGTCTTCGACAGCCCCGAAGCCCAAACTTGGAAACGCAAAAAGTTGGGGGATATAGCTTTAGTGTCAGGAGGTATCCAAAAGACTCCTAATCGATCTCCCCATTCTTTCCACCGTCCATATTTAACTGTTAGAAATGTTCAACGCGGTTGGTTAGATTTGTCTGTGATTGAACGATTTGAAATCACAGATCTTGAACTTGAGCGGTGCCGTTTAGAATGTGGCGATCTTCTCATTGTTGAGGGTAACGGCAGTATCGATCAGATTGGACGCAATGCAATTTATAGAGGCGAATTAGGAGAATGTATACATCAAAATCACCTGATACGGGTTCGCCTAGACCAAACCAAGGAAAATCCAGATTTTCTTAGTTTGTATTTGAACAGTGAGCTTGGCAAAATTCAGATGATTCAGAAGGCAATGACAACTACAGGCCTACATACTTTGAGTGTTTCCAAAGTTCAACAACTAGCAATCCCTGTTGTCTCATTAGAGAAACAAAACAGAATCATCTCGCACATCAAGGAAAAACTCACAGTTGCAACCAGCTTGGCGAAATCTTTAGAAGATCAACTCGATGAGATCGCCCAACTCCCTACCGCCATTCTCCGACAAGCCTTTAATGGAGAACTATAATCAAGACACCCCGGCAAACCACCGTAACTTCCAGGCAATGACAGGCAATCGCTATGCAAATCACGATCGATATCCCTGATGACATCGCCTCGCAGTTAGAACCGCTGAAGGATCAATTGCCTCAGATTTTGGCATTGGGAATGCAAGAACTCGCCGCCAACCCCTCCACAGGCTTTTCCGGGCTGACAGAAATCCTGGAATTTTTTGCCCAAATGCCTTCTGCTCAGGAAATCCTGAATTTACGTCTTTCCCCCTCTGTCCAGGCTGATATCGAAGCCCTACTCGAAAAAAATCGGACTGAAGGGTTTAACGATCGCGATCGTCAATTGTGGCAACACTACGAATTTATCGAACATCTGGTGCGGCTTGCCAAAGCTCAAGCTCTGCTTAAGCTACACCAGGCATCATGAGCAAAACCTACGTGTCTGCCTCTCTGCGGCAGATGGTTCGCGATCGGGCAGGGGAATGCTGTGAATACTGTTTAATCCCAGAGCCGTTGTCCCTTGCAGCCCATCAAGTCGATCACATCATTGCCGAAAAACACGGCGGCAAAACCACAGAGGAGAATCTTGCCCTGTCCTGTACCTTGTGCAACCAGGCAAAAGGTAGCGATATTGCCTCGATCGATCCAGAAACAGGCGAAACCATCAGGCTCTACCATCCCCGCCAAGACCCCTGGACAGCGCATTTTTGCTTTGCAGCAGACAGTGGTATGATTCAGCCCTTAACGGCGATCGGGCGGGTCACAGTACAGTTACTCCGCTTGAACCGGGCGCAGGTTTTACCTGTTCGTCAAGTTTTGGCTCAAGCAAAAGCTCTGAGTATCCCCAATTCCTGAATCCATCTTCCAAAACCCAATGGCACGCGCAGCAAAAAACGGTAACGGTAACGGACGCAAATTCAACACCCAACAAAGCCTCGACGGATACATCAAATCCGCTTGCGACATCATGCGCCGTTCCAACTGTGCCGGAGCCTTGCAATATGTCCCTGAACTCACCTGGATTCTGTTTCTCCGCATCCTCGACGAACAAGAACAGCAAGAAGCTGAACATGCCGAAGCCGTCGGTGCCAGCTTCACCTATTCCCTTCAGCCGCCCTATCGCTGGCACGACTGGGCAGCCCCCTACAGCGAAGACCTGCTCACCCTTCGCGATGGACTAACTCAAGGCTGGAAACGCAAAGAACTTCAGGATGGCAAGATTAATGGATTTATTGACTTTGTGAATGGCGATCTCCTGCCCCATCTGAAAAAACTGCGTGAACAACCTAACGCAAAGCCACGCCAAAAGGTAATCAGCGAAATCCTTTCCGGCACCGAACGCACCCGCATCGACACCGAACGCAACCTGCTCGACATCCTGGATAAAGTCCACGAAATCAGCAGCCAGGTGATAGACGATACCCACATCTACACCCTATCCCAGGTCTACGAAGGCTTACTGCTGAAAATGGGCGAAAAAGGCAACGATGGCGGGCAATTCTTTACCCCCCGCGTTGTAGTGCGGGCAATGGTGCAAGCCATCAATCCCACAATTGGCGAAACGGTTTACGATGCAGGCTGCGGTACAGGTGGATTCCTGGCTCAAGCTTACGAGCACATGGCAGGTAAAAACAACGCCAACATCACCAGTGCCGAAGACCTGGAAATCCTCAAGCAAAAAACCTTCTACGGACGGGAAAAAGACAACGCCATCTACCCGATCGCCCTCGCTAACCTCATCCTCCACGGCATCGATGCCCCCCAAATCTGGCATGGCAACACCCTCACTGGCGGCGAAACCTATGGCGGTTTGTTTACCACTGCCCCAGCCCTCTACGATGTTGCTCTGATGAATCCCCCCTTTGGCGGCAAAGAAGGCAAAGAAGCCCAAACCAACTTCCCTTACAAAACCAGTTCCACTCAGGTTCTATTTCTGCAACATGTCCTCAACAGCCTCAAACCAAAAGGACGCTGCGGCATCGTGCTAGATGAAGGGATTCTCTTTCGCACCAACGAAACCGCCTTTGTGCAAACCAAAAAGAAACTGCTGGATGATGCGGATGTTTGGTGTATCGTCAGCCTACCAGGAGGTGTCTTCACCACGGCTGGGGCGGGTGTAAAAACCAACCTTGTCTTTTTTACCAAAGGCAAATCCACCCAGCAAATCTGGTACTACGACCTCTCTGATCTCAAAGTTGCCAAAAAATCTCCCCTCACCCTGGAACACTTCGAGGACTTCTTTCAGAGGTTGCCCGCCAGAGAAGAGAGCGATCGCAGTTGGACTGTCACCATTGAGGAAATTGAAGCTAAAAACTACGACCTCAAGGCAGTGAATCCCAATGCCAAGAGTACCGAAGACCTTCGTACACCGGATGAACTACTCGACGTGATCGAAACCAAGGGCAAAGAAGTGACACAAGCACTGGCAATTCTACGCGGTAGCAAATAGAGCTTCAAATGTTATACCGCTGCGATCGCAGTCTCAATCTTGCCAATTCGCTGGCGTAGAGCCTCAATCTGCCGATCCATCTGCTTGAGTTGCTTACCACGGGCGATCGCTGCCTCATACTCGCCGACTTCAGTCATTTTGAGATACTTCGACTTCTTGCCATCAAACAATGGCTTCCGGCTTCTCAAGTGGTAGTGAGCCTTTTGGGTTCTGGCAGTTCCGGCAATTTTAGACTGAGATAAAATTGCTGTCCCTGTCAGCTAAACACTAGTTGCAACCGTCCACCTGAAACAAATTTGGAAAGTAAAAGCCCTGAGCCTGTTTACTGCAGGGCTTTCCATCTTGAAGCGGATGATCGGACTCGAACCGACGACATTCAGCTTGGGAAGCTGACGTTCTACCACTGAACTACACCCGCAGACTGTTGGTTAAGCTGACTCAGTAATCAGAATTGAATGACCTGTAAATTATTACCTTTGATTATTATACAGTGGTTTTCAATGGCTATATCTTGCGCTTGTATGAGCAAGCCCAAACGATGGGGAAAAGATGTTTGGGAATGTAACGAGTTAGATCACGGTGTGCCGTGTGTGGTTAGAGCAAAGCCGTTGCTCGCTCTGCTAGGTGCGATCGTTCTCCCTTCAAGAGTGTGATATGGGCTGCCAGAGGGTCATGCTTAAAGCGATCGGCAACAAAAGTAAGTCCATTGCTAGCAGCATCGACATAGGGATTGTCAATTTGATCAGGATCGCCCGTCAGCACTACCTTAGTTCCCTCACCTGCTCGGGTGAGAATCGTTTTTACCTCATGTGGAGTTAGATTTTGGGCTTCATCCACAATCAAGAATTGCTTAGGCACCGTGCGTCCCCGAATGTAAGTCAGTGGTTCGATCTGCAATAGCCCTAACTCCATCAGTTCTTCGTGCCCTCGCCGCCAGGCACCGCGCTTTTCAGAAATTTCTTGGGTGCCCGTGCCAAAAATTAGGTCAAAGTTATCGTAGAGGGGTTGCATCCAGGGGGTCAGTTTTTCCTTGATGTCGCCAGGGAGATAGCCAATATCTCGACCCATCGGCACCACAGGGCGAGAGATTAGCAATCGGCTATAGATATGTTCGTCAGCCACTTTTTGGAGACCTGCGGCGATCGCCAGCAGCGTCTTGCCGGTTCCCGCTTTACCCACCAATGTCACCAGCGGAATCGAATCGCGCAACAACAACTCCAACGCAAACTGTTGCTCCCGATTGCGGGCATGGATATGCGAGACCCCGGCTCGCGGTAGCTTGTTTAGTGGCACAACTTGCCCATTTGCTCCATCGACGATCGCAAGCGCAGTATGAGCAGGGCGGGTTGCATCAACCAAAGTCAACGCTTGATTGGGAAAAAACTGTCCCTCGATTTTGGTCATTCCGTGTTTGAAGAGTTGCTCTAAAGTGCTGGCTTCGACCAAAACCTCGGTAGTCCCAGTGTAGAGTTCTCCAATGTCCACTTTATCCGTCTCATAATCTTCTGCCGTGAGACCTAAGGCATCCGCTTTGATGCGAACATTTGTGTCTTTACTCACGAGCACAACTGGACAAAGGCATTGTTGCTGAAGCTCTAGGGCAACTGCCAGGATGGCATTGTCGCCATGTCCATTTTCCAACTCGGCAGAGAGCTTTTGAAGCGTTTCTCGATGACAAAGGGCAACTCGTAAAATACCCCCATGTTCCAGCGTCACCCCTTTAGTGAGATGCCCTTGTTGGCGTAATCCATCGAGCGTACGAGAGGTTTGACGCGCATTCCTGCCCGTTACGTCTGCCTGTTTTTTGAAGCGATCGAGTTCTTCAATTACGGTGATCGGGAGTACAACATCATTATCCTCGAACCGCAGCATTGCATTAGGGTCATGCAGCAAAACATTGGTATCGAGAACAAAGGCTTTCTTCATAGGTGAATGGGATAGCAAATCTGGCGCTCACTCAAAGTGGAGTGTAAAAAATAACTGAAGACTGGAGATCGGGAATCTGAGATTTCCCATTGAACCAACCTTGCGGTAGATCTGAGAAGGGCGATCGCAGACACTTGAATGCCCTCTCACCTGTACAATACACCTGTTCAGGGAGGTATTGGCGTTCTCTATCCCTTATATTAAAAAAAGTATCTTTAATTATAAGAAGGTATCGGGTTATGATCTTTTATTAAAGACGCAAATCATTCAACTCGGAGGGATGAATCCATGACCACCGAAGCAGAAAGCCTTAGTACATCCGAGGCTGACGCCAGCGAGGGCAAATCAGCTTCAGAAATGAGCGCGCGCGCGAGCAAGAGCCGTACCGTCGCCAAATCTAAGAATATCAAATCTGAACAGACCGCAATTCAAGTTTACAGTCCCGGTTCCCTATTGTACGAGCGCCCGGTTGCTGCAAGTGATTTAAAATTGCTCGAACACAGCACTCTACCGGGACATCGTCCCATCTCAGTCAGTGAACTGAAAGTTCTGGATGAAGTTTCTCCTGGTCGTCCCATTTTTGCGAATACGGTTCGCTTTATGGAATCGGATGGGCTTCCTCTGTTGCGCCCGATCTCTGCAAATACACTGGCAATTACTTATTCTCCTTACCTGCCCCAAAATCGCCCCGTTGCCTCAAACGACATTGACAGTGGCGTTGATCTAATGGGCTTCCTCGACTAAAGATTTTCTTTTAGGCGTGACCAATCAGATTAAAGTTTCCCTCTGGATCAACCGATCTTGAGGGAATTTTAGTTTGGCTCTTGCCATGCCATTTTTCCAGACCATTCAGATTTTGAATGGGCGATTGTGGCATGAAACACTACCCAGTTAATAATAACTACCTGTTTTACGGTGATACACTGCCGTCATTGCCGTTTGATCCAGTACCTTGCCATTATCGACAGCAGCATAAATGAGCCAGTGATCGCCACATTCCATCCGATTTTGCACGGTGCATTCCAGATAAGCCAGGGCTTCAGTCAAAATTGGGCTACCATTGCTGGCTTCTTGAGTAGATACTTCTGAGAAGCGATTTTCTCCTGGTGCAAAAGGTTTTAGGAAGTGGCGGCGGAGATTTTTTCCTTCTTTGAGAACATTCAGGACAAAGTGATCGCCAATGTGAGTCAGGGGCTCTACAGCGCGTTCTTTAGCAACCGCAACCGTGACTCCGGGAGGATTGAAGGTTGCCTGAGAGACCCAGGAAGCCAACATACCACTGGCAACTTCACCCCGTTTGGCAGTAAGCACACAGAGTGAGCCAATAATTCGCCCAACTGCCTGCTCGGTGCGATCGCTCTGAGCATCCGTGACCGATTGCCGAGGTACTCTGACCTTTTTGGCTTTTTTGAGTGCCTGGGCGAAGTCAGTCCCTGCTTCCTCACACTGTTGCAAGGTGGTATCGGTGGGTTTGAACTTGACCCGAATGGTTTCAAAGCCAAAGCGATATCCCGCATCTTGCAACTTACTCTCAATCAGGTCGATTGCTTCTCCACTCCAACCATAGGAACCAAATACGCCTGCCAGCTTAGTTTTAGTCGCAGTGGATAGCACCGTGCCCAGTGCCGTTTGCACCTGCGTGGGAGCATGTCCACCCAGCGTGGGAGAGCCGATGATGAACCCATCACATTGCTCGATCGCGCCAACGATTTCAGTCGGTTCAGTAAATTCGCAATTCAGTGACTCGACCGCAACCCCGGCTCGTGTCAAGCCTCTGGCGATCGCTTGAGCAATAGTTGCCGTATTGCCATAGGCAGAGGCATACAGTAGGGCAACTTTGAAATCTTGATTGCTTTGCTGCTCACACCAGGTACGGTAATCGTGAGTCAGGCGACTGAGACTATAGCGCACCAGCGGCCCATGTCCTGGGGCATAAGTTCTGGCATTGAAGGGAGCGAACTTATCCAGTGCTGCTTGCACGCGCCGCGCCTGGGCAGCATGGAGACAGTCAAAATAGTAACGCCGGTCTTCGTCAAGCAGTTTCCAGTTTTCATCAAAGACCACATCACTACAGATGTGGGCACCAAACAGTTTATCGGAGTAAAGAATACGGGTGGCAGGGTCGTAAGTGCATAACCCATCGGGCCAACGCGGAGTTGGCGTGGGAATGAATTGTAACTCATGCCCATCCCCCAAATCTAGAACTTCTTCACCCCGCACGGCATAGATCTGCAATTCGCGATTGGGAAATGCAGCCTTTAGAGAAATTGCACCTGGCTTAGAACACACCAACGTCACCTGGGGAGCATATTCTAACAATGCTTTCAGCGTAACCAGGCGATTGGGATTGATGTGCCCCAAGATCACATAGTTGAGTTTCTGAAAATAGGCGTGCTGATGTAGCTCATTCAAAAACGTATCAGTGAAGGATTCTCCGGGTGGGTCTAACAACGCAGTCTGACGCCCCTGAATCAGATAAGAGTTTGCTGTCGTACCCCGCTGGAGAGAATATTCCACTTCAAATTTGAGTCGGCTCCAGGT
The DNA here is from genome assembly GCA_019359045.1 of Scytolyngbya sp. HA4215-MV1. Taxonomy (GTDB): domain Bacteria; phylum Cyanobacteriota; class Cyanobacteriia; order Leptolyngbyales; family Leptolyngbyaceae; genus Scytolyngbya. Next base: position 13,410 of record JAHHIA010000008.1, read on the forward strand.
GCGCGATCGCAGCGCCAGAGTATTTGCACCAATTTCAGTCGTTTGGACATCACGGGGTTTGGCTGTGAAAAGTGAGGCGTGAGGCGTGAGGGGTTGCATAAAAAAGTCAGGGAGTTAGGGGTGAGGCGTGAAGCGTTTTGAATAAAGCGTTTTGAGCGCTTGCATCCGTACCTGAATTGCTGCACTCAACTCAAAACGCCAAACTTTTAGTAGTGGTTGCCAACTTTACGATGGTGCACCGCAGTGAGCGCATCGGGTTTAGAGACTCGCCCAGTATCAATCGAACTGTAGACGATCCAATGGTCACTACATTCCATGCGGCTGACGACTTTGCACTCCACATAAGCCAAGGCATCTGCCAGAATGGGTGACCCATTCTCGGCTGCGTAGATTTTCACCTCGGCAAAGCGATCGGCACCGGGGGCAAACCGTTTGAGGAAGTGCTTCATCAGAGGTTGATAGTTGCCTTCTTCTAACACATTGAGAACGAAATGATCGCCCACATGCATAAAGGACTCGATCGCCCGATCTTTGGCAACTGCAATGGTAATCCCCAATGGTTTGAAGCTGGCTTGCGATACCCAGGATGCCAGCATGGCACTGGAAATGCCCCCTTTCTTGGCAGTGATGATATACAGCCCACCGCTAAGCCTTCCCAAGGCTTTGTCCAGATCGCTGTCAAGGGATTTCATTTGCTTGACGGTGCGATCGCGGGTGAGCCACTGACCCAAATCGGTTCCGGCTTCATTACAAAGCTGATAAAGGGCTTCGGTCGGAGTTTCCTTAATTTGAATCGGCGGAAAGACTTCGTGCACCCCCAACGATTGGAACTGGTTTCGCAACGGATAAACCGATTCATCATTGCCGCCCCCTGCTTCAAACAACCCCACCGATTGTTTGGCGTGAGCCGCAGCCAAAATAGTGCTCAGAGCAGAGCGCGTCGTTTCCACAGAAGCGCCTGACTGGGGGGGCATCCCAATGACCAAGCCACTGGCAAGCCCAACTAGTTCCGCAACTTCTTGAGGATCAATGGATTTGAGATCCACCATCTCAACTGCAACATCCGTTTTAAGAATGCCGTTGGCGATCGCTTGCGCCAGACGATCGCTGTAGCCATAACCCGACACGTAAAATACCACCACTGTCGTTGCAGCTTTAGCCTGTGCCTGACTCCACTCACGATAGCAACCCACCAATTCAGTCAAGTGGTACTGCAGCAAAGGACCATGCCCAGTGGCAATGGTGGTAATCTCTGGCAATTCGCCCATGCGTTTAAGCGCCGACAATACCGAACGCGCATTGGGACCCATGAGGCAGTCGTAATAGTAACGAAAATCTTCTTCGATTAGATTCAGATCTTCGTCGAAGGTGTAATCGTCACAATAGTGCATACCAAACGCATCGCAGGTGTAAAGAATCTGCGTAGCGTGGTCGTAGCTGAAGATGGTGTCGGGCCAATGCAGGTTGGGCGCAGAGACAAATTCCAAAATATGCCCGTTGCCCAGGTCAAGCCGATCGCCATTCTTTACCAACATTCGCTGAAATGGTTGATGCACCATTTCTTCCAAAAATTGGATAGCGACCTTGGAGCCAACCACCGTTGCCTGGGGTGCCAGTTGTAAAATGTCCTTCACAAGGCCACTATGATCGGGTTCAGTATGACTGATCACCAAATAGTCGATTTGAGTCGGATCAATAATTCCCTTTAAAGCATCGAGGTACAGTTGGCGAAACTTTTCGTGCGACGTATCGACCAATGCCAGTTTCTCGCCCTGGATCACATAAGAGTTATAGGTCGTGCCGTTATTGAGAGCAAATTCGATATCGAAGCGATCGCGATCCCAATCGAGCGATCGAATCGTCGTTGTATCTCGCGCAAGATTAGCGGTCTGTATCGTCAGTCTGCGTTGAGCACGATCGGCAATTGCTACCATAGACGACCTCCTGCGGAAAGTGATGAACACAACATTTTTCTTCTTCTCTATTATCGGGCTGAATCTTGTTGATTGTAAAGTTTTGTTAGGCAAAGTTACCTATTAGTTCAACTTATCGGCTTTGTTCTCATTTAGCCTGACTGCTCATGCCACTAGATGCCAAAATGCCGTCTTTGCTTTCTCATTCCAATCATTGGCTGGCTTTAGTGATTGGCAACTCTCGACTGCATTGGGCATGGTTCATAGATGCTACGCTTCAATATGCCTGGGACACTTCTTATTTGTCGCCTGCGATCGTTCAACAGTTGTTGGCAAGTGGGCTGAACTTTGCAGCCAGTGCTGAAATGGGATTGCCTTGGATAAAAGCAATGCCCGACTTGCCTGCATTTCCCATCGGCAACCTGTGGCTGGCTTCCGTGGTGCCTGCCCAAACCGAACTCTGGCAAAGCAGTTACCCCACCCAAGTCATTACACTGGAGCAAATACCGCTCCGGCATACTTATGCCACGCTGGGCATCGATCGGGCACTCGCGGTTTGGGGAGCGATCGTGACCTGGGGGAGTCCCGTGTTGGTGATGGATGCTGGCACCGCCTTCACCTTTACCGGAGCCGATGCCAACCACAATTTGGTCGGCGGAGCAATTTTGCCAGGCATGGGTTTACAGTTTCAGGCGTTGGGACAAGCCACGGCTGCATTACCGTTGCTGGACTCCCAAACTTTGCAGAAATTTCCTAATCGTTGGGCAACCAACACTTCCGAGGCGATCGCCAGCGGTATCATCCATACCTTGCTGGCAGGCATCCAAAGTTTTGTCGAAGACTGGTGGCACCAGTTTCCCAACAGTCCCGTTGTGTTGACGGGAGGAGACAGCCGGGGGGTAATGGATGCACTCAAGACCCAGAAACCTTCAATGGCAGCCAGAATAATGCGCGACCCGGATCTCATTTTTTGGGGCGTGCGATCGCTCCGCAATCTCGCAACCCAAAACGATTCTCAGCTTCGGTTCTAGACAGACTGATCGTCTTCTTGAAACACGACCTCTTTGCCTAAGTTCCAGAAGCCTGGCTCATGTGAATAAACTCACGAATGCTTTGAGCCACCTCATCTGGTAAGTCTTGGGGTAAATTGTCGCCCGCGTAGGGGAGCGATCGCAGCTCCGCCAGCGGTACCTGGAGGGCATAGGCTTTGGCAAGCGACTCGGAAAGCAAATCTTCTCCATGCAAAATTAACACAGGAATGCGGAGCCAATCTAACTGTTCATGCAAGCGTTCAGCTTTAATTTCTGCCCATCGTCTCTGAAAGAGTAGTTTGCAAGCAGTGAGCGATCGTTGTAGTTGCTGTTGCGCTTGGAGCGCGCGATCGATCTGCTTGACAGCACCCAACCATCGGGCAATGGGACGCACCAGTTTGAGATACCCACGCCACCAGGAAGAAAACCGGACCCGCCAACGTAACCTCAGCCAGCGATGCTTTAACCCTTCTACCTTGCCCCCTTCGGGAGAAAGCAAAATTAATCCCTGCAACCGTTCTGGATGCTTGAGGGCATAACTGGCAGCAATCCAGCCGCCGATAGAATATCCAACCAAATAAATGCGCCGCAGTTTCAACGATTCCAGATATTCACTTAAACATTCGGCTTCCAGCGCGATCGAATAATGGGTCTCAGCTCGTTCCGAATCACCAAACCCCAGCAAATCTGGTGCAAAACAGTGATAGTGACGCCCCAACTGTTCCATCACCGGCACCCATTGGCTGCCATCGTCCCAAGACCCATGCAAAAACACGATCGCCCCCCCTTGTCCAACCTCACGCCAGAAGATCTGACCTTGGGAGAGTTTGATGCGGGAATTGCGAAAAGGTAGAGGCATTGGAAAAGGCAGGATGGAGGTGAAGAGGATGGAGAAAGTGGGAAAGCAGAGAACAAAAGGGGGAAAGTTTTGAGCTGAAAATTTTCAAAACTTATTTATGCAAGCGTTACCAGCCCATTCAGATAATCTCGCAGTTGTTGTTCGTGATCGTGGGAGAGTTTGCCGGGCGGGAGGGCTGTGGGATAAAATGCCTGCACGTCAGTCACTTCGTTAGGGTCATTGATCTGCATCGTTCCTTGGGCTTCGACCTCAGCCACGACACAGATTGAGTGAATTCTGGGATCGCGATCGGGGGCAGAATAGACGCCTACTAAGCGAGTGATTTTGACCACTTCTAGCCCCGTTTCTTCCGTCAGTTCACGGTAAATCGTGGTTGGAATATCTTCTCCCCAAGACACCATACCTCCTGGCAAGCCCCATAATCCATTATCGCGTCGGCGAATTAAAACGATTCTGCCATCGGGTAATCGAGGAATAATGCTGGTGCCAATGACCGGATGGTGGAAAACGATGCCCAGCACAGCCTGAGCGAAATGCCATAGCCGTTTCATAGTGATCTGTCAGGTTCGGTTTGAAGGATATTTTGGCTCATGCATTATCCAAAAGCACCCTTCACAATGATGCTTGAGCGATCAAATTGCTAGGATGCACCTGCCAGGTCAGCCAGAATTTCTCCAGCATGTCCCTCTGGTTTAACCTTTTTATAAATCTTCTCAATCCTACCATCGGGATTGATCACGAAGGTATTACGACTGATCCCCATGAACTCTTTGCCCATGAATTTTTTCAGCCCATAGCTATCGTAGGTGGCAGAAACCTTACCCTCTGCATCAATCAGCAAGGGAAAGGGAAGATTAAATTTGGTAGCAAATTTTTCGTGGGACTTGGCATCATCGGTATTGATACCCAAAACCACAATGTCTTGATCCTGAAACTCGGTGTAGGCATCTCGAAAGCTACAGGCTTCTTTATTACAGCCAGCGGTATTGTCACGCGGGTAGAAGTAAAGCACAACTCGCTTGCCCCGCAGGGCTGAAAGGCTTACAAGGTTACCTTTACCATCGGGCAAGCTAAAGTCAGGGGCAATATCGCCAATATTGAGGGTCATTCTATCTCCGTACTTAGTCTTCTAGATTGGCGTTGCGTTATTGGGTAGTTCTGGCGCGACAGAATATGGGTAGTGCTTCAAAGGTGTTGTTGGTATTTTTGAAAGCTTTGCTCAGCAAAGCTTTCAAAAATACCAACAACATGCCTAGAACATAACCAGAATTGTCACTGTAATCAGCACCGGAACGACCATCCCATCGTTCAAAAGCACAGGTGGCATCTCTATACTTGATCCAGGCAAGTTGAGCAACGCTCCGTTGCTGTTGCTTAGCGGTTCCCTGCAATTGCTTGACGATCTGTTGGTACAACTGATTGAGTTGCTAATCAGCTGAGGCAAACTCCTCAGACGCACAACGATTGATCCCAAGCGTAGTGGTCTATCAAGACTGTTTTGAGGGATCGAAAACCCTCAAAACATCTCAAAAATGGTTTTTGGAGATTTGAGGGGACACTCAAATCTATCCTGACGGACTAGTAGTTTCATCCTGACAAACGATCGCAGGGTTGGCAACAGCTGGCATTGACTGAGCCAGTTGTGATTGCAAGCGAATCCCCAGCCCCATGAGACAGATGATTGAACGCTGAGCAATGCTTTGCCATTTCATTCTAGAGATATCCAATAACTGAGAATAATTGACCTTATTCCAGACCACTGAGGCAAGTCTGAGCAGCTTGAATGGCTTGCCTTACCTGGTCGAAGCCGGTGCCTCCATAGCTGTTGCGGGCAGCAACCACTTGGCGAGGCGCGATCGCTTCATAAATATCCGCCTCAAAGGCAGGATGAAGGGTTTGCCACTCTGCCAAGGTCAAATCTTTGAGCAACTTACCAGCGGCAAGCGAGGTTTTCACAACTTTGCCCACTAGGTTATAGGCTTCACGGAAGGGTACGCCTTTGGCAGCGAGATAGTCGGCAACATCTGTAGCGTTGGAGAAATCTTCATTAACCGCTTCAGTCAGACGATCGCGGCGAAACTCCAACCCCTCTCTGAGCAAGATTGTGGTAGCTTCCAGACAAACCTGCACAGTTTTAACCGCATCAAACAACGCTTCCTTGTCTTCCTGCAAATCTTTGTTATACGCCAGGGGAAGTCCTTTCATGAGGACTAACATTGCCTGAAGATGCCCAAAAACCCGTCCAGTTTTGCCCCGTACCAGTTCTGGCACATCGGGATTCTTTTTCTGCGGCATAATGCTGGAGCCAGTAGCACAGCTGTCTTTGAGCGTGACGAAACTAAATTCTTGCGATGCCCACAAGATCACTTCTTCTGACAAACGGCTGAGGTGCACCATGATGAGGCTAGCGGCGCAGAGAAATTCGATTGCAAAGTCGCGATCGCTGACCCCATCCAGACTATTGGCATAAACGCCGCCAAAGTTGAGCAGTTCTGCAGTGTAGTGGCGATCAATGGGAAACGTTGTGCCTGCCAGTGCACCCGACCCCAGCGGCGAAACATTGACTCGCTGGTAGATTTCGCCCAGGCGTTGCCAGTCTCGCTGTGCCATCTGAAAGTACGCCAACAGGTGATGGGCAAGGCTAACGGGTTGTGCTCGTTGCAGGTGGGTGTAGCCAGGAATTAAGGTTTCGACATGCTGTTCTGCTAAATGCAGCAGCACAGACTGGAAATCGCGAAGTTGCGATCGCAGGTGGGTGATCTGATCACGCAAATATAGACGTGTATCCGTACCGACCTGGTCATTGCGCGATCGGGCAGTATGGAGCTTTTTACCAACATCTCCCACCAATTCGGTCAGGCGACGTTCCACCGCAAAATGGACATCTTCGGCATCCACACCGGGATGAAACTGCCCCTGACGATACTCTTGCCGAATTTGCTCCAATCCCTTGACCAATTGTTCACCTTCCTCCGCTGCAATAATGCCTGTCTTGGCAAGCATTTGAGCATGAGCCTGGGACCCAGTCAGGTCATATTCAATCAATTCAATATCAAACCCAATGCTGGCATTAAAACGCGCGATCGCAGGGTGCAAAGCAGACTCGAACCGCTGGCTCCAGGTTTTTGCTTCGGTGGTGGTAGCAGATAGATTCAGTTCAGGATTCATAATTACGAGTTTTGAGTTCTAAGGCGATTTCTAAGAAAGAGTTACCCCCGGACGGGGCATGAACCTGACGCACTTGCACACGATGGATAAGGTGTCGGCAATTTATTTTCTGGAAATCTCCTAAGTTTTGAGTTTTGAGCTTTGAATTTCAGTAGCTTGCCACTCAAAACTCAAAACTCGCCCCTCAACATTTCTAAGGAACGAGAATAAAGGCAACCAATCTCTTTTCAGAGGCAAGTCTAGCAAGCCCTCCCAGTTTTTCAGGCAACATCGACTTCAGAGAGGAGCCTCCTACAGGAAAATCCTCTCTGGAGGAAACAATGCCCTAGTCTCCACAGTTCAGGTCACCAGGGACGAACAATGCAATCTTAGGCTGCTGTCACGCTCCGCAACAAATACCCCAGGACAAATCCAATAATCATTGCCCACAATTGCCCCGATTTCACAAAATTATTGAAGCCCTTTTGTAGGTCTCCCATAATGTCTTGATTGAAATATTGAGCCAAAACTGTCCAATCTGCGTTCCAGACCAGATCGCGTGCTGCATCACTCCAATGGGTCAAAATAGCAAACCAGGCAGTCAGTTCCGGCATCACGGTCATGTCCATTCTCATTCTCTCCTCAGGCGAATTTCGTTCTTGGAGGCGATTTAGCCTCAACCAGCACTCTTCTTAGCACAAAGCGAATAGCGTTACTAGGGGAAGCTGGCATTTTGCAGTAATTCTCAATTGAAAGCAAGTCCAGCGAGGCTTGTCAGACGACAGGGGCAAGTGGACTCTGCGTCTGCAAGATTACCAGGACTATCTAGTCAGTCTCAAGGGGCTATCGCATCGGATTGAATCTGCATCACGATCAGGGTCATGTCGTCGGCGTTACGAGTGTTGGGTTCAGAAAAGTTCTGCACTTGAGTAAAGAGATACTCCAGGATGGCTTGGGGACCTTTGCAATGCTGACATGCCCATTGGAATGCCTGGGTCAGGTTTTCTTCGTCGAAGCGATCGCCATGCTGGTTTGCAGCATCGGTAAAGCCATCGGTGTAATAAATTAACGTATCGCTAGGGTGGAGATAGACCTGAGCATCTTGATATTGGGTATCCGCATCTAACCCAATTAACATGCCCAACGTATCCAATCGTTTAATCGTGTTGGTGGCTGCTTGCCATAGTAAAGGAGGGTTATGGGCAGCGTTGCTATAGGAAAGAATACGAGTCTTGGGGTCGTATTCTGAATAGAACAGGGTAACAAAGCGATTAGAGTTTTCCAGATCGGCATACATGACCCGGTTCAAGTGTTGCAAGATCCGGGCAGGCGAATGCCCGTTTAGCACCTCTGCACGCAACATGCCTCGCGTCATGGTCATAATCAGTCCAGCGGGAACGCCTTTGCCCATGACATCGCCGATCGCTAGACTCCATCGCCCCGACTCCAACCCTTCTTCGCGTTTTGATCGCACCTGATCATAGCTGGCAGGGATGAAATCATAGTAATCTCCCCCCACACGATTCGCCGTTTTACACCGAGCCGCTAACTCGATACCTTCTATTTTGGGACATTGACGCGGCAACAACCGAAGCTGAATTTCTGCACCAATTTCTAACTCGCGATCAAGGCGTTCTTTCTTACGGAGTTCAACCGTGAGTTCATCATTTTCGATCGCCACAGCCGTCTGGTCTGCCACTAACCGCACCAGTTTTTGCCGGGTTTCTGTCCAGACATATTCGGGATCGCGACTGAAAACATAGAGTCGTCCTCGCTCAGCATTTTTGACCAAAATTGCTGTGCCAAACAACTGAATCTCAGTGCCCAGGTAATGGCTGATTTGATGATCGAGGGCAGCCGTCACGGCAGGTGTCAACGCCCCTGATTCATCTGTCGCCGCTGTCACCGAAGATGCCGTAATCTGGCGAGTTGCAGATTCTAAAGCTCGACGCAAATCTTGGCTCCAATGGCTATCTTGACAATGCAGTCGCTCTAGCCTGATCTGCCCATTGGGCTTATAAAGAATGAGTGCGCCTCCATCCGAATCAGTCACCCGACTTGCCATCAAGGGAATGAGTTCCAAAAACTGATTCAGATTGTTAAAACTGCGCAGAGCAAAACCCAGAGAACTCAGTAAATCTTGAATTTTGTGCTGTTCCCGATTCAGACGAGCCACCAGTTCCTTAAGGGCAAAAACTGGTGTAATCTCTGGCGAAGCACCACTTCCGGTGCGATCGGGTGGCTGAGATGGCTGTCTGGGAAACGGCACAGCAGTCATTAGAAGAAAAATAAATTGACCAGACTGAACAGCGATCTGGGAACTCCAGAACACCCTTTGAGGATTGCTTGATTGAGGGTGATTGGAAGCATAGCTTAGCACTGTTTTAGGAAGAGAGCTTGAACAATTTGTAGCAAAATCCAGATTTTCTTAGAGAACTCATTATTCTTAGAAATCCAGTAAAGCGCTGCGTTCTCCGATCACGACTGATAAGTCTGCAAATTAGTGATCCCCCTTTAGCCAGAGACCTGCGCTATCTTCTTTTGTGCCCCGATCGTAGCGAACTGGCTAGCAACCAGCGTGATCAGCTTTACTAGTTTGGGTGATTTGCCCCTTTTCTGGTAGCAGCTACATTAGAAAAGTCGCCAAGTTGCAAAATGACCCAGGCACTCTAGGCAGTTTTCTTTGCAATGGGTTAAAATCCAGATTTCAAATTTTTATGTCGCCGAAGCGATGCGATCGCTGAAACATTGCTCAACCTTTTAGTTTTTAATTGGCTCGAAAGACTGGACTTCCACAGCCCTTTACCCCCCATTGTTTATGGCTTTCTATACTCCTCCCTCCCGGCAACAAGGTCTGTATCGTTATACCCCGAAATATCTGAAGCGCGGCGGTCCTTCCCGCTTATTTCCAGCCGTGGGTGAAGATGGTACTCTGCGTTTTTTGATGAGAGAACTTCGTCAGGCGTTAATTAAGCGGGGGCAATTGTCAGAGCCTGTGAGTCTCATGTTGCAACAAGTAGACACCACACTGACCAAACTGGATGATCAGTGGAATGTCTTGGGCACTTTACTGGTCGATTGGCAAATCTTTCAGTCTCCTTGGCTCAACTTTGCCCTGCCTCCAGGAGAGCAGTTTGACGTCGTTTATATCAGCGATCGCAAAAAAATGGCACAAGTGTTAGTCGCTGCCAGAAAAGCTGCCCGAGGTGAGCATCCAGACGAGTTGACAGAAACGCTAACGAAACTTTTTGCACCAGTCCCCGCTCGCCCACCCGCTCCACCTAATTTGGCTGCATTCTATCGAACTCTAGAACAACAGGGACGACATCGTCCGCGAGTCATGGCGGTACATGAACGGGATGGGGGGCTAAGCGATCGCGAGTTTGCTCGACAACGTCTGGCAGGCACCAACCCCATGATTTTGCATCGGGTGCGTGGAGCCGAACAAGAGATACTTCAACCTTGGGCAACTCAACCGTCTTACCTACTGGCAACTGGAGAAACCATTCATCTTACCGAAGCCGCTGCTCAAAATCGCCTCTTTCTTGCCGAATATCCCTTACTCAGCGCCCTAACCCAAACCGATCTCCAAGCTGGCAGATATGTCGGTAGCCCTCGCGCCTTGTTCTTTCGCTCCGAGCAGGGACTTTACCCCGTGTTGGTACAGCTAGAACCGGGCGGCAAAGTCTTTACCCCGGATGGGCAAACTGATGACTGGGTTCGCGCCAAACTCTACACCCAAATTGCCGATGTTACCCATCATGAGTTGATTGACCACCTGTGTCATACGCACCTGAGTATGGAGGCGTTTGCCATTGCGACCCCCCGCCAACTCCCCCCCACGCATCCGCTTTCTCAGTTGCTGCTGCCCCACTTTAAGTTTCTGCTGGCAATTAATAACCGGGGAAATAAAATTTTGTTAGCCGAAGGAGCCGCGATCGACTCGCTGCTGGCACCGCTGGGCTCTGTGGCAATGGAGCTGATGAACCGTGCTTTCCGGAACCGCACTTTCCAGGACTATGGGTTGCCTAACAACATACAGCAGCGGGGACTGGAAGCCGAATTTTTGCCAGAGTTTGCCTATCGGGATGATGCTAGCCTGCTGTGGCAGGCGATCGAAGACTATGCCGCTGCCTTTCTAAAACGCTATTACCCCACTGACCAAGCCGTGCAGCAAGACCCCTACCTGCAAGCCTGGGCAGCAGAACTGGGTGCACCCCTCAACACCCGTCCCTTAAATGAATTTCCTACCTTACCTGCTTGGGTACCGTCTGACCTGGCAGCTCAGGTTGGCTTAGCCCTGACAACCGAAGATTTGCCCAATCATCCCCGTATCCCTGGTTTCCCAACCCCAGAGGCACCAGGCACCATCACCAGCCTGCAACAATTAATCGCGATTGCAACCAGAATCATTTTTATCTGTGGTCCCCAACATGCCGCTGTCAATTTCAGCCAGTTTGATTACATCGGCTATACAGCCAACGCCCCCATGGCAGCCTATGTCCGACCAGAAACCAGTGCAACCCTCGACCAATTCTTACCTTCAGAAGAACAAAAACTCAAACAAACAGAGTTGACCTTCGCCCTCAGTGGCATCATCTGGAGTCGATTGGGTAATGAGAAATTCATCCGTTTCTCTCATGAAAGCGATCGCCAAATCCTGCGAGCGTTTCAGCATCGTCTAGCCGACATCGAAACCGAAATCCAAACCCGCAACCAGCAACGTTTGCAAAAAGACGGCATCGATTACCCCTATCTGTTGCCCTCGCAAATTCCAAATAGCATCAATATCTAAATCCAATCAGTCTCAAAGGAGGGGAGGAGAGGCAAAGCAAGGAACGCCAGAAAAAAGGTAGGACTGATACAAGCTGCCATCCTATGAGGCTCAATAGAGGACGACTGCCCCCAACCGCTGAAAGGCATCGCCTTTAAGAAGCGTTTCCTAAACGAAGCATGGTAACGAGAAATCATGTCCTCTACTCCTCCTCACCCCACTGCTTCACTCCTTCGCCCCTCTACTCCTTTACCCCTTCCTCAAACCAAAAAAAAGCCCGACCAAAGCCGGACTTGAGCACTCTCTCTGAAAATTACTTGAAATATTTTGAAATTAGTCACTAAAAGAAATGGGCTTACAGATTGCCACCACGGAAGGCTAGCAAAAAGATCACGACAGGACCTGCAATTACAATGAGCGCCAACATGGTGAGTTGCGCGATCGCTTCCCAATTAATTCCAGCAATGACATTTAAAATGCCGTCTAATATCTCCATCTGCCCTCCCAAACTAGCCAGTTGAAACTACCATTGATTGTAATAATCGAAATTATTCTATCTGGATCGCAGCCCCAATCTTAAGAGAGTTTGCAAAACTTTAAGAAGAATCCGCAACAATCCTTTGCTTTTATCATTTGGAATGTTTACCTATGCCAACCTGGCGTTGTGTCAAGCAGTGTGGAGCTTGTTGCCATCTCGATCCGACGGATCGTCCCGATTTGGGGGAATATCTTCTGCCCCAAGAATTAGAGCTTTACTTGAGCCTGGTGGGGGAAGATGGCTGGTGTGTGCATTTTGATCAGGACAGTCGCGAGTGTGGTATCTACGCGCACCGTCCCCAATTTTGTCGGGTACAGGCAGATACCTTTGGCGAAATGTATGGTATTGAGCCTGAAGAGCTGAACGATTTTGCGATCGAATGCTGTCGCCAACAAATCGAAGGGGTTTACGGCGATCTCAGTCTAGAAATGCTGCGCTTCGATCGTGAAATTGGTTTCTAAGGAGCGAATGTCCGGTCAAGGCAAAATTAGGGATGGTACAGCCTTTTGCTCAAGTTCTGATCAGGAGGCTCCCTCTGTTAAGCCATCCAAAAGCAAGCTGACAGCCTATTCGTGACTTCTACAATTTCCTGACAAATTCATTGCATTTTCCAGGAGAGTCGCAGATAATGAAAAGAAAATGAAAGCTTTTTTGAGTGGTCTTGACTGTGACTTTCTCCCCAATTTCTGAACGTATTGGCGCTCCATCGATTTCAGACCTGCCTGAGCCAATGCTTGCTCCTGCTCCAGCAGATTCTGCTGATACCACCTTGATTATTGAGGATACTCGATCGCCCAATGCGCTTCATGAGTGGGTAGAGTCCTCGGACGCAGCCATTCAGACGCCGGGCAAACAGCCATCAGCAGATAAAAAACATGTTTTTTTCAACGTGTTTCTCTCAACTTTCTTCACCATCTTTTTGGCAGAACTAGGAGACAAAACTCAGATTGCTACCTTGCTGATGAGTGCTGAATCCCACGCCCCATGGATTGTGTTTGCAGGCGCAGCCACAGCCTTGATAGCCACCAGCCTCATTGGGGTTTTGGTGGGTCACTGGCTATCCAGCCGTCTGTCTCCCAAAACGCTAGATAATACAGCTGGCATGACATTGCTCATGGTTTCGGTGTTGCTGACCTGGGATGTATTGGGAGGATCATAGATGGATTGGCATTTAATCGGTCTGAGCTTTATTACCGTGTTTTTGGCAGAATTGGGCGACAAGAGTCAACTCGCCGCGATCGCCCTAAGCGGTAGTTCCAAATCCCCAAAAGCGGTCTTTTTGGGAGCGGTTGCAGCGTTGTTATTAGCAAGCTTGCTGGGAGTCGTTTTGGGAGAAGGTACTGCCCAACTGCTGCCAGCTCGTTGGGTGAAGGCGATCGCGGCATTGGGTTTTGCTATCCTGGCACTCCGCCTGCTGTTCTTCAAAGAGGACTCAACCCCTGACGCAGAAGAAACGCTGTAGCACCGTGCGATAATGTGCCTTTCCCAGCCCCTCCCCTACCTAATAGGCTCCTAACTCATCACTGCCCAGGCGTTGCTGAATCAAGGGATGAATTGAGCGTTAGATGGTGAATAGAAACTTTGTCCCAATTTATCCTGGTATTCAAAAACACCACTGCAAGAGACCCCGAATCTTGTTAGACTAGAACCTCCCTGACGCAGGGGGACTCCCTTACTAACTCAAGAAGTCACTTTTGCACGGAATTTTGATCCTTGACATTGGCTCATCAACTGAGGGACGTTTCGACTACGTCCCAACTTCGGTTTTTGAGTCTCGAAGGCGAGCGCTAAAACCGCTTTCAGTTTTTTCCGGTCAGTTATTGAAATTCCAGTTTTTAGAGTAAGCTACGAGTTTTCTCAAGTGAGACGATCGCCTAAAGAGCTGTCCAATGGCTTGAGTCCCATCGACAGCTTTTTCCGCATTGATTTTTAACTCGACTCAACTCAGATTTGCTCGACTAATCTGGATACCAAAACATTCCCTTAATGCCCTCAGGATCTGACATAAAGCCCAACCCCCGGTAGAAATCAACCACTTGTGGATCAGCAAATAGGGTAATGTTGCTAATATCCTCACTTCGCAGTTTCTTGATCACTTGTCGCATTAGCGCTTTCCCCAACCCCTTTCTCTGAAAATCTGGATGCACGACGACATCCCAAATCGTAGCGTTGAAGGCATGATCAGAGGTTGCTCTGGAAAAGCCAATCAACCGTCGATTAACTCCCCGTTGTTCCCACATCGTTACTACCAGAAAACTGTGCTGGATTGCTTTTTTGACTTTTCTCAACGGTCGGCGCGACCAGCCTACTGCGTCGCAAAGCTCCTCCAATTCATAGAGGTCAATTTCCCGCTCTGTACTGAAAAAAATGCGAGGGCTAAGAGAGCGATCGCTAGTGCCATCAGTGGCGTGTGCTTCCACTTGGGTAGTCCTAGACGGAGAGGAAGTCTCAGAACCACTGAATAAGCTTTTCCAGAAACCCATGCAGGCGCAGTAAAGATAATAGAACTTGAATGATAGTACTAGCTAGTATATCCTCAGTATTTTCCTTTATATAGCTTCTCCGGAATTCAGTTGATCGGCTCAATTCATGATTCAAAAAAACTGGTTGAGTATAAAACTATATCAAACGACCCGAAAATAAGATGTTTAACGGATAGCGACTCAGGTTTTGCTTCCATTATTTTTTAATTTTTCATCATCATATCTCACGCGAGTTGCACCCTCCTATGGCACTGGGTCTAAAACCAACCACCCTGGACTTGCTCAAGCGCTTCAACCGAGCGTTTCCCCAGTTTTATGAGCAATTTGTCAGCAGTGAGATCCAACTGCAAAACCTCCGCTTGGCGTATCAACTTTACAAAAGTAAACAAGCTGTTATTGAGCTAAAGCCGGAGGGAAGCAAGAGTGCCCTGCATTTTGCCTACCGCAATCAGTCCTTTTTACTGAGCGACATCTTTGGGGTGCTGGCTGCCTACGGACTCACCATTCATAGCTTGAGTCTGTATGGACAGATCTATCCGCCCATGCTGGTCTTTATCAAGCTGATTGTGTCCCGCAGTGGCAAAGCCTTAACTGAAAAAACTTCTGAGAACGTCTGTCGAGCCATTCGAGAAGCTTTGGCAGGACGGTTTGAGGTGGAAGAGATGCTGGCAGTCGAGTTCAACCTCGATGCTGGTTTAGAACAAGTTGAAACCGAATTCTATGTAGACCCAGTTTTTCATCTACCGGCGCTGCTGATTGAAGCAGACAACCAGCCAGGGCTGTTCTACAAGGTAATGTACGCAGTTTGGCAAGAAGATTTGTTAGTGGTTAACGCCAATCTACTGGTCTGGCGCGGCAGAACTCGGTTGATTTTGTACTTGTTGGGACCAAACGAGAGCCTGATTCCAGAATATTTAGGACAGAAGATTGCCGAAGGGGTGAAACAACGGCTGCTAGGACGACGATTTTAATTTTTTTCCAGAATTCCTTGGGCAGACTGCTAAGTTGATAATTTCACCAGGGCATCTTTCACCACTGGGGGAAGTTGACGCAAGATTTTACCCTTCTCCCGATCGAGTGCAACGAGCGTGACCACTCCGGTCAGGTACAATTCCTGCCCGTCAGTAGACTCAACCTGATACTGCCAGTTAATTCTTACGCCTGTCATTTCAGTCATGCGTGTCTTGACGATCGCCGTCATTCCCATCCGAATCGATTGATGATAGCGCAGGGATAGCTCAACCACTGGCAAATCACATCCCAACGAGACCAAATCGGCAAACTCTACCCCAATCGATCTCAAGCATTCTACCCGGGCTTCTTCCATCCAGGTGAGATAAGTGCCATGCCAAACAATCCCTGCATAATCCGTTTGGTGAGGATATGCCTGAACCGGATACTCAAACCACTGCCCCAAACTCGTCTCCGAGGGCTTTTGGATAGCGCTGCCTGATTCAAGCTGAAGCGGTTGCTCTGTAGTCATTGATTCAACTGCCTTAAAAATCCAAATTTCTCACAACACTTTTATATTACTTATTTAATTCGTTTAAGTTTATTTGTCGAAATAAATTAAATACTAAGTTGCTTCACAAAATGATGAGAAATCAATTTTGAAATTGTGATGCTTCTTTATAAAAAAGGAAATATTGCGTTCTTTAAAGCCATTTCAAGAAGTGATTATCTGGGAGTATAATTACTCATGAAAGGCTTGATTGATCAACTTTAAAGCAATTCTTGAAGACAATTCTTTTTAGAATTGTTTTTTCCCAATGATTTGTATTCTGTGCTTCTGAAATCGCGTCAATTTGGATTTTTTTAACGAGTGAGGCAGAAAAATGATAGAGAAAATTTTGTTAGCTGATTCTGGAACCGGTCACTCCGAAGAAATGCTCAAAGCCCTGATGCAAATTCCTTCAATTCAGAGAGCAACGGTTACAGTTTTACATGTTGTCCCTCCCCAGGTCACCTCCGAAGCAATGACCGAAAAATGGGAAGAAGGAGGTAAGTTTCTGGCAGCGGCGATCCAATCATTGAAGCTCGATCCAGACCATGTTTCAGCCATCTTACGTCAGGGTGATCCTAAAACGGTGGTTTGCAAGGTCGCAGAAGAATTAGACGCTGATCTAATTATTATGGGTTCGCGGGGTTTGAAGCGGTTGGTATCGATTTTGGAAAACTCGGTCAGCCAGTATGTTTTTCAGTTATCTGCTCGCCCCATGTTGCTGGTTAAAGACGACCTTTACACCGTTAGACCGATTCATCGCGTCATGGTCGCCATGGATAAGTCGGATGCAGCTCAGCAGTGTTTGAAATTGGCATTCTTTTTGCTCAGAGATATCAAAGATGGGCAATTGATCCTGACGCACGTCACTCCAGATCTGAAATCTAATTCTGATAAGAATGAGGTAGTAGGGGCTGAGGCAGAAAAAGATCCCATTTTGGCTCCAGCAGTCACAGAAGCCAAGCGGCTAGGGATCAAATATCGCTGCGTGATCAGTCAAGGAAAGGCGGGTGAAGAAATTTGTCGCATTGCGGAAGAATTCCATACTGATTTATTGATGCTGGGGTCTCCCGATCGCCGCCCCTCCATCGCCAAAGGCTTACCTGATCTCGATCGCCTCCTTGGGACTTCGCTGTCAGATTATGTGCGAGTTTATGCTAATTGTCCTGTGTTACTGACTCGTCCAGTCGCTTAGAAGAGAATCTGCGAACCAAGCAGATAATGCGACCTTATTGGTTTTCGCGATCGAGATCTCATTACTCCAGCAAACTGCACAGAAAAGGAGCTGATTCCCAACTCTGTGCAGTCTGGCTTTTGAAGGTCGTTGAGACAACCATCAGCCTCTAAATTCAATGGGGGACATTAGATAGGCAATGTGGATTGGTCAAACTCAACTCACGCAAGTTTTTCTGAAGAAAAATTTGTTCAATCTTCGAAAACTGACGACATAATTGCTCATGATGCCTCCGATTCGACTCATCAATTAAACTTGACGCAGAAAATTACCGCTCCTCAAAACCGCACCCTCACCCTCACAGAAACGGAACAACTGCAATATCGTTCCAGGTTACTGCGAGTTGAATCACCCACTTCAGTTCAAGCCATTTTGAACCGAACGCTTTGTCAAGATCTGTTTGAAGTTTTAAAAAACTTGCCTGAAGGTTTCGTCGATCTCTTATTTGTGGATCCTCCGTACAACCTCAATAAGACCTTCAACCAGCGATTGGTACGACGTAGAACGGTGCAAGAATATACCGACTGGGTTGATTGCTGGCTTTCTCAATTGGTAAGGCTCCTGAAACCTAACGCATCGGTTTATCTGTGTGGCGATTGGCGTTCTTCTTATGCCTTATCTGCAATTGCAGAAAAATATTTTGTGATCCGCAATCGCATTACTTGGGAACGCGAAAAAGGCAGAGGCGCCAAGGCTAACTGGAAAAACTGTGCTGAAGATATCTGGTTTTGCACCGTTAGCCAAAACTATTACTTCAACGCGGAAGCCGTCCAGCTCAAACGACAAGTCCGTGCACCTTACACTGACGCAAACGGCAACCCCAAAGACTGGAAAAGCACTGCCTCCGGCAACTTTCGCTTAACCGCTGCCTCGAATCTTTGGACTGACCTCACCATTCCCTTTTGGTCAATGCCAGAGAACACCAGCCATCCCACCCAAAAACCGGAAAAGCTGCTTGCCAAAATTATCTTAGCGAGTTCCCCACTTGGTGCTGTTGTTTTCGACCCTTTTCTGGGTTCTGGGACAACGTCGGTCGTCGCTAAAAAACTCGATCGGCAATTTGTGGGAATTGAAATTGATGAGTATTATGCTTGCTTAGCCGAAAAAAGATTGCACCTGGCAGAAACCGATCGTCAGATTCAGGGTTATCAAGATTTTGTCTTTTGGGAACGCAATAGCTTGCCATTGCAAAGGAAAGACAAAGTAAGAGACAGGGGGTAGCGGTTAGAGATTGGGTTCTATGGAAAAAAGATAAACATACACAACAAAAGCGTCAGAGCTTTCCTCTAACGCCTCTCAAATAGAGCAGCCAATTTCATCAAGATCCTGACTGCGATCGCCCAAATATTGCGATTATTCCTTATTTGCCTCACGGCTAGCAGTCTGGATATACAGGATTAACAAAAATACGGCGGGAACCAAAACAAACAAAATACTTGCAACAAAACCCAGATCATTAACAGCCATACAAGCGACCTCTATCTCGTCTCAGCATCTACATGTTACACAATACCATTCTGGTATCCGTCTCAGTTTGGAAAAACTGGTTAACACTCGGTAGGCAATGGGTTAACTTCACAAGCTGCCCAATGGGAATCGGGCCGGATTATGGCTTTGTTTTCACCAAAACAGGCCCGTTGACCATGGTCTGACAGGCAAGACGATAGGTATCAGGCTTTTTCTTCAACTTGCGGTTTTCCACATCTGTACGGGGCGAAAGATTTTCCATCCCTTCCACAATCTCAACCACGCAAGTACCACACTGACCATATCCCCCGCAATTCATCATCTTGCCCATCAGGGTATAAAGATCGACGCCATTCTCTAGGGCTTTAAGCCTCAAATTTGCCCCGTCTGCGGCGATCACTTCTCGGTCTTCGTTAACAAACTTAATGTTAGCCACAGTCTATCCTACCTTGGTCATTCATCGTAATAATCGTAATATTTGCCTGGCTCATTCTCTATCGCTTATTTATCCGTCACTTCAAATCATGAGGTTGCCCTATCCATCACTCCGTAACCAGAATATTCTCACTGAATGGTTGAGAACTCTCAAACTTGCTTGCAATAGGTACTCACACTAGTTACACTACTTCATACACTTTCATTTTTACTGATGCGTTGTCAAACCTCTACTCCACCTGACCTAAGGTTATGAGTGGAGAGGGGCTAGAAAGTTTGTAGAAGGCTCTGGTGCAGTCATTTACCTGCCCCTGACTCTTTAATAAAATGCTGAGAGAAGCGTTGCACTAGACGTAATCAAAGGAGGAGCGTAGTCAATGGGACTACCCTGGTATCGAGTACATACAGTCGTCCTGAATGACCCAGGGCGGCTGATTGCTGTGCACCTAATGCATACGGCATTGGTGGCAGGTTGGGCTGGCTCTATGGCTCTGTACGAGTTGGCAATTTTTGACCCCAGTGATCCCGTTCTGAATCCCATGTGGCGGCAAGGGATGTTTGTGTTGCCCTTCATGGCGCGCTTGGGTGTCACAGGTTCTTGGGGCGGTTGGAGTATTACCGGCGAGGCTGGAGCCAACCCCGGATTCTGGTCGTTTGAAGGCGTTGCAGCAGCCCACATCATCCTCTCTGGTTTGTTGTTTCTGGCGGCTGTTTGGCACTGGGTTTATTGGGATCTGGAACTTTTTAGAGATCCTCGCACAGGCGAACCTGCACTCGATTTGCCAAAAATGTTTGGCATTCACTTGTTCTTATCTGGTTTGCTTTGCTTTGGGTTTGGGGCTTTCCACCTGACCGGACTATTTGGTCCTGGTATGTGGGTCTCTGACCCCTACGGATTGACCGGAAGTATTCAGCCGGTTTCTCCAGAATGGGGACCCTCTGGCTTTAATCCTTTCAACCCCGGTGGGATTGTGGCCCACCATATTGCAGCTGGGATTGTTGGGATTATTGCGGGTCTGTTCCATCTCAGTGTTCGTCCTCCGGAGCGGCTTTACAAAGCCCTGCGGATGGGGAATATCGAGACTGTGCTTTCCAGTAGTATTGCTGCAGTTTTCTTCGCTGCTTTTGTCGTTGCTGGCACTATGTGGTATGGCAATGCGGCGACTCCGATTGAGTTGTTTGGACCAACTCGCTATCAGTGGGACAGCAGTTATTTCCAGAAGGAAATTAACCGTCGCGTACAGTCTGATATTGCAGAGGGTGCAACCCCAGCGGCAGCTTGGGCGGCAATTCCTGAGAAACTTGCTTTCTATGACTATGTTGGCAATAGCCCTGCCAAGGGTGGTTTGTTCCGTACTGGTGCAATGGTGAAAGGCGATGGCATTGCTGAAGCTTGGTTGGGACACCCTGTTTTCACTGACAGCGAAGGGCGTGAGCTTTTTGTTCGTCGGATGCCAAACTTCTTTGAAAACTTCCCCGTAGTTTTAACCGATAAAGATGGCATTGTCCGCGCTGATATTCCCTTCCGTCGGGCTGAATCGAAGTACAGCTTTGAGCAAGCTGGTGTGACAGTCAGTTTCTATGGCGGTCAGTTGAATGGTCAAAAGTTCTCTGATCCGGCGGCAGTAAAGCGCTATGCGCGGGCCTCTCAATTGGGCGAACCATTTGAGTTCGATCGTGAAACGTTGAATTCTGATGGGGTGTTCCGCACTAGCCCCAGAGGGTGGTTTACCTTCGGTCACGCGGTCTTTGCCCTCCTCTTCTTCTTCGGTCATATCTGGCACGGTTCTCGCACCATCTTCCGGGATGTGTTTGCAGGGATTGACCCAGACTTGTCTGAAGAGCAAGTCGAGTGGGGTTTCTTCCAGAAGCTGGGTGATAAGACCACCCGACGGAAGGAAGCGATTTAAGCTCCCTGGTTAAAACCAAAAATAGGTCTGACAACTCGTGGATTTATGAAGCAAGCTCACTTGTCAGACCTGTTTTTATCGAGACAAGTCTGGTAATGCAAGCAAAATTTTTCTTTAGAGTTTTGGCAGAATGTATTTTCCAGAAATGTTTGGGTTACTTGGTAGACTAATAGTTGCTGGTAGTCAGGAATCGGTGATATGGAGAGTGTTGCTTACATTTTGATTTTGACGTTGGCTTTGGGTGTCCTGTTCTTTGCCATTGCTTTTCGTGAACCACCCAGAATTGGCAAATAATGCCCCTCATTTGAAGGAAGCACATCCCTAGAGCGTTCCTAAAATTGACCCCTATCAATTAAATGAGGAATTACGTTTTTGCGTAACATGATGGTTTTGCCACTGGAGCATCGGTTCCAGGGCTTTTTTATTCAGAGATCTGGCTTTAATCGGCAGGATGTCAGAATTTAGAAAAACTCAATTTCGATCGATTACATTTGCTGAATTCCTGATAGTACGGGCATTTTGCTGTATAGGCTAAGATGCCCGTATTGTTAGGTTCTCCATAGGGGGCAAGTCTGCGCCGCAATCCGCTCAGTTTGCTACAACAGACCGTTCTTTAACGCTTGTCTGCTTTCCCATGAAGGTTGCTGGCATGAAACTTTTTAGTAGTTTGGCAAATTCTTGAAAGAAACTTTATCTTTGGGATTTGGACTGAAAAATTTTCTTGAGGAATTAAAAAACGAAATTATTTTTCAACGATTATATAAATTGACTAAGTAGAGGTTCAGGGAATATCTGATTATATTTTGAAAGTGAAATATTTTTTATCGTCGGTCGGATACACTTAGCAAGGCAGGATTACGGCGGGGCGATCGAGGATAATTTTGCTGAGGCAGTACTGGGTATCATTCCATCCCAGATGATTTTCAGGAGTAGAGGTCAATTTCTTCTGTAGTAAGGCGCAATTCAAAATCCTTTTATTACGATTATTAGGGCTACCGACTTATCTGAGTGTTGTGGAAACTTTTTTTTCTTCTTCAAATTCCTTTGAGCAAGGGGCAACGGGGCGATCGTCCGCTGCCTCAACTGTGGCAGTCCGCTCAGCCCAATCTAAAGACCTGAGCGATTTGGCAGACGTTTTGACGGATAGTTTTCATCCCCCTTCTGGGATCGTTCGTTGGGTTTCTCCGCTATTGCGCTTAGGAATTTATGAAGATCTCCGCAATCGCTTACGCTCGACAGCTCCTAATTATGCCTGTCTAGTAGCTGTAGATGGGCCGGCTCGGAATATAGACGCTTACGATTACTTGATTGGGACTATCGAGGTGACCCTCCGCACCACCCACCTCTGGCAGTCACGCCAAGCTCAGCATCCTTATCTTTCAAACCTGGCTGTACGGGAAGAATTTCGCCGACGTGGAGTGGCGCAACAGTTGTTAACTTCGTGCGAACGCATTGTTCTAGACTGGGGATTCGAGGATATTTATTTACATGTATTAGAAAATAACCATGCAGCAAAACGCCTTTACTTTAAGGCGGGATATCGCCTACAGCAAACTGAGTTGGACTGGAGTTGTTGGCTCTTGGGTCGTCCGCGGCGATTGTTTTTGCATAAGCGGTTGACTTAGCAGTCAATGCCAGCTTGCTGGAGAACCTGAGTGATCAAAGCTTGCCAGCGATCGTTGGGTGTCCAGATTTGCTGCAAGGTATTTTTAGCCGTGACTTCATCGATCCTCAAACAAACGCGGCGGTAGAGATAAACAAAGGCGGACACTCGCATATTGGCAGCACAGTGAACAAATACAGGTCGATCGGCATTTTCCTGCATTACCTGAAAAAATTGCTGTACCTCAGAAATGGTTGGGTTTTCCCAAACCACCGGAATATGAATGTATTGCATCCCTAAAGATTGGACGATCGTCTCCTCCTCTTGCAGAGCACGAGGAGAGTCCAGCAGTGCCAGATTGACGACTACCTGATAACCAGTTGCTTGGATTAAGGCAAATTGTTCAGCGGTTGGCTGTCCAGCAGTGGCTAATCCATCTGAAATTTTTAGAAATTGGTAAATTGCCTCAAGCGAGCTCATCGATCGTTGTAGATTCTCTAATAATTTAAGGGTGCTAATTTAAGGTGCTCTTCAGACCGGGAAGAGCGAGATTGAACCGAGTCAATTTTTCAGTCTGACCAAACGAATTTCCGTGCGCTGGTTGCGAGTATCCGTAGGGGCAATCCCTGGTAGAGGTTGATTAAAGCCTTTACCCTCCGCCAAAATCGAGTGTTGCACGCCTTGTTGTCGCAAATAGTTGACCACAACTTGAGCACGTTGCTGGCTCAAGGACTGATTAAAACCTGCTGATCCGGTACGAGAGGTATGTCCGATAACCTGAACAGCTACAGTACCCGTATTGAATTCAGCAATTTCTTGGGCAAGATGATCCAGGGTTTGGGTACTTTGTCCAGTCAGGTCAGCCGATCCGACGCCAAAGGAAACCTCTCCCCGCACCTGGAGGTTGCCAATGGCAGGGGCAGATTTTACTTGAGCGGCACTAATCTTAGGCTTTGCTATGGTGATCGCTTGGGTCTTGCCGGCTAACCGATCTGCCAGTTCGGGATTATCTGCCCGCACCAAATCAATCAGGGTTTGAGTATTGCTAGCAGCTTGATTAATAAACTGGTTTGCCAGCAGACTATTAGGATTCGCAGGGACGTTATTCATTCGTCCCGCTAGCACCAGTACAGCAGCGGTCGCACCAATGCGCTTTGCGAGTGTGCCATGGGACAGCCAGTCTTTTGCTTCCGCCGCCGTAAAGAACTCAATTCCCTGTAAGACTGCTGCAGCATCGGTTGGAGCCAGTTTGCCATCTTCAGCGAGCTGTTTTTGCAGTTGAGAAGAGTCGCGCACATTGGCATCAATGCGGCGATAATATGCAGTTAAAAAGGCTTCGATCATCTGCGGCTTGGATTGAATCAACTGATCAGAGGCAACCACCACATCCAAAATAGTGCCAGGCGCATCTGCGCTCGATAATACAACCGTGTAGCTATTTTGTCGTGCCTGGGTAACATATGGCTCCCAAATGACTGCGATCGCTATATTTTTACTGGGATCTTGCAACAAGTTCCAGGCTTCCGACGCATCCGTGACCTTAGTGATTTGAAAATCAGCGAGATTAAACGCCTCAAATTTGGTATCCAGCACCAATGCTAGATACTCGCTAGGGGTATCTCCGGCAAACGTCATCCCCAACTGCTGACCCTGCGATCGCGACTGCTGCACCAGTTGGTTCAAATCAATTAGAGACTTGAGATTGGGATACTTAGGCGTATTGAGCACTACCGCATCTGCACCAACTGTGCGATCGATCAGCGCCACAATTTTTCCCTGCGGCTTTTGTTTCAAAAACTGATCCAACGTGGTCACTAACACATCTGCTTGCCCCTGGTTTAAGCGCTCTGCTCGTTTTGCCTGGTCAAACTCGTCTTCGTAGTGCAGACTCAAGCCACTTTCTTTGAGTGCATCTTGAAACGCAGGACTGCGAAATGTGCTGTAACCACTAAATGTATCGCCCAAAATTCTCAATTCACCTTGAGTTTGAGGCGAGTCCGAGCGACCCGAAGATGGGTTGCTTATTCCAGGCAGCAATCCTGGTGCAATTTTACCTAACAGCCAAATTCCTCCTACACTCAATCCTGCCGTAATCACAAATGCCAGAATTAGAGCCGGATCAATTCGTTTACTCATTCACTGTGCTACTAAGCTTTAAACTCTTTGATATTCTGTCTCAATCCAAGTCGTTGTAGCACGTTATAAAAAGTCACAATAAAAGTTAACTGATCGCCCCAATCGAGCCAGTACTTTAGGAGTTCGCGGTTCATGATGGGCTGTGAGCACTCGTCAACTTAAATCTTTTCATGCCGATGTCTACTTCCCAAACTCGTCAATCCGTTTACGAAGGTGGTTGCCATTGTGGCGCAGTTCGCTTTCGGGTCACTGTTTCAGACTATAGAGTGCAAGATTGTAATTGTTCGATTTGTCGCAAAAAGGGATTTTTGCATTTGATTATACCTGCTGAAAATTTTACGCTGCTTTCTGGGGACGATCGGCTCAGTACTTACACTTTCAATACTGGAATTGCCAAGCATTTATTTTGTCAGGTGTGTGGAGTGCATTCGTTTTATCGTCCCCGCGCATCCTGATGGCATTGATGTCAATGTGCGATGTCTCGATGGCAATGTGCTTGCCCACTTCAATATCGAACCCTTTGATGGGGAAAATTGGGAGCAAAACGTAGAGAGTATTCGCTAAAATTACCTGCTCAGCTTCCTGACAGTCGATTAGCAGCATTTGACTTGGACTGGAATCCTTTACCAGAAGTTTTCTCACCTGAGACCGTTTCCTCCATGATGGCAATGTAGGTATCCCATAACAAAAGCATGATGGCAAACGCAATAAGCGCGATCGCTTCTGGTTTGTTCAGCAATTCTGCTTTAGGTGCCTGACTAATACCGGGAGGGGCTGTTTCTCCAAGGGGAGCAAGTTCTATGGAGTCTGGTTCGATAAGCGTCGATTCTACACGATCGTCTTGGGGTAGCCCGGTTGCTGGAAGTTCCGGCATTGAAGTTTCAGGGGTGGAAATATCATCGTTCTGAGCCATATTACTGCCTTCAGATGTGGCTGCCACATCCATTTGAACGTAATTTTCAGATTGAATGCAATTTTCTGGCTGAATACGATGTTCGAGCTGAATCGGTTCTACATTCTGAATCGAGATCTCTTCTTGCCCAAAAATCAGTGCGGTATCAGAGATAACCTCTGATTCTAGATCGAGAAATAGGGATTCTGAAATCTCTTTTATTTCTGATATTTCGTCCTCTCCTTCTAATATTTCATCATCGTCTTCTGGCAAAGAAAACGATAAATTATCCAGATCGGTAAGCGATTCTATTACGGATACTTCACCAGCATTCTCTAATAAAGAGAACGATAAACTATCTGGCTCTGAAGGCTCTTCAATGGGCATAGTTACCTCGTTCTCTTCTAGCAAAGAGAACGATAAATCGTCCAACCCTAAAACCTCCGCTGGTTCTGATATGTCATTGTGATTTTCCAGCAAAGAGAACGATAAGCTATCTGGCTCTAAAACCCCTTCCGGTGGTAGTGCTGCATCATCAATTTCCGGCAAAGCCAACGATAGAGCATCCGACACAGCACTTTCTTCTGCTTCTGATATATCGTCACAATTCTCTAATAAGGAGAATGATAGGGTATCTGATTCTAGAGGTACTTCGATCGGTAATGTCACCCTGCTTTCTTCTAGAAAAGCAACCGATAGAGCATCTGGCTCTAAGATCTCCTCTATCGTAGACATTTCGCTATTATCCTCCAGTAAAGATAATAATAGCGTATCTGGCTCCAAAACTTCCGGGGGTTCTAATATCTCATCATTATCTTCAATTAAAGAAAACGATAGATTATCTGATTCTAAAGGCTTCTCAATTGAGAATGTAGCATCGCTCTCTTCTAACAATGCCAGTGAGAGATCATCTGATTCTGAAAATTCCGAGATCGTGGATACTTCATTGTTCTCATCTAACAAGGAGAAGGATAGAGGCGCTGGCTTTGAAATCTCCTCTGTTTCTGATAGCTCATTGCTATTTTTTAAAACCGATGAGTCATCTAGCTCCAAAGATTCTTCGATTGGTAAAGTTGTATTGTTCTCTTCTAGCAACGCAAACGATAACGCATCGGGCTCTGAAATTTCTTCTGTAGCAGGCATGGCATCGATCGTCTCTAATTCAGAGAACGATACAGCCTCGGATATCGGAGTTTCTTCAGACGACGTAAATGTTTCGTCAATCGCATCCTGTAAAGAAAAGATTGACCCATCGAACTCTGAAACTTCTTCGTTTTGGGTTGGTTCAATGGCATCCACTAAACCAAAAGATAAAGAATCGGATGTTGAAACCGCTTCTACATCCGGCATTGCAAGATTCGTATCTTGCCAAGCAAAAGATGAAGCATCCAGTTCTGAGATGTCTTCTTCGGTTGCAAGGGTCTGATTGCTCTCATCCTGAAAAGCGAATGATGAAACGTGTGACTCTAAAACTTCATCGACTACAGGTGCGTTTTCATCAACATCTTGCAACGAAAAGGTTGCCAGATCAGAGGGTGCAACCTTTTCACCCAAAAGCTCTGAATCCTCAACACTCAGGACATTTTGAACTATCTTTTCCTCGTGTCGAGGGATCGGAGCAGCCTCCTCTATTTCTGTTCTTTCAGTCACAACCTCTTGTTGATCAGAAGCAGGGGATATATCAGATTCAGATATTAATGGAGAAGAATCAGATTGGGGTAGAGAGAGGGATATTTTTTCGTACCAATTGATCGATTTTTGCCCCAACCTCCGCCCATAAATCTGAACCAATTCAATATTTGGGCTTTGCAAATTGGTTAGGACTTGTTGAACTAAATTGACTGCAGGCGTTTGATTAATAATTCGCTCTGCTTCTAATAAGACATGTAAACAATTACTTTTCCAATGTGTTCTTACAGCGACATTTCGGGATTTCAATAGATGGTTTAAAATTGCGGCGATCGCTCTAGGCTCCCCCCGTTTTGCCAGTTCTAAAATGTCTGATTGAGACATAAACGCCCCCGCCAATGCAACTCAAAAACTGGAAATTCAGACAAGCCACCGCTTAAAAATAACAAGATTTAAATGGCAATTTAATCTCATTGTTAAGCCGAACTTGAGAAATCAGGCTTCGTTTTTTATTAAAATCCCATTTTGAGCAGCTGAACTTCACTGAATCCCTTTAATTTTCTCACAGCCTGTTCCCTCGGATGCTGTTTCTGGAGAGGGAGATTTTTAGGGAGCCTATTCCAACACGGCAAGAACTGCTTTGGGCGACAGTTGGTCTTTGAACCAAACGATTGGAATGTTGATTTCCGAGATTTTGACCCCTGCTTTCTCCAAATTCAAACGTTCTGAAATTGCCAAAATCAAATCATCTCGTCCAGAGTGGCGTACTTGAGAGAATTTTTTTCTCAGATAATCTGCGCGCCAATAGCCAACGATCTCTAACAAAAAGCTGCGCCCATCCGGATGAACCAATCGAAAATCGGGGATCATGACACTCCCAGGGATGGGGATCAAGTCTACTTCACGTTCTAGTCGCCATTCAGTTTTGGTTTTGAACCAGCGATCGACAAAGCTTTCTTCCAGCATACTGTCATAAGTTTTGCCAGGGGGATAGTGGCTCACCAAGCCACAGTCAGCATTCAACGTAAAACGCCCCACCCGAGTTTTGCCAGCGTAGGTGTCGTTGATCTGTAACTCTGCCACCAGGCTCCACTTGGTCACATGCAGCAGTGCAGGTAGCAATTTTGCCAGCGCCAGCCCATAGCGCGGAGTCGATTTAAATAGACTGGTGGGTCCGTCGATCGTCAAAGTAAACCCATGATCGGCATCCCCTTCGATATAAGACATCAATTGAAACAATTTAAGATAGCGAAATAGCAGCTTATATTCTCCTGGATCATTGCGATGAGCATTGAGGGTAATCCGACTGGCGCGATAGAAAACACCCTGCACTTGCGCTAGATTGTAGCGATGCAGCAAGGCATCCGCAGTTGGAGGTTCAAATTGGGTCAAAATCTGATTTTCAGGCAAATCAGCATACAAGCCAGTTTGAATCTGGGTAGGCAAAATTTCTCTCGCGAGTTCCTGGCTAAGTGCTTCTGCCAACTGCTGTAAAGTCTGCTGGGTTGCTACGCTTCCCGGTGCTGTTTGGGCAGACAGGGCAAAGATCCGCTCCCGCAACATCGGAGGTTCCAGGGGACTGTGGGTCTCAAATGTGCTGAATGCTGTGGTTAGCAAATGTGCTAACCCACGCTTGATCCGATAGTCGGTATCTTCTCCTTCAAGTTCTTGGAGTTGGCGGTTGAGTTCGCCTTTGGTGCCGCCTGTCGCTTGTTGAAACAGCAAGATCAATTCCTGCGCGATCGCCCGATTATCTTTACTCATGGCTAAAGATTTGGGGATCACGGCTTCGCCATTTGACCGATGGATCAGTAATTCGGTAGGGAGCATTAATTAAAGAAATGGGGGGATCAGTTATCTTTGCTGGATCAGAGGAGTTTGATAGATATTGGATTTGTACCAAAAATGCTCGATCGGCTGTGATTTTTGCTACTGCCATTGATCTTGCATTCAGGGAAAATTAAGACATCTGTTATCGTAGTGTCGTTACCTGACTTGATTTTGAGCCTCGCGCCAGCCAGGTTCTCATTGGTTACTTTTTTTATTAAACTGCTTTGTTCCTTAATGGCTGTATTCATGAATCTGACTCATCGACAACAGCACATTCTTTGGGCAACGATCCGGCATTACATCACCACTGCGGAACCCGTTGGCTCAAAGGCACTGGTGGAGGAATATAACCTGAATGTGAGTCCTGCCACCATTCGCAATGCGATGAGTTTTTTGGAGAAGGCAGGCTTACTCTACCAACCCCACACTTCAGCAGGACGAATTCCTTCGGACTCCGGTTATCGAATTTATGTTGATCAGTTGATTACACCCTCTAACGAAATGGCACATGAGGTTGATCAACTGCTCAATGGGCGACTGGGTTGGGATAGCTGGAGTTTGGAAGCCCTCTTGCGAGGAGCCGCCCAAATCCTGGCGACTGTCAGTGGTTACATTGCGCTAATTACCATGCCGCAACCCCGTGCTGCGTTTATCCGCCATGTCCAGTTAGTACAGGTTGATCCGGGGCGGATCATGCTGATTGTTGTGACCGACAATTATGAAACGCAGTCGGTACTGATGGAGCTCCCTCAACCAGACGCTGCGGTACCCCTAGATACGGAGTTGTTCGATCGCGAACTCAAGATTCTATCTAATTTTTTAAGTGAACATTTGAACACACGCTCCCTCAGTGACCTTTCTACACTTGATTGGGGCGAATTGGGACGGGATTTTGAGCACTATGCCGCTTGCCTTAAAACGGTTCAAAGCGAGTTAGCAAAACGATTTCAAGTACCAACCTCAACTCACATTTTTATCAGCGGCGTTTCAGAAGTTTTGCGTCGCCAACCCGAATTTTCAGAACTCCATCAAGTGCAAGCAATTTTACACCTGTTAGAAGAGGGACAAGATCAACTTTTACCTCTTATCTTTGAAGATGCCGACCCTGACCCTCTCGCAAGACGAGTTAATGTTCGGATTGGGTCAGAAAATCCTTTAGAAACCATTCGGACTTGTACACTCATTTCTTCAACTTATTCCAAAGGAACGGTGCCCGTCGGGAGCGTTGGCGTTTTGGGACCAACTCGCATGGTTTATGAAAATGCGATCGCTGTCGTTGCTGCTGCCGCCGATTATCTGTCTGAAGCAATTGGATGAGTTTTGGCGCTCAGGCAAGTGTCAAATTTTATTAAACTGAGCAGTTTGTCAGGATAAATTTGAGGTTTAAAGTGTTTGAGGGTTGGAAAATCCTCAAAGCGGTCTCGACAGACTACTCATAACGACGAAGCATTAGGGATTCGGCGATTAGCACCTCACAAGCTTTTACCCAAATGCCTCGTCTTCATTGCATCAAATCAGATGCATGATCACAAAATGTAGAGCAGCAAGAACAAAACGATCCAAACCACATCAACAAAGTGCCAGTAAAGCTCCGCTGCCTCCACCCCAAAGTGGTGCTCGCTACTGTAGTGGTCAGCTTTGAGCGATCGCCAAAGCACACCCAGCAAAAGCACCACCCCAAAAGTCACGTGTAGACCGTGAAATCCAGTCAGTACATAAAATGTACTGGCAAAGATATTTGTGGTGAGACCAAATTCAAGGTGATGATATTCATACAACTGCCCTGTCAGAAAGATGACTCCCATTAAGGCAGTAATCGCAAACCACTTGCGTAGCCCTTTGACATCATTTTTCTTAATCGCGGTGTCTGCATTGTGTGCGACAAAGCTACTGGAAATCAGAATAATGGTGTTGATTCCAGGCAGAAGTAATTCTAGGCGCGGTGTTCCGTCAGGGGGCCATACAGGTGCTGTTACTCGAAATGCCAAATAAGCACTAAATAGCCCCAGAAAGATCATGCTTTCTGCAATCAGGAAAACAATCACACCTGTTAGCCGATGATCGGGATGCTCGCTATGACCATGAGCGGTCTCAACGGCATGGTGATAATTGAGAACTGTTTTTGAGGGATCGATGGTTGAGCCTTGCATGAATCTCAAAGAGTAAAGTGCTGTGTGAGGGCAGAGGGAAGTCTAAGAGCCGTTTTTTCCCTTAACGATCGTCAGGATGAGCCGCAACCGAAGGGTCAGGGTCAGCTCGGAGGGCAGAATTGGGTCCCGCTGCCAGAACTGGTTCTCGAGGATCTGAAAAGGGGACATCCACATTTGTGGCACGATCTCCCATCCCATAGTCGTAAGGACCCACCACCAGGATGGGATCTTGATCAAAATTTTCTACTGGGGGAGGCGAGGTAGTCATCCATTCTAGGGTTAACGCGCGCCAAGGATTATTACCCGCTTTAGGACCCGATAACCAACTAGAGATGGCGTTATAGATGAAGGGAAAGGTTGAAACTGCCAGGATGTAGGTGCCGATCGTGCAAATCAAATTCAACGTAGCAAATTTGGGATCATACTCGGCAACTCGACGATTCATACCTTCTAACCCCAGCTTATGCATGGGCATGAATGCCAGGTTAAAGCCAATAAAAGTCAACGCAAAGTGAATTTTCCCAAGTGTCTCATTCATCATGCGTCCAGTCATTTTGGGGAACCAGTGATAGAACCCGGCATAAATCCCGAAAACACTGCCGCCAAATAGCACATAGTGCAAATGAGCCACAACGAAGTAGGTGTCGTGAACATGGATGTCGAACGGTACGGCTGCCACCATCACACCACTAATGCCACCCACCACAAACATAGAGACAAAACCCATGGCAAATAGCAGAGCGCTGTTGAGGTTGAGCTTACCGCCCCACAGAGTTGCTAGCCAACTAAATACCTTGATCCCGGTCGGGACGGCAATCACCATCGTGGTGAACATGAAGAACATACGTAACCAAGGCGGCGTGCCACTGGTAAACATATGGTGTGCCCAGACAATTAAACCAAGAAAGCTAATGGCAAGACTGGAATAGGCGATCGCTTTATAGCCAAAAATGGGTTTGCGGGCGTGAACTGGCAGTATCTCCGAGATCATGCCAAACACCGGCAAGATCATGATGTAGACCGCTGGATGAGAGTAGAACCAGAAAAGATGCTGGTAAACAATCGGATCGCCCCCCCCGGTCGGGTTGAAGAACGCTGTCCCAGCAATCAAATCAAAACTGAGCAAAATTAAGGCACCTGCCAATACGGGGGTCGCAATCAACGCTAACGCCGAGGTTGCCATCATTGCCCAGCAGAACAGTGGCATGTCATTAAAGCCCATCCCAGCAACCCGCATTTTCACGATGGTAACCAAAAAATTCACCGCTGCCAGGATGGAAGAAGTCCCCAAAAGTAACACACTGAGAATCCAGATAAATTCTCCAGGCTTGCCACTGACTAAACTGAGGGGTGGGTAGGAAGTCCAACCAGAGGCGGGAGCACCGACCAAAAAGCTACTCAGCAACAGCAGCCCACCCGGCGGAATCAGCCAAAACGCGATCGCATTCAATCGAGGGAATGCCATATCCCTTGCCCCAATCATCAATGGCACCAGAAAGTTGCCAAATCCTCCAGTCGTAGCTGGCACAATCCACAAGAAGATCATCACTGTCGCGTGGACTGTAAATAAGCTGTTGTAGAGTTCACGGCTGACAAAATCGACTTCTGGGGTTGCCAGTTCGGTTCGCACTGCAGCTGCGAGTGCCCCCCCCACTAGATAAAAGAGAAAGGTCGTCACCAGATATTGAATACCGATGACCTTATG
This sequence comes from Scytolyngbya sp. HA4215-MV1, assembly GCA_019359045.1. GTDB lineage: Bacteria > Cyanobacteriota > Cyanobacteriia > Leptolyngbyales > Leptolyngbyaceae > Scytolyngbya. The sequence continues at coordinate 46,647 of JAHHIA010000008.1, forward strand.
GTCGGTACTGAAGCCAAAATATTCTCGCCAGTTGGGCTTGTGATGTTCAGAGTCTGAGGCGAGAAGATTAGCGTCTTCTTGAAGCTGCGCTTGTGTCATGAAAAAATCCCATTTCTTCTAGCGGTTTGAGATGCTCTCACATCCTGAGTATCCATCACAGGAAACTGACAACCTAACTGGCAGGATGATAATGTCCCGCTGCAGGGTGAAGTTGCGTTAATTGATCGGGCTGTACTCCGATGGATTGAACAAAAGGAGACAGAAATTGATCAACCGATTGGTCAACTGCGCTTGTCGCGATCGCTTGCTGCAAGCCCTCAGCACTGGCAACTTGCTGACTGGTTATCCAAGCATCATAGTCGCTAGCAGAGTGAACCACGACCTTAGTTCGCATGGCTCCGTGGTAAGCCCCACAGAGTTCCGCACAAATCACTGGATATTCACCTTCTTTACTGGGAGTAAAGCTCAATTCTGATTGCCGCCCCGGAATGGCATCCTGCTTAAGGCGAAATTCTGGAACCCAGAAAGCGTGAAGCACATCATTGGCGGTAATATTCAGCAAAACTTCTCGTCCCAAGGGCACATGCAATTCGCCCGAAACCACGCCGGTGTCTGGATAAGTAAAGATCCAGGCATACTGTAAGCCTGCCACATTAACCGTCAATTCGGTAGGAGAATTTTGTTGCTCAGGGGTTGAGCCAATGCCAATGTTGCTACTAGCGATGGGCTGGGAACTCGCAGAAGGGTCAGAAGCAGAGGCAGTCATCCCTGTGCTCAGTGGTTCTGAGGCTGCTGGCAAAGTAGCGGCGATCGCAGCCCCGGGCATATGAGCAACTGATTTCTCGCTTTTGCCATGCGCCATAGAGTGATTCATCGGGTCAATTCCGCCCATTTCGTTATAGACATCAAAACTGTAGATAGAGATGCCTAACACTAAAATCGCTGGAATTGCCGTCCACAGAATTTCCAAAGGAATGTTGCCGTGAACAGGTTCAGCATCTGCTTCGTCCCCACGACGGCGACGAAACTTGATAGCAGAGATGATGAGGACTCCCTGGACTAGGATAAACAACCCGGTAGAAATGGTCATCATCGTATTGAATAAGCCATCTACCAAAGGCGCTTCTTTAGAAGCCGCAACAGGCATCAGACCATGATTCTGACCATACCAGATGCTAACCAGGGTTAGCACGATACCGATAAGCATTGTTGTGATTGAACTGGGAATGTTCACGGCTGATTAAGACTCACTGAAATGAAACTTTTGCGATAAGGCGAATTCAGAAATCAAAACGAAGGTTCGACTGAACTTAATCAGAGGCTTTCAGACTGTATAGCGAGATGAAGCAGTTCTAACAATCAGCAGTTTGACTCACCTACCAAGTTAAACCAGTCCGCTGGCAAACAGAGTGTATTGCATGACTATCTTTAAGAATCTCTTTGGGATCTAACAGGGAAAAGGGATACGGGATTGTTGGGAATGGAAAAGATTCTTAAGAAGTGGCATGGGAAGGAGAACGCAAAGCTGCAAAGATCGGCTTGAGAGGTTGAGTCAGTTGGGCGCCCCTTCGTTTTACCCCTCCCAGGACCTCGCAATCCAAAGAAATTCCTAAAGGTTTTGGATTGTTTCAATTCCGTTATTAAAGTAATAGCGGTATCGTTTTCGCAACATAGCGTTAGATTCAAGGTAGATCCTGCTTGGCAATTGATTAAGTTTTGACTCCAAATTTTCTTTCGATTTTTGAATGCCCTTGAATGCCCTGAAGCCCATGACTGACTTTATCCTGCATCAACCCAATATTTCTTCTGCTCAAAATTTATCTCGTCAGGAATCATCCTACCCCCACGAGTGGATTTGTCGCTTCGTGTTGGGTCTGGCGATCGCCACCCTATTTCTCATGGCATTGGGGAGCGCCACCCGCGTCATGAATGCAGGGCTATCCTGTCCTGATTGGCCCCTCTGTTACGGGGAACTAGTTCCCCGCCAGCAAATGAATCTCCGGGTATTTCTGGAATGGTTTCATCGACTTGTGGCTTCCTGCATGGGGTTGGCAGTCATTGGGCTGACAGGATTTGCCTGGTGGTATCGCCGTGTTCTACCCAATTGGACGCCTTGGGCTGCCACATTGGCATTAGGGTTAGTGGTCTTTCAGGGGATTTTGGGTGGGTTGACAGTCACCGAGTTACTCCGGTTTGACATTGTCACCGCGCATTTGGGAACTGGGTTGCTGTTTTTTACCACTCTGCTAGTAACGGGTGTTGCCTTGTTGCCCTATCGAGGAACAGGAAATGTCGGGAATTTGCCCTGGTTTGGTCTGATTGCTGCCGTAATGGTCTATTTGCAAAGCATTCTGGGTGGTCTGGTTGCGTCACAATGGGCATTACACCAATGCTTCAGTACCTCAAAACTTTGTGCCGTGATGTATAGCCACATGGGGGGTGTCGTGCCGGCAAGTGTGGCAACCCTAGTGATGGTGTTTTTTGTTTGGCGTACGCCTGCATTAAACCCTTTGCTGCGGGGGCTAAGTCGATTGGCAACTGCTTTGTTAGTTTTGCAGGCAAGCTTGGGAGTGGCAGCTTTTCGACTGCATTTGCAAGTGGAGCCTTTAACAGTGGCGCATCAGGCGATCGGTGCAGCTTTGTTAGGGAGCCTAGTTGCCTTTACAGTTCTGGCATTTCGGGACATCTCGACAGTAGCGCAGGTCATTCCAACCACCGCTTTGCAAAGTTCTGATACCAATCAGCCAGCAAATACTGATTAAAGCAGAATAGGCTGTAAGCATCGGTCAATCTCACTCCTGAACCAGATGAAAACTCCAATGCTCTAGCGTGCTCGACCAATCAAAATTATGGGATTTGCGATTTGCGCTCTGGACGAATTGATTAGCCAACAACGCCACCGAAATTTCTTCATTAGCTCGGTTTTGCGTTTTTCTTAGGAAGATTACGAATGCAAGAAACTATCTGCAACGGCGTCTCCCGCCATCACCAAAATTTCTTTCAAGTCATTCAGAGTTACTTTCAACTCACTAAGCCACGCATTATTCTGTTGTTATTAATTACAACCGCAGGCGGAATGTGGGTTGCGGCAGATGGGCAGGTTGATCCTGTACTGTTGCTCGTAACTTTGTTGAGCGGAGCGTTTGCCTCTGGGGCGGCAAACACGATTAATTGTCTCTACGATCGCGATATTGATTACATTATGGAGCGCACCCGCCACCGTCCGTTACCATCGGGTCGGGTGCAGCCGCGTGATGCTCTGATCTTTGCGATCGTCCTAACCATTCTTTCTTTCAGCCTGCTCACCGTCTTTGCTAATTTGCTCAGTGCGCTGCTGGCAATGTCCGGCATCGTCTTTTACGTGCTGATCTATACCCACTGGTTGAAACGTCACAGTACCCAAAATATCGTCATCGGCGGTGCAGCAGGAGCCATTCCCCCCCTCGTGGGATGGGCAGCGGTTACTGGAGATCTCAGTTGGGCTGCTTGGGTTTTGTTTGCCATTGTCTTTCTGTGGACGCCTCCTCACTTCTGGGCACTTGCCGTCATGATTCGGGATGACTATGCCAAGGTGGGGGTACCGATGCTGCCAGTGATCGTGGGGGATGAACCGACCAGTCACCAGATTTTCTACTATACGTTGGCATTAATTCCGGTGACTTTGCTGTTGGTGTATCCCCTACATGTGATGGGGGCAATTTACAGCGCGATCGCGCTGTTTCTGGGTGGATTGTTTGTCCAAAAAGCCTGGAAGCTCATGCAAACTCCGTCTGACCAGCAAGTGGCACGATCGCTATTTAAGTACTCCATCCTTTACATGATGTTGCTCTGTGCAGGCATGGCGATCGACAGCCTACCCCTCAGCCATCAACTCACCACAGCCTTCGTGGAAAACTGGCAAGTGCTGATGAGTGCGGTGCCGAGCTAAGGAACTTTCATGAAAATAAAATACCAGCGGTTTGGATTTCGACTACGCTCAATCCGTGACGTCAATCCGTGAAGACTGAAGGCTGAGCGCAGTCGAAACCTGACTGCTTGGTACACTATTAATCCGCAGATCCCTAAGCTCGATAATGTAAAATCCCAAATCCCTCTCTTCTTCCTCGCTAAAATAAGGATGCAATTGTAACTATCTGTTGGTGCACAATGGCTCCTGCTGTTCTCATTCATAAGCTCCAAAAACGCTACGGTACTACAGATGCCGTCAAAGATGTCTCGCTTCAAGTCGAAGCGGGAGAAATCTTTGGATTGCTCGGTCCAAACGGAGCCGGAAAAACAACCACCCTGCGTTGTCTTTGTACACTAACCCAGCCGAATGCCGGAACCCTTGAGGTATCCGGCATTTCTGTGGTAGAGAATCCTCGTTTGGTACGACAACACTTGGGCTATGTGGCGCAAGAAGTTGCTCTAGATAAAGTACTGACTGGACGAGAACTGTTAGAGTTACAGGCATCGCTCTACCACTTGCCCCGTGCCGTGATTAAGACACGCATTAATACGGTGATTCAGCTACTGGGATTAGAGGCTTGGGCAGACAACAAAACTGGCACCTATTCGGGCGGGATTCGCAAACGCTTAGATCTTGCGGCTGGATTGCTGCACCAACCCGATGTGCTGGTGCTGGATGAACCAACTGTCGGCTTAGATATTGAAAGCCGGGTAGCCGTATGGAACTTTTTGCGACAGCTACGCGAGCAGGGAACGACGGTATTGCTGACCAGCCATTATCTAGAGGAAGTGGATGCTCTGGCGGATCGGGTGGCAATTATTGACCAGGGTGTGGTGATTGCGGCAGATACGCCTTCGGCATTAAAGGATCAGGTGGGGGGCGATCGTGTAACGCTCCGGATTCGCGAATTTGCTCCCCTGGCGGAAGCAGAGCAAGCCAAATCTTTGTTGCAAACTTTACCCTTCGTGCAAGAGGCTTTGATTAACTCGGCACAGGGGAACTCGTTGAATCTGGTGGTTGCCGCGCAAAGCGATGCCCTGATTACGATTCAACAGACTCTGCAAACAGCCGGATTACCGACGTTTGGCATTGCCCAGTCACGTCCCAGTTTGGATGATGTGTATCTAGCAGCAACGGGGCGGACTTTGCTGGATGCAGAGTTGGCAGCCTCTAGTAGCCGTGATCCCAAAGCGGAACGCAAGAAAAATATGCGATGAACCTAGAGTCATGACCTCGTCTCAATCCTGGAGTGATGCAAGAAAATCCGAAGAAAAAAGTTCATTTAACCCAATTTTTATATGAGTCAAACGACTATTCCCCCCAAACCCGACCTTGAACCAGAGAATATGCCCTTGCAGCCTGGAAGATCGAGTTCACCGGTGAGCGTTGGGGCATCCAGTTCATTGGGCGATTTTGTTCAAGAAACAACTGGTCTGACCCGTCGTCTTTTTATTCAGCTCCAACGACGACCTACCACCCTGGTAGCGGGCGTGATCCAACCTTTGATGTGGCTGGTTTTGTTTGGTGCGCTGTTTCAGAACGTGCCCCAGGGATTGTTTGGGGAAAGCCAAAACTATGGTCAGTTTTTGGGGGCTGGAGTGATTGTCTTCACTGCCTTTGGCGGTGCGCTCAATGCTGGGTTACCGGTGATGTTCGATCGCGAGTTTGGCTTTTTGAACCGTCTGCTGGTTGCGCCACTGGTTTCCCGGTTTTCCATTGTGCTGGCATCTGCCATTTTTATCACCACAATGAGTTTGATTCAAACGGCAGCGATCGTTGCGACGAGTGCCTTTTTAGGTGCAGGGCTACCTGATCCTATAGGAATTGCCCTGGTAACCGCGATCGTGCTCTTACTCGTGTTGGGAGTGACTGCGCTGAGCCTGGGTCTGGCATTTAGCCTACCCGGACACATCGAACTCATTGCCGTCATTTTTGTCACAAACTTGCCCTTGCTATTTGCCAGCACGGCATTGGTTCCGCTTTCCTTTATGCCGAGGTGGCTACAGGTCGTCGCATCGCTAAACCCGCTGAGCTACGCGATCGAACCGATTCGTTACCTTTACCTGCACTCCGATTGGAGTTTTGCCAGTGTAGTGATGCAGGCACCCTGGGGCGCTGTGACATTAGGGATCGCACTTCTGGTTTTAGTAGGTTTTGCCGGCGCCTCTCTTGTTGCCATCCAGCCAGTCCTACGCCGTCGCCTCGCTTGAATACTCCATCCATTCGCGGGTGCCAAAAAACTGACAAGCGCGAGAAGCAATTGAGGCGGCATTGTCTAAAGCAGTGACAAAATCCTGTTGAATCAGATAGTGGCAAAAAGCACCGTGAAAAATGTCGCCTGCACCCAGCGTATCGACTGCTTGAATTTGGGAAACTTGTAGCCAGCCAGTGCCCCCTGCACTGACGTAGTGAATGGGCTGTTCGCCATGGGTAATGGCGATGTGGGCAATTCCCAAATGGCTGAGATAGTCAATGACCGCCGTCTCAGTTGAGCATCCCGGTGGCAAAAAGTTGGCAGAACACACCGCATAATCGATCAGTGGTAAGACCGTCTCAAACCCTGGCTTCCAACTGCCACAGTCTGCTACAACCGGAATGTTCAGCGCTTTTGCCTGGGTCGCGATCGCTCGACCCACTGTCATCTGGTGAGCATCAATCATCACCACCGCTACATCCTGTAAGATGCCAGGAGGAATCTCATCCACACAGGCTTGAGTTTTTTGGGCATTGAGCGAAACCACTGCCCGGTCGCCCGTAGATTCGGTTACCAGAATGGAAGAAACCGGAGGCGCTTCCAATCGAGCTGGCATGAGATCGGCGATCGTTACTCCACATGCTGCCAGATCCGCCCGGATTAATTGGGTAATCGGATGTTGACCCAACAAACTTAACAGAACCGCGCGATCGCCCAAATGACTGAACGCGACCGCCGCATTGGTGGCAGGTCCCCCCGCTGCAATCTTATAATCACTTGCCACAATTTTTTGATTACTGCTGGGAACCTGATCCACTCGATAGATCAAATCCATCGTCACCAACCCCACAAACAATCCCCGCTTCATCCCTTCACCTTTCACTTCATCCCCCTATGCCCACCGATCCCAAACCCAGCACCCTTTACCTGGTGGCAACCCCCATCGGCAACCTGGAAGATATGACCTTCCGAGCTGTGCGGATTTTGCAATCTGTGGATTTGATTGCGGCGGAAGACACTCGTCATACGGGGAAATTGCTTCAGCACTTTCAGATTACAACGCCCCAGTTGAGCTATCACGACCATAATCGTCAGGCTCGTCATCCGGAGTTGCTGACACGGTTGCAACGAGGGCAAGCGATCGCGCTGGTCACCGATGCGGGAATGCCGGGGATTTCAGATCCGGGCTGTGAATTGGTGCAAGTCTGCACTGAAGCAGGGTTTGCGGTGGTGCCGATTCCTGGTTGCACAGCGGCGATCTCGGCACTGAGTGCCTCAGGATTGCCAACCGATCGCTTTGTGTTTGAGGGGTTTCTGCCTGCCAAAGCGCAAGCACGGCGGGAATGGCTGGAATCACTCCAAGCAGAAAGTCGGACGCTGATTTTCTATGAAGCGCCTCATCGGCTGAAATCAACCTTACAAGACGTGGCAGCCATGCTGGGAGAAACCCGAGAAATCGCCCTGGCAAGAGAGTTGACAAAACTGCATGAAGAATTTTGGCGCGGTACGGTAGCAGCGGCGATCGAGCATTACACCCAACACGAACCTCAAGGCGAATTTACCCTGGTGGTTGCTGGAGCAGCCCCCAGAGAGATTTTACTTTCAGAAACCATGCTAAAAGCAGAACTTCAGAACTTGATTATGCAAGGGTTATCTCGTTCTCAGGCAAGCCGTCAATTGGCACAGCAAACTTCGCTCTCTCGCCGCCAGATTTATCAATTGGCGCTCTCGATTGACCAGGAGGGATAGAAGGTCCAGAATCCAGCCTTTCCTTTCATCCCAGCAACCCATCTTCTACCGATCGCCCAAAGCCTGCCAAAAGGGGTGAAACCCTCTTAAAAAAAAGGTGTGCTGTCCTAGAAAGTGGGGTATAAGAGTGGAGAAAATTATCTCCATCTTGGTGTGGGTATATAAGGAAGGGCAGCCGTGTTTCTATTGCTAACCCGAATCCTGCTTTGGGTGCTAATTGCTTTTATTCTGTGGAACTTATTTTCGTTAATCTCCGGTGCGTTCGGTAAAATCGGCAGGGTTTTAATTTTAATCTTGCTCGCCTGGGCATTTTTTGATCCAGCGAATCCCGCGATCGGGTTAATTGGACAGATTTTGTTATTTCCGCTTAAACCGCTCGGTTTATCCCTCGTCTTGCTGGTGGGCGCGGGTGGAATGTGGGGACATGGCAAAGCCAAGAATGCCGCTCGACAATTGACCATTGCCTTTTTGGTGTTGCTGCTTTCCAGTGTGCCGATCGTTGCTTACTGGATGGCACAACAGTCAGAACTCGGCGCCATCGATTTGGAAAGGCGGCTCCAGCGAGTATGTGAGCAACAGTGTCCAGCAGGAATTCAACCCGGTTCTGCCCAACCTCCCCAAGCCATTATTGTCATGGGTCAGGGACCACGCGGTTCAGTCCCTTACCTGACGCAAGCCCAGACCGCTGACACCAGCGATCGGCTGATCTATGCTGCCCAACTTTACAAGAGTTCCGGTAGCAACCCCTTTGTCATTATTAGCACTGATGCATCTCCGACTGCTAGGGCGGTAATTCCCACCCCAACGGAAGCCGCTGGGGGAAGCGTCTCCACCGCAACACCTGGAACCACAACCGCTCCTGTCAGTGGCGGAACAGCCGCAGAACGGTTGCGCGCCCGCGCCCTCAATGCTGCTCCCGGTGGGGATACGACGCCTGGCACCGTTGCGGGTACGCCATCAGCTACCTCGCCTGAACCCTCCACGCCTATTCCTTTACCTAACACCACCGCCGATGAATCAGGCGTCAGGGCACTATTGACCGAGTTAGGGGTGCCTGGCGATCGCATCTATGTTGAACCTAGCGCCTCCGACGTCTATAACAGCGCAGTTTCAGTCAAACGGCGACTGGACGATCTCCAGGTTAGGCGAGTGGTGGTGGTCGCTCCTGTGTTAACCAGTCGGCGAGTCGCCCTTTCCTTCAATCAATTGGGAATTGAAGCAACCCCACGATCGGCAGATACCTATATTCGCCAATTAACCCCCTTCCCAACAGTTGTCAGCACCACACCAGAAGGAACTTGCTCAAATGTGACACTGCGAATTTGTAATCTCAATCAGCTGCGATTCGTTGACTTTATCCCGAATCCAGATGCGCTGGCTCTTACCAGCAAGGTTTGGGAAGAGTTTTTGCTATCGATTTACTATTTCTTGCGCGGTTGGTTATCGCCACTCGTGTAAGAGAAGTTTTGAGTGCAAGTTTTGAAGGATGAGTTGTTTACTAGCAACTCATCCTTTTTGTTAATGATTCCTCACTTTTCACCTTGAAACGAACGGCTAGAATGGAGGTGTTGCGTTGGGAGCCAGCAACCTGGCAAAGCGCCTATCGAGACTATTTACGGTAATCTTCAGGGTCTAAAGTCTAGCCAGATCAGGCAACTACAGCGCCTGTATCACCAGCGTTTACCAGGCGATCGTCTGACTACGTCCGAATTTGCTCAGCGATTGGCAGCGATTAGTACAGAAATTAACCAACCTACGTGCGTTTATGTCAATCGGCGTGGACAGGTGATCCGCGTCGGTGTGGGCACACCGGGTCAAACCCAGATTCCTCCGATGGAACTGCCACGCTACGGTGCAGAGCGGTTGAGCGGAATTCGTTGCCTTTCTACCCAACTTAAATCGAATCCTCCGGGTGACGCCATGCTCACGGCAATGGCACTTCAGCGGCTAGATGCTTTGGTTGTGTTGACCCTTTCAGGAGGGGGATTTGAGCGTCGTGGTGGCGGTGCAACCGGGTATGTCAAAGAAACTTATCTAGCGCATCTTGTGCCTCATCCTGAGGTCAGTTGGACTGTTTCTCCTGCCATCGGACTAGAGGAATTGGCAAATCAGGATTTTCTAGATCTAGTAGAAAATCTAGAAACCGAATTTCGGCGCGAATATGTTGCCCGTCAGGTCGATCTGAATCACGATCGGGTATTGCTGGTGGGCGTCTTAACCGACAAGGTTTCTCCTCGACGCTTTCAAGATGGGCTGTCCGAAGTCGCACGGCTAGTCGAAACAGCCGGCGGAGAAGTGTTGGAAACGCTGACTCAGCGACGCCCCCGCCTGCATCCCCAGACAGTAGTTGGAACGGGTAAAGTGCAAGAAATTGCGCTAGCTGCCCAGAGTATTGGGGCAAATCTGGTGGTTTTCGATCGTGACCTCTCGCCTGCTCAAGTTCGAAATTTGGAAATGCAGATTGGCATCCGCGTGGTCGATCGCACGGAAGTCATCTTGGATATTTTTGCCCAGCGGGCTCAATCAGGTGCTGGAAAATTGCAGGTCGAACTGGCGCAGTTAGAATACATGCTGCCTCGCCTAACCGGACGTGGACAGGCAATGTCCCGATTAGGGGGGGGCATTGGTACAAGGGGTCCGGGCGAAACCAAGCTGGAGACCGAACGACGGGCAATTCAGCGCCGCATTGCCCGCCTGCAGCAAGAAGTGAACCAGCTCCAGGCACATCGTGCTCGGCTTCGACAACGACGTCAGCACCAGGAAGTGCCTTCGATTGCAGTTGTAGGTTACACCAATGCGGGCAAATCCACGCTGCTGAATGTGTTGACTAATGCCGAAGTGTATACCGCCGATCAACTCTTTGCTACCCTCGATCCCACTACCCGGCGGTTACTGATAGTTGATCCAGTCACGCAACAGTCGCAATCGATCTTGCTGACGGATACGGTGGGATTCATTCATGAGTTGCCGCCCCCTCTGGTCGATGCTTTCCGGGCAACGCTAGAAGAAGTGACTGAAGCAGATGCGTTATTACATTTGGTGGATTTATCCCATCCAGCATGGCAAAGCCAGATCCGATCCGTCATGGGCATCTTATCCGAAATGCCGATCGCCCCAGGACCCATTCTGCTGGCATTCAACAAAATTGATCAGGTAGATAGTGACACGTTGCTGCTGGCTCAAGAAGAATTTCCGCAAGCAGTATTTATTTCTGCCAGCGATCGCTTTGGGCTGGAAACACTGCGCCAGAGATTATCTCACCTGGTTCACTATGCTGTGGTTTCTTGAGTAAAGGTTGCTTTCAAAAATTAACACTTCGGCGATCGCTGTCAAGCTGCTGCCGAAAGAAGTCCCCAGGAAACATTTATTGCTGCACACATCAGCGTGTACTAATTGGCTTCTCAGCTAGGCTACAAATCCCCACTTCCAGTAAGAATCTGATGATTCAATGAATTGGGAAAAATGAGATTAATCACAAAGAAATATAAAGAAAGAGGGGCGATCCCGAAATTAGAAGGAAGTGTCAGTATTTGAGGCTTTTTAAACTTATATAAAGCACTCGATTTGTACTAGTGATTCATTGACTCAAAATTGATAGATGATAAAGCTTGTGAAGTTTGTTTCGCAGGGGTTTCAGCATCTCAAAAAAACTTGTCAGAACTGCATATAATTCAGTAATTGAAAGGATCTCAGCAAATTTAAGTTTTCATCTATACCCCAAAAAAACGGTCTTGCAAACCGCAATCATTCGAGCTTAATGTAAATTTTATTAAAACTGAGATCATCTTTGAAGAAGGTCTATTTATACTAAGTCACACCCGATCTTTTTATCTGGGATCACTCAAACAGAATTTCACCAACCCCAATTAACTTTTTAACTCCAGGAGGGAGAAGTATGGCTCTAGCCGAAAGCCGAAGCCTCAAGAGTGCCTATTCCTTGTTAACGATCAAAAGTTTCTTGATTTGGACTTTCACATTAACGGTTTGTTTGTTAGTAATTGGTTTTCCACTCATCGTTTTAATGGCAACTGTTGGAGCTTTATTGGCAGTGACATTGCAATATGTCATGCCGATGAGCGCGGTTTTACTGGTCGCTGGTGGCATTATTGGCGCAAACCTCTTCGTAGTGATGGTTGGTGCAGCTGCGTTAACGCTTCAGGGAGTTCATCCCCAGGAAGTGGGCTGGCTACGGTGGCTGCATGGCGAGGAAAATCCAAAACACACCTCGGTTTATGCCTCTTGTCCGCTCACATGTGACGTTGATCACTAAGCTTAGCTTTCAGGCAATTTCAAGCTTGCTTCTCAGTTTTTTGGTGAGAGGGTCATATAACCCGGTTCAATCCGGGTTTTTTATTACTTTAATCGGGGGGTTGGGTTCAACGTCCCGATTTATTTTCTTTATGAACTGGTCATGGCAAGGAATTGCTTAAGCCACTTATTATCGTTGTTGGAATCTCCGTTAAGTGGCAATGCAGAAATTTCCTATCACGATCGGCATTATTTTAGGGACTCGCCCCGAAGCCATCAAAATGGCTCCCGTGATTCAACAATTCAGGCAATCTCCTGCGTTCAGCACTCAGGTTATTTTGACCGGACAGCATCGGGAAATGGTTGAGCAAGTCATGCAACTATTTGATCTCGAGGCAGATCATGACTTGGCAATTATGCAGCCCAAACAAACCCTAACTGACATCACCTGCCGCAGTTTACAAGGATTACAGACGCTCTATCAACAACTTCAGTTGCAAATGGTGCTGGTGCAAGGAGATACCACTACGGCTTTTGCCGCTGCCCTAGCAGCGTTTTACCAACAGATTCCGGTCGGTCATGTCGAGGCAGGACTGCGAACCGATGATCTGTTTAACCCCTACCCCGAAGAAGCTAACCGCCGACTCATTTCTCAGTTAACCCAACTCAACTTTGCTCCAACCCCTCTGGCCGTAGAACACTTACAGCGATCGGGTATTGTGGGCGAAATCCACCAGACGGGCAATACTGTGATCGATGCCTTGCTCTCCGTTGCTGCCCGACAACCTGCCTGCCAGATACCCAACTTGGACTGGGAAAAATATCGAGTGCTGCTTGCAACGGTACACCGGCGAGAAAATTGGGGTTCCCCCCTGCACGACATTGGCACTGGCTTTTTGAAGGTTTTGGCTCAATTTCCCGATACTGCCTTGTTGCTCCCCTTGCACCGCAACCCGACTGTGCGTGGCCCCCTGCAAAAATTGCTCGGAGATCATCCTCGCATCTTTTTAACCGAACCATTGGACTATGCGGAACTAGTTGGTGCTATCCAGCGCTGTTACTTGCTGCTCACAGATTCAGGTGGACTCCAGGAAGAGGCGCCCAGCCTTGGCAAACCAGTGTTGGTACTGCGCGAAACCACCGAACGCCCCGAAGCGATCGTCGCAGGCACCGCCAAACTCATCGGCACCCACCCCACCCAAATCGCTAATGCTGCGGCTGAACTGCTGAGCAACCCTACTGCCTATCAAACCATGGCAACTGCCATCAACCCTTTTGGGGATGGTCATGCGGCTAAGCGCATCTGCCAAATTGTTGAGGACTATTTCAGCAAACGTCAAGCTTAAGCCTTACTCTTCTGGAGAAGGGCTATCTGGAGGATAAATTTTATCTAAAAGATTTTTTTTGGATGCTTTTAAATCGCTCCAGAGTTGCTTGATTTGCTTGTAAGCTTCTCCGGGTGGGAGTTTTCCGCCAGTTTCCAAGCCACAGATGAGGGAGACTCGTTGAGCAAACTCTTGTAAGTTCGCATTAAACGCTAAATGCTCCGGAGTAAATTCGCCACGGTAGCGCCCAATCGGGTAAAGAAATCTATCCTTGCTATTTTCGAGATTGTCTGACACGGCGATGAATCCTAAGTAAGGTTTGAATGTTTGACGAAACCTTAGACCGAAGCTTTATCGAGCTAATCCTGATCAGGATTCCCTAGAAATTACCTGATGAGAACTAACTTGCTTATTTTAGATGGTTCGCTATTTTCTGTGTTTAGGCACATCTAAAATTTGTCGCAGGATGCCCCTTGCCGCCTCAGGACAATGAGCAATCCAAACCGCATCTGCTGCCAAATGCCGAAAAAACATTTGACTTTCCTCAGACTGATTGAGCAAAACAACCGGTTTGTGAGCTTTGAGGGCAAGCGCGATTTCTGAAACTGTGCCTGCGCCTAATCCACAAGCCACCACTCCATCACTCGACAGGACATTGATGTTATTCCGAGCATTGCCCATACCCGTAAGGATGGGAATATCCACAGCCGCCGAAATGTCATTGCTATGATTGGTGGGGAGAATGCCGATCGTTAAACCATGAGCACTCTTTGCGCCCCGACAAGCTGCGTCCATTACCCCCGTATTCCTGCCACCCGTGAGCACAACCCATCCATCCAACGCGATCGCTCGACCCAACTCATAAGCAACCGTTAAATCTCGATCGGTTGCACCTTCACCGGGTCCCATAACGCCAATAATGATTTTTTTCATCACCTTCTCTCATCGCCTCTACTTTTTCACCTCTCCCCTCTCCCCATGACCTCCAGTCCCCTCTCTCTTGCCATTCATGAGGCAAACTTGCCCAAAGTTTCTGTCATTGTGCCAATTTACAACGGCGAAGCAGATTTGCCGGAGTTGATGGCCTGTCTGCAAGCACAGACTTATCCTAGAGAGCGAGTGGAGTATTTGCTGGTAGACAACAACAGTCGCGATCGCACCGCTAGTTTACTTCAGACTTCGGCGGCGGCGTTGCAGGCAGGAGGAGTCCATTTGCGCCCGCTGTCAGAAAAGCAAATCCAGAGTTCTTATGCAGCGCGTAATACGGGTATTCGAGCCGCGATCGGGGAAATTGTGGTATTTACGGATGCGGATTGTCGTCCTCTGCCGGGTTGGTTGATGGCACTGGTGCAACCGTTTGCTGATGCAGCCGTAGGGTTGGTGGTTGGGGAAATCCAAGCATTGTCTGGACAGACATTGCTAGAGCAATATGCCGATCGTCAAGATACTTTGTCCCAGAAACATACGCTGGCACATTCATTTTGTCCTTATGGGCAAACAGCAAATCTGGCAGTTCGCTACGAAGTGTTGAAAGAAGTAGGATTGTTTCGTCCTTATCTGACGACGGGGGGAGATGCTGATTTCTGTTGGCGAATTTTGCGCCAAACTACCTGGCAATATGCCTTTGCCGAGCAGGCGATCGTCCAGCATCGACACCGCACCACCCTGAAAGAATTTCAAAGTCAGTGGCGCAGATATGGCACCTCCAATCGCTATTTACACGAACTGCATGGCGTCGCCTTAATGCGTGATATCACCTGGCAGGAAGTGAGTTATCGTCTCAGTCGTTGGGTTTTGAAAGAACTGCCGATCGCCACTGGCAAAATCCTGGCAGGCAAAGCAACGCTGGTTGACCTGGTCAATACGCCGATCGGTCTACTGAGCAGTTGGCACCGCGCATCTGGGCAACGCAATACCAAGCTACCTGTAGAGGCGAAGCAGATCGTTCAGTTAGAGGATGAAGGGTCAATTAAACTCCAAAATGACGAGCACACTAACCCGCGCAGGTCATAATAGCATTGGTTAATCGTATCTTAAACAGGGTAAAGCATCACCCGATCGATCGTATCGACTGTTCACGGGTAATAGGAAGATAAGTGCCCCCTGACAGTTTCATCTAACACTCATTGCCACCGATATTTCAACTCAATAAACTATTTTAGTAAGTAATGGCTGTAATTGAATTGAAGAGGTTTTTAGGAGTGGAGGGGGTAAAATTCCTTGCCTGGGGTCATAGCCTTCAAACCTCTTTCTTACGATTAGTTGGGGCTAACTTACTGATAAGTCATTTTCTGGCGTAATTTTTAGCGATTTATCGTAAATTAAAATGCACTCAAATCGGTTCGATAAGAAATCGCGGATAAATTTTGGAAGTAAGTCATTACGTTCAGCGATGGGCAAGGTTGAATGAAAAAATCGCCAGTTCATCCTAGATTTGCAGGTCGATTATGAAATTTAATATCATCCCTTACTTCTATCTGGGTAGTAGACAAAGGACTCAGTGCAATCTCAAGCCCCCTCGCTTTGCTGGATTGCTAATTATCACTTTCTTACTGTGCTTCGTTCTCAATGCCTGTGGAATTGGGCAACCCCAACCACTCCAACCCCTCAAAATCGGCATTACGACCTGGCCCGGTTTTGATATCGTGCTTTATGCTCAGCAAACTGGTCAGTTCAAGAAGCGAGGCTTGCAGGTTGAGATTACCCGATTTGAGAATCAACAGGACTCTGCCCGTGCTGTGCTGCGCGGTTCTCTAGACGCAGCTTTTACCTCTTTATGGGATGTGGTACAAGTCGATCCAGGGAACGACAAACCTGTAGTGGTGTTGGTCACCAACATCTCTCATGGCTCTGATGGCATTGTTACCCAGTCCAAAATTAAATCCGTACAAGACTTGCGCGGTAAAAAGGTCGGAGCCAAGCTAGGAACTGTCAATCATTTAATTTTACTGGAAGCATTAAAACTGCATCATATTAAACCCGCTGACGTAGAAATTGAAGATATTTCTAACGAAAGTTCTGCTCAACTAATAGAAGAAAAAAAATTGGATGGGGCAGTACTCTGGCAACCACTATTAGGTGGTACTGCTCAAAAGATTAAGGGGAATATTGTATTTACAACCAAAGAAATTGACAGTCTGGTCATTGATACCCTCGTCTCTAGTTCTGAAGCGGTGCATTCTAAACGGGAAGAAATGATCCAATTTGTTTCGACCTGGCTGGATGTGATGTATGCAGTGGAGACGAAACCAACGGAAGTTTTTGCAGTAGTTGGGAAAGTACTGGGACAGAGTGGTCAGTCATTTGGTAGTGACTATGCGGGACTTAAAAAGGGTGATATCGCTCTGCAACAACGAATGTTCCAGTCGGAGAGCCGATTGAAACAGGCAATTCAGCAGATGTCCCAGTTATTGCAGGAAGATCCCCGTTCGGGACGAATTCCTCGTGAGGATGTGGAAATTAATGGTGACCTTATCACTGCTGCAATTAAGCAATGGAAACCTTGAAAGAATCACCAAAAGTACGTCAAAAAAGTTTGTCAAAACAGCTGTTGTTAGGACTTGGGCTTTCCCTGGCAACGGTGGGGTTAGCAACTTTTTGGGGCAATTACCGCCAATTCCAATCAGATCTAGAGAAGCAGGTTAAAACTAGGGCGCAGTCGATTACAGAATCCCTGGAGTTTGCCACGGAAGGTACGCTGGAACTGGAGGATCACAACTTATTACAACGGGTTGTTCAGAACTATGCCACACTCCCGGCTGTCGTCGAGATTGCGATCGTTAGTCCCAATGGCGCTACATTGGCACATAGTTCGGGTGAGTCAAACCCACCTCCCTTTCGTTCTGTCTATCCCCAACTGGCTGATGACATGGAACAGAGCGCTATTCAGGGAATTGGAACCAATTACCAGATGGTGCTAAAAAACAAATCTGTTCTGGTCAGTATTCTGCCTTTTCGCAGTGTTCTGTTTGGGACATCAGGAAAACGAGGATTGGCGATCGCGATTGTGGATCTCGAACAGATTAAGCAAGAAGCAGACAGAGCCTTTTTTGCTTCAACGTTGACCATGTTGGGCGGTGGCAGCATAATCTTGTTGCTGATGGGTGTCTTAGTCCAACAGACTGTCCTCTATCCTCTGAATGCACTGAACGATGCCGTTGCATCCAGCAAAAAAACGGGCACCTTCACTATGCCTCTAGCTATCCCCACCAATGAAATTGGCTTTCTGGCACAAACCTTCGGCAATGTCTTCAAACAACTAGAAGCCTATGAACAATTAAAGTTCGAGATTGCCCAACGAAAACAGGTAGAAGCCATCTTACGAGAAAGTGAAGCACGGGAACGCGCCAAATCCCAAGAGCTTGAGCAAATTTTGAAAGAATTGCAACGAACCCAGACTCATCTAGTACAAAGTGAAAAAATGTCCAGCCTGGGTCAACTGGTTGCTGGAGTTGCCCATGAGATTAACAATCCAGTGAATTTTATTCACGGCAATATCCATCATGCCAATCAATATACTCAGGATTTGCTAGAACTTTTGCAGCTTTATCAAACTGCATTGCGTGTGCCCACCTCAGAAATTAAAGACAAAATTGAGGAGATTGATCTGGAGTTTTTGCGGGAAGATTTGCCGAAACTGCTGGCATCAATGAAAGTGGGAGCCGATCGTATTCGGGAAATTGTTCAATCTCTGCGGGCATTCTCTCGACTGGATGAATCAGAGGTCAAAGATGTGGATATCCATGAAGGAATTGCCAGCACATTGATGATTCTTCAAAGTCGATTGAAATCGAAACCCAATCGCTCAGAAATTCAGGTTGTGAAAGATTATGGCGATCTGCCAGCCATTGAGTGTTACGCAGGGCAACTGAACCAGGTATTTATGAATATTTTGAGTAACGCGATCGATGCTTTGGATGAACACGACTTGCAGCGATCGACAGCAGAAATGGCAGCGAATCCCAGCCAGATCACCATTCGTACTGAAGTATTGCCATCTGATCGCATCAGGATTCGGATTGCTGATAATGGTTTTGGCATTCCAGAAGCGGTACAAAACCGAATTTTTGATCCCTTCTTTACAACTAAATCGATCGGCAAAGGCACGGGGATGGGCATGTCTATCAGTCATCAGATTGTGACGGAAAAACACCGAGGAGCATTGCGCTGCATCTCTCAACCAGGACAGGGCGCTGAGTTTATCATTGAAATCCCTATTCGCCAGTCGCAGTCAACCTCTTCCCCAGACGATGTGGCTGTGGTAGAAAAAGTGCAACACCCGGTTTAATTCAACTCCTCTGGCTCACCATCAACCCTCACAAGTTCCTCATACTTTTGAGATATCCCTAAGGAGTGATATTTCAAAAGTGTAGTTGGTTTCTCACAGAAATTTTTAGGACTGGCTGTTCACCCGCTCCTTTGGAATGCCACGCTTTACCTTCACTTCCAAGGAGATTCGATCATGCCCCATCCCAAGGTCAACCCTTATCTTTCTCTCATGGAAATTCCGGCTGGGCACCTCAACATTGCCGGATATGTAGACGAATCACGGGTGAATGGACCAGGCAGTCGTGCAGTGATTTGGGTACAAGGTTGCTTGAGAGAATGCCCAGGTTGCTTCAATCCAGATTCGTGGTCATTTGAGATCAACCAATTGGTGACGATCAATGCACTAGTAGAAAGAATTTTAGACAATCCTCGCAACGAAGGGGTGACATTTTCAGGGGGAGAACCCTTCTGGCAAGCGCCTGCTTTGGCAAAACTGGCAGCCAAGGTCAAAGCTTACGGGTTAAATGTCATGTCCTTTACCGGATTTACGCTGGAAGAGTTACAAGATTCTTATGCCCCTGCGGGAGCCAAAGATCTTTTAGAACAACTGGACCTCTTAATCGATGGTCCCTATGTGCAATCTCAAGCTATCAATTCGCCCGATGTTCCAGTTTCTTCCCGCAATCAACGAGTGCATGTGTTTAACCCGGCATTCCACGATCGCATTACTTGGGCAAGCAACCAAACAGAAATCCATATCTTCAAGGATGGAAGTCGGTTGGTGACTGGCTATCGGGGACAATTACTAGCCAGTGATTGAAGCCTTGGGATATTTTTTACGCTTGAAACCTGGGACCCGTTAAACCTGCTATACAATTGCGATCGAACAGCAACCGCAGGTGAGGTGCTATTCTGACCCAGCCCATTTTCTCCAATTCTCAGTCCTCGATTTTACAGACTCCAGCAGCACAACTGTGGCTCCCTGCCATTTTGGGTCTCAGCCATGGGGTTGCCGATGCAGCGGCTGGATTCTTGCTGGGCATTCTGCCGCATCAGACATCCTGGCAACAAACCAGTCTGTTGATTTTGCTTTATAACCTGCTGGCGTTTGGGCACCAACCGATCGCGGGGATCGTGACTGATCGATGGCAATGTCCTCGTGCAGCTGTGTGGGTTGGGTTAGGTTGTCTGGTATTGGCAGTTTTACTCAGCCAGTATCAACCTCAAGGGGCGATCATGTTGGCAGGTATTGGCTCTGCGGCATTTCATGTCGGTGGAGGAGCCTTAGCGACTTTGTCAACCCCTCACCAAACCCTAGGTGCTGGTCTTTTCACCGCTCCAGGAGTCGTCGGACTCGCGATCGGAGGTGCGTTAGGCATCGCTAATGATTCCGCTCAAGGAACACTCATCTTGCTATTGCTCAGCTGCAGCGGAGCATTGTTGGCATGCAAACTGCCTACTATCAGCTATTCCTGTGAGATTGACCATCCTAAAGCGTTCCAATTCCCTGCCAAAAATCAAAATCCAAAATCTCAAATCCAAAATCTCGAATTCGTCGATCGCGACTGGCTTTTACTTGTTCTTCTCAGTGCGATCGCCCTCAACTCTGTAGTCTGGACCGGATTTCAATTCCTTTTACTAGGAAAAACGAGCGTACTGGTTGCAGTGGCGATCGCCGCAGCGATCGGCAAACTGGGAGGATCAATTTTGGCAGAATGGTGGGGATGGCGACGCTGGAGCATCAGCGCACTGATTCTGGCAATCCCTTTGCTGGTGCTGGGAGAATCCCATCTGGTCACACTTTTACCAGGCGTAGCGTTGCTACAGTCCACAGTACCTGTAACCCTGACAGCAACCGTCTGCCTGATGCCGCATCAACCCGCTACAGCAAGCAGTTTGGCACTGGGGTTGGCAATCATTGTCAGTGGTATTTTGGTGCTGGGTGGGGTCAGTGTGATGCTGGGAATAACAGGAACGGTGATTGGTGGAGTCGTGCTGACGATCGCGGCGATCGCCTGGAGCATCCGCGAGCAAGAACAGATAGAGAATTGAAATTAATTCCTTGGATTATTCCTGCTTTCTAAGTGCTTTTTTGTGGAAGAGATAGGCACCTTTTTCCAGATCCAAAAACTCTAAAGAAATCTCAGCAAATTCATTGTCCCAAAGCGCAGCAATTTCTTGCTCATCGTCTCGATAGCCGTCATCTAAAATAACATGGGCGTGGTGACTTAACTGGGAATAAAGTAACGGTAAGGCGGGATATCGTGAGCATTTCTGAATACTACCCGGCGGACCATCGATCACAAATAAGTCGATTGATTGGTCAATTTTCAAACAATCTGTGTCGTACCAGAGCCAGGGTTGATCATTGATAGAAAATTCTTTAAGCGGGGCATGGACGATCGTGGCGACATCTTCTAAACCATGCAATTGAATCATCTCTTGGCTAACTGCAACATATTTTGCATCATGCTCTAAAGCAACGACTTTGCCTTTTCCCACTTGTTTCAAACAATAAGCGATGACGAGGGTAGAAACTCCACTGCTGGCTTCTAACACCAGATCAGGCTGATTGAGCAAAATTAATTCAACTAGTTTTTTTAATAAATCTGCTGAAGCTGCCCAGCCTCCGGTATAGGGTAGAGGAAGATTGAGTTTCAGCGTAGAGAAGATAGAAAATAGGGATTCAATTTGTTGGAAATGCCGCTTTTGTTGTAATTCAAGTTGTTGAAAATGTTGCGTTTGTTGCACTTCCAACTGTTGAAAATATTGAGTAATTTGCGAGTTTTGAGTTTGCCCAATATTGCGGAGTTCTTCACTCAGTCTTCGGTAAATTTCCAAGAGGATGACTAACAAGATGGCGATCGCAAGGGCTAGCAAAACGATGAAAATAGGTTCGCCAATTATCTTCCAGCCAACTCCACCTACCGTGATCAGGATAACGAATATTCCCAAAACGAGTGCACTATCCTGCTTACCAATTTTCATTTTCACCACCTTTTGCAACGACCTCTCAGGCTGATATAGCAATTTCTAAACGAGTGAAGTGCGAGCAGTGCTCTCAACAAGGGGTTTAAGGCGATTTCTAGTCAACAAATTATCCGCTGTCTTCGACTTTGCTCAAACAATTTGAATCCTGAACGAAAGGGACGCAAGAAATTGCGTCCCTTTCGATGGTAGTTAAGACATTGCCGTGATTAAGAATTGGCAAAAATCTTGGCGGCAGCGGCAACCCCTGATCCAGGTGTAAAGCCCTCGTAACCGAGTTCTTGCAGAGTTGCTTCCAATGCTGCCAGGGCAGCGAGCAGGTCCCGATCGCCCACAAAGCCGAGATGTCCAATGCGGAAGATCTTGCCTTTGAGGTGATCTTGTCCCCCCGCCAGGGCGATGTCATAGCGTTTTTTCATCACCGAGCGGATTTGTTCTGCGTCAACCCGATCGGGGGCAACTGCGGTGATGGCGGGACTGGCTGCGGCATCCGGTGCAAATAGGGGCAAGCCCAACGCCTTGATCGCAGCACGAGTAGCAGTAGTCAGGCGTTGATGGCGCGCAAAGATATTCTCCAGACCTTCCGCTTGCATCATCCGCAATGCCACTTGCAGCGCGAAGAACATATTCACCGGCGGGGTAAACGGGGTGGTATTCTTGGCGGCATCTTTGCGATATTTGCCCAAATCGAGATAGAAGCGGGGCAGTTTGGCAGTTGCGTAAGCCTCCCACGCTTTGGGACCTACTGCAACAAACCCTAAACCAGGTGGCAGCATGTAGCCCTTCTGCGAACCCGAAGCCACCACATCCAATCCCCAGGCATCCATGGGTACGTTGTAAGCCCCCAAACTGGTTACCGTATCCACGATAATCAACGCTTCACCATGGGCTTTGACATAGCGGTTGATGGTTTCCAGATCATTCATCACTCCAGTGGAAGTTTCACTATGGGTGATGATGACCGCTTTAATCTGCTTCTGGCTGTCTGCTTCTAACCGTTCACGAAACTGTTCCGGATCGAGCGCTTGTCCCCATTCTGCAGTAATTTTTTCGACCGTGAGACCATAGGCTTGACTGACTTCTGCCCAACGATCGCCAAACTTACCATTACAGCCCACCAATACCAAATCGCCCGGACTGAGAAAGTTAATAATGCCTGCTTCCATTGCGCCAGTGCCACTGGCAGCCAAAATCAGCACATCGTTTTGGGTCTGGTGTAGCCACTTGAGGTTTGCAGTGACTTCTGCCATCAACTTGCCAAAATCACCACTGCGGTGCCCGATCGGGTGCTTTGCCAGCGCCAACAATACCTGTTCAGGTACTGGGGTGGGTCCGGGAATCATCAGCATCAACTTGTCGTCCATGAGCCTGCCCTAATCTTGATAAGAATTTTGAGTGCGTGATCCAGGATCGCATAACTCGTACCTGGGAATTCCATCATGCCAGGAAAACTGGATGGAGAAGGTCAGCGATCGTTTACAAGCCAGCAATTTAAGCAAAAATCAAGATTTTTGTGTCATCAAATTAGAATGCAGAATCTCTCCCGATTTCTGTTTTGGGACTTCTTTCTCTGCCAGTGATTGAGCGCTCGTACTGAAGCAGTCAGGAGGCAGAATACAGAATCTCCAAAATTCTGGCTCCTGACTCCTGATTTCCCAATTCTTAATCGGACTCTTAGATCAATCGTCATTATCAACAATTACTTACTCTTCTGACGTGAACCTTTAGATTTGGCAGAACTGGTGGGATAGGTTGGATTTGCCGTCGAAGCTTTGGCTAGTTCGATCTGAGCGGCGGGAACGCTGGTTGGCAGGTCGATTACAGCAGCTTTTGGCTCAGGCGATCGTGAGGTAACCTCTTGTCCTAATCGGGGTCCTTCCGCATACCCACGCATCAAGCTGGGAATCGCGATCGTCGATGCTCCCACACTTACCATGACTCCCAGTTGATAGGTTTCATCAGCCAAAAGCCCAATGGCAGCAGGATCAGCGATCGTCAAGCTGGGCACATACTGCCACACGTCTGCGATCGTCTGGAGTGTGACACTGCCCAATTGCAACTCTGGCTTAGGGCTATGGGGCTTGGCATAAAAAATTGCCCGAATGGTTAACTTGAGTGGCAATAAGAGCCTGACCAGTTCACCATTCACGGCATCGCCAAGAGTCAGCGTAGCGCTGAGTTGGAGCGATTCGTCTTTGGGTATCAGGGCGATCGCTGCACCGCTGAGTGATCGCAGTTCTAAGTCAGAAAGGGTGCAGTGGAGGCTGGTCGAAAAAGTTTGGGGATTGTTCATGAGAGTGTCCTCGGGGCGGTAAGGGTCAAATCAAACGACTGGCAGGCACTTAGAGTAACCTGCCAGTCTGTAAGCTCGTCCTAAGTGCCTTGGGGATTAAATTCCAGTTAGACTAGGACTTGCATCTTTGCATCCTTGTAACCAGAATTGCTAAAATCATTGGCTCATCTAGTCGAGCAGGAAGAGTCTATTGCAATTCGTCCCCTCGACTAGATGGAGCGTACTGACTAGGGAGCGTAGACTTGCATTGCCAGTCCTTCAGAGAAGCCATTCACCAAAGCGGGGAACGCTGTGGAACCCACCCGCAACACTGCTGCAATCTTGTAAACCCGCTCAGCGCTCAGCAGGTTAGAAGTTGCCGCAGAAACGTTAGCAATCAGGTCGTAAGAAGTTACACCACCAGTGGTGCTGAGATTGGCTTCACCTAACTCGATTTCTGCACCAGGACCGTAAGATTCTGCGTAGTAGCTGACTTTGATCGGCAGATTCAACGGCATCAGCGGAATCGCACCAGGACCACCAAAATCAACCGTGACGCTCAGGTTGAAGGATTCACCCTTGCGGACGATGTCATCGGGGTTAGGACCAGGACCAAAAACACTGATATTGCTAATCGAGCAGGATAGGGGGGCGATGTTGACTTGAGTAGTCATGAGAAACAGTCTCCTTAAAATACAGGTACATGTTGAGTGGATTGGGGCATTCACCAGAACTGGCTTCTCGCCTTTCGATCTCGTTTCCTTGCCCTGGGCTTATCAACATGTCTGTATGATGGCAACTGCAACACCTCTCTGACAGTACCCTCATCGGGTACTCTTCAAAGTCAATCGAGAAAGTCTTTGCAGGCAACCACTAACAGCCATTTCTTGTCTTCTGGGTGAACTCGCAACGAACTGATGGTGTAACGGTGTTTGTCAAGCAGCCGTTGAATCGCGTCTAGATTGTCAACTTTGACCCACTCTTCAAATTGCTCAGGCTGGGTGTAGCGCAACATGCCTGATAGACAACCTGTATGCCATCCATCCATAAAGCGATCGCCTTTAGCGAAAGACAACACAATTTCTGGATTGGTTCCCGCCGCCACTTTTTCAGCCACAATCAAAACCTGGTCAGGTTCAGAAGGATGAGAAGTCAATCCCGTGATTTTATAGTTGTATTTTTGCAGCACCCCCTTGAAATCACTCAGCTTACTGAAGACAACCCACTGTTTTAGCCGAGCCGGAACCTCGTATTTCAACCGCCCGGTTAACTCTCCAACAGCAAATCCATCTAAAAAGAGCTGCTCACCAACTTCTTGCTGCATGATGTTTCTCCTGGGGACTCAACAACTTCAGGTCTGCTAGGACTGGACTTGTGACTTTCGCTTGTGACTTTAGATATACAACTTAAGACCATTTCAGCTTCATAGCCAGGATTTAGATGTTTTTCAGTCTACCGTCCAGTGTCAATGAGGCGATCGTCCAAGTTGTCTAGAGTCCAATCAAGATTCTCTAAACTTTAAGCAGAAATGTCCTAAAAGGAAAGGGCTTCTCTAAATTTAGGTGCTAGATTTCAGGTGCCAGCTTTCTCTACCTTCCCCATCACCCCATCACCCATCTCTCGCACCTCATCGCACAATCTGCCGCATGTACTCTCCCCACAACTGCGCTGCCTGAGCACTACTGCCAGAAGTTGACGTGTTGTCATCATTACCAAACCAAATGCCCGTCACCAGATTGGAAGCAGGAACATAGCCCACAAACCAAAGGTCGCGATTGTCGTTACTGGTGCCTGTTTTGCCTGCCTCGCCCATGCCGATCGCCGCAGTCCGCCCGGTGCCACTACGGACCACACCCTGGAGGAGACTAGTCATGGTCTCTGCCACCTCAGGCTGGAGGACCGAAATATTGATCTCCGGGTCTTTCTGATAGTCGTAAATGACCCGACAGGTTTTCAGATTTTTATAGTCCTCGCAATCGCCGCTGTCGATGATGCGGTTAATGGTGTGAGGACGATTACTGACTCCTCGATTTGCCAGCACAGCAAAGGCTCCAGTGAGTTCTAACAAATCAACTTCGCTTTGCCCCAAAACCAAACCGGGCACTGGATTGAGCTTTGATTTAATACCCATTCGACGTGCCATCTGCATCACTTTGTCCAAACCCACTTGCTGGGCAATTCGTAATGCCACTACGTTTTCCGATAGTGCCAATCCGGTATACATATCTAGACTTCCCCCCCCGGCATGACAGCCGTCAAATGATTGTCCGCCCCAGTTTAATGGAGCGCAGGAGTAAGTAGAGGATGGCGGAATACCCTGTTCGATCGCCGCAGTATAAGTAAAAATTTTGAAGGTAGAGCCCGGTTGGCGAAGCGCTTGTGTAACCCGGTTAAACTGACTTTTCTGGTAGTCTTCCCCTCCTACCAACGCAATCACTTCGCCATTTTGCGAATTGAGAGTGACCAGTGCGCCCTGAAAAAAGCCTGAGCGCACACCCACGTCGTCGATCGTATTCTGTAAACTCGATTCAGCTTTGCTTTGTACCTGGGGATTTAACCCCGTCTCAATAATAAAGTTTCCTTCTTGCGCGACTTGTGCACCCAACAAATTCTCTAACTCAGTAAAGACCTGGGCGTAGTAGTAAGGTGCGATCGTGCGTTCCAATTCTTTCAGTGCTGCCGGGTTGATTTCAATACGAGAACGACGCGCACGTTGAGCCTCTTCCTGGCTGACAGTTCCTTGAGATGCCATCCGATTGATGACACGATTGCGTAATTCAACCGCGGTTTGGTAATCCCGAATCGGGTTAAAGCGATTGGGCGCAGGCAAAATACCAACCAACGTCGCCGATTCTGACAAGCTTAAATCCTTTGCTGCTTTGCCAAAATAAAACTGGGCAGCATCTTCAAACCCATACAGACCGTTCCCTAGATAGACCCGGTTGAGATAAACCAACAGCAAGAAATTTTTGCTGTAGTGAGCTTCCAGTTTGAGTGCAACGATCGCTTCTCGCAGTTTGCGTCCAGCAGAATCTTGTGTCCCAACATAGTCTCGAAACAGGCTGCGGGCGAGTTGTTGGGTCAGGGTGCTGCCCCCCTCGCGAATTTCGCCACCTCGCAGATTGGTCAACAATGCCCGCAAAACACCCAGTGGATCAACGCCTAAGTGCCAGTAGTAGCGAGAATCCTCCGATGCCATCACTGCCCCTGGCAGATACGATGAGAACTCTGACAACTGGCGTAGTTCCGCATGGGCACGATTTTGGGGAGGACGCAGTGGTGTCCCATCACGGGCATACACCCCAACAGGACCTTGAATAGAAACCGGGAGCGGTTGCACCGAAAACTTAACCCATTCAACGCCGATCGCCAAGACCGCCAACACCATCAGCCCGCTCACCCCATAGAGGCTGTAGCGCAGTGCCTGAATGTATCGGGGCGGCGGATCGACATACTGCAGTCTAACTGCAGAAGCCAACTCAGGCGGTCCTAAGGTCAAAACATCGCCATGGCGCAGTTGGGTTGCTTTGACCCGCCGTTTACCCCGATACACCCCATTCGTAGACTTTTCATCTCGAATAATAAACGGTGCCCGCAGTGGTAAACCCAAAAAATTCTTCTCATAGCTATTGCGGTTGAGCGATAAGTGAACCTGGCTCACCACCGGATTTCGCACCACAATATCGCAGGATTGCGAACTTCGCCCCAGCATGTAGCGATCGCCCAAGAGGGGATAAACCGAGGCTTTGGGGGCATCCGCATCCTGTACCCACAACTCTGGCACCCTGGAATTGGGTCGCAGTCGCAGTTGAGAAAAATTAATCTTTGCCCGAACAGTCTGTGCTGCCTGAGTAATTGACGTTAGAAGCGTCTTAGAACGACGGGGAGGCTGAGGTTGAATCATATATGAATTATTTTAAGCAAATGCCTGGGCACCCTAGCCGCATCATTGCAAATCATCTTGCCACCAAACTTCATCACTGCACCAATAAAAAGCAGATTCATGAAAAGAATGGTTAAAGATGATACAGAATCAGTGGCATACTTGCGAGGCGATCGGCTATTTTTGATACATAAGACAGGTTCATTCAGTGTGCGTGATTTCACGTAGGGTTTGGATGAGGCGTTAGAATCTCCAGCAATTTCCCTGGATGAACTTGTCTGAGGCTGGTTTATCAGTCCTCAAACACCTTTTGTGCATTGAATCATCACACTTCAGCAGCCGGGTAGAGCCAGTATCTTTTGAAACAAAGCTCTACCGGGTAATTCTCATTTTTTCTATTCAGGGTCGCGGCTATGCTGTTAAATTCGTCTAGATTCAAACCCACTGATTTTTTGGCAAAGCTGATCAACATTACAGCCCTTGCCAATACTGAAACGGCTGCAAAAATAAGTCAGACAACAGGCAGTAATCGAGCTGACGCTCAACCGACTTCACAGAATCAGACGCCTTTCACAGCAACTGCCCCTCCTCCAT
Source organism: Scytolyngbya sp. HA4215-MV1 (assembly GCA_019359045.1). Taxonomy (GTDB): domain Bacteria; phylum Cyanobacteriota; class Cyanobacteriia; order Leptolyngbyales; family Leptolyngbyaceae; genus Scytolyngbya. Next base: position 75,117 of record JAHHIA010000008.1, read on the forward strand.
CGACAGCCCGTGCGGTTGCTCCCAAAATTCCTCTCGTTGCTCATCACACAGCATTCTATTTAGAGCAAGGGGCGCTTCTACAAAAGCAAGGAAACTTAGACGCTGCGGCAGCCATATACAACCAGGCGATCGCCCTTGTACCGACCTGCGTCCCCGCTTATCTAGAACTGGGAAATGTGCTGTGCAAGCAGGGTAAGGTTGCCGTTGCGATCACAAGCTATGAACAAGCCATTCGAATCGATCCCAATAACGCTGTAGCATACTCATCTCTAGGCAGTGCGCTGGAGCAAACCCATAAACTTGCTGAAGCGATCGCAGCCTACATCAAAGCGATTCGTCTCAATTCCCAAGAAACCAGAGCTTATACTCTTTTAGGCAAATTGCTCTATCGTCGAGGACGATTTACCGAAGCGATTGAGGTTTACAATCGGGCAATTCAGACGAATCCAAACAACACGGAAGCCTACACAGAGTTAGGCATGACCTTGGTGAGACAAGGGAAATTGGCAGAAGCGATCGCCCTCTTTAAAAAAGCCAATCGAGTCAACCCCAACGATGCCAGAGTTTATTTCAATTTGGGAGTTGCTTTCTATAAGCAAGAAAGTTACTCAGAGGCAATTTCTGCCTACAATCGGGCGATTCAAATTAACCCAGAAGATCCCGAAGCTTATCTGAATTTGGCAATGGCATTGGAAAAGCACAACCAACGTGCCAATGCAGTGATAGCGCTGCGTCAATCCCGCAATCTTTTTCGGAATCAGGGCAACACCCGTCGAGCCGAACGTATTGCCAAAGATCTCGCACGGATTGGAGTGTGATATCGCAGAGGGTTGCAAGTTGTTGATCGTTGTGGGCTGAAATCAATTTCAGAGTGTCGATCGCCTGCTTGATAGAACCAGGAAGCTCGATTTACGGTCGCACTTGACTGACCAATCGAGCAAAGTCCTTGAGCGTCTGAGCGTATGCATTGCCGCCAACTTGAATGAGATCATGATGACCTGCACCTTGTACCCAAAGAAATCGCTTGGGTTCATTAGCGGCTTTTAGTAGTACTTGGCTATGGGAAAAGGGAACAACTCGATCGTCGGTGCCATGAATAATCAAAATTGGGCAGCGAACTTGGTGAATTTTGCTTAGATTGTTAAATCGATCGAAAGGAAACAGAGGAATCCGAGTCATCACCACAAAGGTTGAAGTAAAGGTACCCTCCAAAATCAGCCCCGAGATCGGCTTACGAGTTGCCAGATCCACACTAGGACCCCCTCCCACCGACCATCCATAAAGCAAAATGCGATCAGGGGGAATTCGCAGATGTTGGGTGAGATAGGCATAGGCTGCATCGATATCCCGATACGTGCCCTGTTCAGAAGGATTACCCTGACTGGTGCCATAGCCCCGATATTCGTAGGCGAAGACAGAAAAGCCGATCGCCTGGATAGTTTGTAGTGTTGGCAGCACATCCCCCAAATCAGATCCATTGCCGTGACTGTAGAGCACGGTATACGTAGCTTGGGGATTGGGCAGGTGAATTGCGGAAATCTGGATTTTATCGGCAGTGGTCAGTTTCAGAATTTGGGAGGTGTCTTGATAGCTAGCCTTAGGAGGGTGAAAAATCAGCCGTTCTGAAAAGAAATAAGCAAAAATTGCCAAGGAGACGTAGATGAAAACAATCGATTTCATGAGCCGTTTAACTGACCATTCTCCCCATAAAAATTTCCCCATGTTGGTCTGATTTTAGCGTTTGGATTTTAGCGTTTTCATGTGCCTAAAGCGTCCACGCTAGTAGAGCTTGGCGGAAATCTGCCTACCATTCTGACTCCTGACTCCTTCAAAAGGGTTGCCTAACTTATGCCCCAAAGTACTAGTTTGTCAAACTTCTTTCTGCATTGAGCCTATCCAACGAATTTAAAGCGTCCAAGGCTGCCTTGATGATGTCGTTATAGGGAGGTTGGCAAACATTCACTTCTCTGGCAGTTTCACCAGAGCTGCTGAGCGTGCCGATACGTTGTCCCTTCTTCACCTGCAACATTTTTCCTTTAGCGTTGGTAATGGTGAGTACAGGGTCAGCACCATTCTGAGCGAGGCGACAGCAGTAGGAGCGATCACCCTGCATAAATTCAGCACTTGCAATTTCGGCACAGGCGACTTCAGCATATGAAGATGGCTCAGGTGTTTGCGTGCGTCTTGCCCCGATGAGTTCCAGTTGCAAAGAGATTTCGCCATTCCATTCTTCGGTTCGCAAGCGATAGGCAATATCAAGGTGTTTGGGCAGGGGATAGTAATCTCCCCAACGCCATGCGATCGCCGACATCCGCTCTGCCATACCGTTTGACTTGCCATGCCCCCGACTTAAAGTAAGTTTCAGATGCCCTTTGCCGATCGTCCGTTGATCCACCACATGGACATTGGCAGTCCAGAAAACAGGATCAGCATTTTCGATACCGCAAGGATGTAATGCATCGATTTGCTGGTACAGACCAAAGGTCATTTGATCTAGAGTTGCTTGGGCATCGACTGTGATTAGCGGTTTCAGATGCTCTGGGTCAAGTTGCCGATGGGCAAACTCGCGCAACCGAGATCGCAACGCTGCAAAATTTTCTGCCTTGAAGGAGAATCCACCCGCTGCCCGATGCCCACCCTGTTTTTCGAAGAGATCTTTACAATATTCCAGCGCTTCAAACACATGAAATTCGGGGATACTGCGGGCAGAGCCGCGGATCATCTCCCGGTTTTCATCTTCGTAAGTGCAGATGAATACGGGTACGCCGTAGCGTTCTACCAAGCGCGAGGCAACAATGCCAATCACGCCATGGTGCCAGCCGGGATGGACGAGTAGCAATACTCGATCGTCCTGAGCACGAGTCGGGGTTTCTTCACACAGAGCGATCGCTTCTTGCTCGATCTGAACACACAATTCCTGGCGTTTTTGGTTGATTTGTTCGCATTGCATTGCCCGTTCCAGGGCAACCCCTTCGTCGTCAGTCGTTAGTAACTCAATCACCACCTGAGGATCACCAATGCGACCGACTGCGTTGATGCGAGGACCAAGTCGAAAGCCGATCGCCTCTGGTTTCAGCGTTCTGGCTCCACTCAACCCTGCCACTTGAATAAGTGCCTGGATGCCTGCCAAGCGAGATTTTGGTAACAGTTTCAGACCTCGCTTGACCCAACGACGGTTGACCGCAGTGAGGGGTGCCAGATCCGCGATCGTCCCTAGGGTAAACAATTCCAGCAGCGGCGTACTGAGTCCCTGCGCCTTGTCCAAGCTCTGCGCCAGGGAAATTGCCAGAATATAAGCCACGCCAACCCCAGCGAGACCGCGATAGGGAGACCATTCGGGCAACTGTTTGGGGTTGAGAATGGCACTGGCGTTGGGCAACACAGGCGGTAAGTCGTGGTGATCGGTGACGATGATATGCATCCCTAGTTCACGGGCACGGGCGATCGGCTGATGGGCAGCAATACCGTTGTCTACCGTCAGGATGACCTGCACCCCTTCTTCGTAAAACTCTTCTACAATGCGCTGGTTGATCCCGTAGCCTTCACTCATACGACTGGGGATGGCGTAGTCTACCCGGGCGCCCAGGGCACGCAGTGCACGGATCAGCAGCGCAGTGCTGGTCATGCCATCCGCATCGTAGTCACCACAAATCGCGATTGCCTGATTTTGATTGATGGCATTAATCAACAGTTCCAGACTCAGGGGCAAATCCTGAAAGGCTTCCAATGGTGAGGGGAGTTCTTGAGCTTCTGGCTGAAGAAAAACTTTTGCCTGCTCAGGTGTGCAGATGCCCCGATTGAGGAGAACCTGCGCCAACAGAGGGGATAGCTCGGTTGCCTGGACAATTTGGGCAACGTCTTCCGGTTGAGCTGGAAAAATTTGCCAGCGCTGATCGGGAATCTTGGTCAAAGCGGAAGGGCTAGTCGGGAAATTTGCTGGGGAAGATGTTGGCTCTAAATGCGCTGTGGATGCGTCGAGGGGATCGCTGGTGGTGGAACCTGACAAATTCATGGTGGATGACACGATTAGTAAGCAATGACGCGACCGTCGTCTCGGATGTAAACTGCCCGATCTCCCGGTGGAGTATACCCGGGACGCAGTTCGATTCGCAGCGTACGCTCGTTAAGCTTGGAGAGGCGAGATCGCAGCGGCAAAGCCGTCACATCCCAAAACAACACTGAGACGTTCGGTTCGGTGCCGCCCCCCAAGTCAAACTCCACTTGTTGCCCCGGTCGCAACGGTAGGGCATCTGTTCCGTAAACTTTCTGCAACTCCACCAGACTGGCAGTTTGATTGATCACCTGAATGGTAATGCGTTGTCCTGGAGTGAACTCCAAACGGGTGGTTTGGCAAGTTTTCCCCGAGCAGGTTCCAGCGGTTGCCTCAGAGAGGGGCAGGGTGACGCTGGTTAAAAGCACGGTGATTAAACAGGCGATCGACCATCGTTTAGACATTTCAGCCTCCCCGAACCCAACTGGTTAACAGATTACTCCCAATTATTCCCTGAAATCGGTGGATCGATGACGAAAAATGCAGAGGAGAGGATTGCCTCATCCATTTGCCTAAATACCGACTACCATTTGATTTTGCTCCAATTATTGCTGGGTCAAAATGGAAATTGAGCCTTATATCGATCCTGTAGAGATTGCGTAACCAGTTTATCTTTTGTGAGATAAACGGTAGGCTTTTACTGAAAAAAATCGAATATGTTGTTCCTTCTAAGCATGTGGTCATGATTTCGACTCGGCGATCGCGGCAAGTTCTCCATCTGTCCAAACGAAGCTATATCTTCGCCAAGTCAACAAAACCTCAGCAAAAGCGCTGGTCTCACTGGTTTTTAGCTGTGGCACTTCCTTTGAGCCTGTGGATTGGTTATCGACAATTGGGTAATCGAATCGAGCAACCCCAAGCGCTTTTGGTTTTGGGGGGATCGCTACAACGAGAAAAATTCGCCGTAAAATTTGCTCACCAACATCCCAATTTACCCATCTGGATCTCGTCAGGCAGTCCCAGAGAGTACGCTGAATGGTATTTTGCTGAGTCGGGGATCGCACCCGATCGATTAAATCTGGATTATCGGGCGATCGACACGGTCACCAATTTCACAACGCTGGCAGACAAACTCCAACAACGAGGAATTCACAGCGTTTATTTGATCACATCTGACTACCATATGCGACGGGCTGCGGTGATTGGAGAAATTGTCTTTGGTAGTCGAGGTATCTTTTTCAAAACCGTCCCGGTGCCCTCCCACAAAGATCCAGAGTCGATCGAAAAAGTGCTCCGCGATGGAGGTCGAGCCATCCTTTGGGTCACGACAGGTCATACGGGAGCCCGATTCGTGGAAATGTTTTCCAAGAGATAAAATTTGTAAAGCAACCTTAACTCTGCTTTCGTAGGGGGATCGCTGTTCTCGCTACCAATTGGTTGTAAGGGCGCAAAGTTTTGCACCCTTACCATAACAGCCGTATTTGTCCCAAAAGTATTGAGACCTTGAACGATGTAGTCCCAGATTGGGTTGACTGCAATCGTCCAAAGCCCATCGTCCAAAGCTCTAAAGCAGAACTTCAGATATGGAAAAAGAAACGATCTTCTTACCCCCCCCAAACCTTCTGGAGAATCGTTTGAGGATCGATATCAGATATTTTCCCGGTCAAAGATTGAATACCGACAAACCGATCGCTCGCAGGCAACAATTTTTTTGGATTTTCCGAACCAAATAATGCCAGCGTGAACGTCTGAGTTGCGACTGCCAGATGCATTGCCACACCAACCGGGCAGAGTACTAGACTGGCACCTGTAATAATCGCTGCCAGTTTGCCCAGATCTGCCGGAGAAGTCACCTTCAGATTGGGGTTAGATTTGAGCAGCGTTGCCACTAACTCTTGTTCGGCTGGAGTTTGTACCAAAACGATCGGCATATCGGGCTGCCGTCGCTGAAAATCTTGAATGATACTTTGCCAACTCTGAGCTGGATAGTGGCTATCCGCCCTTTTTCCAGCCTCTATCTCACCCGTTCCCCCATCGATCAACAAATATCCCTGACCTGCAATTCCCAGGCGTTTTTGCTCAGCTTCTGCCCAAGTAATATCTCTAGCGGGCACACTGATTGCCAAATCAGGACATTGGGTCTGGATATCCAAACCTTTTAATAGATCATGGTACATACAAGCCGCATACTGATCCGACTTTTGAGGAACTGTTTGGGTCAAAAACAACTGATCACTGCCACCAACGTAGCCAAGCCGACTGGGAATGCCAGTTAGCCAAAGCAAAAAACCGGTCATCCAGCTTCTTTCGAGAGAAATCGCCGCATCGAACTCTCGCTCTCGGATCATGCCCAGCAGATTTCCCCAATCTGCTAAACTGTTTCGCCCTTGAAAATCAAACGAAATCGTCCGGTACACCGACTTGCAAACGCGGTATGTACCCATTGCCCTCGGTTCAACCACGACATCAATTTCAGCATTGGGATAAGCCTTTTTCAGGTCATCCAGCATTGGAAATAAGAGAATTTGATCCCCAATTCCACCAGGGACAAGGGCTAGGATTCGCATAAATGGATAGTTATACTCACTGGCTCCAGAGTGTATTTTAGTGGAATTATGGGACTGTGCTTGTTTAATCAGAAATTCCCCATAAAAAATTTTCGGATGATGAGTGAGAATCTTGATGCAGCAAAATCTTGATACAAACGCTTTAGCCCAGTCGCTACAGTGAATATGCGAAATAACTGGGAAACTGCGGCATCTGTAACTGAAACTATGAACCTGTCTAAGAAGCCTGCTGATTTGCCTCGTTCCTGGTTTTGGCTAGGAATAATGGGTATTTTTTTGGCATCTCTATGCCTCCGTTTTTGGGGTTTGGGACGCTTTAATACACTGGTCTTTGATGAAGTTTATTACGCCAAATTTGCCAACAATTACCTGACCCAGACCCCTTTTTTCGATGGGCATCCGCCACTCAGCAAATACATCATTGCGCTGGGCATGTGGCTGGGTGAGCAATTGCCGTTTGGTCACGATGCAGTCAATGGGTTGACGGGTTCATCCCACACTCCCTGGAGCTATCGCTGGTTGAATGCGCTGACAGGTTCTCTTATCCCGTTGGTGATTGTGGGTCTTGCCTACCAGTTGGGTCGTCGTCGCAGTTATGCGCTGATTGCAGGCTATTTAGCAGCATTGGATGGGATTTTTTTGGTGGAGTCTCGTTATGCCCTCAACAATGTATATTTGGTCATTTTTGGCTTGTTGGGGCAATGCTTTTTCCTGCTGGCACTGGATTTTTTAAGTGTCAAGCCTGTTCGTATCGTTCAGCCGAGTTGGCTGGTCAATGCCTGTTTGCTGATCTCAGGGATTGGGTTTGGGGCTTCCGCATCGATTAAGTGGAACGGGCTATGGTTTTTGTTTGGGGCTTATCTGGTCTGGCTGGCGGGTTGGGCAGTGCGCTGGTTTGAGGCATGGATAACAACGGGAACACTGGCGATCGCCTCTTTTGGTCAGAATGACGTTGCTGCCCCCCATCCCCTCAAGTTCCTGACTCGAATTCATCCGATTCAAATCATTTTGTTTTGGGCGATCGTGCCCGCATTAACCTATTACCTGGAGTGGATTCCGCATTTGCACCTCAATCCGGGTACAACCTTTTGGGACTTGCAAAAGCAAATTTTGTTGTATCACGAAAAAGTTGGCAATGGACCGACAGTCCACCCCTACTGTTCCAATTGGTATAGCTGGTTGCTGATGATTCGCCCGGTTGCCTATTTTTACGAGCGGGCGATATCGCTTTCTGATCCGGTCCCTTCGGGAGGTCCACCGATCGCGAATGGCACAGAAAAGTTTATCTACGATGTCCACGCGATTGGAAATCCCTTCCTATGGTGGTTTTCGACCGTAGCACTCATCTTATTGATTCTGTTTCTGATTACACATGTCCAAAACTGGCAGGCACAAGTTGCCCAAAGCAAAGCGGCAAGGGAACTCTGGCAAGGCACAACGCTGCAAACCACGCAATTTTGGATCGGGCTATACTTGCTCCTTAACTATGCTGCAAACTTAATTCCTTGGATGAATGTGAGTCGTTGTACTTTCCTGTATCACTACATGGGAGCGTCAGTGTTTGCCTTGCTGGCATTTACCGGATTTCTCGATCGCTGGCTGTCCAGTTCCCAAATCCACCTCAAAAGGCTGGCATGGGCTGCTTTGGGAATCGTGCTGGTTTCCTTCTTGTTCTGGCTACCCATTTATCTGGGATTGCCCCTTTCGCCCCTAGGGTTTCGACTCCGCATGTGGTTACCTACCTGGATATAGGCAATTTACTGCGAGATTTCGACAACCAGGCGAGACAAGGGACTGTCCATGGGCTGATTGTGCAACACCATTGTCGTGCTGGTGTTTGACTGGAACCCAATGCGCTCATAAAAGTGCTGCTGATGGGTCGTCATGAGATAGACACGCTCGACTCGGCTCATATGGGGGTGACTCAATACCGTTTGTACAAGTTTGCGCCCCAACCCTGCCCCCTGGTAATTGGGATGGATCACTACATCCCAAATGGTGGCGCGATAGATGCCATCGGATGTTGCGCGAGCAAACCCAATCAGCCGATCTCCATCCCAGGCTGTGACCACGGGTTTACTATTGGCGATCGCGACAGCAAGGTCTTCTAACCCTCTTTCCTGTGCCCAAAATGCAGTGACCTGAAATAACTTTTGTAGTTGCTGCAAATCGACATAGGTTAACCCCTCATGAAACTGAATATGACGGCAATCCATCCTCACTCAATCTCTCCCTAATGCAAAAGCGTTGTATGCCATTTTCTTGTCTTTTATTAGACAATCCGAGCATTTTCAGAATCGTCTTCTGGGATACGAGACCTATCTTTGTTAAGAAAAATCACTTCATCCAACCATAATTCAAAATTCTGAAGAGACGACCGGGAAAATTGCCCCTTTGTTGTAAATCCATAACATAACCCACGGGATAGGCTGAAGTCGGTTAAAGGTCTTTTGGAACCACGACAACTTCTGGAATGCGCTAGGGTAGAGGGAAAAATGCCTGTATTGGGAGACTTTTGCCTGGGAAAACGTCAAGTTTAAAGTCCACAATGTATTCTGAGTTCTGGTAGTGAGTGTGTGGTTATGTCCAAGCCTTTTAGTTCACCGCGTCGTTCCAAGCAACCGGTTATCTCCCTGAATCGTCCTGGTCATCAACGGGGACGATCGCCCTTTATCTTATTGTTGCTTGTGCTTTTGTGGAGTGCCTGCATGGGGTTTGGGTTTGCCTGGGCAGCTGAGTTGCCCGCTCGTCCTGCTCAGCTTTCCCCCATCGTAGCGCCCCCCCTCCCTGCAGCGAAGACGATCGCGCAAGTGAATGACGAGATCGGCACAGTTGATGTTATTCCCCAAAAACATCAATTGGGCAAAGAACTCTATCTCGAAAACTGTGCCTCTTGTCATGTTGGCGTTCCACCAGAAGTGATGCCCACTGCAACTTGGCTCCAACTTATTCAGGACGTTCAACATTATGGACAGGAGCTGCAACCCTTGGTTGATCCTACTCGATTACTGGTGTGGAATTATCTGCGATCGTTCTCTCGCCCTTACCTGGACACTGAAACCACTCCCTACCGCGTTGCCGACTCCCGCTTCTTTAAAGCCCTACACCCTAAAGTTAAATTTGCCGACAAACCGAAATTAGAAGGCTGTGTCACCTGCCATGTGGGAGCTAAACAATATGATTTTCGTAGTCTGACGCCAGAATGGCAGACAGCTCCTTGAAATGGGAGCGTATCCAAACAGCGACAGAGTCATGAGACTGGCAAGGGGTTACGGAGATGCGAAGACGAGGGAACCTAGATGCTTCCAAAATTGCAAATCCCAATTAAAAACCCCGAAATCTCGTCAGATTCCGGGGCGATCGTGGTGTCATTGTGAGTAAGGTTTTAGGAGCCAGCTGGCTCCTAAAAACCGTTCAGAAATCAGGTCAGAGATCAGGCTTAGCTTTCACACCATACAGTTAAGGTTCAAGCAACTTTAACTCGGGGTGCCAAGGTGGTGAATCCATTGTCCCAAGCCTTGTGATCTGGCATACAAAACAGAGCTAGAAGAGCTTCTGTTTTGTACAAGAAAGCTTACGCTTGATCAACGCCTTTCTTAACGCCGTCTTTGACATCTTCTTTGGCGTGGCGTGCTTGTGCTTCGACTTGCTTTGCCTTGCCTTCAACCTGATCTCCGGGATCACCAGTTACTTTACCAACTGCTTCCTGGGCTTTACCCTCGACATTTTTGGCAGTCGCTTTGGCTCTTTCTTCGAGACTCATAATTCCTCCTAACCTGTAAGGCTTAGATTTCAGCTAGGCATTCCTTTAAGACGGTTTTGCCTGGGTGGCAGCTGGAACAAAGGTGAAAACGATCGGTTGCACTCGTAAAAGTGAGTTCCTTCTCGCTGATTCACTGGATTTCAACTGCTACTCTTCTAAGTTAGAAACAATGTCTGGTTTGCCCCTCTTTCAGAGGATGCATTTGACTGAGTCAGTTTCTATGCCTTTATGGTGAGAATGGTTGGGCAAATTTTCGCGATCGTCCCAGTCGAAGTAATGCCAGCAGCCAAGGCAAGCGCTACACTAGGGTTCGGTCAGGCAGGTTGCCCGGTGCAGGCGAGCGATAGACGATATCCCTTTGCTGGTAAGAAATTTGGTTGGTCAACAATGGATTCTGTAGAACAAGCCACCCCAGAAATCATTCGACGTATTCACCAACTTCGACAAAAACTCCAGGAAGCCAGCTATGCTTACTATGCACTGGACACTCCCATCATGGCGGATGCCGTCTATGATCAGCTTTATCGCGAATTACAAGACCTGGAAACTCGCTTTCCTGAGTTAATTGCGCCCGATAGCCCGACTCAGCGGGTGGGCGAACGCCCTGCCAGCCAGTTCACTTCAGTGCGCCACAATATTCCGCTCTATAGTTTAGAAAATGCTTTTAATGCGGCTGAACTCCAGGCATGGCAGGAGCGCTGGCAACGGCAGCTATCTTCCCTTGAAATTGCAGAACTCAAAGCTCAAACCGTTGAATATGTCGGCGAACTGAAAATTGACGGTTCTGCTTTGGCATTAACTTACGAGCATGGGGTATTGGTGCGGGGGGCAACCCGTGGCGATGGGGTGACCGGCGAAGAAATTACCCAAAATGTGAAAACGATTCGATCGATTCCCCTCCGCCTCAAAATCGACAATCCTCCCCCTGTTGTAGAAATACGAGGCGAGGCCTTTCTACCCCTGGATGTGTTTCAGCAAATCAACCAGGAGCGAGAGCAGGCTGGCGAACCGCTATTTGCCAACCCTCGCAATGCCGCTGCCGGCACCTTACGCCAGTTGGATTCACGGATTGTGGCAAAGCGCAGACTCGATTTTTTTGCCTATACGCTGCATCTGCCTGGAAGCGAAGCGGGACAAACCGTAGTCAGTCAACTTTCTCTGCTCAATGCAGCGCCTGCCCCAATCCCCTCATCTGAGCACCCAGAACCGGGCCAAAATGTGCCTGATCCGTCATCGCAATGGGACAGTTTGGCATGGCTACGAACCGTAGGGTTTCGGGTCAATCCCCATCGCAAACTGTGCCCGTCGATCGTTGCAGTCCAGGAGTTTGCAGACTATTGGGAAGTAGAACGGGTGAATCTGCCCTATATGACAGATGGGTTAGTGGTGAAACTCAACTCGTTGGCGTTACAACAGCGGTTGGGCTTTACGCAAAAATTTCCCCGTTGGGCGATCGCGCTAAAATATCCAGCAGAGGAAGCTCCTACGATCGTAGAGCGCATCAGTGTGAATGTGGGCCGAACAGGAGCTGTGACGCCACTGGCAGAAATGCATCCAGTGCAACTGGCAGGTACTACGGTTTCGCGGGCAACGTTGCATAACCGCGATCGGGTTGCAGAACTCGACATTCGCATCGGTGACACGGTGATCATCCGCAAAGCTGGCGAGATTATTCCCGAAGTGGTGCGAGTGCTATACGAGTTGCGCCCAGAGAACACCAAACCGTTCCAGATGCCAACCCATTGCCCGGAATGCAACCAACCCCTGGTTAAAGCCGAAGACGAAGCAGTGACCCGTTGTGTCAATTCCTCTTGTCCAGCAATTTTGCGAGGTTCCCTGGTGCATTGGGCATCGCGGGATGCGTTGGATATCAACGGACTCGGGGAGAAATGGGTCATTCAACTGATCGAGAATGGTTTGGTACATTCGGTGGCAGATCTCTATGAGCTAACAGTGGAGCAGTTGTTGACCCTCGATCGCATGGGGCAAAAGTCTGCTCAAAATCTGGTCACCGCGATCGCCCAATCGAAATCTCAGTCCTGGGCACGGGTGCTCTATGGATTGGGAATTCGCCATGTGGGCAGTGTCAACGCGCAGACGTTGAGCGATCGCTTTATCCAAGTAGATGAGTTAGCCCAGGCAACCGTGGAAACCATTTCCGCGGTCTACAGCATTGGTGCCGAAATTGCTCAATCCGTTTACCAGTGGTTTCAAAACTCCGCCAATCAAGCCTTGATCCAACGCCTCAAAACTGCAGGGGTCAATTTCCAGGCAGAACCGAAACCTCAAACTACTGACACGTCATTCACGGGCAAAACGTTTGTGGTCACTGGCACCCTCCCCACCCTGAAACGGGATGAAGCAAAAGAACTCATCCGACAGGCAGGCGGAAAAGTCACCGATTCGGTGAGTAAGAAAACTGATTATCTTCTGGTCGGTGAAGACGCTGGCTCTAAGTTGGAGAAAGCCCAGGCACTTGGCATTCCCCAATTGACGGAAGCAGAATTTCTGGCGTTGTTGAATCCTTGAGGACAGCGATCGCTGCGATTCCCATTCAATTCAGTGACTTTTCATAGATGCGATAGGTTTTGTAAATCGTGCCACCAGATGCTTCGATCAGCTTGCGAGACGGCAGATTGTCTTCATAAACCCAGGAAAGCTCAGCCCGCTGATAGGGTTTTCCTTTTCGAATGCCGCCCATCATGCCCAGATAAATCAGCCCCAACGGTACCATCTTGCGGCGATATTCCGGCAAGGAGCAAATGGCAATGACTCGCCCCTGATTAATTTGGCGGCGATACCAGAGAAATTTGAGAATGCCCAACCAGTCAAGTTTGCCATTGACGCGCTTCAGCGGAATGTTGTAATCGGGTAACCCCATCCAAAAACCAATCATTTCACCATTGTATTCGGCGATCGGAAACACATCGGGATCAACCAGATCTTGCAAAGACTTTGCTTCTTCTAAAAATTCTTCCAGGGTGCGTGGAGTCGAACTCCAGTTATTGGAAAAAGCCTTAGTAAACAGGTGATAGAGGCTAGTAGCATCTTGGAGGAAGTCCTCTCCCTTGGTATGTAAGGGACGAAAGGTAACTCCTGATTTCAGAGCGATGTGATAGCCTTTCTCAAATTCGGGAGGCAGGGGTTGATCGAGTCGAAAGTTATAAGCATAAGCATCTTTGGCTTTGTGCCAGCCAGCCCGATCCATAAATTCTGGATAGTAGGGTGGGTTATAGGGCATCATCACCATGGGAGGTGTGTCGAAGCCCTCGACCAGAAACAGGCAATTATTATGGGTAGAAAGATCGATCGGTCCTCGAACCTGGGTCATGCCCTGGCTACGTAACCAGTCACAAGCAGCATTGAGCAGGGCTTGGGCAACTTCAAAATTGGGAACACATTCAAAGAAGCCAAACAAGCCAATTTTTTTCCCTTCGCGTTCAATGAGGCGATCGTTGACCGCTGCTACAACTCGTCCCAGGGGGATTTTAGATTTTGGATTTTGGATTTTGGCTTGAGGTTGATTTGCAGTTTCTTGCTCGATAGCGATAAATTGCTGCAGCCGACCGTACTGAAAGAAAGGATTGCTAGGAGCAAACTGTTTGGCGATGCTACTTCTCAAGGGAGCAACCCAATTCGGATCGTCAGCATAAACTCGATCGGGAACCCGAAGAAATAATTCCTGATCGTCCGAACTGGTCACTACGCGAATTTCCGTTTGCAGATTTTGCGTCAATCCCATAAAAGCAACCCTTCAAAATATCGAAGGGATGAAAGACGACGCCTCATCCCTCATCCCTATTTACAGGTCTTTGAAACGATTATGCGCTAATGGTCGGTGTATACATCAGATCGCGAACTTTGACCATCGCATTGACCAACCGATCCATCTCTTCTTGCGTGTGGAGTGCATTGGCCGTGATACGAATTCGGGGTTTGGCGATGAACCAGATAGGGGAAACCCAGATGCCAAAGTGATCCATCAATTCTCTGGCGTAAAGTTTGGGATTTACTTCGGAGGGGAGAATTACGGGCACCACGTTGGTTTCACCGATCGGATCAAACCCTTCTGCGGAAAGGCGCGATCGCAAGTAGCGAGTGTTGTCTTGCAGTTGGGTTACCAGAGCCGGATTTTGACGCACAATGCGGATACTCTCTAGCGCCGCTGCGGTCGTAGGCGCAGGGAGCGAAATGGTTCCAATGGAGGTAGGAGACACATTCAACAAGGGTTTGAGTTCTGCCACATGGCTGCTAATGGCAGCTCCAGCAGATGCCGCGAACTTAGAGAAGGTGGTCATAATCAGCGGCACCACTCCCCGCTCAATCGCATCTTGGGGCAACATATCGAAGTATTCATAGATACCTCGACCCGTTGCACCGAGCGCACCACTGGCATGGGCCTCATCCATCAACAACACACTACCTTCGTAGTTCTGCATGACATCAAGCATGTCTGGCAATGGGGCAATATCGCCATCCATTGAGAAAACAGCATCTGAGACCACCAGAATGCGATCGTTCGGACGCACATAACGCTGAAGTTTGCGCGCCAGATCTTCCATATCGCAATGGCGATAGGCGCGCACCCGCACTCGTGGGCTATGTCCAAACAGCTTGCCAGAACGAGTACCCGCATTCGCGATCGCCGAGACAATGCAACCATGATTCAGAACATCAGTCAAAATCAGCGTTTCCCGCGTGTGCTGGAAGTTGGGCACCGGGATAGCGAGATGACAAAATGCATCCATCAGCGCCTGCATTGCCATCCACGCATTCAAAAACAACTGAGTATGCGGCAGATGTTTAAAGGCAGAAATTTCTTCTTCCAACTGTCGATGCAAATCAATGCGCCCACTCAAAACTGAGCAAGAGCTATTCGAGGTGCCGTATTGCTCAATGGCATTAATTGCTGCCTGCTTCACCTCTTCTCGACCAGTCAAACCCAGCACATCATTTGTACAGAAAGTCAAAACCACTCGGCGCTTGCCGGTTGACGCTTCCTCAATGTCAACCAAATTTCCCTGCCTACCATGACAGATGTACTCATCCGGGTCAAGCCCGCTTTCGTACCAGCGCTGGACGTACTCCTTGACAACTTGCACAGTAAACTCCTCTCACCTTATTTCTAGATAGCCTATCGCTTTTGGCTCAATCGTATAATTTTCTGGCAAGAAACCTTTTAACCAGCCCTGATACAAAACTGGATAGAAGACTTTACCGTATTCACAAGTGCACTAACTGAACCAGACCACTCAAACCAAAAGCCCCGAACCTGAGCGGGATACCAGTAGAGAGTTTGGAGGTACTTGGTGTTGAGAGGTTGCATCATGCGAGTTGTCCTCATCCTACTGAAACTCTCCAGTTAAGTCAGTTTGACTCGAAGCCATCGCCTTGTGAGAGGAGACAGGTTCTTTCGTACTGGCGTTCCCATTACCAGAAGTTTGCTCAGATTTTTGTTGAAATAGCTCATATTGCCGGATAATCAACCGCTGTAGAGCAATAATGGCCGGGTTAATCTCTACGTAACGGCGAGTGGGGCGCTCCAGATACCGCTTTTGCTCACTTTCCATCATTTCAATATCTTGATCCAGAAACTTGAGCAAAACGAATCGGCGCAAAACGTTTCTGAGAAGAGGTTTGAGCGGATTCAGTAACCATTGAGGTAACCGGACTCTAAAGAAAAAGAGCGCGAAAGAACGACTCTCAGAGGGACCCACTGGTAACCGCATCAGATACAGAGAAGAGACTCCCTGAAGTGTGCTGTGATAATGGGGATAGTGATATTGCACAGAGATTGGCAAAGTGGTGACCGTATCTGCTTGTTCAGCTAGTCCCAAAAATTTTGCCAATCGCCCTTTATAGGAAACTTGATACTCAGCACAAATCGAGGCTTCGGTTTCACACAAACTGAGCAAAACTGGGTTAAACCAGCCCTGCAATTTTTGATGCAAAAAACCATGAAAAACATCCATTGCATTTTCATTGCAAATGGAAAAATGGGCACCAAGTCGAGCCGTGACAGAAACATCCAGCCAGCCTGGCTGCTCAAATTCTACGACATGAGGAGGTTGGCGAATTTCTGCCAGAGCTGGATCACCTGGAAAAATCCAGATTAAACCATATTTTTCCTGGATTGGGTAGCTGCGTGCCTGTGCACAAGGCAGCTTTTGCCCAGCTGGTAAGTAAGGGATATTAACACAGTCCCCTTTGCCATCAAACTGCCAGCCATGATAACGACAAGCAATCGTTTGTCCTTGCACCTCACCTTTATGAAGGGCGACCCCTCGATGTGGACAGGCATCCTCTAAAGCGTGGAGTTGCCCTTCATCATCGCGGTACACTGCAATCGCCTGCTGCCAAACCGAGACGGGTATCACTTCGCCGGACTTTAACCGATATCCCCACTCTACCGGATACCAGTAGTCAGCATTGATGCCTACTTCCCG
Source organism: Scytolyngbya sp. HA4215-MV1 (assembly GCA_019359045.1). GTDB lineage: Bacteria > Cyanobacteriota > Cyanobacteriia > Leptolyngbyales > Leptolyngbyaceae > Scytolyngbya. Next base: position 91,884 of record JAHHIA010000008.1, read on the forward strand.
AACAACATTGCGAACTGCCTGACTTTTCAAGGTCGTAGCCAGTTCCATTCCAATCTCCTCACTCACCTGAATCATTCAAACACTGACAACCGTAGGAACACGGTATGCTAGTACACTCTGCCAGCATTTATACATTCACTCCACTTATCACTGAGAGAGGTGGGATTATCCTACCCACTATCGGAAAATATTTATACCCACTCATTCCCTAAAACTTGTCTCTAATTTGAAAAACTTTACTTGCAGTGCATGATAGCACTTAAACTTCCCTTACAAAAGTCTCACATCGGGTGGTCATGGCACTTGTATGCAGTCACCAAAGTGCCTGAAAAGTCTTTTCTAAAGGCTATTTCGATTGCATTAAGGCAAGCTGCGATCTCCCTTCCAAGCAGCGGTCACGATACTCATCCCTAATCGGCTTGGGACTAGATTAAATCATTCTGCCCTACCCACCTTATGACTGCTTGAGGTCGATCGGATCAGACAAGTCGTAATATGTCAGACTGGCTTCAATATCTAGGAAACCATTTCCCCATTCCAACGTGACTGCGATCGCATCTCCCCCAAAATCTCTGAAATTAATCACTTTGCTGGCGGCAGGGTCTTTGACCACAATGGTGGGCGGCGTTGTTGCCCCGATTTTGCCAGACATGGTTCAACAACTTCATCTAAACCCTGCAATGGCAGGAAATTTGGTCAGTTTTCACTGTTTGACGATCGCACTTTTCAGCCCTCCCTTGGGTATTTTGGCAGACCGCATTGGTCGATTACGAGTTTTAGTGCCGTCACTCCTGTTGTATGCCGTGTTTGGTGTAGCAGAAGCCTTTGTCTCAGATATTGTGCCTCTTTTACTGCTACGGGGATTGTTAGGCGCTGCCAGCGGTGGCATTGCCGCAGCTAGCTTAGGTTTACTGACAAGTTTGTATGAGGGAGAAACCCGCACTCAAGCCCTGGGATATGCCACCAGTAGCTTGACGATCGCAGGAATTCTTTTCCCGCTACTAGGAGGAATTGTAGGCGCGACCCATTGGCAATGGACATTTGGGTTATACGCGGTTAGCATCCCAATGGCATTTTTAGCCAGTGTGGTTTTACGAGAAAAGCGATCGACCTCGCAACCCCGCAAAAACAAAGCTAATGATAAATTGCGGCAGGTTTTGCAACAACCCCAAGTCCTTTTTATGTTGCTATTGGTGGCGCTGTGCTCCGTTATCACCTACGCAGTCATTATCTACACACCGCTCTACCTCAAAACGGCGATCGGAGCTGGACCTGTTTTGAATGGGATTTTTCTAGCCTCGCGAGCGGTGGGTGCTGCAACGGTTTCAGCCCTGGGTACGAAATGGCTAATTCGCCGCTTAGGTAGCCAGAAGATGGTCGCAGTAGGCTTTCTCCTAATGGCACTGACGTTATTAACGATTCCCGTTTTAAATCAAATTGGCTGGATTTTATCGGCAGCGATCGTTTTTGGCGTTGGGCTAGGCATCACCTTGCCCAGTCTCTACGGCTGTTTAGCAGATCTGGCACCCGAACATCTGCGTTCTAGCCTGCTCGCGTCTGGCACTGGTGCAGGTTTTTTAGGACAGTTCCTCTGTCCCATTTTGCTGGCTCCAGTTGTCCACCCTCACAACTTAACGGGGGTTTTCTATACCACAGCTGGCATTGCTGTCATCGTGGCGATCGTGATGTTGGTGAAAGAAAAATGGGGTAGAAATCCCGAAGGATGAAGCAGAAACATCGGGAGTTCTTGCCCTGAAATATGGACTAAGCCTCTACCGGCAACCTAATTTCTTGCGCAACAGTGAGACCCGATAAAAAATTTCGGTCCTCGCTGATATGAGGAAATTTGAGCTGAGAATCGGGAACGCCTTTTTCAAGCTGGCGCTGGCGCAAGATCGCAAAACTGCCTGGGGCTAAAATTCGCAAGTAGGGCGCAGGAATCGCATCACGGCGACTAATTTGATAGTGGGTATTAGCTTCTTGCAGTCTCCGGTCAAAACTGGCTAGAAATGCCTGAGGATCGGGGAGAACCGCATGGGGTGAGAGTTCAACACACGCGAGATAACGCGCTGGAAAATCGCAATCTGAAAGGGTAACGCAAAAGTCCTCTAGATGTAGATTAAATTCCTGTTGCAGCGATCGCATCACCTCCGTCACGTGAGATTCCGTCGTCTTTTCTGTAGTTGAAGAAATCAATCCCCCCTGCCGATGCCGGAACACAATTAAGGGAGCCTGCTGGTAAAAACCCGTTACCTCAATCACATCGCCAATGTCGTAACGGTAAAAACCGTTGTAACTTGTGGTCAGAATCCGATAACGTTCCCCTGACTTCACTTCGGTCGCAAGCACCGTTTTGGGTTGGTCAATCTCCCACTGGTCTTGGGGAATGAACTCAAAGAAGCCGCTGTCGATCGCCAAAACACTATCATCCGAATTGACATCGGGATAGAGACTAAACATTCCTTCAGCCGAGGAGAAAACTGCCCCAAAAACGGGCGTATCGCCAAAATAGCTGGGAAATCGCTCGAAATAAAAATCAGAAGTCCCGCCACGCGCATTGGCAACAAAGGCGAGATTGGTCCATACCAATTTCGGAGTTAAGCGTCCCTCTGACTGCAAAATTTCCCGCAACTGTTTTGCCCGTGCGGGTACAGCCGACCAGCGTTTCTCTAACTGCAATCGCAAACTAGATTCCAATTCCAACCAATCCGCGATCGTCCCCTTTTCCAAATCATGAATCAGATCTTCGGCGTATTTCTCCAAGTAGTTGCAGGTTCGTAGATTCAGCATTGGAAAGTTAGCAACCATTCCCCGCATCAACGGTTCCCGCAAGGCAAATAGCAAACACAGATAATGACGAGCCACACTGCTATTCGCCTGAATTGCCGCAAAGGGATGGGCAAAAAACTGCTCATACAGCGTCCGGTTCATCCGTAACAACCCAGCACTAGCAGGACCATAGGGGATATTGCCACTGGTGTGCCCCCAGAGGGCGGGTGAGTTGGTGACCAACATTTTGCCAAACTGCAGCCCACGATCGCCCAGTGCCTCATTCAAAAAGCCCATACTCGTCAGACTTGCCTGGCGAAAAATGGCTTGCGATCGCTGCGTTGTAGGAATCAGTTTCTTTTTGCCCGTGGAGCCACTGGTCAAGGTCAAATAAACCACAGGGTCAGCCGTTAGAACATTCAATGCTCCCTGGGCAATGCGTTCGAGATAGGGTTCATAACTGCTGTAGGGCAAAATAGGTACGCGCGATCGAAACTGGTCGATGGAGCGAATTTCACCCAGTTTAAATTTTTGTCCCAGCTCAGTATTTTTTTGAACTTGAATCAGCTGACGCAAAAAACGTTCTTGAACTGCTTCAGTCTGACGCAGCTTGCGAACAAAACCTGCTTTGACGCCGCTTGCAAACGTCGTCAGCGTAGATAGCACAAAATTTGGCATGTTTTGAGGTACTAGTGGGTTGCCAAGGAGATTGCAGAGCTAAAATTTCTGGTTGCAGATTTAGTCTACCGGCCTCTTTGTTAAGAACTTGGAAAGATTAAAAAAACTTCCGTAGAACAACGGCTTGACCTCAGATAACCATTTTTTGTGACCTTAATGACGATCGTCCGGTAGGCGAATTTCTTGCTCGACTCGCAAACCTGTCAGAAATTGTCGATCTTCGCTCAGGTGGGGAAATTTGAGTTGGGAATCCGGAATCCCTCTCTGCAATTGTCGTTGCTGCAAAATGGCAAAACTGCCGGGAGCCAGTAACCGCAAGCGAGGAGCAGGAACCTGATCGCGCCGTTTCACCTCATAAGAGGTGTGAATTTCCTTCAGACGATCGTCAAATCGGCTCAGAAAGGCTTGCGGCTCTGCTAGAGATTGGTCAGGGGGTAGCTCAATATTGACCAGATAATGTGCCGGAATCACATCCTCAGATAAGGTAATGCAAAAATCAGTGAGAGACAGATTAAATTCTTTCTGCAATGCTTCGATCACTCGCGTGACATGAAATTCAGTGGTTTTTTCAGTAGTGGAAGACAACACGCCTCCCGTGCGGTAGCGGAACACTAGAATGGGTGCCCGGTTATAGAAGCCTAGAACCTCTACTACATCGCCAATGTCGTAACGGTAAAAGCCACTGTAATTGGTCATGAGAATCCGATAGCGTTCTCCAACTTTGACCTCGGTTGCCAGAACGGTACTGGGGTGGTTAGTGTCCCACTGGTCTTGGGGGATGAACTCAAAAAAACCGCTCTCGATCGCCAACACGCTGCCATCAGTGTTGACATCGGGATAAATTCCAAACGTCCCTTCGGCTGAGGAATATGCACCCCCAAACACGGGCGTATCGCCGAAGTAATCAGGAAACCGTTGGAAGTAAAAATCAGAGGTTCCCCCTCGCGCCGTTCCTAGATAAGACAGATGGGTCCAAACCGCTTGTGGGGTCAATCGCCCTTCCGTTCGCAAAATCTGCCGCAGTTGAGCCGCTCGCAAAGGATCGGGTGACCACTGTCGCTCTAGTTTGACTCGCAACTCCGGCTCTAATTTTAGCCAGTTTGCCAATTCTCCGGTTTCAATGTCCTCAATCAACTCCTCGCCATACTTTTCCAGATAGCCACACATTCTGAGCAACAGCATGGGAAAGTTGGCTGCCATGCCTCGTAAAGCTGGATTGCGCAGCGCAAAGAGCAAACATAGGTAGTGACGGGACAAACTATGGGCAGGAAGTAGCGCTTCAAACGGGTAAGCGAGCAATTGCTCAGCCAAAAATTTGCCCATGCGGATGACTCCCACACTGGCAGGTCCGTATTCAATGCCACCGCTGGTTCGCCCTAACAGATCCACAGAATTAGTGAGTAGCATTTTGCCGAAGCGAGACTTTCTGGTGCGCAGGGCATCACTTAAAAAACCAATGCTAGTCAGATTGGCTTTTCGCAAAGAATTCTGAAAGCGTTTGGTCACAGGAATCAATTTTTTGGTTCCTGTTGATCCACTGGTGAGGTTCAGGTAAACGACTGGGTCAGCCGTTAAAATGTTTTTTTCGCCTTGCGCAATCCGTTCGGCATAAGGTTCATAGCTGCTGTAAGGTAATATCGGTACGCGAGATCGAAACTGGTCGATACTTTTGATTTCTCGCAGCTTGTATTGTTGTCCTAACTCGGTATCCTGATAAGCAACCAATAACTGCTGCAAATATTGCTCTTGAGTTGCTAGCGCTTGATCCGTTTTACGGACGAAATTATCTTTGGTACGCCGCGCGAGCGCTACCAATATAGGCAGCACAAAATTTGACATTCCAACCTCACACCACTTCAGAAAAATACACCATAGTCCCGATTAAAGCTGATTTTATGGGGGACTTCAAACAGCTAACAAGGTTCTCTCGCTTGAATTCAGTCTGTTTTGACACATCCAGACGATCGTTGCCCTCCTTCTGCTTGCTTGCACTGGGGCGACCCAAAAAACTATCTATCAGATCTTCCAATTCCTGCCTGGCTGCGTCAAAATTTGTAGAATCCGGTACCAGAATCGTAAAATCAGGTTCCAGAATCATTGTGTGGGAAATGTGGAGTAAGGACGGTTCATGCCTTTATTGACCAAGTTTTTGATTGGACTTGTTTGTTGTGCGATCGGCTTCATTCTGGCAAGCCTGGTTGAATATTGGGTTCACCGCCTGATGCATGTCTCGCTTCGGTTTGGCAAACGTCATCGCGACCATCACCGCCGCAACGAAGGTCAAGGCGTTTTATGGGAGTTTCGTGACTACGTGAAAGGCACATTTATTATCATGGTGCCGATGTTTTTTTATTCCTTAGAAGCAGGCATCGGGTGGACATTGGGTGGGCTGGCTTACGCTGCTTTTTCTTCCTATGCGCATCAACTCCAGCACGAAAACCCAACCAAGTGCTTCTGGATGAAAATGCCTGTTCACTATGTCCACCACAAATACAACATGTGGCACCATAACTTTGGCTTAGGGTTGGATTGGTGGGATCACATCTTTGGCACCTATCAACCGGTGGAATGGTTAACAGAAGAAGAAACGAGTCAGCCTGTTCGAGGATATTGGCAATTGCGATGGTGGTAGGGAATTTCTTGCCAAATCCGATCAAACTGCTTGGGGATGCCCTTCTTAGAAGCCCTCTAGCTTTTGTCCCGAGCGACTAAATCGGAAGAAATTTGCTAGAGCCTCTCGCTCAACAATTTCGTATGTTATTGTTCCTACATCATTCCCTCAACATTGCTTAATCTTCAGGATGAGGAGAGTCCCTTGAGCTTTCTTAGCTATTACCAAGCAGCAAAAGCCCATTTTGTTGCTAGCCATCAGAACCCGATTAATCAGGTTCTGCATCATGGCTCAAATTTGCTGGCGATCGTGGCGGTCGTTTTGCTGTTTTATAATTGGCGGCTGACGCTGCTCTGTTTAGTGCTGACCCAAGTGTTTGCGATCGGGGGGCATTTCGTCTTTGAAAAAAATCAACCTGCCGCAGTGAAGTACCCCGGAATCACGATTCTGGCATCACTCAGTTGGTCATTTGAACGCTGGTTTGGTCTACGCCAGATTTTGGCGTACTTTAGCCGTAAATCAACACAAAATTAGCATTCATCATTTGTGTTCAACGGTTGACTGAATTGCTTGCGAGGAATGCTTTGTCTCGCCTTTCTATAAACTGTTGCCTCCATTCCTTGCGGTTTCACAGGTCATCACAGGAGAATTCATGTATCAAGGTTTATTGGTTATTGATGCTGACGCGCATAAGCTGGAAAATCCGCTCATTCTGCGGGATTATATTGAGCCAGAATATCGCGATCGCATCGGTCTGGTCGTGGACAACTTAGGCGACCAGCGCGCAAAAATTGTGGATTTTAACCCTGCTACCCAAAAAGCTGACTTTGTTCGCATGTTCCCTCAACCTCAAGGGCTGGGCAAAGGTGGATTTCGGAACCTTCATCCCGACACAACGTTGGGTGCAATGTTCAACCGGGTGCGGGTAGAACACATGGATCAAGAAGGAGTGGATGTCCAGGTAATTTATGGCACCCTCAATCTTGTATTTTCCAGTATTTTGGATAAAGATTTGGCGATCGCCCTTTGCAAGGCATACAACAACTACATTGCCGATGATTGCCGGGGATATGACAACCGCCTGAAACCGATCGGGGTTCTGCCCCTACAAGATGTCAACGAAGCTATCAAAGAAATGCATCGTTGCATTAATGAACTGGGCATGGTGAGCGTGGCAGTTGCCCCCAACATGCCGATTCCTCATCCCAAAGCCCCAGATGCTTTTCCCGATATTCGCACTTGCAAGCCCATCAGCCATCCTGATTTTCGCCCCATTTTGCAAGCAGCGGTCGATTTAGATGTGGCACTGGGTATTCATGGTGGTCCCGGTAGCTATATGGTGGGCGGCATCTCCGACCATATGGAAACCTTTGTGCTGACTCACATTTTTGTGCAGCGCAACCAACAACAGCACGCCATGGCACGCATGGTATTTGATGGCGCGTTTGAGCAATTCCCCACCTTGCGAGTCGGCTTCCTGGAAGGCGGCTGTGGTTGGGTGCCCGACCTCGCCCATGCCTTCCACGAACATTGGGAAAAGCGAATTCGTGACTTTGACCCCAAACATCCTTACCGTCCTTCGCTGATGGAATTCACGAAACTGATGATTCAGGAGCGCGGTACTCACAACAATACCAACATCATCAGCCAAGCGAAAAACCTGTTTGATTTAATGTGGACAAAGGAGCATGATCCCACCAAGATCGATGACACCAGTCTCTATGAGCACTATGATTTGCGCCATCGTGACCCGATGGAGTATTTTGAGCGGGGACAAATCTTTACTTCGTTTGAGTCAGATGATCCTGGTCCTGCCTATTTACCGATTGCCATGGGTGAGATGGGCAAACGGATTGCCTGCTTCTCTGGTGATTATGGTCATTGGGATGGGGTTCTCAAAGATTGTGTGAAGGATGCCGCTGGCGTAACAGATTACGATCGCGAATATCTGGCACTCTTGCTCGGTGGGAATGCGTTGGCCCTGTATGGCGATCGACTCCGCAACTCCTTACCGGAAAACCTGGCAACTTCTGCTCAACAAATCCTAAGTAGCGCCACCAACTAAGGGGGTAACTTGTATTGAATTGATTCGTCTCCGCTAAGTCAGTCAATTCAATTTGGGAAGCAGAATCCTCTGCTTCCCAAATTTGTCTCCAGCCCTATAAGCACTCGCAGGTATGACAAATCGTCTCGCTATTCTTCTCTAGGACCAAATACCATCTGCAACACCATCGGACTTCCACCTGCCTGGTGATACTTATCTGCCCAGGCACGCACAATCTCATCTAGTTCTTCCAATGCCTGCTCAATTCGCTCTGAAGGAATGTCCAATTCTTCCAAAACTCGCATGACACCCGCCACGCGGTCAGCCCAACCTTTCATTAAGCGAAAATAGCGCGCAGTATCTTCCACCATGATGTAGGTGCGCTCCTCTTCATCGGCAGGCGAATAAGAAGCGCGAGTCAGAGCATAGAAGGGCATCCCCCAGGGAGAATCAATGCGAGTGACCGTACCAGCGTACATCAGGCGACGTTTGATATGTTCTGCCAGAGCTTCGCTGAGCGGAGTGCGGCGATCTACGGGTAAATCTTCTTGCGAACGAGCATGCAGAAATTCGATCAGATCAAGAAACTGAAACGAGTTAATCAGTTGAGCATCCGGTAGCAAGGGAGGCAGCTTTTGCTCGATCTGGCGCTTTTCTTCTGAAGTGAGGCTGGTTCCCGGGATGCGAGAACGACCAGGTTGCCAAGGATACTGCTCTAACCAGACATAGGGAAACTGAATCAGGTAGCGAGGTTCTTGAGAACCCAGCATCTTGAGCAATTTTCCTTCAGTCAGTGCTTGCTTAACCTCTTCAACGATCGCCTTAACCCGCTTGGGTTCAATGTGATGCAAGTGCCCAGTCATCCGCAGGTTTTGATCCTGCTCCAGATAGGTCATGTAAATGGCACATTTAGCAGCAGTCGCTGCAGCATCCAGAAATGCGCCATGCCGATGCCCACTGGTTCTCATGGCGCTGAACGCAAGATAAAGCATGATCTGATCCATCGCACTGGGGCTAAGACGTTTGATCAGATCCAAATCGTTGGTCATATCAGGGGTGAAACTCCAAAGCCACTGCTTAATTACAGGGCGATTCTACAAATTTAATATAACCGCCTCATGAAATCGGATTTCTTCAGAAAGACGGATAACGGTAATACGGATGAACTTAGAGCGATCGCATCCCGATGAATTAAATACTAGACGATTTCTTCCTTGTAGTATTCCCTGAATCCAGAGTTTCTGGTCATTTTTCTGAAAAAATACCGACTTTACGAAAAAAACAAGTGAAATGATTAAGTTCTCGTGAAATTGAGATTTTTTTGTCAGAAAAGCTTTCATTTCATCTGCTTCTGTGTCTGCAATAAGTTTGCCGGACTGTCAAGGCGCAAGATTTCGTCATATACCGATTACCCATTAAAAAACGCGCTCCGTTTCGGAGCACGTTTTTTAAACGATGGCGTGAGAAAACTCTGATTTTCAGAATCAAGAAACCAGGGGCGATCGCCCCCGGCTAATCATGACGAACGATAATTTTGACTGCAATCTGTCAATTTTTAATGACCGTCAGGAGCAGCTTTCGAGTGTTTTTTCTGAGCGCTTTCAACCTTCTCAAAAAAATCTTGACAGACCCCTGACGTATCATTCTGGTTGACTCGACTATTGAATACTTACATGTATCTCCCCATGAGTTCACGTCTTCCACTACCTCGATGGAAAAATTCATTTCCTGCCAAACTGTCTTTTAGACCGTCTGATCTCCCTGACTGAGGGAGTAATTGAGGCAGTGAAGCTTCTTGTTGATTGGTGGTAAAACGGGAGAAATTAGAAGGCTGTTGTCCCAAAGTTTGGGAATCAGTCATTAAAGAAACGAGCAAAGAACCGGTTAGAATGGCAGAAAAAATGGAGAGCATCGGTGGTGTCCGTATCAGAGTTTTCCTATTCCCTGTTACAGAGTTTTCGAGTACTCATCAGGACAGTTCCCCTGCTCACCCTAAATTGTTTTTTCTGACGGTTCTGTTTCTCCGGTTAGTGGATCTTAGCGATGTGTTAAAAGCCTAGTACTTTGGGGCGTAAGTTGGGCAACCCTTCTGAAGGAGCCAGGAGCCAGGAGGCAGAATGGTAGGTAGATTTTCGTCAAGTTCTACTAGACTTCATCACACTGATGCCAAAGTCGGAGGGATACCCACAAAAGTGCTAGCGACTTGGGCAAGCTGATGGGCAGAGCAATGATTTTTTTGCTCTCTCATTACATTTGTAATTGTTCTACTAAGAGCCAATTCCCGGAGCAATTAACTTTTCCTCCAACTGTTAGACAGGTGCCGTCCATACAATTGATGAGTTGTTGGGCGATGTCAGGTTGTAAGGTTACCAGATTTAGTTGTTTGCCGGAAAGAGAATCTGGCGCTGTAATGGTGAAGGTATAGGATTCCAATGCTGATCGATGAAAAACCCCCGAAATCATCGGGTACGTTTTTGGGGCTGACAGACTAAATTGTTGCCGATCGGCAGTTGCTCCCAGCGGACAGTTGCCGTTGTGGGGATAGGCTTCCGGCTGTTTGAGATAATAGCGTTGCCAGTTGAGCCAATCGAGATGGTTAGGGGGGAGGTTCAACAGAGGAATGATTGCCGCAGGGGCGATCGCATCCTGCAATAGGGCTTCTTGCAGTTGTGCGACTGCGAGTGCTCGGGGTTGACAATTTTGCTCAATGCAGAGTGCGGCTGCCATACCTGCGGCTTGTCCAATCCCCAAAACGACGGGTTGTAAGCGAGTTGCACCATTGGCAAGGTGGGAAACGGAAATATTTTTCTCGCAAACCAGTAATCCATCGACTGTGACAGGAACCAGGCTGCGATAAGGAATGGTGAAAGGGGTGCCCGTCCAGCGTCCCCCCCAGCGGATGGATTTAGGCTGAAGTTCAATATCTCCACTGGGATAATGGTGATCGTTGGCGTAGTTGCCGATCGCGATCGCATCGCAGCAATTCTCTGCTTGCAAACATCCTGACACAGACACGATCAAAGGCAGGGTAGCCACTTGTCCAGACGGAATTGGGAGAAGATCTTGCTCTCGCAGTGTGACCAGTCCTTGCAGCCGGCGACTCTCGCGGTAGTAGGGATGGAGGGCATAGGCACCTCCACCGAGGACGCTTTGAGTTTTGAGTTCTAAGGTGGAAGCGGCAGGTTCCAAAGGAAAGATGTTTTCTGCCAGCCCATAGCGACGACCCAGTTGGGTTTGGATAAAGCGGGCAAAGCTTTGGGTATGCCAGCGGCTTTCTTGGAGAAAGGCTTGCCGTGCTGCTGTAGATCCGACCAATCGTGCAACGCCTTCGCCATAGTCATTGCCATGGATGGGCCAATTAATCATGAAGCGATCGCCTGGTAAGCGACCGTAGTTCAAGAATTTTTCGGCACCATACTTTGCCCAGGCTTGGGAAAATTGTTCGGGAGTGTCGTTGGGGGGAGGGGGAATTTCCGGGGTGATCGCTCCTGCGCCAAAGTCTTGCATCACCACTACCCAAGTCGGTGCCTGGACAGGATAGCGTTGGGTCACCGCATTAGGCACGATCGGGGCGCTGGGTTCCTGAAATTCTGCCTGCAACTCCCACCCCCAACGAGAGGGAACTTCTCCCAATGCCAACAAATCACCCAACTCAGTGCCATCCAGTACCAGCTTTGCCTCAATTCGGTAGTCTTCAAACTGAACGCCACACACGCGATCGCCTTGCCTTAAGACAGCCTGAGGTGTCTGTCCAGCAATCCACCTGAGCGTTGGCAATGCTGCAACCCAATCCGCAAAAATCGCTGCACCAATCCGTGGATCATAGGTGAAAAAACTCACCCAGGCATGGTCTAATCCATGGGGCTGTCGGAATTCCAACTCACGCAAAAACGCTCCCCAAATCCCCGTTTGAAACGCAGCCAGCTCATTTCCGTCAGGTGCCGTCACCCCTGCACTGGTGAGCATTCCTCCCAACCAAGAAAATTCACTGACGAGAATCGTGTGGGTACCTCGACGGGCTGCTTGAATTGCCGCAGCAGTTCCACCTGCGCCTCCCCCTACAACCAGCACATCCGTTCTTAAAACTTCCATGTCCATTTCAGGGGCACATCAAGAATTTGCCCTACACGCTCCTGTACAAATTCTGCCAGCAATGCAGGAAGTCTCAGTGGGGAGTTTTTTGATTTGGGATTTTAGATTTTGGATTTCTGAACTTGATCAACTACCCTTTCAAGTCCTTTAAGTTGTAGGCGTCATTAGTTGTAAGAAAGAGAGGTAGGGGCGTTGCTTCCAGGTAAGGGATTTCACCCTCTCCACCCCCAAAATCATCTTCTTATCTAAAATCAGTTCAGCTCTGATGGTTCTCGATTGGAATCAAGATAGTAAAGATGGTTCCTTTCGGTTCATTATCTTCAACAAAAATCTTGCCATCGTGTGCTTCGATCGCCATTTTGCAAAAGGCTAAGCCTAGCCCAATTTGAGATGCATCTTGCACCAGCGTACCAATTTCATACTTTTCAAAAATGCATTGTTTCAAATCGGGTTTAATCCCAGGACCGCAGTCAGCAACCTGAATTTTGGCACCCCCCGTTGACAAGTACTCAGCTTGTAGGGTGATTTTTCCATTTCTAGGAGAAAATTTCACTGCGTTGGACAGCAAATTGTCGATGACACGGCGAAATACAGTCGCATCCACACTCAGGCTGCCACCTTTTTCCGGCAAGGTCTGAATCAGTTTAAGAGACTTTTGGGCAGCAATCGCCTCAAAACCTGCGATCGCTGCACTACAAACTGTGAAAATATCTACATCTGTCCGGTTCAATACCATTTTGCCCGATTCTAGTTTTGCCATCAGGAGCAAACTGTCAATCAGCGATCTCAACTGGAGTCCGGCAATTTCAAGCTGCTCGATTTTATTAATCCTTTGCTCAGTCGTTAAATTGGGCGATCGCAACATATCCGTTGCTAACAACACGCTGGTGAGTGGGTTACGTAAGTCGTGAACCATCATACCAACCATGTCTTCGCGCGCCTGAAGCAGAATTTGCAGATCGTCATACTGCTGCTTAATCCGCAACATCGAATGAACGCGAGCACGCAGTTCCAGACCATTGACGGGTTTACTGACAAAATCATCTGCACCCGCTGCCATACATTGAGCCAAGTCTTCCTTGGAGGACAAGCTTGTGACAATGATGACAGGAATGACTTTCCAGCGTGGATTGTTTTTTAGTTGCCGACAGACCTCAATGCCGTTGAGATCTGGCATCATCACATCCAGCAGAATGACATCGGGTTGAAAGGTTTCCAGTCGATCGAATGCCTTTTGACCACTGGACGCATAATTCAATACGTAACCCGTATCATGTAACAGGGTTTCAATAACATCAAAGTTGTCGGGTTCATCATCCACAACTAATACTGAATAAACTGTTTCCATAAAGTTCATGACTGGTTTAAAAATTGCTGAATAATATCAGCCAGCTGTTTTAGCTTAACGGGTTTGCTGAGATATCCATTGGCACCCGCAGATAAGCACCGCTCTTGATCTCCAGGCATTGCTAAAGCAGTCAGGGCGATAATAGGCACATGATGCAGTTCTGGAATCGTGCGAATTTGGCGCATTGCCTCCAGCCCATCCATACCTGGCATTTGAATATCCATCAAAATTAGGTCAGGATTTTGAGCTCTAGCCATGTCAACCGCAGCTTGTCCATGATTGGCTAACACCAACTGATAGCCCCGACTTTCCAAATAGTCAGAGAAAGTATCAATATTAGCCTGATTATCTTCTGCTAATAAAATTAAAGGTGTGGTTGAGCGGAAATGGGGAACCACGACTGGGGAGGGAGATGGGACATTGCTTGAGTATCCCAGGCGATTAAGAGTTGCATGAAGTTGCTCACGTGAAATCGGTTTAACCAGATATTCAAAAGCACCTAGCGCTAACCCTCGTGATCGCTCATCCACCACAGAAATCATTAAAACAGGAATATTCTTTGTTTGAGGATGATCTTTCAACTGCTTCAATGTTTCCCATCCCGACTGATTGGGTAATAAAATATCTAGAATAATTAATGCGGGTTGTTGAAGCAAAACCACTTCAAGCGTTCCCTCACCTTGGGGATGGATTGCGGTTATCATGCCCATTTCGTGCAAATAGCGAGCAATTTGTTCCGCAGCAGTGGAGGAATTTTCTACAATGAGAACTCTTAGGTTATCAGGTGGCAACGAGTGAGTCACTGGAGGGGGGCACGGCAAAGGAACCATAGGATGAGGGCGGTTGTTGCAAGGTAGACAAACGGTAAAGCAACTCCCTTCGCCCAATTCACTACTGACCGTAATGGAACCGCCATGTAATTCCACGATTTGTTTGACCAATGCCAAACCTAACCCTGTCCCTGCATGTTGCCGATTGAGCCGACTATCAATTTGCACAAAAGGCTGAAAGAGTTTGTCAAGATCTTGAGCTGCAATGCCGATCCCAGTATCCAAGATGCAGAAGCAAATCGTTGGTTCCGATCGGGGATCGTCAAACAAATCATTTTTCTCTGTTACTTGATTTAACTGCACTTTGAGGGTAACCGATCCACCCGATTGGGTGAATTTAACGGCGTTATTGAGGAGATTGATTAGCACTTGGCGCAGACGGCGCTCATCAACGGTGATATCTGCCAGATTAGGTGGAACTTCGGCTGTAAGATGAATATTTTTCTGGGTTGCTTGCTGTCTTATAAAAGTGAGGCTGGAGTTGCAAAGATGATTGACCGAAACGGAGGCAAATTCTAGTTCAAGTTTGCCTGCTTCAATTTTTGACAAATCCAGAATGTCGTTGATCAATTCCAAGAGATGGCGACCACTCCGTTCGATTGTCGCGATCGATTGTTGCTGCCGTTCGGTTAATTCGCCGAAAACTGATTCTTGCAACCCCTCCGACATCCCCAAAATCGCATTGAGAGGAGTCCGGAGCTCGTGGCTCATGCTAGCTAAAAACTCATCTTTTAGGCGGGTCGCTCGTTCGAGTTCACGATTAATAAAGCCTAATTGTTCGTTACTTTGGCGCAGTTCCTCTTCGGCTTGTTTGCGATCGCTAATATCCTGTATAAAGCAATGGTGTCCCTTAAAGTTGCCCTGCTCATCACAGGTAGTGACCATCGTGACTTGTTTATAGAAAACAGAGCCATCTTTACGGATACCTTTGGTTTCTGCATTGACTTTGCCAGTTTTTAGCATTCGCTGATAAGCCGTTTCCATGGCTGGAACATTCTCTGGATGAACCGTTTGCTGCCATTGTGCGCCGATTAATTCTTCGGGTTCATAGCCACAAATATTGGCATATGCTCGATTGACAGAGAGATAGTATCCATCAATGTCCAAGTAAGAAATTCCTTCGACTGCGTTGTGTAGAGCAGTATTTAGATCCTGGAGCTTCTCTTCTGTCTGTTTTTGATTGCTCACATCCACACAGTAGCCGATGATCTCCAAGGGATTACCTTGCTTGTCAACAACAAGTCTGAGTCCATCCTGAAGCCAACGATAGCTGCCATCTTGATGCAGAAAGCGATATTCGTGGATATGGGTTCCCTGTTCAAACAGGCCGTGTAACCCTTCAAATACGGCAGTAACGTCTTCGGGATGAATGCGATCCGCCCAAAAATTGGGATCTGCCACAAATTCTGCTGCGGTATATCCAAGCAGATTTTCAATATTGTCGCTGATAAATGTGGTGGCGTAATTCCCATCAGGTTCGCAGGAAAAAATCATAGCTGGGCTGGAGGAAAGCACAAACTGCATCCGTTCTCTTAAAAGCTGGTTTTCCATTTCCGCCTGCTTGCGGCGGGTGATATCCTTCTCGGTTCCACTGAAACGGATGCCCTGCCCAGTCTCATCCCACAAAGCCTTCCCCCGACCTAAAATCCAAAAATAGGAACCATTTTTGTGATGAACGCGATACTCCATTTCAAAGAACTCAGTTTGACCCGCCAGATGATTGGCGAAGGCTGCCATCACCTGAGCTTTGTCATCTGGATGAATCCCCTGTTCCCATTCTGCTTGGCTATCTCCGATTTCGTCTTCGCGAAAACCGCGCATTTCTTTCCAACGACTAGAGCGGAAAACACGGTTTGTTTTCAAGTCCCAATCCCAAATACTGTGATTGGAACCTTCAATCGCTAACTGCCAGCGTTCTTCACTCAGATGCAGGGCTTCGGTGCGTTGAGCAATGCGGGTTTCTAATTCCTGGTTGAGCTGGTACAGATCGGCTTCGGCTTGCTTACGTTCACTAATGTCTCGAATCATAAATAGGGCTTCATTCTCGCCGCTTTTCACCACTCTGACTTCTTCATAATGGAGCCGATCGCCGATTTGGATTTGTTGCTCATAAGTTTGCAATTCACCCGTTCTCAGGGCTGTTTGTAAAGCATCTAATTCCCGCTCAGCAAGTTCCGGTGGCAGGAGATCAACCAGGTTGCAACCAACTGGGCTGGTTGCAAATGACAACACATCGAATGAGTAAGGATTTGTTACACATCCCAGATAGACGCCGTCTGCACTGACTCGGAACATGAGATCAGGAATTGCGGCGAGAATCGCTCGACTTTGGGCTTCGCTTTGGTAGAGATCGGCTTCGGCTTGCTTGCGATCGGTAATATTTTGGACTTGTGCAATCAGGTAGAACGGTCGCTGTTCTGAATCTCGGATCAGAGAAACACTTAGCAATGTCCAGATAATCTGCCCTTGTTTATGCAGATATCGTTTTTCCATATGGAAGCAGCGAGTTTTTCCCTGTAACAATTGTTGAGTCCGGTTCAGGTCAACCTCTAGATCCTCTGCATGAGTAATTTCTTGAAAGGTTAGAGACAAGAGTTCGGCTTCTGAGTAGCCAAACATCTGGCAGAGGGCGCTGTTGACCGCCAAAAAACGACCTTCGGGTGAAGCCAGGGACATCCCAATGGCAGCGGTTTCGAAGGCGCTCCTAAAGCGGGCTTCGCTGAGTCGCAAGGCAGCTTCTGTTTGCTTGCGATCGGTGATATCACGGACAATAATCAGCACGTCCTCTTGCCCATTGGGGACAATCCGTACCTCTTCGTAGCGAGTTTTGCCCCCAATCGCGAGTTGCTGCTCATAAACTTGTAATGTGCCAGTAGCTAAGGCTTGCTTGACATAGCGTAATTTTTGCTCTGCCAGCAAGGGATACAGCGTGCTGTAAATGATTTGGTCCTGGATTGCTCCGTCGGGATAGAAGTGGCTGGCGGCTTCGCCACAGCCAAAGTCAAGATATTGCCCATCCGCAGACATGCGGATAAGTAAGTCTGGGATGGCTTGTACAATGGCGCGATTGGTGGCTTCACTTTGGTGCAGTGTGGTTACAGCTCGCTGTCGTTCAGCCAGTTCACTTTGTGCCTGTTGATAGGCACTAGCTTGCTGAATGGCGATCGCGATCTGATTCGCAATTTGTTGCAGAAAATCGGCATCAGCAGATTGCCACTGACGATTGGGTGAACAAGCATGGACAATCAACAGTCCCCATACCTGGACCAATTTTTCTTCATTGCGCTGGAGAATGGGGGCGATCACTTTGGAGTGCACCTGGAGTTCTTGCATGTAGCCAATTAGGCAGGCACCCCAGTCATCCTGGTTAATATCTGAGACAATGCGAGGCAGTCCCTGACAGTAGTAGTTGTAACATTCGGTGGGAAAGCATTCCTCTTGCCAAATCCCTTCTCCGCTTGGATAACCTGGCAGTACTGCTTCCTTAAGAACAATGCCTGATTGGTCTGAGTTAAGGCGGAAAATCAGCGTGCGATCGGCTCGTAACATGTGCCGAACTTCGGTTACCGCAGTTGCCAAAATTTCATCCAGTTCCAAAGATTGGCGAATCGATTGGGTGATCGATCGCAATAACTGTTCCCGCTCTGCCTGAGTCTGTAGTTGGGCAGTGCGTGCCTGTACCTGTTGTTCTAATTCGGCATTGCGATTTTGCAGTAGGGTGAGTTTTTCTGCTTCTAGCTGGCACACTTTTTCTTCTAAAGTGCCAACCAATTTATAAATCTCTAGGGGATCGAGTAAATTTAATAAGCTGGATTGGGTCACAATGCCCAGAAGGCTCTGCTGCAAATCAGTCACCACAATGCGACTGATGCGTCGCTCTTGCATGAGTTGCCGAGCCTCCCAAAGGGAAGTCTCTGGATGGATGGTGAAGACAGGCGCACTCATTACGACCTGTGCTTCAACCCTGGCAAAGTCCAAGCCTAATGCCAGAAATTGCACAATATCCCGTTTAGTGACGATTCCGATCGGTCGCAAAGGTGGCTGATCCCAGTCTGGGTCGATCGGGGCGGCAAGATCAGGCGTTTGCGCTTCAACAATAATGACGGAACTGACCCGACAGTTTGTCATCAATTGAGTGAGATGTATAAGAGCAGCGTTCGGCTGAGCATAGACGACGCCTTTAGTCATCACTTCTGAAGTGCGACGCAACCGGAGCAAGTCGATGGGACGTAGAAGTTGTTGGAGGCTTTCGTGGGTTAATAGCCCTGTGATTTGTTTGTGTTGATTGACGATCGGTAAGTGGCGGATGCGGTGTCGTTGAAAGAGGTTCAACGGCACAAACAGATCAGTGAGTTCGGAGATTTGTAGCGTAATCACAGAACGGGTCATCACCTCGGCAACTTTGAGCTGGGCAAGGTTTTGCCCGGTCACACTCAAGTGGACAATATCCCGCTCAGTTAAAATGCCAATCAACTTTGTGTTTTCGACCACCAAAATACAACTGGCTTGAGCTTCGATCAAATATGCGGAGATTTCTGGATGGGTTTCGCAGGAGAGTCCGCAGGTTGTTCTACCCTCACTCATTCGGGCGATCGCCTCGCTTAATGAGGCATCCGCCGAAATTGTGAGCGGATCGGGAACGATCGCCTGTGCTAAATCAATCTCTGAAGTAATATCAAAAAACATGCGTTAAGACTTAGGAGAAAACCGCACCTGCTTTAAGATCTCTCTGATGACAAGTTACTTTCGCGTGTAAGGTGCTTTTACGGATAGATTACCCTCACTTACTAAGGTTCCTTTATCAACCAGAACAAGCGACATTCGTTTTTAATTCCATCAATATCTTAATCTTTCTGTTTTTCTTTTTTTTAAGGGGGTGGGCTAACAAGATCTTGAAAAGGGTTGAAAGCTGCTATCTCTAGAAATTAACCAGTTGGTGATAGAGTCACTATCGAAGGGTTGGATGAGGAGATTGTATGAAAGCGCAAGTGTTTCGAGGGGTGAATCAACTCAGCTATGAAGAGGTGCCCATACCGGAGGTTGCAGCGGACGAGGTACTGGTGCAGGTAAGGGTGGTGGGTTTGTGTCAGTCTGATATCAAGAAGATTCGCTATCCGTTGTATGAGCCACCCAGGATTTTTGGACATGAAACGGCAGGGACGATCGCAATCGTCGGTTCTGAGGTGCAAGGGTGGCAAGTGGGCGATCGAGTGGTGGTATTGCACCACATTCCCTGTATGCATTGTAACTATTGTTTGAACGAAAATTTTTCAATGTGTGAGGTCTACAAGAACATCACAACCACAGCGGGTTTTGCTCCCAGTGGGGGCGGATTTGCTGAGTATGTCAAAGTGCCGGGTCACATCGTGCGGCAGGGGGGATTGATCCCGATTCCAGATGCTATTACCTTTGAGCAAGCTAGTTTTGTGGAGCCAACCAATTGTTGCCTAAAAGCTATTAAAAAAGCCCGCATTGAGCATGGACAGACCGTTTTGGTAACGGGGGCAGGTCCGATCGGGCTGATGTTTATTATGTTAGTTAACTATTTGGGGGCACGGGCGATCGCTACTGACCTGATCCCCAGTCGCATCGCAAAGGCTTTGCAGGTAGGAGCTGAGGCTGCATTTGATGCCCGCGATTCCGATCTTGTGACTAAAATCCAGTCGGTCACTCAAGGCATGGGAGTAGACACCAGTCTGCTGGCAGTCCCCAGTGAAAAAGCATTTTTCCAGGCGCTCGATTGCACTCGGAAGGGTGGCAAGATTTTGTTTTTTGCCGAATTTCCTGATGAGGTGGAGATCCTACTGAATCCCAACATTCTCTACCGAAGAGAAATCGATTTAATGGGAAGCTACAGTTCCTCTTATCGGGTACAAGCACTTGCAGCGGACATTGTTTTCAACCAACGCATTGATGTGGATGCACTGGTGAGCGATCGCTATCCCCTCAAGGATTTGGCGATCGCGGTGGAGCAAGCGGTTTCACCGACTCCAGACACCTACAAAATTCTGATTTATCCAGAATCGTAGTCAGGAGAGAGGCTCTTATATAGCCCTTTTCAAGGGTGTGAAATACAGTGAGGGTGTTTTGCACCCCGCTATACTTCACACTGCTGTACTTCACTCAGGTGAAAACTGGTATAAGGAGATTTCTATCAAACAAATTACGCGCTGGCTTCGACTCCGCTCAGCTAGCTTTTGCCCTGAGCGAAGTCGAAGGGCAATGGCAGAGGGCAAAATCTTCTCTGGAAATCTCTAAAACCTCTTGTCTACTTAGTCATCATGATGTGAACCCCATCCCAATCGCGTGGCGGCGGATTGGTCTGATATCCTTTGGCACGATGAAGATGTACGTTGACTGCCTGATCTTTGGGACGAAGTTGATGCGCTTCTTCAAAGTCCGCGATCGCCTGGTCAAAATTCATCTTGACATAAGCCGCTCGACCCTTCTCGTAAATCTTCAAAAAACGCTGTTCTTCATCAGTCAAGGGTTGATTGCTATGTCCAAGCAATTCATAGATTTTGACTGCCTGGTGTTTTCCTTTTACTCGAATCGTATCTAACTCTCGTACCCAAACCTTGTCTCGACAATGGCTGTAGGTGTATTCACTCAAAATAATGTCGCAACCATATTCCTTCGTAACGCTTTCCAATCGAGAACTCAGGTTAACGCCATCGCCAATTACGGTATAGTCCATCCGTTTCTGCGACCCAATGTTGCCTGACACCACTTCGCCCGAACTGATGCCAATCCCGACATGGATTTGAGGTTGTGATTCTGAAAATCGACGCTGGTTAAACTCGTCTAATCGTCGTCGCATATCCAGAGCAGATTGCACCGCCATCCAGGCATGATTTTCGACCGGTAGGGGGGCACCGAATACTGCCATCAACGCATCGCCGATAAATTTGTCTAGCGTACCCTCATAGTTAAAAACAGCTTCTACCATCGTTTCAAAATATTGGTTCAGCAGTTCTACGACTTTGCTGGCTTCCAAGCTTTCGGTCAGCGTTGTGTAACCCCGAATATCGGAAAATAGGATCGTGACATCTTTGCGCTCACCGATCATGAGGGCGTCTTCGCCCAATGCCATCACTCGGTCTGCCACACCCGGTGTCATATAACGATACATGGTGGTCTTCATCCGTTTTTCCTGGCTAATATCTTCCAGGACAACCAACCCACCCCGTACGCCACCTTCTGGGTTGGTCAGTGGGTTAACGGTTAGATTAATGCTGCGTTCGATCGGGTGAATTTGATCGATCGTGAATTCAGCGGGAAGCGAAGCTAACCAGGAGTTCACATTCAGCAAGTCGTCACTCTTGAGCATCGCAGCCGTATCTGAGGTCTCGCCCCAGAGCAGATAACGCTCAGGATCGGTGCGATCGCTGATTACCAGGATGGAAAGCTTCTGTTCTTCGGATGCCCCCTGGGTTCGGAGCATAGCATCAGCTTCAGTAGTCGGCGCACTCGTTTCTGTGTCCCCGGTTTCGTTGAAAGGAAACGGAGTCTCAAAAATGCCAACATTCAAACTTTGTTCTGGAACGTAGTGTTTGGCTGCATATTTGAGACTATCTTCCAACCGCATTTGCAAGTTCTCGATCGGGACAACTTGCCAGACCGGACAACCAATCAGCTTTCTCTCCCAAATTTGTCGATTTTGTTTATGGGTTATTTGTTTCAGTGGGCAACCCAGCAACTCTAATGCTGCGTCATTAATCGTTACGATATTGCCCTGCATGTCTGTGGAGATTACGGCATCCGAGAGGCTTTGCAGGATATCTTTTTGATATTGCTTTTCGACCAGAACGTTCTCAAACAGTTGGGCATTTTCTAAAGCAATGCCCGCTTGAATATTGAACGCCCGCATAAATTCTTCATCAGAACTTGTAAAACTACCCTGACTTTTGTTAATCAGTTGGCTGACACCAATCAAATATCCCTCCGAGTTGAATACGGGCATACATAGGATATTGCGTGTGTGATAGCCCGTTTTGCGATCAGTATCCGGATTGAAGCGAGGATCTTCGTAAGCATTAGGAATATTCAGCGTTTCACCCGTAGAGGCAACATAGCCAGCAATCCCTTTGCTGGCTGAGATCTCGATCGGGATTACCTCTGTCCCTTCCTTATTGGTCACTTTAGTCCAAAGAATTTCTCGATCGCGATCGAGCAAAAAGAGCGTGCTGCGATCGGCTTGCATGAGATCTCGTGCCTGATCCATCACAGCACGTAAGGTGGTCTCAACATCTAGACTGCGCCCTAAGGTTTTGGTTGCTTCCAGCAACGCCAGCACACCCCGTTGGTTTCGGGCTGCGACATAGAAGGTATTACAACTCTCCAGAATAATCCCGATGGAAGAAGCAAATTCCCGAAAGTGTTGTTCATCAGAAGCATCGAAGGGCTGCTCTCCGATTTTGTTCAGTAATTGCACAACCGCAACAATTTTTTCCTGTTTGCTGAAAATCGGCATACAGAGAATATTGCGTGTGTGGTAACCAGTTTGCTTATCGACCTGCTTATTAAAAAGTGGATGGCTATAAGCATCAGGAATATTTAAGCACTCGCCAGTCGTGGCGACATGTCCGGCAATGCCTTTGTCGATCGGCACCCGAATCTCCAGCATCTTGTCATTATCGCCTTGAGCCAGCTTTGCCCAAAGCTGGCCTTTTTCTTCGTCAACTAAAAAAATAGTTGTTCGATCAGCCTGTAAGATTTGACCAATTTTTAGCGTAAATGCTTCCAGAATTTGCTCTAGCAGAGTTTCTAGGGCTTCGTTGTTGATCAGATCGATCGCCCGTAAAAAATGCTCAAATTCTCTGGTGATCTGTTCTAACAGATCAATAAATTTTGCTACGGGCAAATCTTTGACCCGATGGGTCAAGTCGCTCTTGCGATTCACCTGTGTCAGCGTAGCCAGCATACTGCCAGAGTTAGAGAATGTCATGGTGATGCCCCTACCAGGGCAGCAATTGCCCGGATTCAGTCAAGATGCTCGAAAAGTCAAACAACAGGGGAAATCGCGATCTCACTCAGTCAGGACTCACAATCCGTCAATGGAAATTTGACAGTCAAGAGACCCCATCAAGTAGGACTTCAAGAGAATTGTCAATGCATTGAAACCTTACTTGGACAAAGCTTTCAAACACGTGCAACATCTCTAGAACATAATCAGCAGTCAGGTACATGTAAAATTTATCTGAAAAGACAAATTTGAACAACGTCAGGCTACATCTGGGGAGAAAGACTCCAAGAATTTATTGCTAACGCTCAAAATCCTGACGCAGGTAATGCACTATCCTAGCAATCTGCATATCCTACCTTACCTGATCTGCTTCTAAGCAGCATTAATCTATCGGACAGATTTTTTGAGAATGCATCCCCTAAGCTGACGTTTCCATACAAATCAGCAGAAACGAAAGGTTAAAGGTCAATGCTCGTGCTTTTCAGGGTAGCACCCTATCGTCTCAAGTCCCTGATACCGATAGAACAGAAGACAACATGATTGAATTCTGATAGATGCAGTAAATGCGAGCGATCGGTAGAGCAACCCAATGATTCGTAGGATGAGATTCACTTCGCGAATCCATGGAATTCCAGCAATTGAGGCATTCTGTTGTCATTCAGTATCCTACAATCAATTTCACTCAGCGATTGGGCAGGAACGTTTGCCCATGAGGATCTCTGGGAAACGAAGACCAAATGACCAGGATTAAGCCTTACTTCACCCAAAAGATTCCAGCCAGCCGATCGTCCTCGATTAGATTACTTCAAAATACCAAGATTCAGGACAGACCTCACAAATATGGAGACATCTATACATATATCTGATTTAGGAGTTCAGATCTATATATAGATCTCCTTGATAGATGCACCGATCGCAAAAATCCGAAGTTATCTATGTGAGAGAGTCAAGCATTTGAACCATTCCTTGAATTTTTTAGAGAGTGAATCTCAGATTATCTTGTATCGTTTCAGACACTTTGCCCATTTCCTTGCCTTTTTTTTGCTATAGGAAACACGTCCAAGGTTCAAAATATCTAATCAGTCTCATTGCTCCCAATGATATTAAAAAAAACTATGATTTGGTGAAAATGGGTCGACTGTATGTATCAACATACACTTGCGCTGTCTTATCTAGAAAAACTCACCATCTGTCCGCTTATGCCGCAAGTTGTTCTGATTCATCCTCAAATTCCGCCGAATACCGGCAATATTGCTCGAACCTGTGCTGCTACAGATTCGGAACTGCATTTAGTGGGTCCTTTAGGGTTTGAAATTAGCGATCGCTACCTCAAACGAGCTGGGTTAGACTACTGGCCCCACGTCAAGCTTCACTACTACCCATCCCTCGAAGCGTTTCAGAGCATGCGGCAACAACGGAGTGGACGGTGGATCGGCTTTAGCACTTCTGGAAGCTGTAGTTATATTCAGTTTCCGTTTCAAGCAGATGACTGGTTGCTGTTTGGCAGCGAAACCTTAGGATTACCTCCTGAGATCTTAGAAACTTGCGATGCAACGGTCAAAATTCCCATCAATCGTACCCATGTTCGCAGCCTCAACCTTTCAGTCAGCGTCGCTGTAGGGCTGTTTGAGGCTTATCGCCAAATTGCCGAAGACTCCCCATCGATTTAGCAACCATGCTAAGTTTTTCTCTGAACCAAAATATCTTGATCTAGTGGTCTCGTCAGTTGATTTTGATATTGAAAGTTTTTGGGTGGGCAAGTTTACTCCTCCTAAGTCGTCTTTCATCCGAAACTACTGTATTGCCATAGATTGATGAATCTATAGAACAGGATGAAACCAATGATTAATTACGTCAAATCAGTGGTGTCAAGTAACCCTGGGTCACGTAACGGATCAATAAACGGTGACGAAAACTTTGTTACCCAAAATACTAAAAAGGAGTAGATACGATAAGAAATTTCTATGGCACTAACAGCAGCACAAGCCGGTTCAACTCTTAAAAAATTACTGATGAAAAGACATTTTTTTGAATATACGAAGAAAACTTGAAACGCTATTCTCACAGTCGTTTTAGCAATTCTGTGATCTGTTCTCAATGCTGCTTTACCAGCAGAGCTAGATAATTTCACGGTTGCTGTTCTGATAATCTAGCGTTTACGATTCACGATTGGAATCAAGTTTTGATGACATAATTGGCAGCAATGTCAAATCACATTCGGCTTTAGAATTGCCTGAAGCTAATGCTTCATCAATGCTTTAAAGGTTTGGAGTCTAGTCCTATGGCGCTTTTACGGTTGTAGATTTGCAAAGGTAATGTATATTCACTTATCAAGCAGTCTGACAAGAAGCTCCAAAAAGCCAACTCCAGATTTGCGAATAGGCAGTATTTTGCTAGTCAGGTCTGCTTTTATTCATTCCACTGTCTTCAGTTGCCGATTTTTTGAAAGTGTAAACTTGTCTAAATCGGAGAAGCAAGGTAATCTTGCCTAAGTGTATTTACCGTCTGTGATCCTGATCATTCATTGAGGTGATTTGAATCGCCGGTTGTCGGAGGATCAGATGACTCGAGGACAGTTAAACGCTGGACAACTTAGGAGGTCGTTTTTGAAACGGACATTTCCGCAGAAAGTCACACCTTTCAATAGCTGCCAAGCTGATGGCTGTGTGACGGGACAAACAAAGCAGGTCTCCCCAGAGGTCAATCGTCGGGCACGTACTTCTGCTGCTGTGATCGGTTTGGCAATCTCAATGGGCGCCCATAGCCTGCTAATGCCTCGGCAAAGCGATAGCGCCATGGCAGCCGAGCCTGTGGCACCTGAATCAACTTTGGCGGCTTCTACGCCGGTTGAAACTGCTACACTTTTCCCCGGCAATGATGCAGATTCCCCTGCTGTTGGAGTTTCAAAGTCGGAATCAATCGTCGTTGAGCACACTGTTCAAGAAGGTCAGACCATCTGGCAACTTGCTCAGGTTTACCGAGTTAGCCCTGCTGAAATTGCTGCTGCAAATGGGTTTTCTTTGGATGTAGTGCTTCGGGTTGGACAAACTTTAAGTATCCCCACCCAACAGCCAGTCTCCCAACCGCAGGCAATTGCCAGTACCGCGATTGAGGCTTCATCTGAGAGATCTGCTACATCTCCAGATTCTCATAATGCTGTTGATTCAGCCATCACTGCTCAAGCTTCCGCAGATGCAGCCCTTGCATTAAAGGCAGAACAAGATGCTGCGCTCGTCCGCTTACAGCAAAAGCGGAATGTGCTGAAAAACAGCCTGGCAAATTTAAAAGCAGGCAGCATCCCTGCTGATTCCCAGCCCTTTGTAGATAGCAGGCAGCAATCGGATAAAGTGATTGAAGTCTCTGCTTCTCAATTGGCTCAAGCACTAACACCTGATTCAGCGGTCGTTGCTTATCATCCTTCATCTTCGGTAGGAGCAATTGCTCCTAGTTTGCCTACGGCGCCTGAAGTGCAGGTGGTGGGAACTGAAGCCGCTAGCTATCAGGTTAAGCCAGGAGACACACTGGATGCGATCGCTCGCCGACATGGACTTTCTAGGAGCGAATTGGCAAAGCTAAACCGCCTTTCTGATCCGAACTTCATTTTAGTGGGTCAAGTCTTACGGTTGCCAACGGTTGAAGCACAGAATTTGAATGCTCCTGTTATTCCAAGTCTGCCTCGTTCAACGGCTCCAGTCTCTATTGCCTCTACTGTACCGATTGTTGCAGGCTTAACTGCACCTGCTGTTTCAGACAATTTTGTTTCCACCATTTCCGCAGTTGCGTCTGAGGAGCGGTCTGCTGTCAGTCTGCCACTCCAGATGGGAGCCAATGCAAATTCTCAACCAGATTTTCAAGGGGTCGTAGCGCCCCCTCAACCCACTGAATCCGCTGTAACCATTCCAGTATCTGCACAGACAACCTCACCGGCGTCTGTCGTAGAAACACCCGAAGCCGCAAGAGTCGCTGCCATTCCTCAAAATGGGGTACCTGTGGTTCAAGATGCGTTGCAGCAAGTGATTGAGCCGAGTTCTGTTCCTGGACAGAATCGGTATGTTGAAAACCTGCGGACTGAAATTGTCAAGATGCGGGAAAAATTGGAGGCAGAGCGATCTGCTGCTCCACAAAACACCGAAGTGGTTGCGGTGGCTGAACCCATGGCAGCTCAGCTTGCTGCTTCTGAGGCAAGCCCCACTGACTTACCCTCTGCTTCTCGATTGATCAACCCAGAGTTCAAGCCCAATCAACATCTTGAAGCCCTGCGGACTGAAGTTCGTGGACTGAAGTCTCAACCTGTACAGGCCGAACGCCAAGTATCTGCCGTAAAAATGCCTGAACGACAATTGGCACCCGAGGTTAGACAGTCCCAGTCTGCACCACAAGTTGTGGCTGTAGCTCCACTGGGCTCTGAATCTTACGAGCCGATTTTGCAGTCCGCGCTGGGACAAATGGTATCTCCAGAGTTGCCTCCGATCGGTAATGCTGAAAGCTATTTGCCTGGTTCTTCCGCCAAGTTTAAGGGTTACATTTGGCCCGCTAAAGGTCTTTTGACCTCTGGTTACGGCTGGCGTTGGGGGCGGATGCACAAAGGGATTGATATTGCTGCTCCGATCGGTACACCGGTGGTTGCTGCTGCACCTGGTGTTGTCGTGACCGCTGGCTGGAACTCTGGCGGTTATGGCAATCTGGTGGAAATCCAGCACGCAGATGGTAGCTTGACTCTTTATGCTCATAACAACCGCATTTTGGTGCGGGAAGGGCAAAAGGTTGATCAGGGGCAGCAAATTGCTGAGATGGGAAGTACTGGCTATAGCACTGGACCCCATTCCCATTTCGAAGTTCATCTACCTGGTCAAGGGGCTGTCAACCCGATCGCCTACTTACCCAAAGGGCATAGGAATTCCTAGGCTGAGTGATTTGTGTGAGGATTGAAAGGGGAGCCAATGGCTCCCCTTTGTTTTTCTGTATATTTAGCCAAACTTACCCTATCTATGGCAATCTGAGAAACAGAGCCAATCACTCATATGAATTCAGCAGTCTATGCAAACTCTGCCTAACCCCGTTGGTGCTAACGCCTTTCTACTTTCTTTATCGACCGATCCCACTATTCAGCGACGCAAAACCCGCCCCGTGCGTGTAGGTGATGTCACAATTGGTGGCAGCTATCCCGTCGTAGTGCAATCCATGATCAATGAGGATACGCTGGATATTGAAGGGTCTGTAGCAGCAATTCGCCGACTCCATGAAATTGGTTGTGAGATTGTACGAGTTACCGTGCCAAGTCTGGCACATGCTTATGCCTTGGCAGAAATTAAACAGAAATTACTGGCAACTTATCAGGCCGTCCCTCTCGTTGCAGATGTGCATCATAACGGCATGAAAATTGCGCTAGAAGTGGCAAAGCATGTGGATAAGGTGCGAATCAATCCAGGTTTGTACGTCTTTGAAAAACCGAAAACCGATCGCACTGAATATACTCAGGCAGAATTTGACGAAATTGGTGAAAGAATTCGAGAAACCCTCGAACCACTCGTCGTTTCTCTCCGAGACCAAGGAAAAGCAATGCGGATTGGTGTGAATCACGGTTCTCTAGCTGAGCGGATGCTGTTTACCTATGGGGACACGCCAGAAGGCATGGTCGAATCTGCGCTAGAGTGCATTCGAATTTGTGAATCCCTCGATTTTCATAACCTGGTGATCTCGCTCAAAGCATCGCGAGTACCCGTTATGCTCGCAGCCTATCGCTTGCTAGCCCAGCGAATGAATGCGTTGGGGATGGAGTATCCATTACACTTAGGGGTCACAGAAGCAGGAGATGGTGAATATGGGCGCATTAAATCGACTGCCGGAATTGGCACACTTTTAGCTGAAGGGATAGGTGACACAATTCGGGTCTCTCTTACCGAGGCTCCTGAGAAAGAAATTCCGGTGTGTTACAGCATCTTGCAAGCATTGGGTTTGCGCAAAACCATGGTTGAGTATGTTGCCTGCCCCTCTTGTGGACGCACTTTGTTCAATTTAGAAGAGGTGTTGCATCAAGTTCGGGAAGCGACCAAACATCTAACCGGACTGGATATCGCTGTCATGGGGTGCATTGTCAATGGACCAGGAGAAATGGCAGATGCGGATTACGGCTATGTGGGCAAGCAACCCGGCTATATTTCTCTATACCGAGGAAAAGAGGAGATTAAAAAAGTTCCGGAATCTCAGGGGGTACAAGAGTTAATTAATTTAATTAAGGCAGACGATCGTTGGGTTGATCCCTAGCCTAGGCAAACAACGATGACAAGCAATTGTGAGGTGATCGATAGTCGGACAATGGCAGACTTGGACTTCAGCGCCTCTATAAGTGAGTGGTTCATCGCGAAAATCGGCTGCCTTTGGCCTGCCTGTGTTAGATTGAGCATAAATTTTCAATTCTTTTTCCCGGCTTCAGACTATGGCAATGACGAAGAGTGGTTTCGTTTTGTGCGCTACAGCTGCTGCAATCACAGCAGTGACAATTACTGGAGCTGGACTCCATCTGTCTAAAGGGCAAGCATTTTTTCGGGAAAGCCCTAAAGAGCTGGTTGATGAAGTTTGGCAAATTATCGATCGTAATTATGTCGATGGCACCTTCAACCAGGTGGATTGGAAAGCGGTTCGTACCCAATATCTAAAGCGGTCTTATGTCAACCAAACCGACGCCTACAAAGCGATTCGGGAAATGTTGGAAAAACTGAATGACCCCTACACTCGGTTTATGAACCCAGAAGAGTTCAAAAACATGCAGATTGACACTTCTGGCGAATTAACTGGGGTCGGAATTCAGCTAGCCCAGGATGAAAAAACTAAAAAGTTGGTAGTGGTGGCTCCGATCGAGGATAGCCCGGCTTTTACAGCCGGAATCCTTTCAAAAGATATTATTCTTAAAATTGACGGTCAAAAAGCCGAGGGTTTGGACGTTAACAAGGCGGTAACGTTGATTCGTGGACCTGCCGGAACTCAGGTAAAATTGACTGTTTTGCGAGGAACGCAAGAGTTAGAGTTTGCGATCAAACGTGCCCGCATTGAAATCCACCCTGTGCGGTATACTTTCCAAAAAACTCCAGCTGGAGGTATTGGCTACATTCGCTTAATTACCTTTAGTGCCAATGCCGCTGATGAAATGCGGAATGCCATTCAAGTCCTGGAGAAAAAGCAGGTGAATGGCTACATCTTAGATTTACGCTCCAATCCGGGGGGGTTGCTCAATGCCAGTATTGAAATTGCCCGAATGTGGCTACAAGAAGGCACGATCGTCTCTACTGTTGACCGTAAAGGTGAAGTCGATCGTGCCCAAGCAAATAGTCGAGCACTCTCGCTGAAACCATTGGTCGTTTTGGTGGATGGCGGATCAGCCAGTGCTAGTGAGATTCTATCGGGCGCATTGCAAGACAACAATCGAGCCGAATTGGTAGGCACACAGACCTTTGGCAAGGGGTTAGTTCAGTCTGTACGTCCGCTAGGAGATGGATCAGGGCTGGCAGTGACGATCGCCAAGTACTACACCCCCAGTGGTCGCGATATTAATAAACATGGGATTACTCCCAATCATCCAGTCAAGCTGACTGATCCTGAACGTGCAGCACTTTCGAGCGATCGTACAAAAATTGGCACTTTAGCGGATCCTCAGTACGTTAAAGCTCTAGAAGTTCTCACCAAAAAAGTTGCCAAAGCCCAACCAGGGGAACGAGCAGAAACAAAATCTAATTAAGTAACAATAAAAGAACTTTTCTGTCCTTTTATTATTCTATAAGCTTAAATCTTAGAACTTTCTTTTGGGGGATAGAAGATTTCTCAGAAAGAAATTGCTGGTTGCCTCTTTAAAGAGGCTTGAACTTTCAATCAATAAATACTAAACGGGTTTACATTTCCCAGCCCGAATTAAGCCAACTCTTCGAGTCACAGCTTCAGTTTGGGATTCAAAAGGTCCCCATCGTTCCAAACTAATAACATCCAGCTTTCCCGAAAATCTCTCAAGATCTGAAGGATCTTCACGTAAAATTTCGCAATTTCCCTCTGGAAGCCTGACAATATACCAGTTCTCTGATTGGCTCATCGTTTGTCTTTAGGTGAAAATTTCATCTCTCTGAATGGGGTTGCCCCAAGCAATCTCTGAATTTAACAAGCATTGCACGAATTTAAATGTTAAGTATAAGATGTCGATTTTGCTATATCGCTATCCTACAGACAAGTCTATTGGGCTTAGAAGTACGTACGTATCCAAAATATCCCTCTTGCAATACTGTATGATCCAAATATTTCAAACTGCGATACTTTCTCGACATTGCTCAAAATAACCGGATGAGATAGCTTTTGAAGAGAAGTTACAATTAAGTTGTGCTTCCATGATACTGGAAACAAAAATTTGGGAAAACTTCGCAAAAGATTGTAGTTAGTTGGTTCGGTCAGAATTCAGAATATAGGAAATCTGCTGTTCTTGCTGGATCTCGGGTTTAGGGCTATTGGTCTGGTTGATACAATATTTTCGGGGTGAATTTCATATAGTGGCTCGGTCGAATTGCTCAAAATTGTAACTGTATCAGCCGCACCAAAACTCAAAATTATCGTTACATTTGCTGACGCAAAAGGCCCCAAATACGACCATCTTAGGTTCTTGTCGAAGAGAAGTAGTGTATGACAGATTCACAGCGCCCGCCCAGTTCACCACCGCCAACCCCTCGTGTTCCTCCCGCTCCTCCTCCTCGACCCCCTGTTGGTGGTGTTCATGCGGCAGTCAATCCATCGATACCTGCCCAAACGATGGCAATGCCAACGACTCCTGTTAACTCTCCACCGACATCGCCTCCAACACCAGCAACTCAGCCTGCCCAGGCGGGCGGGCATCGTCCCAGTGCTCCGCCTAGTATGCCGGCTTCGGTTCGCAACAAGCAGCAGCCGACGCATGGTTCACCCACTCTAGAGCAGATTGTCAAAGAAGCCTTTGATAAAGGCTTCTCAGACGTTCACTTGGGAGTCGGCGAAGTGCCTCGTTTCCGTAATCGAGGAGAAATGGAAGCAACCAGCTATCCAGTAACCACCCTGGAAACCTTTATGAGTTGGTTGAAGGAAATTTTGAACGATGAAGAGATTCGTCGGTTTCAGGACACACTTGACTTTGATGGTGCAACTCAATATGAGTTTGCTCGCGTTCGGATTAATATCTTTGACGCATTGCGGGGGCCCGCATTGGTAATGCGCTTAATTCCGCTGAAGATTTTAACGATCGAGCAATTAAATTTACCTCCTGTCTTTAAGGATGTTTGTCATTACCACAAGGGGTTGATTTTGGTCACAGGACCAACAGGTTCTGGTAAATCCACCACAATGGCAGCAATGAT
The DNA here is from genome assembly GCA_019359045.1 of Scytolyngbya sp. HA4215-MV1. GTDB lineage: Bacteria > Cyanobacteriota > Cyanobacteriia > Leptolyngbyales > Leptolyngbyaceae > Scytolyngbya. The sequence continues at coordinate 124,580 of JAHHIA010000008.1, forward strand.
CGACTACATCAACAATGAGATGCCAAAAAACATCATCACCATTGAAGATCCAGTTGAATTTGTCCACCAGAGCCGTAAATCGTTGATTAAACAACGCGAAGTAGGAATTCATACGCTCAAGTTTGATAATGCTTTAAAAGCTTCGCTACGGGAAGACCCAGACATTATCCTGATTGGTGAAATGCGAGACAAAGAGACAGTTAATACTGCTCTAAAAGCGGCACAAACCGGACACTTAGTCATGGGAACTTTGCACACAAATAGTGCAGTGAAAACGATCGAGCGGATTCTACAACTCTATGAACCTGACCAACAAGCTCCAATGCGAGTTGCAGTAGCAGAGTCTCTGGTCGCAGTCATCGCCCAAGGTCTTTGCCGTACGACAGATGGTAAGCGAGCTGCATTCCACGACATTATGATTAATACTGACGCTATCAGAGATTATATTCGTCGAGGAGAATTGGATGAAATTGAGCAGTTGATTCCTCGCTGTACCTTTGATGGGATGTGCACCATGAATCAATCTCTTTATAAGCTTTATGAAGCAGGCAGAATCACAGAAGAAACAGCGTTAGAAATGTCGCCGAAAACGAATGAGATGGCTCAGATGTTACGGGGACGTGTGTAATATTTTTATCATAGAAAATTGACTTTAGTTATCAATTTTCTTGAACGAAATGGACGATACACAAGGTACGCGCAGGGATGTCTCCCAGCTTAAATTCAATGTCTGATCCTTCCTCAGCAAAGCTTTATAAAGGGATTGCTCTTTTTACGCCTGGAGGAGATCTGATTTATAGCATCGATCCTCAAAAACGAAGTCGATGGCATATCAATTTGTGCATCGCTTTGCAGGAAATGCTGGGTTTACTGGAGGCTCCTCACTTTTTGGTGCCTTGCTTTACGGCGACGATAGATCGTTGGCTTGACCCATATACGGGAGAGTTGAGAGTTGTTGCTGAAGCCTACCCGCCAGTTTTGCGATATCAAGGACTGCTCAATGCAGTGTTTGAAACCAAAGATCTAGTCTGGCAAGTTGCTCCTTGCCCGGAAGGTTTGTGTGACCTAATGATGCTGAAAACTTATCAGAATGAATTTTCTGAGCTTTGGCAGGATCACGATTTAATCGTGCGCTACGAGAATACCGCATCCCATACTCATCCGATCGCTCACCCATTTCCAAATCCTTCTGCTCCTTTTTCGCACGCTGTCGGTGCAGAAGGATATGTTTTGCGGCTTTTTGTGTCAGGTCATAATGCGGCAACAGAGAGGATTTTGAAAAATCTGTATCAAATGCTCGAACATTTTTTGCATTATCCTTATACGTTAAAAGTCATTGATATTTTTAAGCACCCTGAAGAGGCAGAAGCCGATCAGATCTCTGCAACACCGACCTTAGTGAAAGCCTGGCCCCAGCCAACTCGTCGAATTGTTGGAGATCTAGATGATGTCGATAAGATTTTACGTATTTTAGGATCTCCCTAATTTCAAGTTGCTGAAAATATTTGAACCGCAACTGAGAAGGGTGTCAAATCTCATCCGGCTTGCCTCTCAAATCTATGCTTCTAATCCAGTCAGAATAATGTAACTGCATAAGAGTTGCGATGTTCATACCTGGATGCAGGGAATTTTTGTCATACTTACTGATCGATCACGAGAGCCAGAGCAAGCAAAAACCGCATGGGGCGAAGAAGCGCTCCTGCTTTGCTTACGTGTTTTTTCTGGTAATCAGTACGGGAAAATATATGATGAAATCATATATTTTGACCATATTTGCATGTTCTTTAATACAGCATAAGTGTATTCCAAGATTGAAATACAGTAGTGGCTAACTGTTGCAAAAGATATTATTCACAATGACAAACATATTATTTTGCTATTTGAAGCAACATCATCTATTACTGGGCTACTAAACCCTAGTAACAGTGAGTGATTGAGGCAAAGAATTTTCATAGATTGAAATATCTTATTATTTAGAGCTGAGACAAGCTGCAGACAAGTAATGATTTAAATATACCCTTGCATTCTTCGATCGTAGTACTTTCAAATGATTTTATCATTGAGATAGAAGTGCTTTAGTGTGTTAAAAATCGGGTGTTTCAGTATCTAACACGGTGCTTTTTTTCAAATAAATCAGTTTTTTTCCTGTCTTGCGTTTTTGGCTCCGTATAGATGAGTAGTAATTATCCAGATGGAGGAGCGATTTTTTGTTTAGTCCCAGTCAGCGGTTTCCGAAACAATTTTCTGGAACTTTCAATGTTTTCTCTTAGTCAAAGGTATGAGTTGGCTATTGTAATGACCTTCACCCAAGATGGAGTTTCAACAGGAAAATGATTTAACTCCATAATTGACCTTGCTTCAATTTCTCGTGCTCTTTCCCGATGACTGTAAATGGACAAAGCGATTGTGAACTAGGCGGTCTTTAGTATGCCTCCGTGTGTTCCATGTTTTTGACTGTCCAATCAGACAATGGAGATTATCACGATGAAGATGAATCGTTCTGTATTGTTCAGTTTTGCTTTGCTGACAGGTTATGGATTGTTGAAGCCGAGTGTCAATTTTGCGCAGATTGCTCCTAAATCGCCTGTTACAGGCTATAGCAATCTGGTCTTGAATGAGGAATTTACTGGTGCCAGTTTAGATACAACTCGTTGGATTGCTGGATTTCCCTGGGGAACTTGTCAAACGGGTAATGCTTACACTGACTACTGCCCAAACAATGTGAAAGTTGCGAATGGTATGTTAGAGCTTGCTGTAACGGGACCCGGAAGCAATGGCAAGACCAAAGGAGGTGTGATTTCAACTCGACAAATCTGGAATTATGTCTACGCTGAGGCTTCTATCAAAATGCCTCCCGGGAATGGGCTTTGGGCAAATTTTTGGACCGATCGTCCAAAAGCCTGGCCCCCTGAGATTGATATTGCCGAGTATATTGGCAGTATACCCAATGCGATTAACCTTACCAGCCACTACAGCACACCCACTAGTGCCCACGAGTATGTTTATCACCGTCATCCTACAGGGGCAAATCTCAGCAGTGGTTTTCACACCTATGGACTGGAATGGACAACGCAGGAATTGACCTTCTTTGTCGATGGTAAAAGGGTTAAAAGCTTTACGGGTGCTGCTGTACCGAAGGATGCCATGAGTTTCATTTTGAGAGCAGGGACAGGAAGCCTGCAATGGGGGGGGGCAATTCAGAACACCCGATTTCCCAGTGTTATGTACACAGACTATGTCAGAGTTTGGAAAAAAGGAAGTTCTTCCACCACTACTGCCTTACCTGGAACACCCCCGACTATTAGTCCTGGGGCACCGCCGGCTCCGATTCGCACATCTCCTCTAGCAACAACCAATGCTCTCAGCAACTTAAAAGTTACTTTGGCTGAGTCAATTCACCCCAATTATGTCGGTAAGAAAGCTAGTTTTTCGCTGACGGTGACGAATGCAGGTAAAGCCACGTTTACGGGTTCCCTGGGTGTGAGTGTTTCTGTAAATGGCAAATACTATGGGGTTGCACCTTTGCAATCGGTCACGTTACCCCCTGGTAAAACTGCAAAGTTTAAGTCGGGCAGCACCCGAGGATTGCCTACGATTCCTTTCACGCTTGAAGCGAAGGTCTACAACGAGAAGATGAAGGTGGGTCCTACAGCGACATTTGCGATCGCTGACTAAACGAAGCGCAAATCCTCGATTCAACTGAAAAGTATCGCAAGTTTGTAATTGGGAGGGTAGCTCCTAATCAAACATCAGCATCAAGACAGCGAACGCATAAATTGAACAGTTAAACGCTATTCTTTCAGACAGTGAACGCATCATCTCGACTGTATGCTTTTGTAAGCAAACTGAGACCGTAATTCTATATTTTGAACACAATCGCTTTGTTCTTGCATTGCCTCTTTCCTCCAGGGAAAGAGGCCGTTTTTTTGGAAATTGCCATGCGCAAGACGATCGTCTTATCGCTATCGCCATTCAGCCTAGGACAAGGGGCTTAAGCCTCTCGTTAATTCCAGACTTTGAAATGTAATTCCAGACTTTGAAATGTCCTACCGATTGGGGGGGGCACATCTCCGAATGAAACCAAGACTACGCAGCCAGAACTTTATCTTGGGTTGGTTGCTGTTCGCTGAGCGCGTCCAATAGTTCCAATACTTCACGTTCAAAGGCGACCTGTGCCCGATTAGTGCGACCACCGAGATAGAGCCGATCTCCCTGTTGCAAAACCCAAATCTGGGAGTGGGAAACGTAACTCATTAATACGCCCACCATTAACAAGCCAAACCCAGCATATACCAGAGGAATTCCTGGATCAGCCTTAATTTGCAGTCCAGTACTCCCGATCAAATCATCGATCGCTAATCGGACCCCATTCACTTCGATCGACATCCCCTTGCGCACCGTGCCAATCAATTTGCCTGTCATGTCATAGACCAGCAACATCCCCTGAAGATCTTTGGCAACCAGCGACACGCCTGTGCTCATATCGGTTTTGGTTGGTACCCAAGTCCCCCAAATTCTGCCACCCTGCATATTGAGTGGAGCCATAGGTAATTGCAGTACTGGACTGTTGTTGACATGCACTTGCACCGCCGCAATTCCCCAATCTGCTTGATACAGCGTCACCCCACGATAACGAAGCGGTTCATTGACGTGGATGGTTTTGTGCTTTACCTCTTTGCCCTGATCATCTACCACCGACAGATCCGAATAGAATTGGTCGATCGTCCCATCTGGGGTGTAATCAATCCAAAACCGATTGACTTTCACTGCCCAGTCTGTGGGAATTTGTGGCGTTGACCAGGGACCTGCATCCAGAATGTTCTTAATCTGAAACATGTTGCCACTGGGAATGATTTCCTGCCCAGTGAACCCTGTCATTGCACCCCAAATTGCCCCACTCAGAATAATCAACATACTGGCATGAACAACGATCGGACCGACTCGTCCAACAATCCCTTTGTGGGCATAAAGTGCATCCTCCTGGCGAAACAAGCGGTACCGTTGCTGTTCTAGCAATGGTTCTACGTCGATCAGCTTGACCTGACTCAACTCTGCACTTAGGGCAAATTTTTGAAACTGGCGGGGCTGGGTGTAAAAGTTCCAGGTACGAGAAAACCATCGTAGTGCTGGTAGTTGGCGCTTAAATGTACAGGCAGTGAGGCTGGAACCAAACAAAATCAGGATTGCGAGAAACCACCAGGTTCGATAAACATGATCCAGCCCCAACACCAGAATGATTTTCCAGGTGAGGAAGCCAAAGAGTGCCGGATGCTCTGGATAGTTTTTCTGGTAAAACGCCATCGATTGCCCTTGCTCAATCACTGTGCCAGAAATGCTGAATACTGCGATCGTCAATAGGAGTGCGATCGCCAACCGCAAGTCTGCCAACAGGGGAATCAATTCTCGGTTAAAAAAACGTCGAATCGTCGTCTGCAACTGAAAAAATGGGTTTGGTGAGGGGTCCGAAGGGTTTGCAGTCATATTGCAGAGGGTAGAAGCAGGGGTAGGGATTAGAGCAAAATATCCATTATGGGGTGGTATGTCCACACGACTATTGGCAGTTCTGACTAGCAATTTGTATGCAGAAATCGCCTAAAAACTTGCCACTCTCGACAGTAAGGAAAAAACGCCAAAGCCCACCAACAACGCACCACTGGCAGGAGTAATCCACCCCGACCAGCGACGCAATTCCAGCAGTTTTTTAATCGATGCAGTAAAAGTGCCTGCCAAAATCAACGGTGCTGCATACCCTGCCGTATAAGCCAGGAGCAGTCCACCTCCTAGCCAGGGATCTTGGGTGGTAGAGATCCAGGTCAAAAGCGTGGCTAAAACGGGAGTGCTACAAGGGGACGCTACTAAGCCAAAAGTCAGACCGACGAAATAGGAACGCACTCCTTCGGGCAAGTCTTTAGAAATTAAATCGAGACCGTTAAAAGCAGGAAGCTGCAATGGCAAAGCCTCTAGCAAGTTCAGCCCCATCAAAATTGCAACCAGACTAACGATGATCGATAAGCCAATACCCACCTGTCCATAAATTCGCCCGACCACTGCCGCCAAAATCCCCAAGGCTGCTAGTGTCGTCGCTAGTCCCAAGGCAAACCAGGTAGACTGAGCCGCTGCCTGCAACCGACTACGGGTTTCGTAACCCCCGATATACCCGATCGTGATCGGCAACATCGACAGCATGCAGGGGGTAAGGCTGGTCAATAATCCAGCTAAGAACAGCACTGCCAGGCTCACGAGCGTCAAATGATTAAGCTGAGTAGCAACCAGCGTATCCGCAAACTGTTCCAACTCGTACAAACGGGTTTGTAAGGTTTCGATCATGCCAGTGCACTGCGGGAAAAATTGACCATCCTCATCTTAACCGGAAAGCCGGGGGTCTTCGGGAACGGAACTGGAGGGAAAAGGAATCCAACGGGAAAGAAGTAGTAGGGAATAAAGAGTCGGGGGGTTAGGAACTGATTTTGCAGGTGGCAAGCCCTAGGGCTTGCTTTACCAGCGCCGGAATTTGCGAAGGGCTTTCTGCCACGGGTACTTGAGCGCGGCGGAAGGCATCGATTTTGCTTTCAGCAGTACCAATTTCCATCCCGATTTCAATCACTTGGGAGGCAATGATGGCTCCAGCGTGACCAATACGCCGACCGCGAGGCGCCGTGCGTCCGGCGATATAGGCAATTACAGGTTTATCAATCACCTCAGCAATGTAGTGGGCTGCGGCTTCCTCTGTTTCGCCACCAATCTCACCGACCAGAACGATCGCTTCAGTGGCTTCGTCTTCATCCAGAATTTGTAACCATTGGGGAAAAGAAGAACCGACGATTGCATCTCCCCCCAGACCAATTCCGATCGACTGCCCCAACCCAGCGCGCGTGAGTTCCAGCGCAATTTCATAGGTCAATGTCCCACTGCGGCTGATCAACCCCACTGAACCTGGACGATAGAATGTAGGCGGATGCAGTCCTAACAAAATCTGTCCCGGTACAATAATGCCGGGAGAATTGGGTCCAATCAATAGAGTCTCAGTCGCTTCAGCCTTTCTTGCCAGACGCACCATATCCAGGGGTGGCATCCCTTCCGTAATCAAAATAATTTGGCGAATGCCTGCATCGATCGCTTCCAGTGCCGCATCCAATGCCAAATAGGGATGGACGAAGATTACGGTGACATCGATCGTGCCAACCGTGGCAAGTGCCTGCTCCACCATATCAAACACCGGAATTCCCTGAACCACTTGTCCCCCAGACCCCGGACTCACACCCACCACCACATTGGTGCCATAAGCTTGCATTAAAGGCGTATAAACTGAACCCAGTGGCTCAGTGATGCCCTGTACCATTACTTTGCTATGGGTAGAAAAATTCATAGGATGGTGTCCGTAGATGCAAAATGCCCAAGATTCACCGTTCTGGTGACCCGTTCAGGGAGAGGGAATGCGAACGAGATAAACTAATAAGATAACTGCAACTCAAGAATATTTGTGCCATTCTCGTCACACTCAAAAAAATTGGTCGTGCTTCCAAGGAGTAGTCGATGGGGGTGAAAGCTTAGCTCAGCCAAGCTTTCACCCCCATCGACCACCTGTCTAGAAGATGCCCCAAAAAATTGATAATGATTGACGATTTGGACTAGCGCTTGGCTACGGTTAGGAACTCTTGGAGGCTGCTTTTGCCAAAATCACGGCCTGCACGATCGCGTCATCCAAACTGTCCAACCAGGTCACTTGTGTCGCAGGCAAAGCGTCTCGATCTAGAAGACAATCTTCTCCAGCCAGTCGGACAAACAGGTGGGGAATCCGCACAGAACGTGCAGCCCGAGCATTCCCCCGAATTTCACTTACATTACGAGAATTCCGGGCTTTGTGCTGCAGATAGGCAGCAATGACCTTTACAATCTCGTCACAAGGTACGATGACATTCACCAAATTGATCAAGATGACTTTGACTTGTTTATTTTGGCTGATTAGCTCTAAGCCTCGATCAAGGCGATCGCCCAACGCAGATGGGTGCCAGTCATAACAGGTCTCACTGCCCACATTCAAGACAGAGGCTGGTCTTCCCCCCGCTCGTGCTACCAAATCCATTGCTGCCATTGCCAAACTAGCACCATTACACACAATGCCAATATTGCCATCCATTTCTACCAGCATCATTGAGTCGCTGGGCTGAGCGTACGGGTTAGAGACCTTTGTGACAAAGGCAACCAGATCAGCATGGCGGTTCAAAGCATCATCATTGACTGTCACCTTGCCATCTAGCGCCATCACTTCATTGTTGGCATTCACTGCTAATGGATTAATCTCAATCAAATCTAAATCTTTTTCAAAAAATAAACGATACATCTTTTCCATCACCTGACTGATGGAGAGCATCAAGTTACCCTGCAAACCCATTTTGAGTGCCAACCGACGAGCATAAAAAGGGGAAAACTCGCGATCGACCACCACCTGTTGCATATGTTCGATCTCGGCTTCCACATTCACTCCACCCCGCTGGGAACCTAAAAGAACCGGGCGACGCAAAGAGCGATTAAGCGTCACTGCTAGATAAAATTCTTGCTCAGCGTTATACTTCGCTTCAGCCAAAATTGCAGTCGGAAACTCTCCTTGAATCGGGAGATTAAAAATGGTTTGGGCAGCAGCGATCGCATCGATCGTGTTCTCGACAAACCGGACTCCTCCCACACGACTGCGCCCGCCGATATAGACCTGCGACTTGAGTACGATCGGATACGGAATTTGCAATCCTTTCAAATCTTTAGGTCGATCGATACGCTGCGAGGGCAAAATTGGAATGCCCATTTTGTGAAAGAGTTCTTTTGCCTGATACTCCAAAAGATCCATAGCAAACAGGATTTTTTCTTAGAAGTGGGCGAGCTGGATTGGGCTAGGTAGAAAAAAAGCTTGCCACACACACCACGGATCTACCCTCTGAGATCTGCCACTTGTTACCTGCATCCAGAGTACCTGAAATAAACCAATCCCTCTACTTGTTCAACAAATAGAGGGACGGTTGGCTATGCGATCGCAAGCGATTCTAGAAGACGAAAAAGATTAATCATTACGTAGCATTAAGAGTTGTACTAGTTGAAGTACCGAATACAATGCGGTCGCGACATAGGTAAAAGCCGCTGCATTGAGAACTTTTCGAGCAGCCTGGTTTTCCTCTCCTTGCAAGATTCCTAGATTGTCAATAATTTTCAGGGCACGATTGGATGCATCAAACTCCACTGGCAAGGTCACAAGGTGGAATAAAATCACTGCAATAAACAAGACGATGCCAATGTTGATAAATAGCCCCCCTAGGCTACCCAAAAACAGTCCAGCAATGACCAACATAGGACCGATGTTAGACCCCAGGTTAGCAGCAGGCACCAGGGCTGCCCGCACATTCATGGGTTTATAGCCCCGAACATCTTGTAAAACGTGGCCACACTCGTGAGCAGCAACGGCGGCGGCGGCTAAAGAATCTGAGCCATAAACCACCTCAGATAAGCGAACCGCTTTGGCACTGGGATCGTAGTGATCCGTCAATTCTCCCGCAACAGGTTCAACCCGCACGTCATTGACACCCATGCGCTTGAGAATGGTTTCTGCAACTTCCGCACCCGTCATTCCCATGCTGGATCGCACATTGGCATATTTTCGGTAAGTACTCTGAACTCGGTTCTGTGCCCAAAACATCAGCACCATACCCGGGATCAAAAGCAAATAAGAAGGATGGAAAATCATACAATTGGCTCTTTGGGTCAGATGAAATGGTTGGTTTCTTCCCCGATCGTAGCATTGACAGCCGGGCGCACTGTCACATGCAACAGTGCTTTGTCAAATGCAATACCTATCAATCTCGGCTAATTGCCGCTACCCGTTCCTAAAGGATTAGAGAAAGTATTGATCTGTCCACCCCCGAGATAACGCCCTGGCGCAACGATGTAGGTTGAAGGCGGAGGCGCAGGGGAAGGAGTGGCTTGGACAGGCTGGGGTGTGGGCGGCGGTGTTGGGAAACCACCCCCGATTGGGGTTCCTCCTCCCTGAAGCTGGTATGCAGAAGGAGTGACCGGCGTTGCACTGAAGGGATTGATACTCGATTGTGCGGCTGGAACCGTGGTCTGGATGGTCGGTAAGCTAGGAGTACCCACTAAACCCGTATAGGAATTAAGTGGAGGAGTCGTGGAACCCGTAGCACCTGAAGTTGCCGTTCCCACAGATTGAGTCGGCTGACCCGGCAGCGTGGGCAACGACGGAAACCCGCTGCTGGTTGGCTGCGTGGGATAGGCTCCTGTGACTTGAGAAGAGAGCGAGGCGGTAGTGCTTCCAGCAGGAGCGAGCAGACTATTCGAGCTGGATGCTGAATTGGTTGATTGCTGCAAGGAAGCATTCAGTGCTTGCTGCAGAACATTGGCAGGGAGTGGAGTATTTTGTCCCACTAAGCCTGACTGTCCCGAACTGAAGGCATTGGGCAAAGGACTAGAAGAAAGATTGGAGGCAAAGGGATTTGTCCCGATCGGAACCGTGCTGCCAAATACCGTTCCGCCTGTCAAGATTTGCCCTGGTTGAGTCAGTCCTGAAAATAGGGAACCGATCGGCTGACTGGTAATAGGGTTAGCGGCAACGGTTGCGCGATTGCTGCTGACACCACTTCCTAACAGAGGTTGACTCAGCTGATTACTAGATTGCCCGGAATTGGCTGTAGCGTTGATTCCGAGGGCATTGCGCAAAACGGACGTGTTATCGATATCTGCCAAAATTCCCTGATCATTCGGGTTCAAAAATTGACTACCCGGAACTTGTGCGGTCTCCGTATTGGCAGCAGGGTCTTTGGGATTCATAACAAAATCCCAAACACCGCCCACGGTAATCGACAAAATGGCTGCGGGCGCCCAAACCATTGGCTTGAGAAACGGTGCCAATTGAGCTTTGAGATAACGCAGAGAATTCGGATTGAGGGAAATTTTTGGCATGATGGCTTAAAGCGGTTTCTCAACCTGATAAAAGGGTTCGGAACATGAGCGATCGCGACTGCATCCCCTTGCCGATAATGATCCTATTAATGACCGAATACACAGTCCCTAAGCGTTCTAATTTCCGTACTTTTGCGGCTGCTATTTGCCTTCTATTACCTCAATTCTAGATCTTTGCCACAAAAGTAGGGGGCTTCCCCTGCCTGCTTCACGAAAACATTACGACAGCCTGATTAAAATTTCAGGGAAATTGCTGCAATTAATGGTACACGACAGGCAGTAAATCACCCTTGAAATAATCTTCAGGCGGACTCAATAACAAGCAAGTATAGGAAATAAAACACGCTTGGCAGCGTCATTTCATGAACCCTGCCTAAATCTTTAGAATGACTATCTTCTCCCCAGCCCTTTCATCGGGAAGCTCTGACTAGAAGCAGTCCAGCAACCGCTAAGCCAAACAATGTCGGTGCCCAGCCAGCCAATAAAGGAGTCAAAATTTCAAATCTACCCAAATAATCGCACAGAATAATTAGCACGTAGTAAGCAAAAATAACCAGCAGGCTAATGGCAAAACTGGTGCCTTTGCCTGTGCGCTTGGGACGCGTGCCGATCGTTGCCCCAATTAACCCAAATACAACACAGACAAAGGGGAAAGCAATCTTTTGCTGAATCCGCAAGTTGGTTTTGTTCACTTCTTGCCGATCTCCTCCCTGTTGAACCAGATTCAGGTAATCTTGCAATTCCAGAATGCTCATTTCTCGAAAGTCGCGGCGTCCTTTTTTTGCCAGGTCTAAGGGAGCACGCGGAATCTGAAGCTGTTGTTGCTCAAATTTAATAATGTTGCGATATGAGCCATCTGCTGCAACAACATAAATTTGTCCATTAAAGAAATCCCAAGCGTTTTCTCCTGGGTTCCAGGCAGCCGTCTCTGCCGCGACAATTTGGCTCAGTCCTTGTTGAGAAAAATCTAAAACAGTGAGACCCTTCATGCGCTCACCATCAAACTGCTTGGCATAGAACAATCTTGCCAACACCTTATCGCGATCGCCATCGGGTTGCTTCACCGACTGAAATTCTTGATAAACAATATCGCGATCGCGAAAATCTGGCTTGTTCCGCTTGAGTGCCTGATTCAGCAGTACTTCTGACTGGTAGTTTGCTGCCGGAACCACTGCTTCATTAAAGCCAAAAGTAATGACTGCCAGCAGCAAACTCAACATGACTACAGGTAAGACCAAACGATAGATGCTGACTCCACTGCTCCTTAACGCAATCAACTCGCTATCGCCCGAAAGCCTGCTATAGGTCATCAAGCAGGCAAACAAAATTGCCATGGGAATCGCAAAGGCGATAAATTCTGGCGTTTTCAGGAGCAAAATTTGCAGCACCAGGGAGAAAGGTAACCCAAATTCCGTGGCTTGGCGGATCAGGTCAAACACTGCCCCGATCGTCACACCCAACATCGAAAATGCCCCAATGCCAAACAACAGCGGCATCAGCAACTCTTGCGTAATGTAGCGATCCATCATGGATAGCACAGAAGCTAGCCAGGAAAAGGGCTGCACGTTCCGCTGTTCAGGTTTGGAAGGGACTGATGACATAGTTAAACCTGAAAATTTTCTCCAAGATAGTATTGTCGTACCAGCGGATTGGTGTAGAGTTCCTGGGCATTGCCAGACGCGAGAATTTGTCCATCCCGCATGATATAAGCCCGATCAGTAATTGCCAGCGTTTCGCGAACATTATGGTCGGTGATCAGGATGCCCATGTTGCGATCGCGCAATTTTGCCACAATTGCCTGAATTTCAGACACCGCGATCGGGTCAATTCCCGCAAAGGGTTCATCTAAAAGCAAAAACTTTGGTCCCTCACGACCACAAGCTAGCGATCGGGCAATTTCTGTCCGTCGCCTTTCCCCCCCCGACACTTGAACACCCAGCGTCGAGGCAATTTTTTCTAACCGAAACTCTTTCAGCAAATCCTTGAGCCGACTATCCCACTCTCGACGAGGCACTCCAGTTTGCTCTAGGACTAGCAGAATATTGTCTTGAACACTCAAGTGACGAAAAATGCTGGGTTCCTGAGCCAGATACCCTATCCCCAATTTGGCTCGGCGATGGATAGGAAAGGAAGTAATTTCCACATCATTGAGCCAGACCCTTCCCTGATCTGGTTTCTCCAACCCCGTTGTAATGTAGAACGTCGTTGTCTTACCAGCTCCGTTAGGACCCAGCAAACCAACCACCTCTCCCTGCGAGACCGACAAACTGACACGACTGACAACAGTACGTGCGCCGTAGGACTTGTGAATGTTTTCAAGCAGAATTCTCAAATGTATGCCCCTAACAGCCGCTCCTGCTGGCAAACGTCCCTATCTTACCAGAGGAGATGATGCAGGGTTGAACAGAACGCTACCGCAAAATTGAATTGATTCAGGCGAAATGACTATTTTGGCGAAGATTCAACACCAATTTGGGGCGTTAGAGGAGGAATGCCCACAGTGGGAGATGGGGTTGGTGCAGTCGTATCGGGCACCAAGTAAATCGACTCGACTTGCCGATTCGTATCAGGTACTGCCACAAAGCGCCCTTCATCAATCAGGTAAGTGACTCGTTCCCCACGCAAACTATTCCCTTGCTGTAGAATATAAACATTGCCACTGAGTTCAATCCGCCGTTCTCGGCTGTAGTAAAGGGCTTGCGCTGCAGTTGCCTGAATCTGGCGGGCGGGATAGTTAATTTGCACATTACCGCGGGCTGTGACAATACCAGTTTTAGCATTGGCTTCTTGGACGTCAGACCTCAGAGTCAGTGCCTGACCCACACCGGGAGCTTGGGCTTCAACAGTTTTGGGTGGGGCAGATATTCCGATCGTCCCTGCGGCTAAAGCAGCTATACATACAGGAGCCAGCCTAAAACGGCGAAGGGGGGAAATACGAGGGATGAGAGTAGACAACTTCATGGGCTGTGCAGCTTAAGAAACAGGCTGTATGCAAGATGGAAAGAGAAGTGGGAAGTCCGATCGTCAACATGAGCCGAGAAGCCCTGTAGTAGTTTACCAACTTTGCAGGATTTAGCCGGATCATTCTTCGAACGGCAGCGCCTGGCTCGAGAGGATGGTTTAAAGGTGCCTTTGCGAGGAGCAACGGACACGATCCCCTAAATCTCCACGCTGGTGCGCCACCGCGCTAAAGAAAAGGGGACTTTGAAGCTGATTTCCTTCTTTTCAAGGGAGATTAGGGGAGATTTCTGCGTGCTCAACGTCACCCGCTAACACCCTTCCAAACAACCGCTTAGGCAAGATTGACCTTTTCCTAGCAAAGAAAGTTCCAAGTCGTGCTTTAATTCACGAAAGAATGGTGCCCAATTGCGGGCTTGGGCACCTAGCCTCATTCGAGGCTTTGCCTCGTTTGCAGCGTTGGCACAGACACCAAGATCGAAGATCGTCGGCTCAAAATTTGACACATTTCGGTCAGATTCGCAGTTTGGAAGGGTTGAACTTCTAGTAAATTCTGTGCTTGTAATTGTTGTAAAGCCTGTAAAAAATTGCGACTTTGGGTCAGCAATGATGCCACATCCAAGCTGCCATATTCTGGCAAGTAGGGTTGCAGACGCACAATACCTTCGCCGAATAAAATCATGGCACCGCGCCAATTGCAATGACTGAAATGGTAGAGTGCCACCGCAATTTGCAAAATTCCCTGATAAAAACTTTTCTCCGGTTGGGCAGATTCCATCCAAAGGGCTTCTAAGGTGTCGTGACAGGCATAAAACTCTTGCTGATTAAACTGATCTACACCCAACCAAAAGTCGATAGGCAAGGATTCTAAAGTTCTATCTGAGGTCATAAGTGACTCAATGCTCCCTGTAGCTGAAGTTGGAGTGGCTCGGTTGGCTGGATGACCAATCCAGGGGAGGATAATACGGTGGGCGATCGTTGAGATTCGCTCGCTTGAGCTTCCGGGGAAGGTGGCCAAAGCAGCCAACGACTTCCTGCAGGCAAGCTATTTAGACTCGTCGGATTTTGGGTTAACCAGATTAAAGGGTGATCAGGCAAGCTTTCAGCACGAACCTCTTCTCCTGCCTGCGTAGAAGCCAGCGTCTCCAAGACATTCTGATTACCGTGAATCAACCCGGTGCCTGCCGTCCAGAGCCTGGGCTGAAAGCTCTGCCGATGAGCATAAAAATAAAGGGACGCAGCCGCAATCACTGCTTGTTCAAACGCATCCAGAGGTTCCAGCGCGGCAGATGCTAGCTCAGACTCGATCGTGCCATGCTGCCAAGACAGAGCACTATCTAAACAAATCAGAATTTCTTGTCCACCCGTAAAAATTTCGAGTTCGCGGATGCGGAGTTCGCCATAGCGGGCACTGGTTCGCCAATGGATGAGACGGGTCGGATCACCCCAGCGATAGGGACGTAAGGCACGGGTCAAGCCTTCTGTTGCCATTTGGGTGCGACGATTGCTCTGGAGCCGCAGGCTCTCTTCTTGCCCCATTTGATCGACCAGTGGACAATGGCTTAAGGGCAGAACGGTGGGATATACAATGGCTGTCGCATTTACGTTTTGACTACGCCGACACCAAAATAGGCCTAAGGGAGCAGCCGTTCTCAGTTGCACAGTATGCCAGTGGTAAACACCGCGGCGTTGAGCAGATTGCTGGTAGAGCCAGTGGTGTTCGCTGTCGGGGGCGATCGTCTCAACCACAGTGAAAACAGGTTTCGCCAGGACACTGGGCAAGAGATCGTAAGCTTGTAGCAAGGTTTTAGGCTGAGGAGAGGAGTTACGTAGCACCAATTCAACCATCAAGGAATCGCCCACGCTGACCGGATGAATCAGGCAACGACTTACCCAAATGTCTTGCAGCGATCGAGCTGATAAAAAGGCAGCCACCGCTAGCAATGCAAAACTCACGCCGCTGATGACGTAAAGCCAACCCGCCAAAGTATTGGTCGCTGCCATAAAGAAAAAGAGGGACAGTCCACCAATTAGCCAACCACTAAAAGCTGGGGCAACCCAATGAGTCTCCAGCCAATCAGAAATACGTTTTCCCATCTCTCAACCTGGTAAAAATTGGAATAGCCAATCTAGCAAGGGGGAGCGAACCAGCCGCGTAGGTAGCCACCTCTGGCAATCAGCCTCAAAAAAATTCGCCAGCCCTTTACCCTTCTACCTTCTACTTCAGAAAGGTTTCTGACAATTGGGATAGAATTGCCAAAAATTATATTTTTTTGAAAAAATTAATCTCAACGCCTCTCTGCTCAACAATCAGTGCTGAGGGACTTGAATGAAAATAAAATACCAGCGGTTTGGATTTCGGCTACGCTCAATCCGCGACGACTGAAGGTTGAGCGCAGTCGAAACTTAACTGCTTGGTAAACTATTAATCCGCAGATCCCTAAGGACAGATTACAGCCCAAAATCAGCAGAGCCAAATCGTCTCGCCGTCCTAAATTTAGAGATGGAATCAGAAGGCTTTGCGAAAGAGGATTTTTGCAGGGCCTTCTTTCACAATCTAGAGGGTATCGCAATAGGCAAACCCGTAGGTTTTTTGAGAGATTCCCACGGAAATCTCTCTCAAATCTAACCCAATCGAATTTCTCGAGAAAGTGATTCCATGCTGTTTTAGCTCTTACAATGAAAGGGCGAAAAGTATATACCTTGAAAAGATTTTATTTTGACTCTGATTTGGATGGGTTCCTTTGGGCTTTTCAATTTGAAATTATTAAGTTACACCTGGTTATATCTTGCTCCGCTAGCGTGTGAAATATCTGCAATTCAACTAGCAATCTGAAAGAGAAAAGCAACATGGACGGTTATTCCGCACCCCGCTCTCAGGCTAATCCCTCCAGTATGCCGCCACCCCCACCTCCTGGGCAGATCCCTGCTCGCAACCGCCAGCAAACTATCAACACCATCGAGCAGATGGTGAAAGACGCCCACGCCCGTCAGGCATCTGACATCCATATTCGGGTGGGCGAAATTCCTCGATTTCGAGTACGGGGGCAAATGGTACGCCCTGGGGATCAAGTGCAAGTCACACCCGAAATCTTTGAGCATTATTTGAAAGAAATTTTGACACCTGAGCAACGGCTACGGTTTGCTGAGACAAAAGAATTGGATACGGCGATTTTTTACCCTGGCTTTCTGCGATGTCGAGTCAACTGTTTTGATTCGCTCACAGGCGGCGCGATCGTGTTACGACTCATTTCGCTGGATGTCCCTTCCATTGATGGGTTGGGATTGCCAGAAGTCCTGAAATATTTGGTGACCAAACCGCAAGGCTTGATTTTGATTACGGGTCCTACGGGTTCTGGGAAATCGACCACTCTGGCAGCCATGATCCGGGAAATGAACGAGTCGATGCAAAAGCATATCGTAACGATCGAAGACCCCATTGAATATGTTCATTCTTCGCAGCGTTGCTTAATTAGCCAGCGGGAAGTCGGCCTACATACCCTGGAATTCAGCCAAGCATTGCGAGCAGTTTTACGGGAAGACCCGGATGTGATCCTGATTGGGGAGATGCGCGATCGGGTCACTGTCGATACAGCACTCAAAGCGGCGCAGACAGGTCACCTAGTCTTTGGCACCTTGCATACCCGCAATGCGATTAATGCCCTGAACCGATTGCTGAATATCTATAGTCCCGAAGAACAACCCGCAATGCGGATTCAAATCACGGAGTCCCTGATTTCAGTGATCGCGCAATTACTGATTCCAACTACTGATGGACGACGCACCGCAGTGCATGAAGTCCTGATCAACACGCCTGCTATGCAAGATTTTCTGTTAAAAGGACAGGAAACCGATGCCTTCCAGTTGATGGAAACAGGAGTCAACGAAGGAATGCAGGTGATGAACCAGGCGCTTTGCGATCTGGTGCTTCTAGGCAAAATTAGTCCAGATGAAGCCGTAAAAGCCTCGACTGATCCAGGTGATCTGCGTCGCCGCGTCCGCAATGAAGGGTTCGATCCATCGCGCTCTGCAAATCGCGAGTTTGATCAATCGGGAGGTTCAAATCGCGAATATCACCCTGTTTAGACTCATAAAGAAGCATAAAGAAATGGGGCAGCTCTGAGTTGTGAGCAGGTTTATAGAGTGAATACTTACCGTGCAAGTAGGTTACTGATTGTACGGTAGAATCCCTGCCTGACAAGACAGTTTCACCCTGAGCTAGCCACAATTTAGCCCCGATCGAAAGTCATGTAGGATTTCTCGATCGGGGCTATTGCAATAAACAGGATTTGTTACTTCTTACCCGCTAATTTCTTAGCTTTGGCCACCTTACGCAAGCGAATCGATTGGGGGGTAATTTCAAGTAGCTCATCAGGACCGATGTACTCTAGTGCTCGCTCTAGACTCATATCCACTGGAGCTTGCAATTGCACCAATTCTTCACCACCAGAAGCTCGGTGGTTGGTGAGTTGCTTGGTCTTACAGACATTCAGTTCTAAGTCTTGCGGGCGATTGTGCTCACCCACAATCATTCCCCGATAGACTTTAACTCCCGGTGTGATGAAAAAGACGCCCCGATCTTCTGCATTTTTCATAGCATAGAAGGTAGAAGTGCCTTCCTCAAAGGAAATCATCACTCCGTTCCGTCGGGCTTCAATTTCACCGACGATCGGGCGGTAGTCTAAAAAGCTGTGGTTCATGATCCCTTCGCCACGAGTAAGGCGCATAAACTCACCCCGAAACCCAATTAAACCGCGAGCCGGGATCATGAATTCTAGCTGAGTTCGCCCATTGGTTCCCACCAGCATATCCTGCATTTCACCTCGACGCTGCCCCAATCGCTCGATGCAACCACCCACAGCAGCCTCTGGCACATCTAACACCAAGGTTTCGTAAGGTTCGCAGGGTTGCCCACTTACTTCTCGGAAAATCACCTGGGGTTGGGAAACTTGGAATTCATAGCCTTCCCGTCGCATGGTCTCAATTAAAATGCCCAGGTGTAGTTCCCCGCGTCCCGATACCAGAACCTTGTCGGGCGAATCGGTCTCTTCAACCCGCAACGCCACGTTCGTTTCCAACTCTCGGAATAGCCGATCGCGCACCTGGCGAGATGTCACAAAGGTTCCTTCCTGTCCCGCAAAGGGTGAATCGTTCACAGAGAAAGTCATCTGCAAGGTAGGTTCATCAACTTTGATCAGAGGGAGCGCCTGGGGTTCATTCGGACAAGTAATCGTTTCGCCAATGTTGGCATTGGCAAATCCGGCAACCGCCACAATATTCCCGGCAGAGGCTTCTTCAATATCAACCCGCTTCAGCCCTTCAAACCCCATCAGTTTGCTGACTTTCGCTTTAACAATCTCTCCGCTTTCAGTTACCAGCGCAGCTTGTTGTCCCATCCGAATGACACCATTGTGAATTCTACCGATCACAATGCGCCCTAGATAGTCTGAATAGTCTAACGTGGTGACTTGCAGTTGCAGTGGCTTGTCCAGGTCACCGATCGGCGGCGGAACGTGACGCAAAAACGCCTCGAATAGAGGCTTCATATCTACATGCTCATCTTCGAGAGCATCGATCGCAAACCCTGCTAGCCCAGACGCAAAAAGATAAGGAAATTCGCACTGGTCATCATCCGCGCCCAGTTCCAAAAACAGATCGAGCACTTTGTCGATTGCTCCATGGGGATCTGCCTGAGGACGATCAATTTTGTTCACCAAGACAATCGGGCGCAGCCCCTTCTCCAATGCCTTCTTCAGCACAAATCGTGTTTGGGGCATTGGTCCTTCATTGGCATCAACAATAAGTAAACAACCATCCACCATCCCTAGCACCCGCTCAACTTCACCCCCGAAGTCAGCGTGTCCCGGTGTATCCACAATATTGATTAACGTGTCCTTGTAGCGAACGGCTGTATTTTTGGACAGAATCGTGATGCCACGCTCTCGCTCCAGTGCGTTAGAATCCATCACACAGTCTGGAACCTCTTCACCTTCGCGAAATGTGCCGGACTGCTTTAAGAGAGCATCCACCAGTGTGGTTTTGCCATGATCAACGTGAGCAATGATGGCAACATTGCGAATCGGCAAAGTCATAAAAAGTTCCACTGAAAAGGGTGTTTAGGGCAGGGTGAGGAAGATTTAAGAAAATCTTCCTTGGCAATCCAAGCAAGCCCTAGTAAAGGATTCGTAATAATTCTAGCTTAGCTCAGGTGCGAATTGGGAAATTAATAACAAAACCAGGTGGAGCCAGCGCTCCCCTGGTTATCAATTCAATGTAGAAAAATCTGTACGAACCGCTAAGTAGCTGGGCTAAATTAAATTGAAGATGTTTTTGGGGGTGGAGGGGGTAACCCCCCTGCCTAGGGCACAGCCCGCGAACCCCTTTCTTACAACTAATTAGGGCTACCTACTTACTTTATGAGTTTCATGGCGTTGAAAGAATTCGCTCAGTCATTCTGCTCAGCCCGGTAAGGGGGGCAAGCCCCTTACTGGGCAAAATGACTAAATGATTGTCTTAACTCTCATCAACTCATAAAATAACGTGTAAGCCAAAGCCTTAGTAAGTTTCTACATGCCAGCGACCGGCTTTCTTCAGGCTGCGTTGAAATTCTTTCCAGTCCACCCCATGTTTGGCAGCTTCGGCAGATAAGGCGGCATCAATGCCGTCTTCCATCCCCTTTAGACCGCAAATATAGGCATGGGATTTTTCATCCGTGTAGAAAAGATTCCAAAGTTCGGCAGCATGTTCAGCAACCCGATCTTGAATGTACATTCTGCCACCTTGAGGATTTTGCTGTTCTCGGCTAATGGCATAAGTCAGTCGGAAATTGTCGGGGTACTTTTGCTGTAGCTCTTCCAGCTCTTGCTTGTAGAGAATATTGGCAGTCATTGGAATCCCAAAGATCAGCCAGGCAAGCCCTTTGAACTGATAGTCGGGGTTGGCTGCTTTTTCAGCATCTTTAAACATCCGCCATAGATAAGCCCGGAAGGGCGCAATGCCCGTGCCCGTCGCCATCATGACAATCTTGGTGCCTTCATCTTCGGGCAACAACATTTCTTTACCCGTCGGTCCGGTGATTTTGACATCCGCACCTACTTCCAGATTACAAAGATAAGTCGAGCAAACTCCATAGACAGTTTCACCGGTTTCGGGGTGCTTATACTCAAGCTGTCGCACGCAAAGTGAGACCGTTTTGTCATCGACCCGATCGCCATGCCGGGTAGAAGCGATCGAATATAATCTCAGCTTTTCTGGCTTACCATTTTTATCTACACCAGGTGGAATAATGCCAATGCTTTGCCCTTCGAGATAGCGTAAGTCTCCCCCTGAAATATCAAAGATCAAGTGACGTACGGTACCAATTCCCCCCTTGTCTACCAGTTCTTCATTCGACAAGCACTTGCCGACAAAAGGCGCATTTGGACGATAGATATTAACCGGAATATCAGCCTTAGCCTTGGCTTGAGTCATAGAATTGCTCTCTTTTTGGGGTTGCTTTGTCTGAGCTGCCGCTCCTGACACTGCACTGCCGGATGAGCTATCCACAGCATTGAAGGGTTGAATGCTCACGATTTTGCCGCCCATACGGGTAATTCGGCGCATCATGTCATTCATACGATCGTAGGGCACAGCAAAGAAAACACTGCCACTGCGACGAATCGAGGGATTCATCCCCTCCGTTGCTGAATTTTGGCGTAGACCCACTACCTCATAAAGAAAGATTCGACTCGCCGACAGTGAGCTGCCGATACCACCCATTGCGCTTAATTTGTACATGCTCTCGAAAATCTCCGAACCTAACCTACCTTAACATTGTGCTGCAAGGTGCTCCTTCAAACAAATAGAGCGATACATAATTAACTTTCAGCCCTATCCAAAAAAACTGAGCTTTTGTTCTGGAGAATCTGAGAACCGATATTTAGGCAGCAAGATGTCAGAAGCAGGAAGCATTGTAATTCGGAACTTGCAAAGCAGAATTCGCCATGCAGATACTTTCAGAGCATAAGCGGTAGTGCCGGAATCAGAATGTCAAAATTGAATCAATTTCATTTTTGTTTAAGGGTGCTTTGTTTAAGGGTGCAGTTAACCCTTAGCATAGGTAATGTTAGCTAAACTCCCAATTTAAGCTTGTAGGGATGATCCCATTTTGGTAAGATTGGGACAGCGGCTAGTATAAATACCTAGTTCGGAGCGTTAAGGCATACTCTTTGGATTAATGGTATGGATGCTTGGGTCTGTGGTGGCTCTATGCCATACCGTGACGCAGGCTTTTATTGGTTACGCGGTGTGGAGTTGCTATGGTTTTTATCCAGGGCAGCACCATGATTTAGGGCTTCGATGCCTAACACAATCAAGACCTTTAGTAGATATTTTGCGTTAAGAGGAAAGCTATGACCAGTAAGCCAGACCGCGTGGTTCTGATCGGCGTTGCCGGAGACTCGGGGTGCGGTAAATCCACGTTTCTACGCCGAATTACAGATTTGTTTGGGCAAGAATTAGTCACTGTCATTTGCCTGGACGACTACCACAGTCTGGATCGTAAGCAGCGTAAAGAAACTGGAATTACTGCACTCAATCCTAAAGCTAATAACTTTGATTTGATGTATGAACAGATCAAAGCGCTGAAGGGTGGGCAGTCCATTCATAAGCCAATCTACAACCATGAAACGGGGATGATTGATCCACCTGAGGTGATTCATCCAAACCATATTGTGGTAATTGAAGGTTTGCATCCTCTATTCGACGAGCGGGTACGATCGCTGCTTGACTTTAGTGTTTATCTCGACATCAGCGACGAGGTAAAAGTTGCCTGGAAGATTCAGCGTGACATGTCCGAGCGGGGACATACCTACGAAGATGTGATTGCTGCCATCAATGCGCGTCGTCCAGATTTTGATGCTTACATTGATCCGCAGAAGGAATTTGCCGATGTGGTAATTCAGGTATTACCCACACGCTTGATCAAAGATGATAAAGAGCGCAAAGTCCTGCGGGTACAAATGATCCAGCGAGATGGGGTTGAAGGCTTTACCCCAGCTTATCTGTTTGATGAAGGGTCTACGATCGACTGGATTCCTTGCGGTCGTAAGCTGACCTGTTCTTACCCCGGCATCCGCATGTTCTATGGACCCGATGCCTACTACGGCAACAGCGTCTCTATTCTGGAAGTCGATGGCCAGTTTGACAAACTCGAAGAAGTCATCTACATCGAAAACCATCTGAGCAATACCTCCGCGAATTACAACGGTGAATTGACTCACCTGCTGTTACAACACCGCGAATATCCCGGTTCCAATAATGGCACAGGGTTGTTCCAGGTCTTGACGGGTTTAAAAATGCGTGCAACTTACGAACGTTTGACTGCAAAGGAAGCTAAGATGGCAGTCCAAGTCTGATGGCTTAAGCAAACAACCTAGTTCTGCCCACTCTGAATTGGACTGGAACTGAGACTAATCTTTTGATTGGGCGGGGGCAAGGTATTGCCCCCCTATTTTTTGTTCGTATTTGAGCCATGCCCTTTGCGATCTCGAACCGAACAGGATCGCTTTGGGCTGAGCCAATTTTTTATCTGAGCACAAGGTTTTTCTCATCGTCCCTTCTTGCCTGTGCGGTTTATGATGGCAAGTAAAGCATCTTAGAAGCCCTTTCTTTCATCGTTTTTTCTCCATGACTGCAACGATTCCTGCTTTGCCCAGCCAATACGATCCCACTACCACCGAAGCCAAATGGCAAAAGTTCTGGGAAGAAAATCAGGTTTTCAGAGCTGATCCTGATCACCCAGGGGAACCTTATTGCATTGTGATTCCGCCACCCAATGTCACGGGTAGTCTCCACATGGGGCATGCGTTTGAGCATTCGCTCATTGACGTGTTGATTCGCTATCACCGCATGATTGGGCGCAATACATTGTGGTTGCCAGGTACGGATCACGCCAGTATTGCTGTACAGACCTTGCTGGAGAAAGAACTGAAGGCACAGGGCAAAAATCGCTATGATGTGGGTCGGGATGCCTTTTTAGAACGAGCATGGCAGTGGAAGGAGGCATCGGGGGGCACCATTGTAGGGCAGTTGCGCCGCTTGGGGCTTTCGGTAGACTGGACGCGAGAACGCTTCACAATGGATGAGGGGCTTTCCAGTGCAGTGCTGGAGGCGTTTGTCACTCTTTATGATGAAGGTTTAATTTATCGAGGCGAGTATCTGGTGAATTGGTGCCCTGCGAGCCAGTCAGCAGTGTCAGACCTGGAAGTTGAAAATCAAGAAGTCAACGGGCATCTGTGGCATATTCGCTATCCGTTAACTGATGGGTTTGGCGCGATCGAGGTGGCAACAACCCGCCCAGAAACGATGCTGGGCGATACAGCCGTTGCAGTCAATCCGGCAGACGATCGTTACAAACATCTGATCGGCAGAACAGTCTTGCTACCCATTCTCAACCGCGAAATTCCGATTATCGCTGACGAATTTGTGGACGCTAGCTTTGGTACGGGTTGCGTGAAGGTTACTCCAGCGCATGACCCCAACGACTTTGAGATGGGCAAACGCCATCAACTGCCCTTCATCAACATCATGAATAAAGATGGGTCGCTGAACGAAAACGCGGGACCTTTCCAGGGACAGGATCGATTTGTTGCCCGTAAAAATGTCGTCGATCAGTTGGCTTCAATCGATGCGCTGGTTCGCGTCGAAGAATATCGTCATACGGTGCCTTATAGCGATCGTGGGAAAGCCCCGATTGAACCCCTGCTCTCGACTCAGTGGTTTGTCAAAATTCGCCCAATGGCAGATCGGGCATTGGAATTTTTGGACCAGCAAACCTCTCCAGTCTTTGTGCCAGAACGCTGGACCAAAGTCTATCGCGATTGGTTAGTGAGTCTGAAAGACTGGTGCATCTCTCGCCAACTCTGGTGGGGGCATCAAATCCCTGCCTGGTATGTGGTCAGCGAAACTGGGGGACAACTTGCAGACCAGACACCCTTTGTGGTTGCTCGCAATGAAACCGAAGCACGGGAAAAGGCGATCGCTCAGTTTGGCGAAAAAGTAGATTTGGTGCAAGATCCCGATGTGCTAGATACCTGGTTTTCTGCTGGTTTGTGGCCCTTTTCTACTCTGGGCTGGCCCCACCAGACGGTTGATCTGGAGCGCTATTATCCCACGACGACTCTAGTTACAGGGTTTGACATTATCTTTTTCTGGGTTGCCCGCATGACGATGATGGCAGGGCACTTCACTGGACAAATGCCATTCCAGACGGTCTATATTCATGGGCTGGTGCGGGATGAAAACAACAAAAAAATGTCGAAGTCTGCCAATAACGGCATCGATCCGCTGTTGCTGATCGATCGGTACGGCACCGATGCCCTGCGCTATACCCTGATTAAAGAAGTGGCAGGGGCAGGGCAAGACATTCGCCTGGAATATAACCGCAAAACCGACGAATCAGCTTCCGTCGAAGCATCGCGCAACTTTACCAATAAGCTGTGGAACGCTTCTCGGTTTGTATTGATGAATCTGGGCGACTATGACTTCTTGGTTTTAACTGCCGAGTTAGAAAAAAATCTCCGAAGTTCAAAACTCCGAACTCAAAACTCACTCGAGTTAGCAGATTTCTGGATTGTTTCTCGCTTTCACCAAACGGTGGCCCAAACGCGCCAACACATCGACCAATACGGACTCGGTGAGGCAGCAAAAGGCTTGTACGAATTCATTTGGGGTGATTTTTGCGATTGGTATATTGAGCTAGTCAAATCGCGCCTCCAGGGAGAGGATGCCCACTCAAAGCAAGCCGCGCAGCAAGTGTTGGCTTATGTCCTGGAAGGCATTCTCAAACTGTTGCATCCCTTTATGCCTCACATTACCGAGGAGATCTGGCAAACGCTCGTACAGTCGGGGCAAGCGACTCTACCTACAGATGGCACAACTCTGGCATTGCAGCCCTACCCGATCGCCGATCGCGACTTGATCAATGCCGATCTGGAGCAACAGTTTGACTTATTAATTGGCACGATCCGGACGATTCGTAACTTGCGGGCAGATTCGGACATTAAACCGGGCACCAAAATTTCAACCGTTTTGCAAAGTGAGAGCGATCGCGAATGCCAAATTCTTACGGCTGGAGCAGCCTACATCAAAGATCTGGCAAAAGTAGAAGCTTTGACAATTCGCCCATCTACCCCCGGATGTACAAGCGGGACGGCAACCGTTGATTCCACTTTCCAGCCAGATAACCAACGATTACTGGTCATCGGCGGCGTAGGATTAGGAATTATTTTTGTGATAAAAATTATTCAGGCACTGTTGGGAGCCCTCGACGAACTGCCCCTCGTGCCTGGGTTCTTGCAACTAGTAGGGTTCGGCTATATCCTTTGGTTTATCTATCGCTATCTGCTCAGCGAAACCACGCGCGAAGAGCTTTACCAGCGCTATCAAGCGATCGTAGAAAGTAGTTTGGGACAAATCTCGCTGGCAACCCCTGAACCAGTGCCGCAGTTGGTAGCCAGTCCACAACCCCAAATGGCAGCAGGCGTCGTTGGTACAGTGCAGGTTTTGATTCCGCTCGCAGGCGTAGTTGATGTGGCAGCACTGCGCGGCAAGCTGGAAAAAGATCTGGCTAAGATCGAAGCAGAAGTGCAATCGTTATCGAACCGCTTGGGGAATCCAGGCTTTATTAACAAGGCTCCTGCTGAGGTCGTACAAAACACTCGCACAACCCTGGAAGAGGCGGAGAAACAGGCAACCATTTTGCGAGATCGCCTCAATCAGCTTTAGCTACCCTGGAGGACTGAAGAGATCGGGTTATTTTTCTTTGAGTCACAGATGCCGCCAAGGGCTAAAGCCCCTCGCCTAGTACAATCATTTTGGACAAAATTCAACCCTTACAGGACGAGATACGCCAAATCTTCACTTCGCAAATGCCACTTCACAAATCATCCGATTGAGACAAGGTATACTTTGTGCTAGGGGTCTACCGATGTTAAATTAGGTCTCTAAGCCATCAGCAAAGATTCCTTAAGTATTTCCCTTACTTACCTGAAATGCTGGAGTTGACGCTAATTTCTATCAATCGCTAGACAGAGGACCAGGGCAATGCTGCATTTAGCTCAAGTACAAAAAAAGGGGCTTGTGGGCAAAGCAGAATTGCGGCTGTTGGCACGGCAAAAATCGGAAAATATTTGGGCTGTGATTCCTGATGAAGATACTTTAGTGTCTACCGAAGCAGAGTCTTTAGTTGAAGGATTATTGGTTTTAGTTGAGGTGTCTAGCGATCGCCAGATTCTCAATATTACTGAAGCCAAAAACTGGGTATTAGACCTGATTCAGAAGTACTTAATCAATGGTATTACGCCTACTTTTCTCAAGCAAGAAGCTCAACGCGCTGAGCAATGGCGGCAGTCACTCACATTGCAAAGCCAGGAACTCGATCGCCGCGCATTAGAACTGGAAGCACGAAGAGAGCAAATTCAGAACTTAGAAGACAATTTTAAGTACGAAAACCAGGAACTTGATCGCCGCGCATTAGAACTGGAAGTGCGAAGAGAGCAGCTCCAGAACTTAGAAGACCATTTGAAGCACGAAAACCAGGAACTTGACCGCCGCGCGTTAGAACTGGAAGCGCGAAGAGAGCAGCTCCAGAACTTAGAAGACCATTTGAAGCACGAAAAGAAGCAACTAGACTTAAAGACAGCACAATTTAAATCGGAGAGTAATCCCACTAATTAGATCTTCGGATAACATTAAGCTTGCGTAACGGAGCCAATGCTTTTTATCACGGGACGATCAACATCTTCTTCGTGAGAACCTCTCTGCAACCTGCTTGGTCCGTGTATTTCTGAGGCAACCCTATGGTTCAATTTTATATTCAACCCGATAGTGAAATTCCCGCTTCGACGCAGCTCTTCAACCAGATCTTATTCGCGATCGCGTCTCGTCAGTTTCCGCCAGGGCACCGTCTCCCCAGTACCCGACAATTGGCAATGCAAACTGGCTTACACCGCAATACCATCAGCAAAGTATATCGGCAACTTGAAGAAATTGGGGTAGTGGATGCTCAGGCGGGTTCCGGTATTTACGTCCGTGCCCAAACCGATGAAGGACTGGCAAAAATTCGATCGCCGATTCTAGAGCAGTATCCCGAAGCCCATAAATTAGTTCAGCAAAGTTTAAATGATTTACTCAAACTCGGCTGCTCCCTGCACCAGGCAAGAGAACTCTTTTTAGCAGAAATTGATTGGCGCTTGCGTTGCAGTGCCCAAGTATTAGTCACCGCGCCGATGCATGACATTGGTGCAGGTGAAGTGATCGTGCGAGAGTTGGAGCGCGCCCTCAACATCCCAGTGCAACTCGTGCCGCTGGAAGAATTGAATCAAATTTTGGATCAGACGCGATCCGGGACTGTAGTCACCAGTCGATATTTTATCGCTCAGGCAGAAGAAATCGCAGCGCCCAAATCTGTGCGGGTGATCCCGATCGATATTTATGATTTTGATGATGAGATCAAACTGATTAAGCGTCTTCCCAAAGATACTTGTCTGGGTTTAGTCAGTCTCAGTTCGGGCACAGTCGGTGTCGCTGAAGTGATTATCCATAGCCTTCGTGGTGAAGACCTGCTAGTAATGACTGCACAGTTAGAAGATACCTATAAACTCAGCGCTGTTGTGCGGAGCGCTCATACTATCATTGCCGATCAGGCAAGCTGTGCCGCAGTCAAAACTGCGATCGCAGCTGCTCGAGAAGACCTCATCCGTCCTCCCCAACTCGTTTGTTGCGAAAACTTTATTGTGACCAAATCCATTAATTTACTCAAGCGTGAACTGGGCTTGGAGTGAGGCATGGCGGTCCTCTACCCCAAAAAAATATTCTACTTTCTGCAACTAAAGATAAAGATTACTTGGCAAACATTGCGATTAGAAAGCGATGTGGTAAGCTACGGGTGCCGAATTGTGAAGATGTTAAGCAAACTGTGCAACAGCGGTTTACAGAAGATTTCGCTGCTGGGAAAAAGTTCCGATTTGGTTAACTAAAGCACACTTCGCAATTAGGGGGATTTGGATGACACATCAGATAAACACTGCAACCGAATCTCTGCGATTGGTGATTCAACCGGACAATCAAGAGACCTGTTGCTACTTACTGTCAATTGGCTTTCATCCTGTGCAAACAGTGCCTCAACTGCTATATCGGAATGTTGAGAACTATCAGCTAGCCGAGGTATTTCGCCTGGTCAGCGAACAGCTTCCCGAAATGAGCCTGGCGATTTCTCGTTTTGTCATCACACGATCTCCCTTGCAATCTAGAGCGCTGTTGATCGACTTTCTGCAAGCACAGCCCCTCAGTGCCATTACGCTTTCTGTCAAACATGCCTGGTTCCTGCGCGTCATCGCTGAACGAAATCTCTGTTTCAAGTATCAACCTATCTTTAATCTGGAGTCGGGGCAGGTCATCGGGTACGAATGTCTGGCTCGTGCACTCAATAGCCAGGGCAGCTACTTTAGCGGACAACAACTCATTGATGCGGCGCTTTCTACCAATTTGGGCTGCGAATTTGATGAGTTGGCACGAACTTCTTGTTTGGAGGCGATCGCCCAGTTATCAAGAGGTTTAGCCACCAGCGATAGCCCCCAAACTTTTTTTATCAACGTTTTACCGAACGCCATCATCCGCGATCCTGATGCGCTGGAACAAGACTGTCAAAAAGTATTGAAGTTGGGATTAAACCCTCAACATATTGTCTTTGAATTGACTGAAGTTGAACAATTGCTCAATTGTCCGCAATTACTAGAAACACTCAATCGTCTACGCGAATGGGGCTTCAGGATTGCCATTGACGACCTGTGTAGTGGCGTTGCGAACGACCACTATTTTATGGAATTGCGCCCAGATGTGATTAAGTTAGACAGGCGATTGGTGCATGGTTGCAGCCGGTTTCCGGTCAAACAAATTCTGATTAAAAGTTTATTACGATCGGCACATGAATTGGCAATCTCAGTTCTCGCAGAAGGACTCGAAGACAGCAATGATATTTCGTTTTGTCGTGAATTAGGCATTGACTTGGGGCAAGGCTTCGGGCTGGCACGTCCCGAGTTAACCCTCACTCAGCGCCCCCTGAATGTTGTCGAATTTCGCGCCATTTCGAAAGCGTGCTAAATTCTGATTCGCCTCTTTTATGCTCTTCATGAATCCTGAGCTGCTTCAACAGGTGACGCTCCTCTGCACGTCTCCACTGTTGACAAGAGTTGGATCGTTATAGCCATCGCCAACTTGGTTAGGACAAGAGGCTTAAGCCCCTTGTTGATTCCAGGTGTTGGAATGTCCTAACGATTGTAGTTGTAGCTATAAACTAGCCAAAGGGAATTCTTTTCTGCAATCATTTTGTCCGCCAACAGAGTTGCTGGGGGTGAAATTTTGTTTTGGTTAAAAATGCTCAAAAGGCGGTGTTGCTGATATAGCCCTTTCCAAGGGTGTGAAGTACAGTGAGGGTGCTTTGCACCCCGCTGTACTTCACACCTCTGTACTTCACTCAGGTAAAAACTGCTATAGCAGAATGAATTAAAACTTTATTCCAATTCATCTAACTCTAAATTTATACCCGGAATCAGCAACGCCCAAAAGGCAGATGAAGGCTATGTGTTGACACGGATTCCTTCCCGAAATACAGCGATCGCGTCTGTAGTTAAAAAAGACGCGCGAAACTTACACAAGCTCGACTGCCAAGCCAATTTCAGCTGTTAATAGCGTGATAGTCCAGTCAGTACGCTTGCACCTCGACAAAATTACAGATCCCTTAGAGGGAGCGATTGCATCAGATTCCGCAATCCTCACCAGGAGCTTCCTAGCCGAGTTTGGCATGGTTGTACTGGACAGTGCAGATTTGTTGCACGAATGCCCTCCGAGCACGATCGATCTTTTCTGCCTTCTACCTTCTAGGACCTTTTGAACTTATGCCTCATCAATATAGCAAATTGCCCTTTCCCATCTGGGAATTTTTGAACCAGCCTCTCTTTCAGGCAAATTCCAAGGTTATTCTTAACCCCATCCGCTTTTGCCACGTCTACCGCATCCGTTTGTTAGAGCGTTGTCTGCAAAAAGAATGTCAGGGACGACGTTGCGACTAGTAGACATCCCCTTCCCCTTCCTTATTGCAAAATACTAATCGATAAAATCGCCCGACTGATTTTTCAGCCGAGCGATTTTTGTTTGAGAAACAGTGACCCTGCCGATCAGACGGGCTTTAGAGATCGGTTAAACAAAGCCGTTCGCACTCCCCTTAATGCGGCGAATGCCGATTACTGTAGGCTTGGGCATCCCGTTAGGTTGTCCCTGAATATTGCTGGGCCAATTGCTACCGCGAGGCACATTACGAGTTTGATTAAACAACGCCGAGCCATCTAGACTCAACATTTCGATCGTACGAGAGAGCGTCGTGCCATCGCCGATCGGACTATCTTCACCAGGGTGTTGCACTGAGACGATCAGCGTGTTGCCCACAAAAGTAGGACCTGTCATCTCGCAACGAGGAGGGCCATAGGCAAACGGAACAAATTTGCCCGCATTGGGGCCACTTGTCGGAATGAAGAACATTGAGTTGTTGCCAAATACCCCTACCAGGTTGGAGGTATTGCCTGTAGCCGCGTGGTTAATAGTCACAGGCGTAGCCGCAGCACCCACATCAAATCCATTATGCAATCCGGTTGACATATCAGTCACACCCCAGATGTTCGCCTGACTGTCAAACACGAGGTTATCCACATTCGCAAAGCCGGTTCCATCGACTGTACCATCTTCCCCTGCCTGAACAAAACGCTCCCAGCGGAAGGTTGTTCCAGCCCCATTCGTACTGTCTTCGATGAGCTTGTACAGTCCACCTGATTGCTGGGTTGCATTAATCGCAGCACTGTATTTCGCAACTACAAAAATCCGAGAATCGGGATAGCCGTCTCCCCCCGGAGCACCATCTGTGTAAGAGATGAAGACTTCTTTCGTGACGGGATGCACTTCGATGTCTTCTGGACGTGCTGTGGGAGTACCCCCCACCAGGTTGGCTGCCAGGAACGCATCACACAAAGCCGCACCCTGAGTAGGGTAGAAGTCAGCTAATGTTTTACCGCGATAGAGTGGCAGGAAAGTGGCTTCGTTCAGACGAGTCACGCCAAACGATCCTCCATTGGTGGTACCACCATTGATGCTAGCCCGGCGAGGTAGCGGTAGAAGACCGTTTCTCTGTGCCGAACCTAATGCAGCAAACTCGACTGAAGATAGATCGGTCGGTGCAATCGGATCGGTCGGTGTGCTCAGGTTTAGGGGAATCCAGCGTCCAGTGCCGTTGGGATTGAATTTTGCAACGTACAGTGTCCCACTTTCAAACAGAGCACTGTTACCCTTATCACTGGGCGAGGTCACGGTGCCATTACTGACAAACTTCCAGGTGTGACCACCCCGACGATCGTCTCCCATATAAGCGATTAGCGGTTGCCCTGCGGCTACACGCATTGCAATGTTCTCGTGGCGATAGCGACCCAAAGCTGTATGCTTACGAGGACGAAAACCAGGATTGGCAGGATCAATTTCTACGATCCAGCCATACTTCTCACCTACTAAACCAAATTCTGCGCCACTGGTGCCAGCAATGTAGGCTGTTTGTGAACCATTGGGCTTCACTGCTTCGGTCACACCCATGAAAAAGGTTGAATCACCCTGGAAGTTCTCTTCTGCTGAGAGAATTGTGCCCCAAGGGCTAGTCCCGCCAGAGCAGTTGTAAGCAGTGCCAATAATCTTGTTGCCTAGACCATCGGCATTAACGCCTTCAAATACGTCAGTTACAGCGGGACCTGTGCCAATCAAGTAGTTTTGATCCCCCTGCTGATAGCTCTTGCTGCCCCATGCGGTGACACTCTGATAGGCATCAGTCCGCTGACTGTTGACCCCCAAACCGGAAAGACCATGAATCCGACGGTTTAAGGGATGTCCATTGTTCACGGCATAACGACCACTATCCCCTTTACCAATCCGAAGAATGGAACCGCCCTGATTGTAGTAAAACTCCCCAATCAGTACCCGACTCAGCGAGGTGGGAAAACTATCTCCCAACACCTGCCGTCCAGCTTCCTTAAATTGCCCTGCATTGACCCCATCCACTACATCTTTCAAAGTGCCAGGAGCAAATCGAGAGATGGGGAAACTGACGTACTCGTGATTAATCCACAGGTAACCAGCTTTATCTCCATTGACGGGGATATAGCCGGTGTAGTCACAGTTATAGCCAACGTAATCCTGCGAGTTGGGGAAAGGACGATCGCCCCACTGCACGATGACATAACGCTCATATTCCGGCGGCACTACTACATCATCAATGTAGGTGAAGTTATTTAACTCGACATTGGCAGCAGGCTGGAAAACATTCCCCTGTCCAATACCCGTTGCGTAGAAACTTGAGACATCCTGGTAGATTTCCAGTGGGGGAGCCAGTCTGACGGGTGTGAAACTCAAAGGAGCCGGCAGAGCGGCTTGAGCCGAATCCGCAACGCTTCCCCCGAAGAACTTTTGACCCACCGTAGGAGATAAGGCAGATGCAGCAGCACTACTTCCGAAAAAAATCAGCAGTTGTCTGCGACTCAGTTTAGACATGAAAATTTCCTCTCTTAAGGGTCGAAGTGTGGATCAACTCCTCAACGGGTTTCAGGAGACGGCAATAAGCTTGCAATGTAACCTGTCGGCATTGAGCCACAGCGAAACAGGGGCAAGATGCGATCCATCATCCCCAAGCTCACCGTGCGGCATTGACCCAACGATGCGAATCTGTCTCCCTGCTCACCCGCTGTGTGAAGATCGTTCCAGCAGCATGATGGTGGACAAGCTCTAAACCTGTCGTTGATTTGTACTAATCCCTGAAAACTATATCGCTGGGAGATTAAACTGGGTTAATCCAGGGGTTAATACTGATTTTCTAGGGACAACCTTTACATGAATTGAAAGGGAGCTACCGTAGAAAACGGCATAAAGTCTGATAGCTGGGGCATTCGTTTAAATTCTCTATCCGTAATAATACGGATAAGCAGATGTCATTTGAGTAAATGTCTTTTGCAATACCCAACGCTAGTAAGCGGGGCCTGATACTATTGGGGGTTATCGTTACTTATTACCCTTACATTGTCATTTTCAGGTTCTGAGGCAGGCTGCATTCAGTTGAAGAGTTGTCCAGAAGGCGATCGCTCTGATTGACCCGATCTAGATTGCTGTCGTCATCCACACTTTCGCCCACTAACATCAGGTTAAGAACAGATAAACCCATAGAAATTTATCTGAACCCATGGGGAGGTTGGGAGGCAGAGATTTGTCTGCTTTTTGCGCTCCAAGTCCCACAGGTCTCTTCTTGACGTCCAATCGAACCACGATGCCAAACTGTCAGGGCTTCTTTCTAGAATTTTGGGAAGAACGGTCTAGAATTCTGGGAAGAACGGTGCGATCGCTTCAGGGATCGTTAGCATAGGGTAGGATACGGTGTATCCTTCGGTTTCAGCATTGCTCATGTTGCAGTCCCTACGGATTGAAAACTTTGCGTTAATTGACCACCTGGAACTCAAGTTGGAGTCAGGTCTCAATGTGCTGACTGGCGAAACAGGCGCAGGCAAATCCATTATTTTGGATGCGATCGATGCTGCCCTTGGTGGCAAGGTCAATAGCCGGGCAGTGCGGACGGGAGAAGACCGAGCACTGGTCGAAGCAACCTTTCAGCTTGATCCCCCTGTAGCAGCATGGCTAGCCACCCAGCAAATTGAGCTACTGGATGAAAAATCTCTCGTCTGTAGCCGTGAAATTACCACTAGCCAGAATAGCCAGCGCAGCCGATCTCGCCTGAACGGGGTTGTGGTCAACAAACAACAAATGGAAACGGTACGCGACCAACTGGTCGAAATCACTGCTCAAGGGCAAACGGTGCAGATTGGTCAACCGATGATGCAGCGAGAATGGTTGGACAGTTTTGGTGGAGGAGCGGTGCTTCAGCAACGCGCAGCCGTCGCCACTGCCTTTGCTGCCTATCAACAAGCCCAACAAGCACTGGAAAAACGTCGCCAATCTGAACAGCAACGCCTGCAACAATTGGATTTGTTTGAATATCAACTGCGAGAGCTCAACACTGCCAATTTGGACGATCCTGACGAATTAAACCAGCTGGAGCAAGAACGTAAACGGTTGAGCCACAGCGTAGAACTGCAACAGCAAAGCTATCAGGTCTACCAGGCGCTCTATCAAAATGACGGGGACACCGCCGCCTGTGCCGACCTATTGGGCAAAGCGGAGACGGCTTTGAGTGACATGCTGGAATACGATGAGCAACTTCAGCCCATTCTCGATTTGGTCAGCAGTGCTCTGGCACAGGTACAGGAAGCCGGACGACAGATCAACGCTTACGGTGAAAGTCTGGAAACCGATCCCCAACGCTTGCAAGAAGTGCAAGAACGAATTGGTGAGTTGAAGCAGATTTGTCGCAAGTATGGACCCACTCTGACTGAGGCGATCGCATTACAACAGCAACTCCAGACAGATTTAGCCGGACTCACGGGCGATGGTCAATCCCTTGAGGCCCTAGAAGAAACCTTTCAGCAACGCCAACAAGCCCTGACAGAAGCCTGCACCCACCTGACCCATCTACGCCAGACGGTTGCCCAGAAGTTAGAAGCCCTCTTGATTGAAGAACTCAAACCACTGGCAATGGAGAAAGTCAAATTTCAGGTGGGAATCACCCCCATCCCAGCCAATGCCACCGGTGCAGACCAGATCACCTTTTTGTTTAGTCCCAATCCCGGAGAACCCTTACAACCATTGCGAGAAATTGCATCGGGTGGAGAAATGAGCCGCTTTCTGCTGGCTTTGCAAGCCTGTTTCTCACAGGTGGATTCTGTCGGTACGTTGGTTTTTGATGAAATTGATGTGGGCGTTTCGGGACGGGTTGCCCAAGCGATCGCCGAGAAACTCTATCAATTGGGGCAACGTCATCAGGTGTTGTGTGTGACCCATCAACCCATCATTGCCGCGATGGCAGACCACCACTTCCACGTCAGCAAACAGGTGATTGAGCCGGGGAATGGTAAGGTAGGGGCGGACAGTGAGATGCTCCCAATTGAAAGTCCCAAAAAGAAAAGCAAAGCTAAATCAGCGGCGGAGGGTTCCGCTTTACCTCTGGCTGAATTGGGCACTGCGGACTTGCGAACTGTGGTTCGAATTGTGCCACTGGCGATCGACCAGCGTCGAGAGGAACTGGCACAACTAGCAGGCGGACAATCGGCACAAGAGGCGATCGCGTTTGCGAATTCACTGCTGGCACAGGCAGCAACCCTACGGCAAAGTCAGGTTAAAGAGCCATTATCCGTCGCACAGACAGAATCCAGCCTCCCACCAAAAGCAAGGCGATCGAAATCTAGCAAGAAGGTTTAGCATATCGGGCTCATATGTATTTAGAGGAGGGGAGATTAGCCACCAAAATGTTCTGTCTAAACTTAATTTTGGACTGTAGCCAATTGATACTGGATTTTTAACGATTCACACGATCAGGTTACATCCCAGACGCTGGCAATCATGAGAAAGCTTGAAAAATCAGGAGTGACAGGTCGCTATCGCTCAGTTTTTGGTTCTAATGAGTCCATTTTTTGCCATCGAACGTCAAAACATTGCGATTGGCATATCCAGAATATTGAGATTGGAATATGCTGTAGGTTTAGGCTAAGGCGCCTCCGTCGTGAAATAACGCTCTGTTCTCTAGGGTATCGATAACTCCGTAGCCATCCAGTGCTTTTATGACAGCTTCATCACCGCATCTGCCTGAAGACAACTTCATCCATGAAGAGATCATTGACATTACTGCCAGTGGGCAAATCCGTCGATCGCACCCGTCCGACCGAACCGAGTTTTCCTTTACCCAACCTGACTCAGAAGCGAATGGCAATGCGACAACTGCGCTGGCAACCCGTAAAGGGAGCTTTGCTTCATTTCTGGCACCTCTAACCCAAGACACCTTCAAACAAGTGGTGTGGGATGTTGAGCAAAAACTCCAGGTGGTCAATCAAACGCTGTCTATGCTGGACAATTTGATGGATGCCCAGGGGTTCGATGCCATTTTGGATGAAA
Source organism: Scytolyngbya sp. HA4215-MV1 (assembly GCA_019359045.1). Lineage (GTDB taxonomy): Bacteria > Cyanobacteriota > Cyanobacteriia > Leptolyngbyales > Leptolyngbyaceae > Scytolyngbya. The sequence continues at coordinate 161,612 of JAHHIA010000008.1, forward strand.
TGTTGCGATCGATCACCCTGAAAACTGGAGAACTCCTGATTGCCGATCGCACAACTATTTTTTTACTGGACGAAGAAAAAAACGAACTCTGGTCGATCGTTGCCAAGGATGAGAAAGGAAATAACCTGGAGTTAAGATTTCCAGCAACGGTCGGGATCGCTGGAGAAGTCGCCACCCACAAGCAAGTCATCAACATTCCCTACGATTTCTACAACGATACTCGCTCTGAGGCGGCGAAAGAATTCGATCGCAAGAATCATTACCGCACCTATACCATGCTGGCGCTTCCCCTATTAGGGGAAGAAGGTAATCTGGTCGCTGTCGTGCAATTGATCAACAAACTGAAGCCCAACTACGATCCCCATGCCGCTTTAGAAGAAAAAATTGATCTGTATGGCTTTACCCAGCACGACGAACAGGTTTTTGATGAATTTTCTCCCTCAATTCGGTTGATTTTAGAATCGTCGCGATCCTTTTATAAAGCGACCCAACAACAACGTGCGGCTTCTGCCCTGATGAATGCGGTCAAGTCCCTCAGCCAGAGCAGTCTAGATCTGGAAGACACGCTAAAGCGGGTCATGCACGAAGCCAAAGAATTGATGCAGGCCGATCGCAGTACCTTGTGGTTGCTCGATGAAGACCGGGGAGAATTGTGGACAAAGCTGCCTGTCGCTGGCAACCTCCTCAAAGAATTTCGCCTTCCCAAGGATGCAGGTTTTGCCGGACAGGTTGTCCAATCGGGTGAACCTCTTTTGATCCCGTTTGACTTGTACGATCGTCCAGGGTCTGAAACCTCTAAAGAAACCGACAAAAAAACAAAGTATCGCACCTGTAGTATGCTTTGTATGCCTGTTTTTAACTCGAACGGCAAATTGATTGGGGTCACCCAGCTGGTCAACAAAAAGCGCCAGGGTGATTTTCCTACCTACGATCCCGAAGATTGGCCCCATGCGCCCGAATGTTGGAAAGCCAGTTTTAACCGGGGTGATCTAGAGTTTATGCAGGCATTTAACATTCAAGCGGGGGTCGCCCTGCAAAATGCCAAGCTATTTGAGACGGTCAAACAGCAAGAGCAGCTGCAAAGGGATATTTTACGATCGCTCTCGAATGGCGTGATTTCAACCGATAAAAACGGGCATGTCATTGCCGCCAACGAAAGCGCAAAGGAATTGTTGGGACTGGATGGACAAGACGCGATCGAAGGTCGGTTTATTTCTGAGCTGATCCAAATTGAACAAGGTGAGTTTTCTAAATGGTTTGGGGCAGCGCTGGAAGCAAAAGATGAGAAAGGTCGTCAGCAATACTATCCCGACCAAACTCTGAAACCCGCTAAGGGAGAAGAACAGCACAGCATTAATTTATCGATCAACACGATCGCCGATGCCAACGATAGCTGCCGAGTGTCGGGCGCACTGGTGGTGATGGATGACATCAGCGATGAAAAACGTTTAAAGAGCACGATGTATCGCTACATGACGCAAGAATTGGCAGAACAATTGCTCCAGAGTGGCGATGCAAAGTTGGGTGGCGATCGCAAAGAAGTTTCTGTTCTGTTCTCGGACATCCGCAGCTACACCACGCTGACCGAAAGCCTGGAGGCAGAGGAAGTCGTCAATATGTTGAATGAGTACTTTGAATCGATGGTAGATGCCGTCTTCAAGTACAAGGGCACGCTGGACAAGTATATCGGCGATGCCATTATGGCGGTCTTTGGCTCCCCTCTGCCGCTGGACGATCATGCCTGGATGGCAGTCCAAACCGCGATCGAAATGCGCCAGCGCCTAGAGGATTTCAACGTCCGTCGGATCACTGCCCATAAACCCGAAATCAAAATCGGTATTGGCATTAACTCAGACAGTGTCATCAGCGGCAATATCGGTTCCAGTAAACGCATGGAATTTACTGCGATCGGCGATGGGGTCAACCTGGGTTCCCGCCTGGAAGGTGCCAGCAAATTATACGGCACTGATATCATCATCAGTGAAAGTACTTATCAGCCCTGCAAAGAAAAAGTATTTGCTCGAGAATTGGACTATATCAGAGTCAAAGGAAAAAACCGCCCCGTCGCCATTTATGAACTGGTGGGACTCAGCTCCGAGAAAATTTCCTCGGAGCGCCAAAAGATAATCGAACTCTACCAACAAGGACGCAAGTATTACCTGGAACGCAAGTTCCGCAAGGCAATGAATGAATTTGCCACCATTCTGGAAGATGTGACCAAGCAGGATAAAGCGGCTAGCTTACATCTCGATCGCTGCCAATACTGGTTGCAAAATTCTCCCCCTGATGACTGGGATGGCTCCTGGAGTTTAACGGAGAAGTAATCGTTGGCAATGCAAGAAACGCCCCCTAAACTCCCAATCACTGGCAAAACTAAACTGCTCGGTGTTATTGGATATCCGATTGAACATTCTCTTTCACCCCTGATGCACAATGCAGCTTTGCAAGCGCTGGGGCTTGATTATGTTTACTTACCTTTTGCTGTTAAACCGGAAGATCTGGCAGATGTCATGGCAGGATTTGCCGCGATCGGTCTCTCGGGCTTTAACGTTACCATTCCTCATAAACAGGCGATTTTACCTTACCTGTCTGAAGTCACTACGATCGCCCAAGCTATTGGCGCAGTTAACACCGTCTGGTATACCGAACAAGGTTGGAACGGTACCAATACCGATGTGGTTGGTTTTTTGGCACCCCTCAAAGCCCTCGATCGTGACTGGAGTAACACTACCGCCCTGATTTTAGGGAATGGAGGTGCCGCTAGAGCGGTCGTCGCTGGTTGTACCCAACTGGGGTGCGATCGAATTCAGGTGGTAGGGCGAGACGACAAAAAATTGGAGTCCTTTTTGCAAAGTTGGTGCCAGTCTCCACTTTCGGTCAGCCTCTCAGTGCATCACTGGAAAGCCCTCCCCGATCTATTACTAGAAGCGACCTTGCTGATCAACACCACCCCGATCGGCATGTTTCCTCACATTCACCAATCGCCACTGAGCGAAGCGGAGATAGATCGGTTGCAACCCGGTACGATCGCCTACGATCTGATCTACACTCCCAACCCCACGCGCTTTCTCCAACAAGCCCAAGCACGAGGCGGACTCGCGATCGATGGATTAGAAATGCTCGTCCAACAAGGTGCTGCAGCGCTTCAGGGTTGGCTCGATCAACCCGTCCCGATTGCAACAATGCGGCAGGTATTGCAAACCCATTTGGCGCGGGCATAGGTCAATCCCCTCATGCTTGTGTCCCCCCTTGTCCCCCTCCACCTATAGATCCGCCTTTATCTGCAATCTCGACAATTCTGATGAGGCGATGGGGTTAGGCTAGTGTAGGATGAACGGAAGAATTGGATTCAATCAATCGTCGATCGCCCCAAGGGTGCGCCTTACGATTGGCGGATAGCGGATTGTGGCTTTGTTAAGATTCTAGAAACGGGAAGCGAAACCAGTAAACGGAACTTATGGCACTGATTACAACGGGCAAGAAACTCATTCAGGACCTGGAACAGTCCGGTGCAGTGGGACTGTATGTGCCTCTGGAAGGAGGATTTGAAGGTCGGTATCGTCGCCGAATTCGGGCAGCAGGGTATGTTTCGCTCTCGATTACTGCCAGAGGGTTAGGGGATTTGGCGATGTACCTGACGGGTGTGCATGGAGTCCGCCCGCCCCATCTGGGCAAAAAGACGATCGGGCAAGAAGCCGCGGTGGGCTATCGCTATTTTGTGCCTCCCATCGTCACTTATCAGTTGGAGCAATTGCCACCCAAATCAAAAGGGTTGCTGCTGTGGATCATTGAAGGACACATTCTTTCCTCTCAAGAACTCGAATTTCTGGCAACGCTACCCAGTCTAGAACCTCGCCTTAAGATTGCAGTAGAAGTTGCTGGTGATCGCTACTTCCACTGGCAACCCTTAAAAGCGTTTTTGACCGCCGCTTAATTTACTCGTAACACTTCTTAACATACTATCGTCGTGCAACCAAGGCTCTGATGGATTGAGCAATGGTAGGCTTTAGGAGTATTTATTGCTAAGTGGGATATGCCTTCCTGCAAGCAAAATTACCCCTGAAGTCTGCTGTTTTTTAAATTTTTTAATTTTTAATGAGGTACGCTCTTTAAAGAGGAATGTATCAATAGTTACTAAAATATTGATGAATGGTACAATCAGCCTGATTGACTAGAATCCAATCCCCCTATGCCACTCATGTTATCGGCAGAATCAACTAAAATCCAGCCGCATCTCAAGCTGGGTCGAGTTTTGGTCGTGGAAGATGAAGAATTGATTTGCGAAACGATCGCGTTAGCCCTCAGTGATGAGGGTTACGAAGTCATGACTGCTAGAGACGGACGGCGAGCACTGGATCTCATGCAGAGTTCCGAGGAGAAAAGCCATCCAGAGTTCTCGTCACGAAATCTCGATTCATCCTACCGGAAAGGGACAGCCTATTTTGATCTGATTATTCTCGATCTGATGTTGCCTTACATCAACGGTTTGGATCTCTGTCGTCTGATCCGGCGCGAAGGCAACGGCATTCCCATTCTCATGCTCAGTGCCAAAGGGAGCGAGACCGATCGCGTGGTGGGGTTGGAGGTAGGAGCCGATGACTATCTCACCAAACCTTTTGGGATGAGAGAGTTAATTGCACGCTGTCGCGCCCTGTTGCGTCGTCATCATCAGTTTCAAGCACAACCCCAGGAACCGACCCTCAAGTTCCAAGACATTACCCTTTATCCGCAGGAATGCCGAGTGATTGTACGGGGAGGAGAAATTAGCTTTTCTCCCAAAGAATTTAGAATTCTGGAATTGTTTATGACCCATCCTCGTCGGGTCTGGTCGCGCGATCAGCTGCTGGAGCGGATTTGGGGACCAGACTTCATTGGCGATAGCAAAACCGTGGATGTCCATATTCGCTGGCTCAGAGAAAAACTAGAGATCGATCCTAGCAATCCCGAATATCTCGTCACTGTCAGGGGATTTGGTTATCGATTTGGCTAAGGAATAGAAATGTCTGCCCTGGGCGGATGATAGGGGCGTCGAATTGTTTGCCTCTCTAATCGTTAGTATGGAAAGCAACCCACCACTATCAAGTGGTGCTAATGTTTTTCAGTATGTCTATTTACTAACCAGAGCAAACAGTGGAACTTCTTTGGTTTCTATCGGGTTTGACGATCGGCTTAGTGCTTTTGGGTTGGCAGTCTATCCGCCTCAATTGGAAGCTCAATAATCTATTACGTGGGCTAAACTCCGATACGGTGGAGGTGTCTCTGTCAACCGCCTCTCGGTTGTCAATGGCGATCGCCCAACAAAAGCAATCGCAAGCAGAACTTGAAAGACAAGTGCAGTTCTGGGGGCAGATTTTGCAAAATGCCCCGATTGCTTATCTCCAAGTCGATGATGAGAACCAACTCGTTTGGTGCAACGAGGTAGCCTGTACCTTACTTCACCTCCAGCGGGTGGACACAACGCGCCCTCGTCTCTTGTTAGAACTGGTTCGTTCTTACGAACTCGATCAATTAATTGAACGCACTCGGAGCGCTCAGCAAAACTGTCAACAAGATTGGACGTTTTATCCCACTAGTGCCGATCCCTCTAAACTTTTGCAGCAGGTGCATTATCCGCTGCGGGGCTATGGCTTCCCTTTGCATCATGGCGAGGTAGGCGTTTTTTTAGAGAATCGGCAAGAAGCCATCAACTTGCTGCAACAACGCGATCGCTGGACTTCAGACGTTGCTCATGAGCTAAAAACCCCCCTCACTTCAATTCGCCTGGTTGCCGAAACCTTGCAGTCTCGACTGGAACCTCCCTTACGCGATTGGGTCGATCGCTTGCTGCAAGAAGTCTTGCGACTGAGTAATCTGGTACAAGATTTACTCGATCTCAGCCAACTCGATCTGAAATCAGGTCGCCGTCTTTCCTTAAGAACGATCGATTTGGTCAAGCTTATTCATGCTGCCTGGTTCAATTTAGAACCTCTAGCACGTAAAAAATCGCTTCAGTTAAAATATATTGGGCCTGAACAATTGCTGCTCGAGGCAGACGAAACACGCCTGTATCAAGTATTGATTAACCTGCTAGACAACAGCCTCAAATATAGCCCGCCGCAGCAACGCATTCGTGTGCAATTGAGCTTGGAAGAAACCTTGTCTTCAATGGGTAAACCCATACAACAGGCATATTTGGAAATTGTGGATGCTGGTCCAGGCTTTGCTGAAACCGATCTTCCCTTTGTATTTGAACGGTTCTATCGGGCTGATTCCTCACGAGCGCGCCATATCTTTTCAGCAGTGTTGTCCTCAGGTCTCGCGTCCCCACCGCCCGATCGCCCCCTCCAGAATCTTGCCTCGAAAGACAGACCAAACTCTACACTAGGATTAGAGCATCCAGCTCGCTTGCCCTCCGACCCCAGTCCCGAACCCCCACCGCCACCCACAACGTCTGGTAGTGGATTAGGATTAGCGATCGTTCGGCAAATTATTGAAGCGCATCAAGGTCAGGTCGAAGCAGCAAACCATCCAGACACAGGAGGTGCATGGTTGCAAATTTTTCTTCCTTTGAGACAATCTGATACCCATCTAAATTAGAAGCATTACCTGTGGAGATCCTCCCTAAATCCTCGCACTGGCGCGCCACTGCGTTTAGAAAAAAGGGATTTCAGGTTAGGCTTATGTGCCCCTCTTGAAAAGAAACTAAGGATTGCCTCTGTTCAGATCAGCCGATTAAATTGATATGATTTCCCCTAAGTCACTTGGCGCATAGCGCAACGCTGCTGACAAGTTTTGTTTGGACCCCACCCAACCAAACAAGATAAGATTTTCTATTTTTTTCTCAATTTACTTGACAAAATTCAAATCACTGACTTGTGTAAACCCTCGCTTTATGCAATATTCTTAACATATCCGTGTTTGTACAGAGATCCGGATACAAAAGCTACTTTCTTGTAGCCTTCAAAACACTTAGCGACAATTAGTACGTATTATGCTAAGCATGACTTGATATATTTATTTCAGGACAGTTTTATTACGCATCATCCCATCTGATTTCAATCTTGAAATCTATTCTATGAGCCGTTTCCATGCCCCAAGCGAGATCGTCTTTTATCTTATTTGTTCTCGTGTTTTTCTAGATAAGTCGATGGCTTCAATCCAATTGAAGGTACTCGTAAGTTAGGTTGAGGTACGAAACCCAACACCCGCATAGGTTACGCCAACGCGAATCCATCCTACAAGTAATTTAGGCTTGCTACTGAGTACCCGCCGAAAAAAACTCTGTTTTTTAGTTGTTTTACAACACACTGAAAGCAGGAGCATTCTCAGGGTAAATCGTTGAAATCTTAACGAAATAATCTGGGTCTCTGATTTCTGGGTAGAGTGGGCAATACTGATCTTGTTCCATGCCTCCAGACCGAAGCTTGTTTTAGTGCCCTGGTTTAAGTCTTAGAAGCCTTTAAAGTCGTGGTCTTCGATGTTCTCAGAATTTCATTAGAGTGAAAAGAAAGTTCGTGAAACTGGAGAAATTGCTAAGCAGATGGTAGAAAGACTCCAAAAAATTCTTTCTCAATGGGGGGTTGCCTCACGTCGGCAAGCTGAGCAAATGATTATTGACGGTCGCATTTCTCTCAATGGAGAGGTGGCTCATTTGGGACAAAAAGCCAATCCAGAAATTGATCGGATTCAGGTAGATGGTGTTTCACTCCGTTCAAACGAGCGTCCCAGTACGATTTATCTTTTGCTAAATAAACCGGGTGGTATTGTTTCAACTAATTTTGATCCACAAAATCGTTCTACGATTTTAGATTTGCTGTCGCCTGACTTGCGGCATGGCAAAGGGATTCACTCCGTCGGGCGGCTCGATGCTGATTCAACCGGAGCATTGCTTCTCACCAACGATGGCGAGTTGACCTGTCATCTCACCCATCCCCGCTATCATATTTCTAAGACTTATGAAGTTTGGGTGAAGGGACACCCCTCTGATTCAGTCTTGCAAACCTGGCGGGATGGAATTTGGTTGTCAGGAAAAAAAACTTTGCCTGCCGATGTGCGTCTTCTTCAAGCGGGAGCTTCACAAACTTTGTTGAAGATTGTGCTGCGCGAGGGAAGGAATCGGCAAATTCGGCGAGTCGCAGAACTGCTGGGTCATCCGGTGTTGGGGCTTCACCGTACCGCTATTGGAGGGATACGGCTGCAATCTTTTGGAGAGCCGTCGCTGCCGATGGGTTGCTATCGTTTTCTCAAAGATTCCGAAATCTCTTCTTTACGATCGCAAATTGACTTAACATTTGTAAATGTGCCAGCAGATATGAAGGAGCACAGCCAATGAAAAAGCCAAATCTCCAAATTGAATCAACTCAAGCAACCAAGCTGGCAGAGTTAGGGAATTACCTGCGTCAGTCCCGCCGTGAACAATCCATGACCCTGGAAGAAGTTTCAGCCCAAACCAAGGTTCAGGTAAGGCTACTGCGCGCGATCGAAGATGGAAACTTTGAACGATTACCCGAATCTGTCTACGTAAAAGGTTTTATTCGTAAGTATGCTGAAGTGTTGGGCTTGGATGGACAAGTCCTTGCCAATTCATACCCGTCTGAACCTGTAACCAGACCCATCCAATCTCCTTGGCGAGATCTGCCAGCGGCACAATTACGCCCAATCCATCTTTACCTGCTCTACTTGTTTTTGGTCATTGGGGCTGTGAGTGGTCTGTCTCATATGATGAATCGTCCTGGTTCGCAGTTAGCGGCTCAGTCAGGAACTCCACAAGCAACATCGGGCACAATTGGGAGTGGTAATCAACCCATCGTGCCACCGAGCCGGACAGATGCCTCAGAGCCAACTGCACCGAATCCAAATTCAATTCAAAATTCCAAGCCTGTCCGGGTCGGGGTGAAGCTAACGGCTGCTTCATGGCTTCAGGTCGTTGTGGATGGCAAAGTTACGTTTGCCGGAATGCTGGCTCAGGGGGATACGCGCACCTGGGCAGCAGACAGACAATTAACTTTGCGAGCAGGTAATGCAGGTGGAGTTTTGGTTGCTTTTAATAACGGCAAGGAAAAGAAGTTGGGTGAGCCGGGAGCCGTGGAAGAGGTAACCTTTAATGCCAGTTCCACTTCGGCAGCCGTTCCTCGTTCGCTGCTTGATTCTGCTGCGAATACCCTGGTTTCCCATTTGCAGGCGTTTTGAATCAGGCGATCGAGTCAGATGATTGGAGTGAAGTAAGCGCGTTGGCTAAAGCCAGGTTGCGTCAGCAATGTCTCTACGGATTTATGGCAACCGTGCCCTCAAAACGCTTCCAGGGCAAGCGACCCGACCGACTTCAGCCCGGGTTAGGGAAGCTCTGTTTAATATTTGGAAAGAGGGTATTGTTACCTGTCGATGGCTCGACCTCTGTGCTGGTAGCGGGGCAATGGGTGCCGAGGCTTTGTGTCGAGGGGCGGCGTTGGTTGTGGGGATAGAGCAATCTGGACGCGCTTGTTCACTGATTGAAGAAAATTGGCGGCAGGTCGCGACACCAGAGCAGGCATTCAAGTTATTGCGCGGGGATGTTGTGCGACGATTGCAGACGTTGCAGAGTCAGGTCTTTGACCGAATTTATTTTGATCCCCCTTATGCAAGTGGGTTGTATGAGCCAGTGCTGAAGGCGATCGCGCGCGATCGGTTACTGGCACCCGGGGGAGAGATGGCGGTGGAACATGCGCCTGCGCGCGCCCTGCCGATCGTGCCCGGTTTGGAAATTTGCCGTCAAAAAAATTATGGTGGAACTGCCCTCACATTCTATCGAGTTTCTCCTGCATGGGAAGTAGGGGAAGGCGACTAGCCGTTGAGGTGAGGCGATTGATTCATCGACAATTCGCGTTCTAAGTAGGTAGCTCTAATTAATTGGAAGAAGGGGGCTGTGCCCTCAGACAGGGTAGGACTCCCTCCACCCCAAAAAACATCTTCAATTTAATTTAGCCTGGCTACTTAATCGATTTTAGGGTTGGTTACAGGCGAGCACACTGTTCGGATCTCCAAGATTATAAATTTCGATAAGAGCTTGACAGTTCTGAACCAAGCAACGAAAAGAGGGCGATCGCTCTACGGCAAAGGAACAATCACGCTGAAATTCAATGCAACGTTCAGGCAAGGTTGAGCCAGTCGAAAACCTCATAGGTGTCAAGCTCAAAGGGATAGTTTCCAGAATGACTAAGCGATCGGATTCCAGGCAAAGTTCTGGAAATTGGTTCGGAGTAAAAACGAGAATGGAGCGATCTTTGGGATCAATCGGCCAACCTAACTGACATCCATGCTTCAAGCAGTGAGCAATGCTAGCCGTAACCCGCTTGGAACTCTGATCGGGGGAGAGAATCTCAATGACCACATCATCCGAAGGTTCTCCATCGGCATCGAATTAAATCCGATTCCAGTGCAGCATGACGATGTTGGGGACGAGAGAGCGTCCACCGAAAGTACATCTCAATTCCGGAAAGGCATAGCCAATTTTTTGCGGTTTGGTGACGCGTTGATCGTAGTGCAAAGTTCACTTTGCAGTAATGAATGTTTGCGCTTGGGCATTGGCTTTTGAAAAACTTTGCCCTCGATATACTCACTGGCAGGTTTGGTTTCTGGCAGTCGGAGGAATGTTTCGAGGGTAATGGCAGGCGGGGTTGTCGCAACCATAGAGCAGGGGCTAAGAAGATGATAGAGGTGTAAATTTACTGTAACTCTTAGTATCTGGTCAGCTGCTGGACTCTCGATTTTGGGTTGACAGGAGCGATCGCGCAACAACAACCGATACAACCGATTCTCCAAAAATCCAAAATTGTATTAATTCCGACTGATCAGGGGTTCCAATCGCCGTATGCAGTGTTACTGTATTGCAGTTCAATCTCAAACTTTTGATTCAGGGTGTCTGGTTCCGATTTGAGGATCTGTTGTTGCCATTTCAAACTGCTTTTTTGATCAGGTATCCATGACAGGAACTCCTGCCACCACGATCGGCAACTCGCCAACTTCCGCTTTCTGGTTCACCTTGGGACGAGTCATCGGGTTAGTTTGCTTACTTTTTGTAACATTGGCAATTCTTGCTCCCTATCCGGTTCAAGCTGCCATTGTCTCACCGCCACTGCTGGCTCAGGCAGCGTCGGTCGATGATTTGCGACAGCAGCAACAACAAATCGATCAACAGCGATCGCAAGTTGCCAAAGAGCGTGAACGCCTGAAAAATCTGGAAAAAGCTGCCAAAGGACATCTCACTGGCTTACAGCAAACGATCAAAGCAACCAGCAGCCAGATCCAGGAAAACCAGAAAAAGCTGCAAGAGGTAACGCAGCAACTCAAAACTTTACAGACAAATCTGGTAACGTCTGAACGAGCTTATCAACAAAAGCAAACCGCAACCGTTGCCCGTCTGCGCTTTCTTCAACGACAACAGGGGAGCCGCGGCTGGGCGATTTTGCTACAAAGCCATAACTTGAATGAGTTTTTAGATCGCCGCCATCAACTAAAGCGGGTCTACCAGGCAGATCGTCAAGCCCTTGCCGACCTGAAAAACCAGGCAGATAACCTGGAACGACAGCGCAACCAGATCGAAGAAAAGAAAAATGAAGTGGCATTGCTCACACAGCAGCTTTTGGCACAGAAAACTGAATTTGAAGACCAGGCCGCTTATCAACTGAATGTGATCGATCGCCTGCGTTCCGATCATCGTGCCTTAGAAGCAGCAGAAGCCCAACTGGCGAAAGACTCGCAAAATGTAACCTTACTGATTCAGCGCCGACTGGGCACCCAAGGGGGCACCCTGGCATACCGGGGCACTGGGCAAATGATTTATCCCACCAATGGAGAGATTACCAGCGGTTTTGGTTGGCGAATGCATCCCATTTTGGGCTATGAGCGGTTTCATACTGGCATTGATTTTGGCGTCGATTATGGCACCACCATTTACGCCGCTGACAGTGGCACAGTAATCTTTGCTGGTTGGTATGGGGGCTATGGCAATGCGGTCATTATTGACCATGGCAATGGCATCACCACACTATATGGGCATACGAGCGAGTTGTTTGTTTCGGAGGGGCAGGCAGTGAAACGAGGTGACGCGATCGCGGCAGTTGGCTCCACTGGACTCTCCACCGGACCCCACCTACACTTTGAGGTGCGTCGGAATGGGGAACCGGTTGACCCCATGGCTTATCTTTAAACGCCAGGATGATGAGTTGCGCGTCTTCTCTCCTCTCAAAACTTATTCGGTCGTGTTTCAAATGGGTTGTTGGTATTTTTTGAAAACTTTGCCCAGCAGAGCTTTCAAAAATACCAACAACCTATCTAGAACAGAATCACTTATTCCTCCCAACTCATAACCCCGAGAGGAATGTTATACTCTCACAAGTACTCTTCGAAGTACGAGGGCATGTAGCTCAGTGGATAGAGCATCAGGTTCCGGTCCTGAGGGTCGGGGGTTCGAATCCCTCCATGCTCGTTTTTTTGTACAGTGACCTAGAGCATTTAAAGGATCGCGATCTGTACTACGTTTCAGATCGCGAAATCCGTGAGGGAACCATAATTATCATGATTCTCCCACTGCTCAATCTTTTGGAACTGTGTAATCTGCCTTACCAGATTCGCGGGGAGGAATGGGTCAGTGTGCGGGTTAAAACTGATATGATTTCACGTTGCTTTCCGATCCAGCAACAATCTGCAACGGTTTGCCCCAATCATCAAGCGACTAACCGCCAATCTGTAGGGGTGGGTTCACTCAGTAGTTATAAAGGTAGTCACGATCATTAGGACGTTTCAAAGGCTGGAAGCAACAGGGGGCTTAAGCCTCTAACTATGGCCATATTGCCGAAAACAATTTTTTTCAGCAAGATTGGCTCTCCTTAACTAGCTACTTCGGAATAAGAGCCACAATTTCCTCAAAGCAAAAGTTATTGACCAGATGAGTTAATGTATGGGACAGAGAAGCATTTGAGAGGGGAACTTGCTCAATCAGCAATAGTATCTGTTTGGCATGGGCGCGAGTAGCGGCATGGCGCAGCTGTTCTAACCAGTCGGTGGGCATCACTGTTAAATCGGCAGTGAGCAGGGCGCGAGGCGGATCTGGGTAGCGATTGATGGGGGGAGAACTGTTGGTTGGTTGGGGCAGATGCTCAGGTTGCTCTGCCTCGGCGTACTGATATTGAACACCGAGAAATTCTGCCATTTTTTCAAAAATGATGGCTGCCTGGAAGGGTTTGCGAACAAAGTCACTGCATCCCATTCTCAGAGCAACTTTTCGATCTTCTTCGAATACGCTACCGCTAAGGGCAATGATGATAGGCGATGGCAGATTGAGACGATCGCTGGCAGCTTTAATCTGTTTCGTTGCTTCGTAGCCATCCATCACAGGCATGCGAATGTCCATCCAAATGAGGTGAGGTTGCCAGGTCTCCCAAACCGAGAGGGCTTCCAACCCATTGGTCGCTTCCCGCACTTCAAATCCCACCGGAGCCAACAATTGATGCAAAATTTGGCGATTTTCCAGTTTGTCTTCCACAATTAGAATGCGACAAGGAGGTTGGTGGGGCGCTAAGCCAACGACGGTGCGACAGGGGCTGTTAGAGAGTTGCGTATCCTGCTGGGCAAGGGATGTTTGGATGTTAAATCGAAAAATGGTGCCCATGCCAATGGCGCTATCCACTGTAATCGATCCCCCCATCAGGTTGACGAATTTCTGACTAATCGCCAGCCCCAGCCCGGTTCCTTCCTGCGATTTTTGTCCACTGTCGGTTTGCACAAAGGGTTGAAATAGACGGGGCAAATCTTCGGGTGCGATGCCTGTCCCCGTGTCTTCAACCTCAAACGAAATGGAGAGTTGAGGAATTTCTGGATTCTGGATTCTGACACGCAGCGCCACGGCTCCATTCCAAGTAAACTTGATAGCGTTGCTCACGAGATTGACCAGAACCTGGCGCAATTTACTTTCATCGGTGTGGATGTATTGGGGTAAATCTGGAGATCGTTCCAGTATGAGTTGTAGTCCTTTGGATTGCGCCTTCATTTGAAACATCTGGTAGATCCAATTGAGCAACCCGAAGAGGTCAAAATCGTTGGGGGTCAGAGTGACCCTGCCTGCCTCGATTTTGGACATTTCCAGCACATCATTGATCAGGGTGAGCAGATGTTCTCCCCCCCGGTTGATGGTATCTAAATACTCTTGCTGCTGGGCATTCAGAGAACCGCTGCGTAGCAGTAATTGGCTAAAACCCAGAATCACATTCAGGGGGGTGCGTAGTTCGTGGCTCATGTTTGCCAAGAATGTACTTTTAGCACGATTGGCAGCTTCGGCTGCCTCGACATTGCGGTGTAGGGCGGCTTCGGCTTGTTTACGATCGGTGATATCGCGCACAATCACCAGTACTTCGTTCTCCAGACTGGGCACCACTCGCACTTCTTCTTCACGCGGTTCACCATCAATCACAATTTGTTGTTCATAGATTTGCAGTTCTCCCATGTCTAAAGCTTGTTGGATGTAGTGCAGTCGTCGGGCGGCGAGTTCGGAGGGCAATGAGTCATAAACGGTGGTGCCAACCGCAAACTGTGCCCGGTTCAAAACTTTGGAGCGATCGCTGCCGAGAATATCCAGATACGTTCCATCTCGTTGAATTCGAAATAATAGGTCAGGAATGGCGTGAATCAGCGCGCGGTTGGTGGTTTCGCTCTGGAGCAGGGCAAGTTCTGCTTGTTTGCGATCGGTAATGTCGCGGGCAATCCAGAGCACGGTTTCTTCAGATAGGGGGGCAATATTGGCAGAAAACCACAGGATTTGCTGAGCAATGGTCAGGTGATATTCAAAATGCTGAAGGGTTTGCTGAGTTGCCAGAACCTGTTGAATTGCCTGGTGGCAAGATTTTGCCAGTTCGGGTGGATGAATTTCGTAGAGACTGCGATTGATCTGCTCTTCGCTGGGTTTGACTAGGAGACTGGGATTGGTCGTGACAAGTTTGAGGCAACACCCTTTGCGGTCATACACGACAATCACGTCTGGCATCGCAGCCAGTAATCCTCGCAATTCATCTTCTGTGCGTTTGCGATCGCTGATATCGACAATCACCCCATCTGTGCAGCGAGACTCGACATCTACCCTGGAAGACATTAACCCCCAGAACATGGAATTATCTCGTCTGCGATATTGAACTTCAAAATTGTGCAATTCGCCACAAAGATAGAGTTGCCGCCGCACCTGGGAATAGACTTCACGATCAACATAAAAATCCGCCGCGTGCATTTTTCCAATTAACTCCGCTGCACTGTACCCTGTCATCACGATTAGTTGTTGATTTGCATCTAGAATCAACCCATCTCCCATTCGCACGCGAAAAATTCCGACCTGAGAATTTTCAAACAAATTGCGAAATTTGGCTTCACTTTGCCGCAGGGCGGTGGCAATCTGCTGGCGTTTTTGCTCGTAGTCTTCCAGGTCTGCCAGCATCATGTTGATGCGAACTGCCAGCGCTGACAGTTCATCTTGTCCCAGCTCTGACACGCGGCTAGAGAGATTGTCGCGGCTGATGGCACCCACTTCCGTGCTGAGTTTTGCCAGGCGGGATAATGCCAGGCGTTCCAGGAGGAATAGGGTAACGGCAGAAAAAACTGTGCCAATTGCCGAAATGGATAGGCTTAAAAAGCTGACGGTTGCTTGCCCTTGTTGATAAATGGTGCGCTGGCTCTCGGTCTCGACGATGCTCGCAGGTTTACCGTAGATATCGCGCAGCAATGCATACCCCGCGATCGTGGTGTCGTTGAGAACCTGCATCGCTGTTGGGGGCTGAGTGGAAATGGTTGCTTTGCGCCAGGAAGCTAAATTTTCGGGGAGTTGGGTTTTGCTGATCGGCTGGATCGAAATGGGAAATTGAGTAATTCGGATCAATCGGTTGACAGCGACTTGATCGAGATAGCGTCCAACCACCAGCGTGCCTCGAAGCGGACCACTACCATTACTTTTGAGAATGGGACGAGCGATGATCATCATGTCCCCTTCTGGTAGTGAGAGGATGCCAGTGACGGTGCTGGTCAAGTCGGAATGCTGCAACAGGCGATCGCCCGGTACCAGGTGTTGCTGCAAACTGGCAGAAATTGGCGTTTTCTGCTTAGTTCTCAAATCAAACCCAGTGCCAAACACAATGCGACCAGAGGACTGAATAAAAGCAATGAAATTAATGTCATTGGTTGCCAATTGGGCATCAATCAGATTGGATTGGATAAATTTGGGATCACCATTCTGCACAAAAGTATAAGCATCATCCCAAATTGCCCAATCGGCAAAGTTGCGGTTGAACTGCTCTAAAGACTGGTTGAATACGCTTAGTACTCCGTCTACTTGTTTACGAATGGCTTGGGCTTCTGCTTGTCGAACGCTATTGAGCAATAGCGTAGAGGCGATCGCGTACAAGACTGCATTCAACGCCACTAGGGTAATACCAATGGTCATTAAAATTCGTTGTCGGAGAGTCATAAAAGCATTAATCTCACCAAAGTATTAATCTTATGACGGTACAATTTGTCCTACGATTGGCTTAAACAGGTTCCTGAAAATGGTTCTTTACGTGTCTAAGAATTGTGCTGAATATGACTGCCACTCTGTCATCGAAAGGCAACATTCTGATTGTTGATGATACACCTGATAATCTGCGGTTGCTGTCAGCAATGCTAATCGATCAGGGGTATGAGGTTCGCAGTGTCAAAAGTGGTTCGGCAGCCTTTATGGTGATGCAGGCAGAGCTACCTGACCTGATTTTGCTTGATATTAATATGCCAGAGATGACGGGGTATGAGGTCTGTCAGCGTTTAATGATAGATCCCCAGACTCAGGAGATTCCGGTGATTTTTATCAGCGCCCTGAACGAAGCCTTTGATAAAGTAAAAGCTTTTTCAATCGGGGGGGTGGACTATATCAGCAAGCCATTCCAGGTAATAGAGGTGCTGGTACGAGTTGAGAATCAACTCAAAGTTCGGCGCTTGCAAACCCAACTGCAAGAACGGAATCAGCAATTACAAACGGCTGAAACTGAGCTACGTCACGCACTGGAGCATGAGCGAACCCTGAACCAACAAATTGAGGAACTGGCAGCGATCGCCGAACGCCATCGCATTGCCCGTGATATTCATGATTCTTTAGGGCACGCCTTGGTTGCCCTCAATATCCAAATGGAAACGGCTTTAGACCTGTGGCAGGACAATCTTGACGAAGCCTATCGCCTGGTTCAGGAGGCAAAAAAAATGGGATCTGATGCCCTCAAATCGGTCCGAGAATCGGTGTCTGAAATTCGCACTGATCCATTGCCCGATCAGTCTCTAGAGCAAATCGTGGCTCAACTGGTTGAGGAGTTTCGGCGTATTACCAACATTCCCCTCGATTGCCAGATCCATTTGCCACACACTCCCTCCCAAAGAACCCGAACCGCCGTTTATCGAATTGTGCAGGAAGGGTTGACGAATATTAATAAACACGCTGGCGCTACGGCAGTAATCCTGCGGTTACAAGCGATCGAGACGGGTTTACAAATCACGCTGCAAGATAACGGCAGGGGATTTCAAGTCGATACTCACCATCGTGGTTTTGGGCTGCAAGGCATCCAAGAGCGAGTGAGTGCTCTGGGAGGTGAACTTCAAATTGTGAGCCAGCCGGAAGCCGGATGTTGCATTACAGTACGCTTACCTGAGGGCTGAAGGATGATTCGGGTGCTGCTGGTCGAAGATCAAGAACTTGTCCGACAGGGGTTGAAAACGCTATTAAACCGAAAACCGGATTTTCAAGTGGTGGGCGAAGCTGCCAATGGGCAACAGGCGATCGAACAAGTGCAATCCCTCTACGGCACTGCATTGCAACCCGATGTGATTTTGATGGATATTCGCATGCCTGTGATGGATGGGGTTGCCGCTACGCAGCAAATCTGTCAGCAGTTTACCGAGATTAAGGTTCTCGTCCTGACGACCTTTGACGATACCCGTTATGTGACTCAGGCATTGCGATGTGGGGCAAAAGGGTATGTGCTCAAAGATACGCCATCCAAAGAATTGGCGGAAGTGGTGCGATCGATCCATCGCGGCTACACCCAATTTGGACCCGGCATTTTTGAAAAAATGATGGCTTGTACACCAGCCACTGATGCTTCTCCGCCAGCCAATCTGCAATCGCCGCCGCAACTAGAATTGCCTCGTGGATTTGCTGAACTGACCCGCCGGGAACGAGAAGTGTTGTGTCTTATTGCCAGTGGACGCAGCAATAAGGAAATTGCCCAACAACTCGTTCTCACAGAAGGGACGGTTCGTAACCATATTTCTCATCTGCTGACTCGACTCAATTTGCGCGATCGTACCCAGGCGGCGATCGTTGCTCATGCTTTTTTAACCTGGCTAGAAAATTGTGATCCTAGCGAAGGCGGTTAATGTGAATCATCGATTTAATCTTCCCTTTGGATTTAAGCTAGGGCTTTCAATTTCACTCCTGTCAGTTGGCATCATGGTAGGAAGTCTTTACTTCTTCTACTCCACCGCTCACAAACTCCTACTGAATCAAGTCGCAGAGCAATTGAAAAACGTGGGTCGTACCAGTACTTTCTTGTTTGACTTACCAGCTAAAGAGAGTATTCAACGCCTCAAACAGTTGAGTGAAGAACAATCAATCCCAATCACACCAGATTTGTTAAATATGCAACCTGGTAAGACGAAACAGAGTTTATCGATCGAGGTTGCTGATCGCTTAATGCAATCGGCAGACTTCCAACGACTAGTTCAGATTTTGAGAAAAATCGCTGAAGCTAGTCGTCAAACCGCGCTACCGCCTCAATCCACGTATAAACAGCCCACCTTGGGAGAGAAGCCCAATCCTGTGACGATTTCAACCTATTTAATGGTGCCTGTACCACAGTCCCCCGATCATCAGTTAGTCAAATTTATTGCTTCAGGGTTTTATGAGCCGATCGGCAACTGGCCTGGAAATCCAATTGGGAACTTGTACCGAATTCCTGATCCGGCATTTGTTACTGCCTTTAAAGGAGAAGCGCAAACTGGACAGCAGTTTTATACCGATCGCTGGGGAACCTGGTTAACAGCGGTTGTCCCGGTTCAAGATACGGATGGTCAAACGATCGCGCTGATTGGGCTGGATTATGATGCCACTGATGTCGCGCATCGAATTAAACAGCTGCAATTTATCTGCTTAAGCCTGATTGCTATTGGCATTGGACTATCCGTTTTGCTTTCCTATGTGCTGGCTCGTTGGTTCGGGTACCCGATCGCCCAACTGCAAAATGCTGCCCAAAAAGTTCAAAACCGAGATTACAGAGCCACTGTAGACTGCAAAAGGAGTGACGAGCTAGGATTTCTCGCCCACACATTCAACAGTATGGTGGCAGAAATTCGTCATTACGCAGCTTCCTTACAGGAAAAGAATCAAGAACTTGAGACGCGAGTTGCCGAACGAACGATTGAACTAAGAGCCGCCAACCAGGAGATTACCCGACTGAATCAACAATTGCAGGCAGAAAACCGCCGTATAGGGTATGAACTCAGTGTTGCTCGACATCTCCAACAAATGTTGCTCCCTAAACCCCACGAACTGAGCCAGATTGCGGGGTTGGATATCTCTGGTTCTATGGAACTGGCGGCTGAAGTGGGTGGTGATTACTACGATGTTCTCCATGAGAACGGTCAAGTCAAAATTGGCATTGGTGACGTTGACGGACATGGGCTTTCGGCTGCTGTACTGTCCCTGATGCTACAAACTGCAATTCACACCTTGCAACAAAGCCACGAAACTGACTCGATAGAACTTCTGGATAGACTAAATCGCACTTTATACGCCAGTTTGCAGCGTATGGGGGTGCGAACAACAATTACCTTAGCGCTTTTAGATTACCAAAACGGTGCGGTAAAGGTTAGCGGTCAGCATGAAGAAATTCTGGTGGTACGGGCAGATGGCGCGATCGAACGGATTAACACACTCAACCTTGGCATTCCCCTGGGATTAAATCTCAACATTGCTCAATTTATTAACCAGGTTGAGATACAACTCAATCGCGGCGATGGTATCGTTCTCTATACGGATGGCATTACGGCTGCTGAAAATAATGTCTGTCAGCGATATGGACTGGATCGGCTTTGTCAGGTCATTAGCCAGTCCTGGAAGGGTTCAGCCGATACGGTCAAGGCTTCTATCCTGGCGGATGTTCATTGTCATATTGGAAATCAAAAAGTAGCGGACGATATCACCTTACTCGTGATCAAACAGAAGTAGTTAGTTTAATGTCACAGTCATTTCTCTGCTTTTTCTAACCAGGCCCTTTAACCGTGACAAATGTCATGCTGAAAAGACGTGACATTTAGGCGATGTGAACAACAATTCCTCTGGGGTAACTTAAAACCATCCAATTGAGACCGCTTTCAAGCCCCCGGCATCCGCTAATGGATAAGGAATTGCAATTATGAAACTGATCTATCGAGTGCAAGTTCATGAGTATACTCCTGCTCTTGTGCCCCCTTGCCATCAACCCCGTGCCATCAACTGGCGATTCTGTAACTCATCAAAACTATACGAATCTACCCCTGTTCCGGCTCCACCTTACTGTAAGCCTCATGCAATAAACTGGCGATTCTGTAATTCGTCAAAAGTATAGTAATACTTCATCTTAGTTCCATCATCACTGCACAAGAAATGCCCTAATTTGAATGAACTCGAATGGGCAGTTTAGTCAACATGGAAATGATAGGTGAAGCAATCATGCGTGGACAAACTATCGCTATAGAGACTCGTACCGGAACTCCCAGTTCAACAGTTACAGCGAGTGTTGATACAAATTTGACGATCGTAGGCATGATTATTCTTCTATTGCCATTTGCATTAATGATCGGAATGACCATCCGGCAACAATATTGCAAGCAAGTGGTGAAAAAGCGCATTGCCAAACTGGAGAAAATGTGGCAACTCAATTTGCGCTAAACATCGATTGGGCTACCAGTCCTTACACGTTTATCCTTCTCACTTTGATTAAGCGCTGGCACCCGTTATGGTTCACAGCTTAAAGATCAAAAGGAAGTTGCTTCTAGTCAAATACTTAAGGGCATCGAGCAGTACTTGTGCTGTGATAGGAGGCATTTTACTCGCCGCCAAAGTTGCCTTGAGTGGATACGGATTTATCTTTCTGGCACTCAGTTCCAGTCAAATGCTCTTAGCTAGCATCTTAAGCAATGACCGGAGCATGATGATTTACTCTGCTTCTCTTTTTCTATTTGTTGATTGTTTAGGGATCTACAGATGGATATTCAATCAAACCTGACTTTTCAATCTCAGCAAACGAAGACTGATCCTGAAGAACTCGATCGTTTTAGTGATTTGGATAGCTACACTCTGCATGAGGCGGTACAACGATTATTCATTGATTGTCAAGCTGATGTGCCCTTCATCATCTGGTTGCTGGAAAATCCGGCTAGTCCGATCGCCCTGCCCGGCAAAATCGACCTCTACGGGCATGACTGCATCCATGTAATGCTGGGTCGAGCCGGACATTCCCTGGCAGAGGAAGCCTTTGTCATCGGCTTCACGATGGGCAACGATCTCCAGACAAACTGGTTCCATCAACTGCTTTTCAAGTTGATTTCGTCAAGTTTGTATCCCAAGAAATATCGTTTCTCCTGGAAGGATTTTCGATCCTTTGATGTGGGATTCTTCTATGGTCGATCGATGCAGTTTAGCAATCTCAATCGCATTGACTTTAGCGCCTATCAAAACTACACCGTCTCACAAGTGAAGCGACAGTTTGGTATCTCTAAAGAGAACGAAACTGAACTGCTGAAATCTTTCAATTCCTATTATGCAGTACAGAACTAGCTCATCCTCATGCCCCCACTGCCCCTATCTATGAATAAGCTAAAAACACCCCATGCCAAGCCAATCGCCTTGGCATGGTCAGAGAGAATCAGTCAATTTTTTCGGTTTGAACAGTTAGGCACCAACTACCGCACTGAATTGCTTGCCAGCCTGACTACCTTTATGACAACGGCTCCCATCCTGGTGGTCAATGCTCATATTTTGGGGAATGCCGTTTTTCTAAATCAGACAGGTGATCTGTTTGAGCAAATTTTGGTTGCGATTGTGCTTTGCTCTGCGGTTGCCAGCATTTTGATGGGACTGCTGGCAAATTATCCCTTTGCACTGGGTCCCGGCACTGGTACTGCTGCCTTATTTGCCTTTTCGATCGTCCTGAACATGGGCATGAATTGGCGATTGGCATTCACCGCCGCTCTGGTAGAAGGCATTCTCTTTACCGCGTTGTCGATGAGTCGGTTTCGTCATCAATTGAATGATGCCATTCCCGCATCGCTGAAACAGGCAATGGTTGTTGGTTTAGGATTATTTCTTTCCTACATTGCAGTTTCGGGCAAAATAACTGCCCCAAATTTGGGCACAGGGATTATTGTTGCCAGCAGCGCCACCACTACGGCTCTAGGATCTTTGAAACAACCAGCAACCCTGATTGCCATTTTGGGCATCTTGCTCACCATGATGCTAGTCGTTCGACGAATGAAAGGGGCTTTGTTGCTGGGTATTTTTGGCACGGCAATGCTCGGCTGGCTCTGGGGCATTGCGCCGTTACCTCAGGGGATTCTGACGCTGCCACAATTGCCGCTGAATCTGATGGGACAGGCGATCGTTGGGGTGCAATATCTCACCTGGTCCCAACTTGGCAACTTTGTTGCTGTCGTCTTTATTCTGCTGTTTGTTTCCCTGTCGGATACCTTCAGTTCTCTTAATGTTTTGGGACGCCAGGTCGATCGGGTAAAGCCGGACGGAGAATTGCATCGCCCCCAGCAAGCCTTGCTCTCCAATACCCTCAGTACCGTGTTTGGCGCTATGGTAGGCAGTGTTCCCGTAATTCCCTATCTAGAATCGGCCTCTGGCATTTTTGAAGGGGGACGCAGTGGCTTTGTCTCGATCGTCGTGGCAATTTTGTTTCTGATTTCGGCGCTGTTCGCACCCTTGTTTGCCGCCATTCCTGCCTTTGCGACCGCTCCAGTGCTGATCATGATTGGTGTATTGATGATGAGTTGTGTTCGCTTCATTGACTGGAACGACATGACGGAGGCAATTCCAGCGTTCATGGTCATTTTGATGATGCCGCTCACATTTTCTGTCGCGGATGGCATGGCAGCAGGATTCATTGCCCATGCGGTGGTTAAAGTTGCCCAACGAAATCAACGACAAGGATTGCGATCTAGCTTATTGTTGGCAGCGATCGCTGTTGCTTACTTCATTTTGATCACTTGGCAAGCTTGAATGCCGCGAAAGGTTACCGCGCGATGGTCGCCCACCACCCAGCCCAGAATTCCTGGTGCTAAGTGATCCACCGCTGTCCAAATTCACAGCTTATTCTGCTTTCTGCCGGCGAAGGACACCCTTAATTAAGGCTACCTACTACTGTAGTGAGACTGCTACGACATTTGGGAAGGGATTCTTCAGGTCGTCTATCTTCTCAATTTGATCTTGAATTCCAGAGCCCTTGACGAGGATTGAACTCGTGACCTCACCCTTACCAAGGGTGTGCTCTACCACTGAGCTACAAGGGCAAACCAAAGCTATGAGCTTTAAGCCAGAAGCTTTGAACTGAAACCAATCTGCTCAAAACTCAGCATTCTTCGCTCATAACTTTTCGCGGATGGGCCGGGCTGGATTTGAACCAGCGTAGGCGTAGCCAGCGGATTTACAGTCCGCCCCCATTAACCACTCGGGCACCGACCCATGCGTTCCACGGAAATCAATAGTAGCACAGCAAACAGATCACTCAAAGCCTTTTTCGATGATTTCTTACAGATCAATTGGCAAAAAAGGGGCAAATCAAAAAACTTTGCCTGACGAAGAAATTTCTTTGCTGCCGATCGCCAAGTTTCGGCTCGATCGTCCCGTATGACCAGCCGCATTTCGAGCCACGGCAGACTGTCCCGGAAAATCGCTTTCGTCGTAAATTTCGCCCACCAGCTCTTCCAAAATATCTTCCAGGGTCAAAAGCCCCACAGTGCCGCCATACTCATCTACTACGATCGCGATGTGTAACTGCTGCTGCAACATTTCTTTCAGCAAGTCTGCCACCCGTTTGGTGTCTGGCACATAAACAGGGGGGTCCATTGCCTCCGTGACTGCGCCATTCTCATGTCCCTCTTTTTGCAGAGCTGTGAGCCGCTGTAATGCCCGCTTCAGGTGCACCACCCCGACAATCTCATCTTTCGATTCTTCTTGTACCGGAATGCGCGAATAGCCTGTTTCCAGGCACAACGTAATCAGGTCTTGTAAGGTTGCCTCGTGGGAAATCGTGCGCATTTCGATCCGAGATTTAACCACATCCCGTGCATTCAGCTTATCTAGCATGAGAGCTTTATTCAGCAACTGGTGTTTGTTCAGGTCCAGTTGTCCCTTGCCGCCCAAAATTTCAATCATCAGTTGCAAATCTTTGACGGACTCCCCTTGTTGAACGACGCTTCCCTGAAAAATCCGAATGGCAAATTGGGTGATGATTTCAAACCAGGCGATGATGCCAAACAGGGAAAGTATCCGAGAGAGTGCATAGATTGGGCGCACCACCACTTTGAAAATGGGCATCACATTATTGATCGCCAGAGATTTAGGCACAATTTCCCCAAAGGTCAGCACCAAAAAGGTCACGACTGCCGTTGCCAACCCAATGCCCTGATTCCCAAGCCAAAGGCTAAACAAATTACTGGTGAGAATTGCGGCAAAGTTATTCACTAGGGTGTTGCCCACCAGCAACGTGGTGATAAATCGGCGACGATTGCTGAGAACCAGAGTAAACAGCCGATTGGGATCTCCTTGTTCTTTGATCAGGGCTTTTAGCTTCAGGTTGTCGAGTGCCGTGATGGCGGTCTCAGACCCAGAAAAAAACGCTGAGAAGACTAGCATCAGAGCCAGTACCGCCAGATCAAACCGGACATCTCCCAAGAGCGGACCGACATCTGAAGCAACCAGCAGGTACGCAGATGGAATCGATAAATAGTTCACCAGAGTTTATAGGGCTATTTAGAGCAGCCTACTGCAATAGAGTACTCAAAAATGATAACTTCCCTACTCAAGCTGCGCTGTGTTGACGTCAATAAATGAGTCGGAAAACGAAAATTTTTCAGGGAGAAATTATGATGACGGGGAGGTTTTGCCATCTAGTTTGCCGACTCGTAGCGGGATTGACCACTGGATCAATTGGGTTGGTTGCACGGCGTGCCAAGCTTGTTTTAGACGATCTGAGACTTGGGCAATTTGGTCTAAGCCGTTTTGCTCAATATAGCGTTGGGTCGCAGACCAGGTGAAGAGGTAGCCCAGTAGATGGTCGATCGTCCACTCAATTTGCATGGACCAGGGGGGAGCGGTGATTTCGGTAAAAGGAAATGGGATGGTTTGATAGCGTTGGTTCACCAGTTCGCGTTCGGGAGGCCAAAAGGGTTCGGTCAGGTCATGAAACGCTTGCAAAGGGATCTGGATCGATTCTGGAGCCTGAGGAATTGTGAAAAGGTCGTAACACCAGACTGCCAGGATGGCGGTGGGCTTTGCAACTCGGCGTACTTCGGTATAGAAGGCTTCCAGGTTAAACCAGTGTAAAGCTTGCCCGACGGTAATCAAATCCATCGATTGGTCGGGCAGTTGACTGGCTTCGGCAGGGGCGATCGTGTAGTGGATGCGATCGTGCGGAAAAGTTTGGGCGATTTGCTTGGCGCTGGCATCGGTGGCGTAGATTTGCTGGAAATGGGGAGCCAGACTGAGGGCAACTTGTCCATTGCCTGTGGCGCAGTCCCAAGCGTTGTCGTGATGGGGACAAAGGCTTGCCAGGTAGGTAAACAGGGTTTCGGGATAGTGGGGACGGTAGCGAGCATAATCGCCTGCCTGCTTAGAAAAGTAATCCTTAAACGATAGAGGGGTCATTGGGGGGCATTGCTCCGTTCAAAATGCAGTGCAAGAGTCCATCAATCAATCGTTCTTTTGCCATGGGCATGGTGTGTTTGCCTTGCAGCAGTTCTTGTGCCAGAACAAAAGATGATAATGAGCCGAAAAAGATGCGGGCGATCGCGTCTGGATCAGCAATTTTGAGTTCTGGATGTTGTACAAAATAAGCGCCCAAGCTGGAATAGCCATACTGCAAGACGGTTCGTCCGTAAAGTTGTGCCAGTTCTGGGAAGCGTGCCGATTCTGCAATGACGAGTCGGATAAACGCGATATATTCCGGATCATCCATTTTAGCGAGAAAAGTTTCTGCTAAACGCCGCAGCACTACGCAAGGTTCTCCCTGAAACGGCTGGGCAGGCAATTCTGACTGTAAGCGATGGATGGTGACCCGCTCAATCAACGCGGTGAATAATCCTTCTTTATCCTGAAAGTGGCTATAAATTGTTTGTTTAGAAACTCCAGCTTCGGCTGCTACCCGATCCATACTGGTGCTGGCATATCCGTGGTGTAGGAAAATTTGCAGGGCTCCCCAGAGAATCTGTTCGCGCTTATTGTTGGGGGGGCTTTCTGTGGGGATCGGGAGGGAAGAAGTGGCACGATCGCCTGCCGCATCAGAGGTCGTGGGGAAAGGGCTGGAGTCTGGCATGAGGAAAGCGCACAACTGTTTGTAAATATGCTTGCGTTATCATACTATACCGTCTAGTATGATTCGCAGAAATGATCGGCATCTCCCAGTTTGTATGACGCAATCGCTCTCAGATTCCCAAAAACCGGCTCCAGAATTGGATAAATCTCAGTCGGCAGAGCATCGATCGCCGCTCCGCATTCTGATCCCTCTAGCGGTGCTGGTGGTAGGAGTGGGGATTGGGATGGCTTATTTTCTCTCTCGCCCGCGAACTGATGATGTCCTGAACCTGAGTGGTCGATTGGAAGGGTATCCCACAGATGTGGGAGCCAAAGTGGCGGGACGGGTGAACTTTGTCTCGGTGCGAGAAGGCGATAAGGTCAGCAAGGGAACTGTGATTGTGCGGCTGGATGATTCTGAGATTCAGGCTCAATTGCAAGGGGCAACTGCTCGCCTGGTGGCTGCAAAACAGCAAGAACAGCAAGCCTTGTTTCAAATTGGGGTCGTTGCCAGCCAGATTCGGGAATCCCAATTGAATGTGCAGCAGTCGATCGGGGATGCTCAGGGCAAAATTTATCAGGCAGATGCGAATGTGGCTGCTGCTGAAGCCCAATTGGGGCAGGCTCAGGCTTTATTGAACCAATCCAAAGCCGAGTTACGACTGGCGGCTGTGAACCGTGATCGCTTTGCTCAGCTCTTGCAAGAAGGTGCGGTCACCCAACAGCAATACGATGAGGCGCAGACCACGCTTGACACTGCCCAGGCAACTGTTGGCAGTCGGCTGGCTGCCATTACTGCTGCCAAGCGTCAGGTGAATGCCTCGCAAGGGGCGCTGGTTCAGGCACAAACCACAGAGTTTAATCCAGGGATTCGCAGTACCCAGTTAAGCGCTCTGCGGGGGCAACTCAACGTTGCCCGATCACAACTGATGGCGGCCCAAGCGGAGGTGAAAAACGCCCAAGCAGCCCGTCAACAGATTGAATCTCAGCTTGCTTACTTAAATGTGGTCAGTCCCATTAACGGGATTGTCTTAACCCGCAGTGTGGAGCCGGGGCAGGTGGTGACCAGCGGCAAGACCCTCCTGACGGTGATCAACCCCAATGAAATCTATTTGCGTGGGTTTGTGCCTGAAGGAGAGATTGGCAAGATTCGCGTTGGGCAACCTGCCAGAGTTTTGCTGGATTCCTTTCCCAACAAGCCGTTGAATGCTCAAGTTGGGGCGATCGACACCCAAGCTTCTTTTACCCCCGAAAACATTTACTTTCGCGAAGATCGGGTTAAGCAAGTCTTTGGCATTCGGATTCGGATTTTGGACCCTGCTGGCTATGCCAAACCCGGAATGCCCGCAGATGGCGAAATTCTGCTCGATCAGCAGGAGCAGCACAAATGACAGTGGTTTCCAATTCCACGCCTGCGATCGCAGAACCTAATTTTGAACGGGCAGTGGTTCAGGTCTCTGGCTTGCAAAAGCGCTATGGCAATTTAGAAGCGGTCAAGGGAATCAATTTTGCTGTCCAACCGGGCGAAATTTTTGGCTTGATTGGTCCAGATGGGGCAGGCAAAACCACCACGTTTCACATTCTGGCAGGAGTTATGGAAGCCACCTCAGGAGAGGTGCGGGTATTGGGCAAACGACCTCGTGATGCGCGATTAGCGCTGGGTTATTTGACCCAGCAGTTTTCGCTGTATTTGGATCTCAGCATTGATGAGAATCTGCGCTACACGGCAGGTCTGCGAGAAGTGCCCGATCGTCTGATGCTGCAACGACGGTCAAAGTACTTGCAATTGATGGGGTTGGAAAAATTTGGCGATCGGCTGGCGGGACAACTTTCCGGCGGCATGAAACAAAAGCTGGCGCTGTGCTGTGCGCTGGTGGCACAACCGCAAATCTTGTTGTTAGATGAACCCACTACGGGGGTTGACCCGGTTTCCCGGCGAGAGTTTTGGGATGTGCTGGCGACATTAGCCAACGAAGGGGTGACGATCGTCGTTGCCACCCCTTATTTGGACGAAGCCGAACGCTGCAACCGCATCGCCCTGATGTACGAAGGGCAAATTCAGCAAATCGGCACACTGAAACAATTACGCACCACCCTGGGGCTGCAACGGTTAGAAGTCCGCACTCAAACGCTGGCAGCGCTGGAGTCAGCGGAGCAGATTTTGCTGAATCACCCTGAGATTGCCGATGTGCAAACTTTTGGCGATCGCTTGGATGTACTGGTCAAAGATGCCCAGTCTGGCAAAGACCAGGTCACGGTTTGGCTGGCAGAACAGCACTTGCCGATCGACGCCATCCAAATCGCCGATCCCACACTGGAAAATGTTTTCGTCACCCGACTCCGTCAACAGGGTTCGGAGCCGCCGTTTATTTCGTTTCCTAGGGAATCAGGAGCTGGGAGTCAGGAGTTGGGAGGCAGGAGCCAGCAACGTCGTGGCTTGCCCCAATCGCCGATCCCCAATCCTCAATCCCCAAGCGGAAGTTCTGTCCCGATTGCCATTGGTGCCCAAAATTTGCAAAAAGTTTTTGGCAATTTTCAGGCTGTGAAAGGTGTGAATTTGGAGGTGCGGTATGGCGAAATCTATGGACTATTGGGTGCGAATGGAGCAGGTAAAACCACCACGATTAAAATGCTGTGCGGTTTGTTAGAAGCCACCAGTGGCACTATGTCGCTGGCAGGGCAAACGCAGAATCTACGCAGTGGCAAATTGCGCCGCCGCATTGGCTATATGAGCCAGAAATTTACCCTCTACGATGACCTCAGTATTGTGCAAAATTTGGAGTTTTACTGTGGGGTGTATGGGGTGCCGCGCCGATCGCGGCGTCAAAAAATTGAGTGGGTGCTGGAGACCTGCGGTTTGACCGGACGCGAAAATCTAATTACGGGCACTTTGCCGGGCGGTTGGAAGCAGCGGGTTGCCTTTGGCGCTTCTGTCATGCACGAACCCGAAATTTTGTTTTTGGACGAACCCACTTCCGGTGTTGATCCGCTTGCCCGTCGTCAGTTCTGGCGTTTGATTGAAGACTTTGCTCGTCAGGGCACTGCGGTACTGGTTACCACCCATTATCTAGAAGAAGCTGAACACTGCAATCGGATGGGTTTCATGGTGGCAGGGGAAGTGGTGACGCAAGGTTCTCCCAGCCAGATCAAAGCCGAACAACCGGGACAATTGATCGAAGTCGTGCTGGATCAGACCCAATCTGCTTCTAACCAGCTCAAGACCCATCTTGATCCCTGGCGTGTCTCTATCTTTGGCGATCGTCTGCACCTGGTGCTCGATAACCCTGATCGTGAACTCCCCCTTGTCCGCTCCACCCTGGCAGATGCTCACCTGGACATTCAAGCGCTGCGCCCCATCCCGTTTTCGCTGGAAGATGCGTTTATTGGTATTGTTCAGCGATCGCAGAATTGAGGAGTTGGAAGTTGGGAGTCAGGAGCCAGGAGTCAGAGTGTCCGAAAAGTGGTCCCAAGCAGAGACTGGGAACGAGAAAACGGGAATTGTTCACCCACTTCTTCACTCCAACATGAAACGTATTTGGGCACAGTGCATCAAAGAATTAGCGCAGTTTCGTCGTGATCGCTTAACCATGGCGTTGGCGATTCTTTTACCATTGGCAACATTATTTATTTTTGGATTTGCTATCCGATTGGAAACCAAAAATATTCCGATTGTGGTGCAAGATTTTGATGTGACGCCTTTGAGTCGTTCCTACGTTGAGCGATTATTTGCCACCAATCAGTTTCGGCCCACACCCTGGTCGGGACAAGATCCGGTGCATCAAGCCCTGGAACGGGGCATCGCTAAGGCTGCGGTGATTATTCCTCCTGATTTCGATCGGCAAATTCAATCGGGCGAATCCAGTACGGTGCAGGTGTTGATTGATGGGACAGATGCCAACAATGCACGGGTGATCCAGAACGGCATGAAAGCCACGACCAATGCGTTTTTGAATAGTTCTGGTTTATTACCGGGAATCAGCAAAGTTATTGCCCATACTCGGCTCTGGTTTAATCCGGGGCGCAAAGAATCGCTCTATATTGTGCCGGGGGTGTTTGGTGTGATTCTTTGGATTTATCCCTCTTTGCTTACCGCGATTGCCATGGTACGAGAAAAAGAACGGGGCACGATTATTCAAGTCTATGCTTCCAGTATGAGTGCGGCGGAACTCCTACTGGGCAAAGGACTGGCTTATTTTTTTGTGGGGCTTGCCGAAGCCGTGTTTGTGATTACGATCGGTGCTTTGTGTTTTCAACTCTGGTTTGCGGGTGATCCTACCCCCCTGGTCTTTGGCACGCTGATTTTTGTCAGCAGCAGTGTTGCCTTTGGTTTGTTGATTGGTACCCGCGCCAGTAATCAGAATGCAGCGGTGCAAGCGGTGGCGACGATCGGGTTTTTAACCGCGTTGCTCCTCTCTGGCTTCATTTACCCGCTGAGCAATATTCCGTTTCCGCTGTCGTTGATTTCCAATGTGATTCCTGCCCGTTACTATATCGAACTGAGTCGTGATGCTTTTGTGCGTGGTACAGGGTGGCTGGGGATCTGGTATGCACCGTTAATTATTGGGGCGATCGGATTTTTCTTTTTCAACGTCGCTCGTCGAGTCCTAAGTCGAATGCAGTTGAAGGATTAGTGATGAATCTTCTCCGTCGTTTGTTGGAAAGTCGCTTTTGGGCGCTGGTGATTAAAGAAATCAGTCAGATTCTAAGAAATAAGCAATTGATTTTTCTATTGTTGTTTCCACCCACGGTACAATTGCTCATTTTTGGATTTGCGTTGAATCCTGATGTGCAAAATCTGAAGTTGGGAGTGATTGATTATGCAAATACTTATGAAAGTCGCGAGTTGATTGCGGCGTTTACCGAAAATGGTATTTTTCGGGTGGCGGATTACAGTTTTAGTCAAGAAGGATTAGGACAGCAGGTGCGGTTGGGCAAAATTACGGCAGGGTTGGTGATTCCGCCAGAGTTCGAGCGTGATTTAGATCAGGACAAAACCGCTGAAGTCCAAGTATTGGTGGATGGTGTAGATGCGAATACCGCTGGGATTGCCAGCGGGTATATCAATCAAATTATCAATCGCTTTAGCCGCAAACTTGCCAATGATGCCGTCACGCCTCCAATCCAGACTCAGAGTGTGTTTCTCTACAATCCGGGGTTGCTGAGTAGCTGGTTTTTGGTGCCTGGTGTGATGGGGTTGGTGTTGACATTGACCAGTTCACTGGTGTCTTCGACGACGGTGGTGCGAGAAAAGGATTCGGGGACGCTGGAACAGCTTTTGATGACGCCTGCTGAAGCCTGGGAGATTTTGTTGGCGAAGATTGTGCCATTATTTGTGTTGCTATTAGGCGATGTGTTGCTGGCGTTGAGTCTGGCACGTTTGGTTTTTCGGATTCCGTTTCGAGGCAGCTTTGTATTGTTTATGGGGTTGGCAGGGCTTTATATTTGTGTGGGGATTGGCATTGGCATTATGCTGGCGACGATCGCTCGCAATCAACAACAAGTGGTACTTACTTCTTTCTTCATTAATCTACCGATGATTCAACTTTCGGGGGCGATCGCCCCCATCGAAAGTATGCCAGAGATTTTCCAACATCTGTCGTTTTTGAACCCTCTGCGGCATTTTGTTGCCATTATTCGTGGAATTTTGCTCAAAGGGGCGGGACTGGGTGAACTCTGGTTGAATGTATTGGCGTTAGCAATATTTGCGATCGTGTTATTGGGGGTGAGCGCCAATCGATTTCGCAGTCAGTTGAGTTAATTCAACCAAGTTGTTTCATCGTATTCAACTGTTGGCGGTTTCATTGCTTTTTCTAACAAAAGTGCAGCCGCGTCGATATCTACTGGTTTTGAGAAAAGATATCCTTGACCATACTCACAATGGATAGTTTGCAATTTGGCTTGTTGTTCGATCGTCTCTATCCCTTCTGCGACCAAATCCAACTTGAGCGCATGACCCAGGGTGACGATCGTCTGCACAATGGCGGCGTGGTCATTGTCTTCTACCATGCGGCTGACGAAGGACCGATCGACCTTTAAAGTATCAATCGGGAAACGGTGCAGATAGCTCAGGGAAGAATAACCTGTACCAAAGTCATCAATACTGAGTTGGAGGTCGAGGGCTTTCAGGCGATGCAGGAGGGCGATCGTATTATCCACGTCGTGCATCGCCACACTTTCAGTAATTTCCAGTTTGACGCAATGCCCTGCTAATTCAGTTTCTGCCAGGGTTTGTTCAATAAACTCTACCAGATTGGGTTGAGCAAACTGCTTCCCAGATAAATTGATGCTAATCATCAACGGTGGATGATTAGGAAATTGCTCTTGCAAAGTTTTGATCTGGCGACAAGCCTCCTGAAAAATCCACTGTCCCAGTGGCAAAATCATGCCCGTTTCTTCGGCTACAGGGATAAATTCTAGCGGCGACACCATGCCCCGTTCGGGATGGTGCCAGCGTATCAGGGCTTCAAATCCAGCGATTTGATTGGTGCTAAGGTCTACGATCGCCTGATAGTAGAGTTGGAATTCTCGTTGTTCGATCGCTCGGCGCAAATCGGTTTCCAGTTGTAACCGTTGTACGATCTGATCTTGCATCCCTGCTGCAAATACCTCGTATCGCGCTCTGCCTAAGGTTTTGGCACAATGCATCGCAGTCTGAGCATTTTGCAAGACTTCTTCAGCATGAGGGAGGTGATCGGGTTGTAGCAGCACAATCCCCATACTGATGCTAGTAAATACTTCCTGATGATTGAAGCGAAAAGGACGTGCCATTTGCTGCTGCATTTGATCCGCAACTTCGGTAATCGCTGGCAGATCCTCAAAATCGGTGAGCAACAGAGCAAATTCGTCGCCGCCCATGCGAGCGATCGTCTGGTGATAAGGCAAACATGCCTTAAATCGCTGCACACTCTTAATGAGAAGCTGATCGCCAATTTGTCGTCCCAGACTGTTGTTAACCACCTGAAAGCGATCGAGATCTACGAAAATCACTGCGGTTTGTCCATTGGGTCGCCAGCGGTGGCGAGTAATTGCCCATTGCAACTGGCGCAAAAATAGCTTGCGATTGGGCAAACCGGTGAGGGCATCGTATAACGTGTCATGCAGCGATCGATAAACAATGGTTAGCGCCCCTGTGGCAATCATCGTCAGGGCGGGAGCGATGATCGGAATCCAGCCCGCCTGTAGAAATAGACTGAACCCAATGCCTGCTAAACCTACCAGTGCTATAGAACCCATCAGTCCCAACATCAGCGGATGTCGCAACCGCCAGGCAAGTAAGCCTCCCAAGAATGCCCAAACCCAAATCCAGGCAATTTCTTTGCGTTCTGACCAAAACCAGGGCAATGGGCGATTATCCAAAACAGCGCTCACAATCTGACTGACCATCTGAGCATGAACCATTACCCCTGGCATCTGGCGGTTGCCCAGCGCAGTTGAACTGTAAGGCGTATAAAACACGTCCTTGATGCTGGGAGCGGTGGTGCCAATCAGTACAATCTTGTCTTTGACCCAGGCAGGATCAAATTGCCCATCCAGAACTTGTTGCAACGATATCTGTTGTGCTACCCAATCGGCAGATCGGTAGTTGAGCAACAGTTGATAGCCCCGATCATCGATCGCCTGGTAGCCGCCAGAATTTGTCTTCAGTCGAGAAAATACAACCGTTCCCAGTTGCAATTCTTTTTTCTGGGTCAGCTTTGATGACACTGGCTGACACTTCGGTTGGATCGGCTGAATGGGGCAATCCTTAGTCAGGTAAGTCAGTGCCAGTTGAGTGGAAATGGATGGGGCAATTGTGTTGTTAATGTTCGTGAACATTAAATTCCTTCGGACCGTGCCATCGGGATCGATCACCAGGTCATTGAAACCGATGCGATCGGGGGGCACACCCGGGGGAGCTGCAATTTGTTCGACTCCAGTGTTACCTAGATATTGGACTGCGATGACATTCGATCGCTGCAACTGCTTGGCGATCTCGGCTTGTCCCGGTTGATTGGGTACATTCCGAAACACATCGAGCCCAATCAGGCGCGGCTGGTATTGCTGCAATTTTGCCAGAGTCTCTGCAATCACCTGATCAGACAGGGGCCATTGCTTTTGCCGTTGGATATCGGTTTCCGTGATTGCCACAATTAACAAACGGGGATCAGCGCCTTCATTTCGCTGCAACCGCACCATTTGATCAAATGCGAACAGTTCTAGCGGTTGTAAGCCTCCCAGTTGACGTACGCCAAGTAATGAGCCAGTGGTCACGACACTGGCAATCAACAATGCCGGGAAGTCAGCAGATGCCCGAAACTGGAAAAACCTGCGCCAGACTTGAAATGCCTGACGAGAGATCTTGGAGGAAAAGGAGTTGCTGACGGATGTTTGTTTTGAAGGTTTAATTAGCAAGACGAGGAGTAGAAGCAGGTTGACAACACATTCAGAACGGTAGCTCACACCCTCTGAGCCGGGTCAGAATTGCCCCTCGCAAATAAAAACAGATCACTTGGGATAGACCAGTGGTTCTTGATTAGTAAAAACTGATTTCTGCCAGAGGTCAACCAACCGCATCAACATCCAAGCCCAACAGGAAACTCAAATTTCATCCACTAGGATACAAAACTGATGCATCTGGCAGACGTTTATCTGTGCCACTAAATTTCTTGTTTCTTTTTTACAAGAAAAAAGTGGGATTGAGGGGGCTAAAAATCCCAAATGCTCCGTTGAAATTTTTTTGTGAGTTGATTGCTGACCTATTGCGATCGAACGTGACCCGAAGATTCAAGATCATGCTGAATGCAAGCGGAGAGCGACTGAAAAAGCAGTTTAACGGAATGCCTGTTTTGGGTAGATACAAAATAAAACCGAATTCTTCGATACAAAAAGATGAATCTTGAGCTATACAGGCTGGAAGAACTGCCATACATGACTACACAATCCTGATCCTAGATCAGGACGGTGTAGATAAAATCGCTGGCTAAAAATTATTTTCTCTAAGGAAGTGGATATTTCACTATGCTCTACCCTTCTCTACCAGCCAGACTCCCTGAACCCGCTGATCTACGAGCAGAGGTCGCAGTTGGTGAGATCTCAGACTGGGAGAATGCAAGGGCGAATGGGGAAGATCGTGCCCGCTCTCGACTGGTTCCTCAAGCTCTGCCTTTGTCAAAAAAAACAGATTTTTTTTCCCTCTCCACTGAAGCGATCGCGCCCGCAGCCCCTATCGCGCCAGAACGATCGTCCCACCCAGAATTTTCCCCTCTTCCCTCTGCTGCTTTATCTTCCTTGCTGCGTCCCCGTGTCTTCGCATCCTCGCGTCCCCCCAGTCCTGTCACAATTGCCCCAGAACCCTCTCAGCCCGAATTTTCCACATCAACGCCGCCCCTGCTGGCACAAGCGATCGTTCCGGCAAATGATGGCGTGGGCACCGTCGTTTCTCCCAATGGCAACCGCTACGACATCACAGGAGGACAGCAATCTGCCGATGGTGCCAACCTGTTTCACAGCTTCAACCAATTTGGGCTGAGTCAGGGACAAATCGCCAATTTCCTGACCAACCCTGCTACGCGCAATATTCTCGCGCGCATTGTGGGTGGTAGCCCGTCGATCATTGATGGCACAATTCAGGTCAGTGGTAGCCATGCCAATCTCTACTTGTTAAATCCGGCGGGGATCATTTTTGGTGCCAACGCCAGTTTGAATGTCCCTGCTGCGTTTACAGCAACGACAGCCGATGGTGTGGGCTTTGGGGCTGGCAGTGCCCAGCAATGGTTCCGCTCGGTTGGAAGACCCAACTTTGCGACGTTAATGGGTGCGCCGACCCAGTTTGCGTTTAGTTTGGCGCAACCGGGGGTGATTCTGAATAGTGCCAGTTTGGCAGTGGCGTCGGGGCAGAGCCTCAACCTAATCGGTGGCGTCGTTGTTAACACTGGGCAATTAACTGCACCGGGGGGACAGGTGACCCTGACTGCGGTGCCGGGAACCAGTCGGATGCGGTTGAGCCAGGTTGGGAGTCCGCTTAGCCTGGAATTACAGCCGATCTCCAATCCAGGCTGTGTTCGCTGTAGTCAACCAGGTGGGAGTGGGCTTGCGTCTGCTCCAAGTCTGCCCCAGCTTTTGACGGGGGGTGGAGCGCAACATGCGACCGGATTGACCATCAATCCTGATGGAACTGTGCAACTGACTGGGGCAGGGGTGGCGATTCCGACTACGAGTGGCACCACGATCGTGACAGGTACGGTGGATGTGTCCGATCGGGTGGGGGGAACGGTGCAAATTTTGGGCGATCGGGTGGGATTAGTCGGCGCAACTGTCAACGCTTCGGGACAAGCGGGTGGTGGTACCGTGCTGATTGGTGGCAGCTATCAGGGCAAAGGTCGCTTGCCCACTGCAACCCAGACATATCTCAGCGCTGATACAACGGTTTATGCGGATGCGCTACAAGCGGGTAATGGCGGTAACGTGATTGTTTGGGCGGATGATGCGACGGTTTTTGCAGGCACTATCAGTGCGCGTGGGGGAGCCAATTTTGGACAGGGTGGGTGGGTGGAAGTGTCGGGCGCGAAGACCCTGCAATTCGGGGGCACTGTGGATTTGAGTGCGGCTCGGGGTAGTTTAGGAACCCTACTGCTTGACCCAACTAACATCACGATCGTGGGTGGATTGACAGCACCTGATGATCCGCAAATTGCCGATGGACAAATTTTTCAGGCAGACGGAGGAACGGCGACTTTTACCATTTCAGAAGCTTCCCTAGAGGCGCTGTTGGGCAATACCAACGTGGTTTTACAAGCGACGGATAATATTACGATCGCGCCGCTCTCGGATACCAATCTGAGTTTTGCTGCAGGGATTGGCTCCATTACCTTTGTCGCTGATGCCGATAACAATGGTGTAGGTAGCTTCACGATGCAATCTGCCACCGATACCATTCGCACCAATGGGCGGACCCTTGCTATTTCAGGAGTGGATCTGAACCTTAGCAATATTGACACCAGTGGCTTGAATGTGGGGGGGGCGGTAACCCTGACTGCGCGAAACAATGTCACCATTACAGGGGCGGTCAACACTTCTGCAACTGGCTTGGCAACTCCGACCGGGGGACCTTTCAGTGTCACTGCAGGCAGTAATATTCAATTTGGCACGATCGACAGTCGTGGTACGAATGTAGCACCTGGTGCTGGAGTGGGCGGTAATGTGACTCTTGCGACCAGTCGAGGGGTGGTTCAGGGCACGGGAACACTACCCGGAGGCAACACGATCGACACCACGGGTTCCTCCGTCAGCGGAACGGTGACGATTCAAACCGGCGGCGGTGCCACTAACCTGCCATTTAATGTGGGAGGGGGGGCAGGTAGCAATGGTACAGCAGGGGCGATCGCAGCAGGGGCAGCGGCTTTGACAACTGGCACATTCCCTATCTTGCCTAATGGTGGTGCTGCTTCTGGCACACCGACTGGGATTACGATTCGTTCGGTGAATACGCCACCAACGCTAATCGTTGCCAGTTCTACCCTACCCAGCGTGCAACCCAATACCCCAGTTACCGTTACTTTTGCCGATCTCGCTCCGACGATCGGGGATGCGGACCTGGATAATTCCTCGCTGGTGATTGATTCATTTACAGGCACGCTTTTGAAAAACGGGGTGGCCGTGCAAGCGGGAGTCAGCACTTTTGCTCCTGGGGATGTTTTGACCTATACCTCATCGGCAACGGCTTCTGGAGCAACCACTGCTTTTACGTTACGGGCAAATGATCAGGTCGCTTTTTCAGCCCCGATCGCAATTACGATTAATCTGTTGACTCCGCCCCCGCCCCCACCCCCACCCCCGACACCGAATCCACCTGTTCCCTCTCCCTCCCAGCGGCAGCCTATCTCCCCTCTCTTGCTCAACTTTCCTCCTCAACCTCCCTTACGGGGGCTGCTGGCAGGTGCTCTACCCTGTAGCTCAACTGATATCGGCGTTTACACTCTAGATGATCAGTTCACCCAGGAATACAAACAATATTTGGGCAGAAACGACAATCCCAATCGCAACCTGATCGAAGCGTGCCGGAATCTGGAACTGGTGACTGCGGCAACGGGGGCAAAGCCAGCACTACTCTATGTCAGCTTTGTGCCAAGTGGGTTGCAATCCAAGCAAGCGGTAACACTGACAGCCTCGACGGGATTACCAGCAGTGGCATCGCTGATTCCCCAAGACACTGACCAGTTAGAGTTGGTCTTGATTACGGCAAAAGGCAAGCCTATTCGGAAGCGAGTGTCTACGGCTCGGCGAGTAGATGTGCTAAGCCTGGTGAAACAGTTTCGGGATGAAATCACTGATCCAGTCAATCGTGATACCACCAGCTATTTGCCTGCGGCGCAACAACTCTATCAATGGTTGGTGGCACCGATCGCGCCTGATCTGCAAGCGCAAGAAATTACGAATCTGGCGTTCATTATGGATGCAGGATTGCGATCGTTGCCGATCGCTGCCTTACACGATGGCAAGCAATTTCTGGTTGAAAAATATAGTCTGGGGATTATGCCCAGTCTTACCCTCACGGACACTTTATACCTCAACCTCAAACATGCCAGAGTACTGGCAATGGGCGCTTCAGAATTTCAAGAGCAAAAACCGCTGCCAGCCGTACCAGTTGAATTGAATGCAATTCTGAATCAGTCATGGGTAGGGCAGTCGTTTCTGAACCAGGACTTTACCGTCAAAAAGCTGACTGCTGAGCGTCAACAAGAATCGTTTGACATTATCCATCTGGCGACTCATGCTGAATTCAAAGCGGGTCAGCCTGCCAGCTCTTACATCCAGTTTTGGGATACCCGCTTGACCTTAGACCAGTTGCCTGGTCTGGGGTGGAATCATCCACCGGTTAAATTGTTAGTCCTGAGTTCTTGCCGCACCGCGCTAGGCGATCGCGATGCCGAATTGGGGTTTGCTGGATTAGCCTATCAGGCGGGCGTGAAGTCGGTATTAGCAAGTCTATGGGCTGTGGATGATGAAGGCACCCTGGCATTGATGACCGAGTTCTATCAGCATTTGCGAACCGCTCCCATCAAAGCTGAGGCATTGCGACAGGCGCAGCTAGCCCTGATTCACAGGCAGATTCAGGTGGATGCAGGCGTGTTGCAAAGCCCCGATCAACGCATTCCCCTGCCACCGGAATTGGCAGGTTTAAAGGATAAAGATTTGTCCCATCCCTACTATTGGGCACCGTTTACGATGATTGGCAGTCCCTGGTGAGGCAAGGTCTACTCACCAGATTCAATACTTGCTCTGCGCTGAGAAAAAAGGGAGGAAAGTTGGACAACAGGATGCGATCGTTCCTACTCAATGTGAGTCATTCCCAAAAATCCAACTAATAATTAAGAAAGCATTGCGATTGAGCTAGCCTTTGGTTCTTCTTTCTCTGAGACCGATCGGGAATCCCAACCAGAGTTGGAATTTGTTTGCCCATCTTGCCCCTTTCCCCCTTTCTCTCCTCACTTCTTCACCTTCCTCATGCCCCATTGCTCCATGTCTGAGTTCCTACCACCCACTTCCTCACCCATTACCCTACAACCTGGTACCCTCTGGCAACGGATCCTCGATCGCACTGAGCATGCGCTGCACTGCGGTGCCCTGCATTCTATCCAAACGGATTACGAATTTATTGAACAGGCAAATGTACGGTTTCTGGTACGCATTTCCCGTAATGTGGCGCGTAAGATTGCGGCAAAAAAACAAGAAGAACAGAAAAAAACGCTCACGGGCAAAGACTTCAATCCGTTTTTACCCTATGAGGAAGATCTGTTTGTGGCAGATATTTCTAACACCCATTTGTGTCTGTTAAACAAATTCAACGTGGTGGATTATCATCTGCTGATTATCACGCGGGCGTTTGAGGAGCAAGATACCTGGTTGACTCTGGCGGATTTTGAAGCGCTCTGGGCATGTTTGGCAGAATACGATGGTTTGGCTTTTTATAACGGGGGATCATTGGCAGGAGCCAGTCAGCGACATAAGCACCTGCAATTGATTCCGCTGCCGATGGTGCCGGGCGATCTCCCACTGCCGATCGCTCCTCTGTTGATGAATGCGATCCCCACTGTAAGTTCAACAACTTTAGCGACCACACTCGCTGGCTTTCCATTTGTTAATGGGTTTACTCGATTGGATCTGGATCTCAGCCAGTCTTCACTATCTGCACCGATGGTCCTGTACCAGAGCTATCAAACCTTGCTTCAGCAAGTGGGGTTATGTGTGAGGGATCGCGCTCTGACCCATCAATCCCCAGGTGCCTATAACTTGCTAGTGACAAGGGCATGGATGTTGATTGTGCCGCGATCTCAAGAAAGTTTTGAGTCGATCTCCGTCAATGCTCTAGGCTTTGCAGGTAGCTTGTTTGCGCGGGATCAAGATCAGATGCAACAACTCAAAGCTTACGGTCCCATGAATCTTCTGCTAAAAGTTGCAATTCCCGGATAGACTATTAAAGTTGTTGAATTCTAGGTATGTCCTCATAAACTAGAATTTGATGTTCAAAACATGTTTGTCAGTCGTTGGAGTGAAGTTGCTTCAGGGAAAACAAGCTCTATAGATCGATGCTTGTACTTCCCAGAAAACGTTAATCTAATAGTTACATTCCAATCAGCGTAAAAAGTTTTTTTAAAACGGTCGATATTCGCGTCAGTTTGGTTGATGTTACCTGTGTTGATCCGGGAGTACCCGCTCAGGTAATGCAAAGAACTGTCGGATCTGTCATCACTAAGGTAGGTATTGGAGGGAACGCCATGACCCCGATCGTCATCGTATTAAGTAGTTTGCTCGGAGCTTATTGTTTGGCTTGGTTCAAGGGAGCCAGCAACGAAGCCTAATCAAATGATTGATTGCACTCCATATTTTGCTTCTATTTTATGGAGTGCGATCGCCTGAAAAGGACTGCTTTGAAATTTGCATCACTTGGGGAGATTGCGGAATCCTGCTCGACTCCTTTCACTTGTCAGAAACAGGTCAATACCTGTGATGGATTTCTACCCATAATCTTCGATATAACTCCTGACGGACAAATGGTAACAGTTCGGTGAGTAAGAATTACTATTCGTCTAAAAAGGAGATTAGCCTCAAAGTCCCCTTTTTTCTAGCGCCACACTACGTCAGCACGGGAGTTTAGGGGGATCGTGTCTGTTTCTAACTGTGAAAGGAC
Organism: Scytolyngbya sp. HA4215-MV1; assembly: GCA_019359045.1. Taxonomy (GTDB): domain Bacteria; phylum Cyanobacteriota; class Cyanobacteriia; order Leptolyngbyales; family Leptolyngbyaceae; genus Scytolyngbya. The sequence goes on from JAHHIA010000008.1 coordinate 203,344, forward strand.
TTTTAAAACATCCTCTAAAATGAAAAATTTCGCAGCGGAGTTGCGGCTTGGTGTATGGAGCAATTCTCCGCGAAGTGTAATCTAGTTTGGTGTCGCACGATTCTAGTTTCCCTACTGGTTTCTAACTCTTGGTATCTATTGCGAGTTCGCCATTTCTCAATTGCCCCAGATGTCCGGATCGGTCAACGAAATTCAGTATCAATGAATGAGCAATAGGTAGGTTGATTCATTGGTGTGAGTTCTGGAGATTAAATTCATGCGTTTTTCTGGGATTGCGGTTTGCACGCTAACTGCACTAGTTGCAGGAGAAATGACAGCCCATGCCAGCGATCCTCCCCACATGGATGATGTTCCACCGACGCCATCCTTGGGCACATTTGAGACGGTCACTGTTGCAACTCCGACGGTCACTGTAGCAGCGATCGCTTCACCCGAAACGTTGTCCCAGCCATCGAGCTTTACGTCGGAAAGCTGGTCTGATGCCTCTGCCACACCATCAACGCCCGTGACAATTTCGCCACATCCCTCTTCAACCGCAGCGGATTTGGCAGGAAGCTATCTTCCAAAGGAGAACGACACGACTCCAGTAGAAATTTCCTCAGTCTCTTTGCCTGTCTCTTCGCAGGCTGTTGGTTCCAATCAACTCGCCAGTAACCTGCTGCCAGAATTGTCACCTGATGAGACCCCATCGGTTAGTTCCTGCAATTCTCGCCACACCGATCGCCGATCGTTGGAAGCAAGGGGACTGTCTCAAAGCTCGGAGAGTGATGGTGCATTGCAGTGTCCCCGCCCTGCCCCAATCGTTCCCCTGACTCCGCCTGAACTTTACGAACCTGAGTCTTCACCTGCACTCAGTATTGATATCCCCACTGGGATCGGCGCAGACAACACCACCGGATTTATCAGTAGCACTTACCAGGCTGAAACCCGTAACAATGATGGGGCTGCAGGGACAGTGGGGGTGGGCTTTGGCTACGGAGATGCTGATAAAAACGTTGGTGTGGAAATTTCTTATACGCTGGCAAATAACGACAACTTTGGCGAAGGTGGCTTTAACGCCAAACTCCATCGCCGTTTTGCCCCTGATTGGGCAGCCGCGATCGGTTGGAATGGTTTTCTCAATATCGGTCGGAATGATTTTGAACAGTCGCTCTATGGCGTGGTTACCAAAGTCTTCCGAACACAAACGTCGATCGACCAGCCTTTCAGTCGCATCTCGGTCACTTTGGGAGTCGGGGATGGGCAATTTCGCTCCAATGGTGCAGTGGATGATGGAGTCAACAATGTCAATGTGTTTGGCAATGTTGCCATCCGTATTGCCCGTCCCCTGAGCTTGATTACTGAGTGGACTGGGCAAGACCTGGCAGTGGGGTTATCGATCGCTCCCTTTAGAAACTTTCCTCTGACTATTACCCCCGCTGTTCGAGATATTGCGGGTGCAGGAGATGAAGCGAGATTTGTACTTGGTGCCGGAATTGCTTTTCGGTTGTGAGGCATGGAGAGCAGGAGCCAGAAATTAGGAATGAGAAGTCAGGCGTTTAGTGGCAGCCGTGAGGAGTAGAACAATGGGTCAATTGAAAATGTTAGGTTGGACGATCGCCACCGTGATTCTGGTAGAAGGATTGATGATCGTTCCTGCCAGAGCCGATCGTAGCTATGGCGATATCACTGGCACGAATACCTGGAATAATAACGCCCCTGGATACCACGACAATTTCAAACTCGACCCTGCACTAGTAGAGCGAGTCTCTCAAATCAATCGTGAAGCCGATGTTGCCTACCGGGATTGTGAGACTGCGATCGCCCAAATTGAGCAAGCTCCTGAACCTCCTCGCAGATTTGCTCGTCAGCCGCCTCAGCCGCCTGCAATTCCCGCAGCCTGCGTGCGGTTAGAAGAACTGCGAAGCGAAGCCGAAACCTTACGCGCCACCCTTGACCAACTCGCCAAATCGCGTCCCAATCCCAACCTGCGGACGTGGTAGGCGGTAGGCTGTCCTCTTCATCCCTTCACCCCTTCTATGCCAAACTTTCCCCATCCTCTCCTTTTTCCTTCTCTGCTGACACTTCTCTCAACCCTAGCAATGCTGGCGCTTCCGGCTCAAGCGAAAGAGATCGGTGGCACCGATGTCATTAAATTCTCTGAAGATACGACGATCGAGTTTGAATTCAAGGAATCTCATGGAGCCAACCAGTCTACGTTTGGGATTATTAATTTGGATACGAACGAGACAGTGGAGTTGTTTCGAGAAGTCAAGCCCTACGACCAATTTGGCTCAGGACAGCCTCAGTCGTCTTCTCCTCGCCAGGATGATACGGGTACTCCCTTAGACTATCTCGGGACGGTGGCGGGAGGAACTGTACAAAACCGCCTGGGTGAAAGCAACGCACTGACTGAATACACCTTTCGGGCAAATACTCGGTATGCGTTTTATTTAGAATCGGTTAGTCCAACAGGCATGACCCGACGGGTTCGGCAAGCAGGACTCAACTTGAGAGCGGCGATCGAAGGTTCTCTAAATGCGGGTCAACAGGGTGAAATTACTGGCACTCGGATCTCACTCGATGATGATGGATTAGCTCGACCTGGCAAAGATGATGACTTTGATGATTTTGTGATTGAAGCGGGAGGTTACTTGATCACTAAGCTTTGTCCACCCATTTCATCCACTTCATCAGGTACAGAAAGCGCCGTTTCACCTAAGGAAGGATCTGTGCCAGCAGCACGAGAGTGAGCTAGAAAATAGGGTTAAAAAGGCCATCGCACCCGATCGTTCTTAATGGGGAGCCAATCGGGCGCGATGGATAAACCTGACTAATTTTGGGGTGACCGATGTTTAGAAATAAATATCGATTTGAGAACGCCCACTGGTTTTGAGCCAGTTTTGCGCCTCAATGTAGTTATTAGGCGCCAAGCGGATGGCTCGCTTCCAATACTCTGCAGCCTGATCGAAGAGGGTTTCTGCGGCTTCATCATTGCCTGCTTCTTTTTGTTGCTCCCCTTGATGATGATAGATAACCGCAACATTATTGAGCGCTTGAGGGAGACGCGGATTGAGTTCCAGAGCTTCATGGTAAAGCCCTAACGCTTTTTCTTGCTTCCCATTGCTGGTATGAATGAGGGCGATGTTGTACAAGATGTAGCTGCGATCGTAAGGATCTTCTTCGAGCTTCAGCGCCTCATAGTAATTTTCCAACGCCTCAGCATATTCACCATCTGCCTGAGCAGACATGCCGTCCCGGTAATATGCAAAAGCTTCTTTTTCTTTTTGGCTAGCAGGCAAGATCTTCAGAATCAGATCTGCCATAACCGTAAAGCTTTTGTCAATGAAGTTGTCGTTACGTTGCGTTCTGGGCATAGAGGCCTTGGGGATTCACTACGAGATCTAAAAAAGACTCCATTAAAAGCCTACAGCAATCCGGTTATGTTCTAGACATGTTGTTGGTATTTTTGAAAGCTTTGCTCAGCAAAGCTTTCAAAAATACCAACAACACCTTTGAAACACTACTCAGCAATCTTAGGGGGGTGTGCAATTAGACGGATGGATCAAAAAGTCTTCTATCAAAATTTTCTCATTATCTCCGTGAAATCGCTGTATCAGCGATTCAGCTAGATCGAACAAACTGTCTTAAGGTTGATTGACCCCTGGTGTGCTCCCAGTTCAAAGGCTTAAGCGCTCACGGTTTTAGGTAAAAATACACCAAAGGCTCCGAATTTAGCGTCTTCGGATGCAATACTGAAATCTCTGGGGGATGGATTGTATTGCGAAATACCGACCTCAAACCTATCTTAAATGTTGGGAAAATACCAATGCTGAACTGGATTCCTTTCAGGAATCGGTTATTTTAGTAAAAATCTCAGGATGGTAACCAAGCTTGTCATGAGAATACAGGCTCTCAAGAACATGCCCCCTGTCACAGAGACGGTGCCCGAAGTCATTCAGCGAATTTTTGCGTCTCATCAAATTACTCGTGCCGATCAACAAGTTTTTCTGGCTGCGTTGCTGTCCGAAAATTCTCTCAGTCAAGAAGAACAAATCCAAATCAACCAAGTTCTGGATGCGCTGAGAAAGGGCGTGCTGAAGGTCGTTGATTGAGCGTTGCCTGCCGGATAAAACTGAAAAAACTATACTTGAGGAAGCAAGGTTATTGATTAAGTATCAGCTGGTTACTCAGGTATTGATATGAATCCAGATGCCACAATCATCAAAGCGGTTGAAAGATTGGACTACCGCGCGACGGTGGGAGACGTGGCAGCCCAGGCAGGCATCGATATTAATCTGGCGCAGCAGGGGTTGCTAGTGCTGGCGTCTGCTGCCAGTGGGCATTTGCAAGTTGCTGAATCGGGTGAAGTTGTTTATGTTTTCCCGAAAAACATTCGCAGCATCTTGTTAAACAAGTCCTTGCGATTGCGGTTAAAGCAGGGGTTGGCAACGTTTTGGCAGGCTTTGTTTTACTTCATCCGGCTTTCGTTTGGCATTGTATTAATTTTGTTGATTGTGCTAGCGATCGTCGCGATCGGGATTTTGATCGTTGCCATCAGCAGTAGTCGGGGGAGCAACAATGACGATCGCGACAATAGTTTCGGGGGAGGGGGCTTTTTTTACCTACCTCGCTTGTGGTTTGGACCCGATTTATATTGGATGTTCTCGCCCAATTACCAAACTCGTCAACATGGCCGCCAACGCGCTCGTGATGTAGAGGGAAGCCAGATGAATTTTCTGGAAGCTATCTTTTCCTTCTTATTTGGAGATGGTAATCCAAATACCGATTTAGAAGAGCGACGCTGGCAAACGGTGGCAATGGTTATCCGGAATCATCGCGGCGCAGTAACGGCTGAGCAAATTTCACCTTATTTGGACAAGATCGGACAAGGTTTTGATCAGGAATATGAGGCATATATGTTGCCTGTCTTGACGCGCTTTGCCGGGCAGCCTGAAGTGAGTCCGGAGGGGGATATTGTGTATCGCTTTCCTGAACTCCAGACTAGTGTGGCTCAAACCCACACCAAATCTGTAGCTGCTTATCTGAAAGAAACTCCCTGGCGCTTTAGCCAAGCATCTTCGGGACAAGTCTTATTGTCGGCAGGGTTAGGAGCGGTGCTGTTTGTTCTATCGCTGGTGCTGAATTCGATGGCATGGGGACAAATTGCTGGACTCAGTACTTCGATCGTGGCTTTTATTCACATCATCGCCTGGTTATCGCTGGCTTATAGCGTGGCTTACTTAGCGATTCCACTGCTGCGCTACTTTTGGGTACAGTGGCGCAATCGCCGTATCGAAGCTCGGAATGAAACTCGACAGGCACGAGCGATCGCCCTCAATGAAGCAGATGCAGCACTCCAAAAGAAATTAGCGTATGCTCAACAATTTGCTTCGGAAACGATCGTGCAAGACAAAGATATTGTCTACACCACAGAGCGAGATCTCACAGAACAGGAACTGGAACGATCGGCACAAATTGATCAAGAGTGGCAGCAACGTTTGAACCAAACCCAAAACCGAGAACATTAAGGAGTTTCCGGGCGCTGGAGGGGCCTGCCTCGCCAAGTCCAGCCCCAACCCGTCTCGGTTTTGATAATGGAAACTAAGGCGATCGCTGCTACGATGGCTCCTCCCACTCCCGTTAGCCACCAATAGCGCGTAGGAATTTTACTAAGTATTCCGCCTGTCTGCCGTAGTTGATATTGCATCCAAAGGGTTGGTAGGGCGATCGCTAAGGTTAGCATATCAAGCACAGTCCAACCCCCAATGATTCCTTTGAGCAATACACCTGCCAATCCGAGCCAGGGCAGCGTGCAGACAACCAAGACAATCGCAACTGAATAGAGGGTCAGGGACAAATTACAACGGGAACCCAGATACCAGTTTTTGGTCCAACCTTCCCATAAGGCTGGAAAAGACTGGTACATCCTCACAGCTGCCAGGTCTGATCCCAAGGCGTACCACAACTTCAATCCTTTTGCTTTGACCCGGCGTGCCAGTTCCACATCTTCGACCACCTGACTGGCAACAGCTTGGTGTCCCCCCAACTGCTCGTAAGCAGTGCGACGAAACAACATAAAGGGTCCTGCGGCAAAGGCGGCATCGGTATGGGCGTCGTTGACTGCCGCAAAATCGAAGCCCGTTGCTAACAGATTGGCCATTAATGGCTGGACTAACCATTCACCAAGGCATCCACAAACAATTTGGGGCCAGCAGGTGAGTAAATCGGTCTGCAATTGTTCTGCGGTTTGCAGGGCGGACTCGATCGCTCCCGGTTTCAACCGGACATCGGCATCGAGAAACAAGAAGAATGCTCCATTCGCGTACTTCACCGCGTTCGTACAAGCCCAGTTTTTGCCTATCCATTTCTCGTTTTGTGGACGCGGGGGAACTGCCAGCACCTTGAGGCGAGAATCATTCAATTGCTTTTGCAGGGCGTGGACGATCGCCAGTGTCTTGTCAGTTGACTGATCATCCACTATCCATACTTCTAATTTGTCGGGAGGCAGGTGCGAACTTGCCAAAACGGAAATCAGGCAAGCTTCAATATTGTTTGCTTCATTAAAAGCCGGAATAATTACCGAAATTTTGGGCAAATTGAGCGGGCTGATCGCTTCAATACCCAGGTTTAGCAGGTGAGGAGCTTGTTTTACCGTTTGTCTTAGGCGCTTGAGGTAAATCATAATACTCCCCAGCGACAAACTCAGCGCCATCAAGAATAAAAAAGAAATCGTCATTTGCAAAGGGGAACTATGCCCTGACAACAATTGATTTGTGCAAATAGCTGATACAAAGTGTCTAGAAATACTGAATTTTGCTCTAATATTCTCCTCAGAGATAACTGAACCTTCCTGAGACCCTAGTGACGAAATCTACCGAGAATTCAAATTCTTTATCAGTTTTGCCTTATCAGGTATTGCAAGCTCAAATTAAACCAGGTGATGTAATTGCATTTTCTGGCATAGATATTCCCTCTACTGTGGTCAAGGTTGCGACCCGTTCTGAGTACGTCCATGTCGCGATCGTCCTCTCCGTAGGCTCCATTGCCCAGTCAGAAGACTCAATCCTTATTGCCGAGTCACATGTCGATACCCGTTTACCTAGTGTAGGAATTGGCAAACCGATTTTAGGTGCCCAATTGCAATGGCTTTCCAGACGGATGGCTGCCAGTCCGGGCCCAGCTTGGTGGGTCGCCCTCAAAACCCCCTTAGATTCAACCAGGATGCGCCAAATGCAAACCTGGCTTTACAAGGTTGAGCAAGAACAGACCCCTTATGATTTTCTCCAGGCAATTGAAGCAGGTATTGACTCGCTGACTGCGATCGGGCTTGAAAGCCCAGCCGACGATTCTGCCTTATTTTGCTCAGAATTGGTGACTCGTGCCCTGCAAATTGCTGGAGTCCTGGACGAAAATATTAATCCTGCCCAACAAACTCCCGCCGAGCTGATGCAGTTTTCTTGTTTTGAGTCACCAATTTTAATTAAAACTTGAACCTTTCAGGGCTGCAAACAGTCCAACCTATTGTGTTCATTATTGTGCATCATTGCTTATGCCTTGAGCCACTTAATTCGAACGGCGAACTCAAGAATCAGTCCAAATCAAGTTCTAGGCCGGCTGAAATTCGCCCAGAATCTTGACTTCTGGCTCTAACCACAGTGCCCACTGTTGCTCAACATGTTGTTGAACATGGTAAATCAGACGGAAGATATCGCTTGCAGTTGCTCCCCCGCAATTAAGAATGAAATTGGCATGACGATGGGCAATTTGGGCATTGCCAATCTGAAATCCTTTCAGACCCGATTGTTCAATGAGCCAACCGGCTGAATGAGCTGTCGGGTTACGAAACACACTGCCGCAACTGGGCAGATGATAGGGCTGAGTGGATTTCCGATGGTCGAGATGTTTTGATGTTTCTGCCAGAATTACTGCCGGATCATGTCCCGGTTGCAACTGAAAAGTGGCTTGGGTGACTAGACGCTCACCGCCCTGCAAGAGAGAAGTCCGATAGCGATAATGAAGCTCGTGTGGGGACAGAATTTGTGTGGTTCCATGGGGGGTGAGTACCTCAGCGTTGACCAAAATCTCAGAGGTACAACCCCCATGGGCACCTGCATTCATTACCACAGCACCTCCTAAAGTGCCAGGAATACCTACTGCCCACTCTAATCCGCTCCAACCTCGCTCTGCTGCCTGCCAGGCAAGGCGGGGTAATGGCTCTCCGGCATTAGCGGTGACTTGTCCGGTTTCTGGATCAAAGTGAGTGTATCGCAGGTGGCGAGTGCAAATCACCAGCCCTGGCAGCCCGCGGTCGCTGACCAATAAATTAGAGCCAGCCCCTAGCAAGGTAACCGGCACTCCTTCAGACCTTGCCCAAGCGAAACTAGCTTGCAAATCTTTCAACGTTTTAGGTGCAACGTACCACTCTGCGGGTCCACCGACCCGAAAAGAGGTCATTGATGCAAGAGAAACACGAGACTTGATCAAGCAATTTTCAGACAACTGAATAGGCGAGATTGCAAGAGAATCTGTAGCGAGATTAGCAGTGGCACTGCGAGAAAAGTTGCACGAGAGAGTCATACTAGCGTAGCTACCTGAGCGACCCGGATAAATAAAACAAGCGTGATGGATTGGACTATTTTGTCCGCTATTTTCAGATCAGGCTTTATAAAAACAATCCTGAGATGAGTCTGCTTCAACACCCTGATAGAACGCGATGATCTCTGGAATGATTTTATTGAGATTTCCTGCTCCCAAGAATAAAGCTAAATCTCCAGGAACCAGGATTTGATTTAAAAGGTGACCCACCGCTTGTACGGTCGGTTGGTAGTAAACATTAGGGTGATGGGTGCTAACCAAATCTGCCACCTGCTGCCCTGTAATTTGATTCGAGTTGGTTTCTCCGGCACTATAGATATCCGTGAGTACAACAACATCAGCATCTCCGAATGATTCCGCAAATTCTGATAAAAATGTCAGCGTCCGACTATAGCGGTGTGGCTGGAAGATGGCAACCACTCGTCTTTGCGGGAATGTGCCTAATCCTTTGACTCGTAGGCGAGCAGCAGCTAGTGTGGCACGGAGTTCGCTGGGGTGATGGGCATAGTCATCCACAAATAAGATGCCATTGTACTCACCTCGATATTCAAAGCGACGGCGAGCACCTTCAAAACCGGAGATTGCAGCTGCAATAGCCTTAAACTCCAACCCTAACAACCGCCCTACGGCAATTGCTGCTAAAGAGTTACTGAGATTATGTTGTCCCAGCAACTTCAGGTTAAATTCTCCCAGGACTTTACCTCGTTCCCATACCCGTGCTGTCGTGCCTTCTGCACCATAGGTTACGCAATCGACCGTGTAGTCTGCCCCAGAGTCGTGCTGTAGGCTGTAGCTGATTTGAGGTTGCAAGCAATCGCGAACGGTGGCGCAGTCGATACAGCCAATCAACGTTTTGCAATGGTTTGCGAAGTATTTAAAGGTTTCAATGACCTCGCTCAGTGTCCTGTAGTGGTCGGGGTGGTCTAATTCCACATTCGTGATAATGCCAATTTCAGGTGCCAGTTTCACCAGAGATCCGTCAGATTCGTCTGCCTCGGCAACCAGATAGGGTCCCTGCCCCAAACGCGCATTGCCTTCCCATGCGTTGACTTCTCCTCCAACGACAATGGTTGGGTCTAATCCAGCATGGAGAAGCATATACCCAATCAAACTGCTGGTCGTTGTTTTACCATGGGTGCCTGCGACTGCAACGCTGCGATAATCTTGAATCAGTGCTGCCAGCAGATCGGCTCGGTGGAAAATGGGACAGCCCAGGTCGATCGCAGCTTGATATTCCGCATTGGCTGCGTGAATTGCGGTCGAACAAACAACCTGAGGTAAAACATTGATGGATTGGGCTTTCTGCAATGTTTTAGGGGTTGGTCGAGAGGTTACGGCACCTGAGACAGAAGCACTCCCTACCCATGGAGGGGAGACTTCACCTGGCGAATCTGAGGTAGATCGAAAAAACTCTAAATTCGTTGCATCCTGACTCCAAAAAATATGAGTTCCCAGTTCCTGCAATCGTTGAGTAATGTGATTTAGATTTAGATCTGAACCAGATACTGGTAACTCTCGTTTCGCTAGAATATAAGCGAGAGCCGACATTCCAATTCCACCAATTCCAATGAAATGAAACGGTCTCCCGCTGAAATCGACTGAATTCAGCATTTCAGCTCCTTACACACCACACCGCACCAATAACACGCGCATATCATACCAAGAATTACTTTTTCGCGGTACAACTCCAACCGGATTTCTACGGGTTTATGAAAATCTCATAAAGTCATTGAGCCTAGAAACACTGACTTGATTTCAGATGAATGATGGCAACCGATAGACTACCATCTATTTATCTGAAAGGTTTTAGGTTTTTCAAATCACCAGGATAACCCTCTTACTTTTAATTGGCTATCTTCAAACGCACAGTTTTCTGCGCCCAAGCCTGAAGTCGCAGAGTTTAGCAGAATAGAACGCTGATAGCCTGCATTGAGTAAGGCTGGACAGAATTCTATATGCATATCCAGCCGATACCTATCGAAACCGGGTACTTTTGAAATAAATTTGGGCTTTTTTAAATTTTCAGAACTATCTCCCCAAAAAGCAGTTTTCTATCTTTGAATAATCTGAATTGATTAATCCGGACAATTTTGAATTTCTAATTTGAGCCTATTTTTAAATCTTTGTTCCAAATAATACCTTTGCTGCTGTTATGACTCAGAATTCAAGCCTCTTTTAATTTTTAGAATAAAATCTCTTAAATTCAGAAATTCAGCTCTTTTAATTTATGGAATGAAATTGGGATAAAAGTAGAATATGCGTTTTCGAGTTTAATTCTCTTATCAAAAGAGAAATTATCTATTCATGAAAATGAAAACTTTGCGAATCCGTTGTCTGGGTATTGTGAAGCACTTACACGCTAAAAAAGTGATCTGGATAACGTTTATCGACCTCCTATTCATGCTCAGAATGCCCAAGCACGGTTTAACCAGGATTAACCCTGACCTCTTTGAATATTGGATCAATTAGGATAATCGACGAATTTTTAATCCAGGTGATGCAGAAAGCGATTCATGGTCTCAAGAATAGGATTGAACTGGTAGCCCCCAGCGAAGTAGGTAGCCCAATAAAACTGGGCAGACTTCCAGTCGCAGAGCGATCGCTCTGTCGCTACAAGAATCTAGTCCCAGGACAAATCTTGAAGAATCGTATCCTGTCACAAAACTCATTAATCAGCTCAATTGTATACAAATTGTAAAGGAAAATTACGTTAAGTAGCTAACAATCTTAATTCGATCTGCTGTATTCGGAGCGGTATTGTAGTCGTTATAGCCACTGAGGCATTTTCATCAGAGCAAATTTTTTGAGATCATCCTTCTCAAGGTTGGGCAATTTGAGTTTGCTTCCGCTCTAGCAGCGGATGGGGCGATTCGGAAGTCGTTCCAGGTAGGGGCGTTCCGCCAGAATTTCCCTGTGGAGAGATAGAAGGTATTGGCGTAGGAGTTCCATTGATTGGAGTCCCTCCTGGTGATCCAGTCGCAGTGGGTTGATTGGTGGGTTGAATCATTGCCTGGTAGACTGTACGCGAAACCTGGCGAATAAATTCGGGTGCTTGTGGATCGTTGTAGGCGCTTTTGACTAAAACTGCGGCAATGTAGCGCTTGCCATTGGGTAAATCAATGAGCCCGACGTCTCCAATCAAAGTACCAATATCGCCTGTTTTGTGTGCGATTGTCGCGCCTGCATCAATTCCGCTGGGCAACAAACTGTTGTTCACCGTATGGCGCAAGATGTCGAGCAACAAATCTCGCGATCGCATAGACACGAGTTTCCCTTCCCCTAACATTGCCATAAGATTCGCCATATCTTTGGGGCTGGTCAAGTTTGTGCCTTGCATGTCAGGCAAGGGTTGATTGATAGCAGTCGTTGTCAACCCCCAGGATTGAAAACGACGGTTGAGTTCTGCTGCCCCTCCTAATCGGACAATCAACATATTGGTGGCAGTATTGTCACTAATTGTGATCATCTTGGAGGCAGTTTCCATGACTGTGTATTGAGAACCAACGGGTCGAAACTGCAAATCCCCTGATCCCTCGGCGATAATTTCGGGTTTGAGTGTGAGAGTTTCATCTAGGCGTACTTGCCCAGCATCAACGTCTTGGAATAAGGCTACCAAAATTGGTAATTTGATGATGCTGGCGGCTGGAAAGGGGGTTCCACCATTTACATCTAGATAGTTCGACGTATCCGGGTCAAAAATAAAGATACCTGGTGATAGCTGAGTGTTTTGGCTGATCAAGGTCTGAATCTGATTTTTGACGACCAGCATCTCTTGCCCTAATCGCAAAGCGGAGGGCACCACTGATAATGACGACAAGGTCGATTGAAGCTGCGCTTGATGATTTGTCACCACGTGAGTTTGAGAAGCCTGAGCAGAAGGATGATTGGCGCGATCGGACACAGCTAACAAGGTTCCCGCGATCGCTCCGATGCCGACGCCTAAAATCAATAACCGAATGCCATACAATAATGCCCTTGCCATGGGCGATCGCGGTTTTTGGGGAACCGACTTGGGGGCAACTGGACGATTTCCCAATAATCGCTGAGGGTCGGGTGTGATCCCAAAATTGCTCGATGGCGATATGGGAGGAATGGCACCATAAGCAGATTGATTGGCGTGACGGCGCTGGTGATCGCGCAAGCGAGCCTCACGTGCTTTGCGACGCGACAATTCCTGACGTTGTTGCGCTTGGGTTGCCGGGTCGCTCGCCTTAGAGGATTCAGCTTGCTGCGTTTTGGCTCCGAATGGGTTCAAGGGTTGGCGAGGAGAGGGTGGCTTCAATGGAGTTTGACCAGAAGAGATTCTATCTCGCCTCATTTCGGCTGAATTTTTCTTCTCCGATCGAATCTTTTCTAGACGTTTTTTCTCTAGCAGATCTTTCTCTAGGCGACTTTTTGCAGTGCGCGGCTGGTCTAAAGAATTGTTTCCTAACCGAGTTTTTTCTAAAGGAGGGACTTCTTTTAGGGACGGATCGGTATGGCTGAACGATTGCCGAGTGGCGACATGGCTATCTTGTAGAGGCAACTGTGTGCGACGAGGTGCCAACGGACGATTGAGATTGGGTTTGAGGGACTGATTTGGCGTCGGAGTTATGGGTGGAGCTGGTTTGTCCACTGCCAGGCTTCGCTTCCGGGTGCCCCTCCAGAATCGGCTCAGCCAACTTTGCGATCGTGGTTTGGGCATTGCTTCTGCTTTTTGCCCATGGCGAGGCTCGTTTCTTGGGGTTGGGAGCTTGCTAGACAACGGCTTCTTTGCATCTGTCTGTTTCCCATCCCCTTCCAAACTGCTTTGGGGGGATCTGGATGCGGATTGGGCAGAGGGGGATGTTTGAGGAATCGGCGGCTGATGGGGACGAGAAGCTTGCCCATTGTTGCCTGTCCGTTTTCTCAAGTCATCTCTGAAATCTGTCATAATTTCTGCCTCTCACCAACTCATCCAGCTTTCTGTGCTGTACTTAACGATTGAAACATCCGTTGGGACGAATCTTAGCGACACTCGTAGAAAAAATAACTAAGCTAATAAATCTTGTATCTCAAATAATGACTCTCTTGAGTCATCCAGTTTATGCCAGACTTCTCCTCTTATGACAAGGGTTCTTCTAAATTTTTTGTGGAGTCATTCAGTTTCTCACAGGTGTTGACTTGTAGTGCCCACTCCATCTGGCTCAAAACCCCTCTTAACATAGCGACTTCGACCTTAGATAGACGTGAACGATTATATAAATGCCGAAACTTCTCCATGCGACTTTCCGCAGTATGGGGATAAAGATAGCCGATTTTAAGCAAGACGGCTTCAAGTTGCTGATGATATCTTTCAAGTTCATCGAGGGTGGCAAGGGTGGATAGTTCGGCTTGGGGGGGGGAAGCTACCGTCTCAGAGTTCGCTGGCTCAACCTGCACTAGCTGATACAGTTCATAGGCACAAATGGCAACAGCTTGAGCCAGATTGAGTGATGCATAGGTTGGGTTAGAAGGGATGCAAATAAAGCGTTGGGCGTATTTGAGTTCCTCGTTGCTGAGTCCCCGGTCTTCGGGACCAAAAATGAGTCCTGTTTGCAGGGTTTGTCCTGGCTTAATTAACTCTGAAAGTACCGTTTTGGGAGATTCTAACTGGGGTCCTAAGGCGCGAGGTCGAGCGGTCGTGGCGATCGCCCACTGGCAACCGACCAAGGCTTCTGGCAATGTTGCGACTTGGCTTGCCTGAGCTAACACCTCCTTCGCATGAACTGCCATCTGCTGTGCCTCAATTCCGGTGGGATCGCAGTGAGGATTGACCAAAACCAAGTTCGACAGTCCAAAATTTTTCATCACGCGGGCGATCGCACCAACATTAAGCGCCCCTGCAGGCTCAACCAGGATAATTCTGATAGGGTCTAGTGAAACAAGCATCGGGCTCCTTCAAGATTCCAACTGAAATCCCATTTGTGGTTAATAATGACAGTAGAGTTCAAGGCAAAGATGTGGCTGAAAAGCGTCGTCGCTGGATGTTAAATCTGGTGTTGATTATTGCAGTTATCGGGTTGGTGGGGTCTTCCCTGTTTCCAGTCATCGATAATGTGTTCCGACAAAGTAGTGTCCCTTCTGCGACCTCTTCAGCTTTGAAAACCACTGAATCCCAAAAGGCTGAATTGGAGTCTCAGGTCAAGGGATATGAATTGGTTTTGCAACGCGAGCCTGATAACCCAGCTGCGCTAGAAGGGTTAATTCGAGCGCGCAAAGGGTTGATTGATATGGGGTCAGCAAAGGTTGAAGATATTATTCCCCCCCTGGAAAGATTGGTTAAGGTGAACCCCAATGACACGGTTTATGCCATCTTGCTAGCTCAGGCAAAACAATACACGAAAGATTATGAAGGCGCGGCTCAGGTTTATCGCAATATTTTGACGACAAAGCCAGGAGATACCTATGCCCTGAAAGGAATGGTGGACTTATTGCTGACACAAAATCGTCCGGAGCAGGCGATCGGGTTGCTACAGGATACGCTCAAAACGGCAAATTCGGCTAACCAGACTCAACCCGGAAGTGTGGATGTCCCCTTTATTCAGATTGAATTGGGACGAGTCTATGCCAGCCAGAAGCGCTATGAAGAATCGATCGCGCTTTTTGATGAAGCAATCAAAACCAATCAGCAAGATTTCCGTCCAATTTTGGGAAAGGCGCTGGTTCTGAAAGAACAGGGGAAAGTTGATGCGGCGAAGCCATTATTTGTCTCTGCGGCAAATTTAGCCCCCGCACAATACAAAGATGAGATCAACAAATTGGCAGGTTCTGAACCTGCGACTACTGCCAGTCCTGTTGCCCCAAGCGGCGCGCCTGCACCTGCCACTTCTCCCTCTCCTGTCCCTGCCCCATCTTCTTCACCCTCTGTATCCCCTGCCCCTGCGACTTCACCTGGCAATTAATGATCTTTTTTGCCATTGGGTCGGTGCAGGTTCAGTAAAAATTTTTTCAAGCCGTTAAGCCATTGTCCTCTAACCGGGGCAATGGCTTAACGGCTTATAAATGAACTTGCTGCAAGTGGCTGCGGGGGTTGAAGCTGCGACTGGCGCGAATCTTTTCGTAATATTCTCGCTCGATAGCAGTAATCTCTTTGGGCGCAGCGATCGCAATGCGGATGAGTTGATCACTGCGTCCTCCTTTTGATAACTGCCACCCTTTACCCCGTAGCCGTAAAGACTGTCCGGAACGAATTCCGGGAGGGACGTTCACGGTGACGAATCCATCTGGAGTGGGCACCTCAATTTGAGCACCCAGAACCGCTTCATCTGGAGCGATCGGCACTTCACAGACTAAGTTATCCCCTTCAAATTGAAAGAAAGGATGGGGCTGAATTTCGACCTTCAAATACAGATCCCCTCGTTGCGAGGTATAGTACGGACTAAATTGTCCCTTGCCCCGAATCCGAATTCGGCTACCTGGCTTGACACCTGCTGGAATGCGAACGTCCAGCGTTTCACCGTCACTTAAACTCAGGCGTTTTTGTATTCCCTGAAACGCTTCTGCAAATGTGAGACTGATGCGTGCTTCGCTGTCGAGCGCCCCACTCCCAGTCTGGTTCTCAAAACCAGAAAAATTGCTAAATCCATCACTGCCCGGTGTGCCACCGGTTGAAGTGCGATATCCATAACCTGGAGTGCCACGCCCACCCGTATTAGGACTACCGCTATTAAAGCGTCCTAGCAGTTCATTAATGAACTCTTCAAAACTGCCGTAACGTCCGAACTCAAACCCATCAAAGTCGCCCCCTGTTCCGTAGGGCGATCGTCCCTGCTCTGCTTGTTTCCAATATTGACCAAACTGGTCATATTTCTGGCGTTTGTCTGTGTCAGACAGCACCTCATAGGCTTCATTGACTTCCTTAAATTGTGCTTCTGCCTGGCGGTTGCCCGGGTTCATATCTGGATGATATTTACGTGCTAACCGACGATATGCCTGCTTAATTTCTTCGGCAGTGGCAGTTTTGCTTACCCCTAAAATCGCGTAGTAATCTCTGAAGTCAGTTGCAGCCATGAAACTGCCTCCTCTTGTGTCTTCCTCTATACTTCACTACTTCAGCCAAATTTTCAGAATGTGATCAATACTTTTGTGAGCTTTGCCAATCGTGGCACTGAATGCGAGGTTGGAAGATGATTTTCTAGAAAGTCGGTTGAGTAATGTCTTTACATTTCTAGTCTAAAATCTGTCCCCCTATTTAGGACTACTTCTGAAAGGTTGATTTTTAAGAGCTGACCGCATCGATCGGGGCTGATGCATCAGCTTCATTAAGTTGATCAAGGAGTCGCCAAACTTCTATTAACAATTGCTCTAATCCTGTGCGGGTGACCGCAGAAATTAAGAAAATTTCGGTTTGGGCAAGACTTTGCAATTCTTGCACGATCGTTTTTACATTCTGCTCACCTGAACTCACTGCATCCAACTTGCTCAGAACTAAAATTTGAGGACGATCGGGTAACCCTCGTCCATATGCACGAAGTTCTTGTTGGATTGTCTGATATTCTGCGATCGGGTCTGGCGATGTGACATCAATCAGATGGATCAGAAGTCGAGTCCGCTCAATATGGCGCAGAAAGTCATGACCGAGTCCAATGCCCTGATGTGCACCAGCAATTAATCCAGGAATGTCGGCAAATACCGTACCATCGCCTGTTGGTTTGCGCACGACGCCCAAATTGGGAATGAGCGTTGTAAAAGGATAGTCCGCAATTTTGGGACGGGCTGACGAAAGGGCTGAAATCAAAGTCGATTTCCCCGCATTCGGTAGGCCGATGATGCCAACTTCGGCAAGCAGTTTCAGCTCCAATCGCAAGGTTCGCATTTCTCCAGGCAAGCCTGGTAAAGCTCTTTCGGGCGCACGATTCGAATTACTGAGAAAATGCTGATTACCCAGCCCCCCCTTGCCGCCCTGAGCAAGACACAGTTTTTGTCCAGAACTGGTGAGATCGCCCAAGATGTCGTTGGTCTCGGCATTGTAAACCACGGTGCCGCAAGGAACTGAAATAAAGAGATCGCGCCCTGAAGCACCAGTGCGGTTGTTGGGCCCTCCTCGCTGCCCATTGTCTGCCTTGAACAAATGGTTATAGCAAAAATCTAACAAGGTTTGCAAATTCTCATCGGCTTGTAGAAATACCGATCCCCCTCTACCCCCGTTGCCACCAGAGGGACCTCCCGCAGGGACGTATTTTTCGCGCCGGAAGGCAACTAATCCATCGCCACCATCGCCTGCTTGTACCTGGATTTCAGCCTGATCAATAAATTGCATGCAACCCAAACCGCTAAAAAAAATCGACTCATTCTGTTGTGTGCTGTTTCAAAATGCCAACCTGGCTAGTACATAACCAAAACATTGACATCCTTGAGTTCATCGGCACAGGTATCAAATTCTAACTGGAAACGGAGTGCTTCACTGGGTGCCGAATGGTAAGTATGCTGAAAACCGCAATCTGACACACAAGAAGCGCTTATTCAACCCTAGCGCAGTCTGAGGAATCCTTCTGGCTTGGGAGGCTGTTTGATATTAAGCACTTATGGATCCCCCCCCGTAGCCCCCGTGCTTTAGCGAAGCCATGCCGAGAGGCTATACGCACCGCTGCGCTAAAAAAAGGGTAGATCAGCCTCAAAGTCCCCCCTTTTTAAGGGGGATTTAGGAGGAGCGTGTCTATTGCTACTTGCGAAAGGACTTTTAAAACATCCTCTGAGCTGTTAATATCTCCCTCTCTGATCATGAGGATTCTGCCATTTTGAAAATGACCGAATTTTGCATAAATCTCTTACGTTAGGGCGATGAAGTAAAATAGCGTGCCGCACTAGGCTTAACCTGCCGCCTTGGGTTTTCACACCTTAGATAGCACGCAGTACGAATGATGGTCATAAATTCCCAATTCTTCTTCTGGGTGGTGTTTCAACAATTTTCGACAATCCGTTTGGACTCTCTCGGGGTCTAAATTATGAAGCCTTTATCAAGATGCGGCGAAAAGAGAAACCTCAAATTGTTGCGAAACGTCACTAAAAAATGAAGCTTCTGTAATTCCTTACTCCAAATCAGGAAATCTACGGGAACTTTATATATCCAATTGGTATTCAAAGATTAAGCAAAAAGCCCGCCTTGCACTACCCAACCGCTTGAAAGGCTTCGTATATTGCAGAGGAGGTTAGATGAACTTTAGCGAGTCCACTCCCGTGATCACCACAACTAAACCCCCTTCCTCTCTCTATTTTCCTGTGTTTGAGACCTTAACTGAGGCACAACCTGGTTCTTTGCTTCAGGCAAAGAGCGCTCCGACTGAAGCCCATGCTTCAGTTCACAGCAAAACAAAGCGATTGATTGATATTTTAGGTGCACTGGTCGGATTAGTAATTACTGCCTTGGTAGCGATTCCAGTTGCGATCGCCATTCTGTTCGACGATCCCGGTCCAATTCTTTACAGTCAAATTCGCTGTGGCGTCAATGGACACCCCTTCCGTATTTGGAAGTTTCGTTCCATGATTATGGATGCCGACAAACTGAAGCATTTGGTCAACAACGAAGCCAAAGGTAACATTTTTAAGAGCAAAAATGATCCCCGGATTACTCGAATTGGGCGTTTTCTACGTCGGACGAGTCTGGATGAACTCCCTCAATTTTGGAATGTATTGATGGGTGATATGAGTTTGGTCGGAACTCGTCCGCCTACCGTTGATGAAGTGATTCGTTATAGAAAGCATCACTGGAAGCGGTTAAACGTTAAGCCAGGGATGACAGGCGAATGGCAAGTACACGGACGCTCGAATGTTCAAGATTTCGAAGACATCGTCAAAATGGATGTTGATTACCAGCAAAAGTGGAGTATCGGTTACGATTTCCAACTAATTTTCAAAACCATTCTGGTCGTGCTTAAGAAGCAAGGGGCTTGTTAAGCGAACGCTCACGGGAAACACTCAGGAAGATTGGATAGCTTCCTAGGTTCGATGAAAGCTACGAGTCTTGAGTCTAAACTGACCTTATTGATAGCGTGTTCCTGGAAGGGGAATACGCTATTTTATTAGGTTTGGGTTTGTGCAGCGATTCCTCAGAATTAGGAATCAGAAGTCCTCTTTACAGCCAGTTTCATTTGCATGAGCCACACTCAGACCTATCGACTCATCGACTCATTGACTCATCCACCGAACTGTTTAGGAGATTTCTAGCAAACAAATTACCCGCTGGCTTTGACTCCGCTCAGCCGGCTTTTGCCCTGAGCGAAGTCGAAGGGCAATGGCAGAGGGTAAAATCTTCTCTGGAAATCTCCTTAGAAGAATCTTGTAATTTGACTCCTCGCTCTGAACGGCTAAATAAAGGACGCCCCCAGTCTCTTTGAAGATGTTGGGGGCGATGATTTTGATCTTGAGCCGTGACTGAACAGGTGATCCTTAGGAATAAGAATTCAATAACACCGATAATTTCTGCCTAGGGACGTAAGGACTAGCATCCCTATGGCCGATAAATTCCGATCTTATTGAATTCGCGCTCCTTACTGTTCATGGCGGTGCTTGACTTTGCTCGACCTCTGAAAATTTAGCTCCTGAATCAATTCCGAAAGATCTGTCAATCTAACAGTGGTGATTGGCTGCCCAAGGACTAATTGTTATTGCGGAAAGAGCGCAACCAGGCACGGATTTCTTCGGCTGCAATGTCTCTGCCACCTAAGCCAAATGCCAGAGCGATCGCGACGGCAATAGCACCGACTAAGAGACCGAATGCCAGATTAACGATGTTGCTGGCAATCCCAATTTGCTGCAACGCCATTGCCGAAATCAAAGCAATGATGGCAATCCGAGCCGTTTGCCCCAAGATTCGTGCTTGTCGCCCACCGGAACTGGTGATCAGGGTGTAAGCAAGATTTGCCAGATAAAGTCCGATTGCAAAGACGACCAATCCGGACAGAATCCGACCTGCAATGATGATAATGCCTGTGATCAAGGTGGTCAGTGCTTCAATATTCAGTACATTGATGGCAGCAACCGCTGCAAACAGCATAATGCCAACCCACACCACGATACCAGCGACCTGAGAAGGGGTTTTACGGGGGACAACGGGTTGGGCTTCGGCAACGCCTTCGGGCTGAGCCGGGGGAACTGGGGGGGTGGTATAAGGTTGGGTTTGGAGTCCTAACCAATAAAAGATGTTGTTGAAACCGATACCTGTCAGAATGCTGGTGACTAGTTCTGCCAGAAACTGCCCGATAAAGTAGGCAACAAACAAAATCAGAGTTGCTGTGAATATTTCTGGCAATGCTCCGAGGATATCGTTGAGCATGGCGATCGCAGGAGTCGAGATCGCTTCAATTTTGAGGGCATTCAAAGCTGCAATCGCCGTTGGAATCAGGATTAAGACGAACACGAGGGTGCCAATAATCCAGGAGAGCGAACGGCTGCCTGTGGTCTGAGTTAAACCCAACCGAGAGCCCACCCGATCTACCCCTGCGGCAATCAAGAAATTGGTGACAATGCGCCGGACAACTTGTGCCACGAGCCAGCCTGCCACGCCAATTAAGATAGCTGCCAGAATATTGGGGACGATCGACAAAATATCATTGAGCAGTTGCTGAACGGGTTGTAGCGTTCCCTGAAGTCCTAAGGTGTTGAGGATGGCTGGAAGAAACAACAGAAAAATAAACCAATACAGCGTATTCCCGATTGTTTCACTCAGTAAAAACTGATTCTGCACAGTTGTGCTTGCAGAAGGCGCACTCCCCAATGTATCTACAGGGGTAGAGGGTTCCATTTGCTGCCCTAGTCGTTCATCAATACCAAACGCAGTAAGTGTTCGGATCACAATTAATTTAACCAGGGTCGCAATTAACCAGGCAATTCCCAACAAAATGCTTGCCCCCAGCAATTGGGGCAAATAGCCTACCACCTGGTTAAGGAAATGATTTAACGGTTCCGATGCCGCTGTTAGTTGCAGGGCTTGGAGGAAGGCAACCAGGGTAAAAATGAAAATGATCCAGAAAACGCCAGTTGAAATCCACTTTTCTATCGGTGGAGAAGGAGTGGTTGATTGGCGTCCCGAAAACCAATTTGCCAAGCGATTGTCAACATTGACCTTTTTCAATAGATAGCGAACGATCGCGGCAGCAATGAATGCGATCAACCCACCCACCATAAGAATCACGATCGCTCGGATCAAATTGGGGAGAGATGTTCCCAAACTGTGCCCAATTTCTTGGATCAAATCATTGCCGGTAGGTGCAACTGCATCAGGCGATGGTTCCACCTGAAGCAAAAATGAGTAGAACGCACCTACACTAGCCAGGAGCGATATTGGGGCAGGTATTAACTGCATCACACTTTGACTAATGATAATCATGGTCATAAATCCAAGGAACCAGAGTAAATGGTACTGGAGAAGACTTTGAAGTTGCAGAGGCAATCCTTGCCTTGCAAATTTCTCAGATAATACCGATTTAAATTGAGGTTACGGCGGATGAATTGCTGGAATGCTCGGTCAGCAGCACTTCTACAATCCAAAATCGCAAATCCAAAATCCAAAATGGTATCAAAATTGTGCAACTACAGCAGTAATCGACACAAGGACAGTATCGTACTTTTTCAACAATTTCCTCTCTCTTTTTAGAGAAATCTATCAGCGAAATTGCTGCTATTCCCCTTTTTGAACACCGATTGGGCGTAAATTCTTTTGATTTAGAAATTTTCCAAAATAAAAAATTTTTAACATTAAGAGGTTATGGCTGTTATTAAAAATAACAATACTTATAAAAATATGTGCAAATTTTCTGCTGAAATCTTATCTGATTTAGCTTGAGGGAAATGCCCATCAGGAATTTCCCTCAAGATCTATCCGCTGCTCAGCTAGATTGAAACTACCATGTTGCGTCTTTTGGAAATATTAAGGTGATGGCATTCAAGCATCGGAGTCGGCGAGATATAGCCCTTTTCAAGGATGTGAAGTACAGTGAGGGTGCTTTGCACCCCGCTGTACTTCACACCGCTGTACTTCACTCAGGTGAAGACTGCTATAGGATGCAGGAGTCGGAAGGCTTTTGCCATTGATATTGCTAAACCAACAATATTTCAGGCTTGATGGGAGAGAGTCCGCCAAAAAAGTCATAATGCTCCAAGGCTTCCAAAATGCCCCAGGCATAGTGACCTTTAGCAAAGTAAATTTGGGGATAGCCCCGCAATTTTTCAATCTCTGGGCTATAGTTACCCACGATGACTGCCAGGGTATTGCCTGCTAGCATGGATTCGTCATTGCCTGAAGCCCCTGCCACTAAAAATTGCTTAATGGGGAGTCCCCATTTTAGGGCTGCATAACGAATTGCATCCCCCTTGCAAGCCCGAATGGGCAATAGATCGAGATACATATTGTGGCTAAAAATGCCTCTGACCGAAATTTGTTGTCGCCGCAAGTGGCGAATCATGTCGCGAAACGTAGGAGCTTTTTCGGCATCAATAAAGTAGCTGATTTTGTATCGCCCTTGCGCATCTGCTGGTTGTAGTTCAACACCAGCAAAGTTTTTCATTGCTTCCTGGATGATCTCTGGGTGCCATTGATAGTTAATATGTCGTTGCCAGCTTGTATCCGGTACAATTTGTGGTCCGTAATAAATTTCTGTGCCTGCGGCAGCAATGAGTAAATCGGGCATTGGGAATCGCCATTCTTCTAACATGCTGAGGGCGCTTTTAAGACTGCGTCCGGTGGCGATACCAACGCCTGTCGTCTGTCCTTTGGCGCGGAGTTCTTGAATTAAACGTTGTAGGGCTTCTTGATCGCCCAATAAGGTATTGTCGATTTCGCATACCAAATAGCGATCGGCGGTAGGCAGGCGATTGGTTTCGGGTATGGACCAGTCAGGGTGTCCCACCGCAGGCGAGAGAGGAAGAGGACTAAGCCGTGACTGTACCCGTTGCCGGGGAAATAAACGAATTTGCTTGAGATAGTGTTCAACGTGGCTCTCCCAGGAGAAATGCTGGCGAACATTGTGTAGTCCGTTTTGAGACCAGGTTTGCCACTTTTCAGTATTGGTGAGTGCCATGTGCAGGGCTGCTTGAATTTGCTGAAGGTTGAGTGGATCAATCAACAAGCCGTTTTGGCAGGCGGCGAGGATATCTCGTGGACCGCCATCTGCAGTAGCGATAATGGGGACCCCACAGGCTGTGGCTTCAATTAGCGTTAGCCCAAAGGGTTCTGTCAGTGCCGGATTGATGAACACCCCGTGTGTTTGAGCGGTTAGCCGATACAGGTCGGGGACATCTTCGGACGTGTGACGTTTGGGGTAGGCGATATGACCATACAAGTCATAACGATCGATTAACTGAAAGATCTCTGTCATCACCTGACGGGGACCTGCTTCCATGGCGGTGATATCGTCGCGAGTGCCCAACACCAGCACCAGGTTTGCTAATTGGCGCAGTTCTGGGTCTTCGCCATATGCTTTGACTAACCTGCTCACATTTTTCCGAATTGCTGGGCGAGAGAGCGCCAGAATCAGGGGTTTGTGAGGGTCTAGAAGAAATCGTTCGAGTGCCTTTTGAATCGGTGGTGTTTGCCAATCTATCGGAACTGGATAAAAGCGATTGAGGTCAACTCCAGGAGGAATGACCACCATGCGATCGGGTTCGTATTGGTCGTAGACGCTGTATTGTTCTTCTACTTCTTGATGGGTACTGGCAATCACCAGAGCCGCACTCCCCAAAGTTGTTTCCTCGGCTTCAATGCGAGTGGTGATGTGAAAGTGATCTTCGATCGCTTCTTGTTTTGTGCCCTGTTCCAGTAACCGTTGCTGTTTAATTCGCCCTAGCGAGTGCCCCGTATGCACCAGGGTGGTACCTAACCATCCTGCTACACGACAGCCTACATAGCCTGCATCTGCATAGTGGCTATGAATCACATCCGGGATTTTGCCAACTTTGCAGATATACTTCAGCAACTCGTCTGCAAAGGTATCTAAATGCGACCAAAGCACTTCTTTGCGAAGATAGCGACGGGGTCCACAAGTCAGCCGAATAATTTGCGCTTTGTCTGCAAGAGGTTCAACGGGCTGAGCATAATCTGGACTGACTTTAGGATCATTGACCAAGCGTGTAACTAAATCCACCCTTTCTAGCTGTGGATTTTTTGCTAGTGTGCGGGCAAGCTCAACCACGTATTTGGTTTGTCCGCCGGTATCGGCATCTCGCCCTAATTCCAGGTTGTGTCCTCGAATGAGTCCGTGCACACTGATGAGCAAGATATATAGTCCCTGGCTGTTCGACATTGAATCAGTACTCCACCTCGTTCAACATCTGATGCACAAAAAGTAACGCAGGATAAGAACTTTGTCAGGTCGTAATCACCCCTTCTCCTATAGAAATTGAGGTAAAGACTTTCCAGGTTAGGTTCGGGCTGAACGTTGTTTTCCAGTCAGTTGTGTTCGGATGATTAGAGGGGGACGATCGTCTTAAAGTGCCTGATACAGAACTTTTTAGCTAACCTAAATCTGTCCTTTAATCCTTAAGCTTTGAGAACAACACGGACGCTCGAAACAGCGAAACCATACAATGGCTTGCCGTGAAATCCCCCCCTTTAGTTGTCTTCATTCGATTACAAAAAATCAAGATTTTCAACAAAATCTAGCAAGATTCCTACTGAAAAGGCGAAATCGCAGTTAGATTTCGTGTAGCTCTAAGTTGCCCTCTTTAAGATCTGGAAGCTCTGGTTGAGTCGATTTTCTTAAAATGCGACTCATGTGATATTACCCAACAGTTGCCGACTTCGTTCTCAAAATTCAGGATTGACCACTATGGGATTTTTCATTTTTTTGGTGGTGCTGGTACTCGTTATCGGCTTCATTGTGATGGATTCTTACAATCGTCTGGTGACCTTGCGCAATCGTTATAAGAACGCCTACAGCCAGATTGATGTTCAGCTCCAACGTCGCTATGACCTGATTCCTAACCTGGTCGAAACTGCCAAAGGCTACATGAAGCACGAGCGCGAAACGCTGGAAGCCGTTATCGCTGCTAGAAATGCTGCGGTCAATGCCAACAGTCAGGCGGCACGTGATCCAGGCAATCCACAAGCGATGCAACAGTTGGGAGCAGCTGAGGCAACCCTTTCTGGTGCGTTAGGTCGATTGATGGTGTTGTCTGAAGCCTATCCCGATCTGAAAGCCGATCGCAGCATGTCGCAAGTGATGGAAGAGCTAACTTCTACCGAAAATCGGGTTGCCTTCGCCCGTCAAGCATTTAATGATGCAGTCACTCTTTACAACACCAAACGGGAAGTTTTTCCTAGCAATGTGATTGCAACTTCGTTCAACTTTAGCCCGGCAGAGCTGCTGGAAGAAGTTGCACCTGAAGTTAAGCAGGCTCCCCGCATTTCGTTCTAACCTATGAATTTCTTTGAGCATCAAGATCAGGCACGCAAAAATACTCAATGGCTCGTTGCTTTGTTTGCCCTGTCGGTCGTTTGCATCATTGTTGCAATTTACATCGTTGCATTGATTGCCTTTGGGCAGAGCCACCGTTGGGCGGGCATGGCTCTGTGGCAACCCCAAATTTTTTGGACGATTGCCATTCCAACGCTCCTGGTGATTGCCGCAGGCAGCGGTTATAAATTGCTGACCTTGCGCCAGGGCGGCAAGGTCATTGCGCAGGAGATGGGAGGCTGTTTAGTCACGGCAGGAACGATAGATCCCAGTGAGCAAAAACTTTTGAATGTGGTGGAAGAAATGGCGATCGCAGCAGGTATTTCGGTGCCTGCGGTATATGTCATGAATGGAGAACCAGGCATTAATGCCTTTGCGGCTGGGTTTACGCCCAATGATGCGGTGATTGGTGTGACAAGGGGATGTATTGAAACTCTCTCCCGTGAAGAACTGCAAGGGGTAATTGGGCATGAGTTCAGTCATATTCTGAATGGCGATATGCGGCTGAACCTGAACCTCGTTGGGGTGCTTAATGGTATTTTGCTCATCTATCTGATTGGGCGGGTTCTGCTGCAAACGGATCAAGGCTATCGATCGCGGGATAATAAGGGAAATAATCTAGCGATGTTTGGGCTGGCGTTGATTGCGATCGGGGGCATTGGACTGTTTTTTGGTCGTTTGATCAAGAGTGCGGTTTCTCGGCAAAGAGAATACTTGGCAGATGCCTCGGCGGTACAGTTTACCCGCAACCCCATCGGTATTTCTGGGGCACTCCGCAAAATTGCCAATCATCAATATGGTGCTCTGGTGCGTTCTCCCTATGCCGAAGAAAATAGCCACTTCTTTTTTGGGAGTGCGCTGCGATTTGATTTTTTGGGAGAATTGTTTGCTACCCATCCTCCTTTAGAAAAGCGTATCCAACGGTTGGAAGGGCGCAGTAGTGCCTATGCTGCGGCAATGCCTGCATCTCCTTCAGCTAACCTTCAAATGGGTGAGTCTAGCGATACGTCAATGATGGGGTTTGCTGGTGGAGGCACAGCCAGCCCCCCGGTTACAGCTGAAATTCAAGCTGCTGCTGGACAAGTAGTGGCGCAAGTGGGTACGGTTGCACCCGAACATTTTGCTTATGCCCAAAAACTGGTTTCGCGATTGCCAGCGGGGGTGCAGGTCGGGATTCGGGAGCGGCAGGGGGCAATGGCGATCGTCTACAATCTGATGCTCGACCCACAGAACTCAACTGTGCGGCAACAGCAAATCGAGTGGTTGCGAAAAGTTGAACCTGCTGATGTGTTTGAGCGAACTCTACAATTGAGTCAGGAAATTGAACAGTTAGATGTCCGAATGCGGTTGCCGCTTTTAGATTTGACGATTCCAGCTTTGCGTCAAAGCTCTGCAACCCAGTGTCAGCAATTATTTAAGTGCGTCCAGTCCCTCGCCAAAATTGATGGGCAATGGTCGCTGACCGAATTTGCGCTCTACATGGTTTTGTGCCATCGTCTCCAGTCTTGCATCAACCCCAATCTGGAAACCAAGGTGCAATACACTAACCTGGAAGAGGTTTGGCATGATTGTTTGGTGGTACTGTCGGCGTTGGCACGGGTAGGGCAAACTCAGCCCGATGCGATCGCCTACGCTTTTCGATCTGGGCTATCTCGCTTGCCCGGTGCAACACAGCGAGAATTGCCCCAAGCTCCTCCTGCTTGTCATCTGGGAGATGTGAAAAAAAGTTTGGAAAAATTGGGACTCACGACTCCTAAGCTGAAGCAGGCGATCGTCGATGCCTGCGCCCATACCGTTCTCCTAGACAACACCATCACCGTACAGGAAGCAGAACTTCTAAGAGCGATCGTCATCACTATGGATTGTCCCCTACCACCTTTTCTGAACGCGAGCGATCGGATTAGCAAGCCCACAAAAACAACCTGATGCTTTGGGCTCAATCGTGCTTGTTACCTTCCTCACAAGTTCCTCAAATTGGTTTCTAAACTTTGAAGGAGCATGAAACCGAACTGCAAGCACAACCTGCGCCAGAAGTCGCTGTCAACTATTATCGAGATGGTGATTCGTATATGTTTGATGAATTTCAGACGGCTTATGCACCTGTCGATCGTCGTCCCAAAGTGGATATTCTCTACGATGTCTTTGTGGAAATTTGAGATGATGAAATGAAGTATGTGAAAACGATGGTGGCTTGCCAGCAGCCTACAGCTCACCGCTCTTTCCATAATCCTCATACGCTTGAGGCAGAAACGACACCTCCCGCGATCGTACAAACTGAAGGTGCCAATTTCCTAGTACTTTGGGCGTAAGTTAGGCAACCATTCTGAGGGAGTCAGGAGTCAGAATAGTAGGCCGATTTCCGCCAAGTTCTATTAGCTCCGCAATAGCTCAACAAAATCACTAAAAGCACGGTCTCCGTAAAGCTTGAGCGATGCAAAATCGTTAATCATTCCAACCTGTAATCCCAAGTTGCTTGAGGTGTCAACTCCCAATAATCTGCTGGATCGGAGCATCGACACCTCATTTCTTGTAAAGTTCTAAAACGACAACTTGTTTCTTAAGTCAATATTTTGTAGCTTATATTACAGATTTCTATTTGTTTTTATGAATATTGCCTCTTCGCGATTTCTCTCATCGCTGACTGATCCGGAATTACAGCCACCCGGATTTAATCCCCAGCCATCCACATGGGTTAGGCTGCGAGAATTACCTTCTACCTATAGTTTTGATGAAGCATTGCTATTGTGTAGAGCAGCAGACGATCGTTGGCTTGCCTGGATACCTGATTTTGGCGAAATTTTGTTAGAGCCTGGGCAGTTTTATGCAAATGTTTAACCGCAATGATGGGTGAGACTGGAGGGCTTTGCGAGAAAAACTTCTAAACAAAGCCCTTTTTGCCTATCTACTTGGATTGCTATAGATTGCCACCGCATTTTTTCATAAAAAAATTAATCTAGGATTTGTAGGATGGGATGTGTTACATCTCATCTATTTTTTTAGAAAATCCTGTATCTGTTAGGGTCTAGCCATGTCATCAGCATTTTTGAAAAACTACCTATCTATCCTGATTGAACCGGCAAATGGGCATTTGGATGTCTGATTCTAGAAGGGTTACTTTGCCGGGATGGCTATCCGAAAAGGCGATCGCAAACCGATTCTCTAGAAAAGCAGTAAATTTTTTTAACGTTCATCCTGAAATGGGATGTGCGCTGTTTTAAGAGGTTTAAGGTTCTCTATTTACCGTCTTCTCCTAAAATGCTGAGTGGGACTCTGGATAAATCTAAAGAATTTGAGAACACCTGAAACATGGAGAAATGAGTCGTGCTAAAGATGCTCTAGACTCAACGCTTTCAATTCTTCTAGATTCCGAATTCCTGATTTCCTTGCCTTTATTCTCTTGGAGAAGTTCTGTGGATTTAGCGCTCATTCCTGCTCAACCGAAACCTGGTTTGATTAATGTCCTGATCGAAATTCCCGCAGGTAGTAAAAACAAGTACGAGTATGATAAGGATCTACAGTCCTTTGCACTAGACCGAGTATTGTATTCCTCAGTACAATATCCTTATGACTATGGGTTCGTGCCAAATACGCTAGCTGACGACGGTGATCCCTTGGATGGAATGGTACTCATGGATCAGCCCACTTTTCCAGGATGTGTCATTGCAGCCCGACCAATCGGCATGTTAGAGATGATAGATGGTGGCGATCACGACGAAAAGATTTTGTGTGTTCCTGATAAAGATCCCCGCTATGTCCAGGTTCGGTCTTTGAAAGATCTTGCGCCTCATCGTTTGGATGAGATTGCTGAATTTTTCAAAACCTATAAGAATCTAGAAAAGAAAGTCACCGAGATTCTTGGTTGGAAAGATGTAGAGCATGTCATGCCATTAGTAGAAGCTTGCATCAACGCTGGAATCAAGCAAGGCTAAAGAACATTTGGAGGCAGTATCCGGAAATTATTTTGAAGTTCTGTCAAAGCTTATAGTGAGAAACAGTTTCCGGATCTGTCCACGGTTAAATTCAGGGTGATGACCAAATTGTTGAACCGAGTTTGTCGGTTGCTTCCAGTCTGATAAGCTATCGAGCATGATTTTGTGAGTTTAAACAATTCGCAAAATGGCAACTCGTACTCAAGCCAGAGACAAGAATCAGAATGAGAGTCCTCCGATGTTCTGTCAAGGGTGTTTTGAGGTGTTGAAATACCTCAAAACAGGCCTCTGGATCTGAACAGTTCAAAATTGACAGATGACTTGTATCCAAGTTAGAGGATCTTTAACTGATTTGATTTTGTGGTGATAGGTACTCGTAAAGTCAGGGAAAAATCTAACTAAAGGTTAAGAGGTTGACCCAGATTGACGATAGTTCTCCTGGAATAGTTTCTTTTTATGCAGCGCACACTCCTCCTTGCGAAGATTCACAGTTGTACCCTCACATCTGCCAACTTAGAGTATGTCGGCAGTATCAGCATCGATCAATTTTTAATGGATGCTGCGGGGATTTTGCCTTATGAGCAGGTGCAAGTCGTGAATCTTTCTAATGGGGAGCGTCTGGTGACTTATGCAATTTCTGCCCCAGCTCGCTCCGGGGCAATTGAACTCAATGGTGCTGCTGCCCGTTTGGGCATTCGAGGCGATCGCTTGATTATTATGTCTTATGGCCAATTTACGCCAGAAGAGATAAAGTCTTATTCCCCTACCGTAGTCCTCGTGGATGGACAAAACCGTCTGATGGAAGTTCGTCGTTATGATGAACTGCTGACCCAAGCCTACCCCTGAAAAACGAAGATGTCTGATCTCATTACCCCTGTTCCGACTTCCCCATCTCACGAAGAAAGCGCTGGCATGATACCGAATCCCTCTTTAGATTTCTTGATTCGCTTTTGGGGTGTCCGGGGCAGTATCCCCACCCCCGGTAGTGAAACAGTCCGCTATGGTGGCAATACCTCCTGTGTTGAAATGCTGGTAGGGGGTAAACGGTTGATCTTTGATGGGGGGACTGGGCTAAGGGTATTGGGCAAAGAATTGCTCAAACATACTCCGGTGGAAGCCTATATGTTTTTTACCCATTCTCACTGGGATCACATCCAAGGATTTCCATTTTTTGTGCCAGCCTTTATTCCGGGCAACTGTTTCCATATCCACGGAGCAATCGCCCCCAATGGCGCAACAATGAAGCAACGTCTGAGTGATCAAATGCTTCATCCCAATTTCCCGGTACCCATGCAGGTGATGAAGTCTGACCTCAAGTTCTATGACATTCAAGCGGGGGATGTCATCAAGCTAGATGATATTACCATCGAAAATGGTCCGTTGAATCACCCAAATACGGCGATCGGCTATCGAATTACCTGGCAGGGGCGCACCGCAGTTTATGCCACTGACACTGAACATTATCCCGATCATGTAGACGAAAACTTGTTGCACCTTGCCCGTGATGCGGATGTGTTGATCTACGATGCTTGTTATACAGATGAAGAGTATTACGACCCCAAATCTCCTCGTGTTGGCTGGGGGCACTCGACCTGGCAGGCAGGGCTAGAGCTCGCACAGGCAGCAGGGGTAAAGCGACCTGTGATGTTTCATCACGACCCCAATCATAGTGACGATTTTTTGGATCAAGTTGAGGCTGAGGTTCAGTCAATCTGCCCAAATGCAATTTTGGCGCGCGAAGGAATGATTTTGCCGGTTGTGTAGCGGGATGCTTCTGAGCGCTTGAGTTGTTTTGGTATTGAGTTTAGCGGGATGTTTTTCGCTTCGCCCTGACTGCGCGCGTTTTGCCAGTTTTACCCTGCGATAATTGAGCCAGCGACGGTTTCGATACTAGAGCGCAATTCTCGCAATTTTTCTGCGGCTTGTCCTCGAGTCAAAATGGTTTTGGCTTGCTCAAGTCCGGTGGATAAATCGGGGCAAGCTCCACAGCGCCAAAGGTAGAAGCCGCCATTCCAGATGCTGGAGCGCAGCAGCTCGGAGACTTCTCCCCGCAGGACAGATTGAAGAGTGGCGATTGTTTCTTCCGAGGATGGAAGTGGCACATCGGTTCCTGCTAGGTCGTAATCACGAGGGTGTAATAGCAGGCGATCGAAAGAAAGGGTGGAAAATGTGCTGGATTTTGGATTTTGAATTTTGGATGGCATGGTGGCTTGTTCAGGGGGAACTGGTTGATTGAACTTGCCTAATCCAATAATGGCGGTGCGATCGCGCGGCAGATCACAACTTCCCTCCAATCCTTTGACTGTGGTTAGGTAAGCAGGCGTGCCACGTAACTCGATCGCAGTTTGAAACATGCCTTCGGTAGGGGGATGGACAAAACCTGCTGCCACATGGGATGTTCCCCGATAAGGAACCCAGACTAACTCCAGTGTGGCAAAGGGAGGACGTTTGCCAATTTGATCTCGGTAAGGCACGATATCCGATGCCAGGGGAAAGTGTTTGGGCAAATAAACAAACCCCAATCCTGTTTTTTGGAGGACGGCTTGCACCTCAGTTATTGTGAGGTGTTGCCAGGCTACGCCAAGCCCTTGCCATACCTCGATCAGAGGGATTCCCTCTTTGGTGGGCATGCGATCGCCCCCATGTAAGATGGTGGGACAGCCTACAGTTGCCAGGATTAAAGCGGTAATTGGGCTAAGAGGAACTGTACGCGATCGTCCATCGTAAGGCGATCCCAAAATCATGGGCAGATATTTCGAGGCGATCGGTTGTAGCCCAGGTCCCAATTGATCATAAGCATCTAACATGCCCGCTAATTCTGTACCGGTCGGTCGCTTGATCCGATGGGCAATCATAAATGCACCAATTTGGGCGGGTGTTGCTTCCTGCAAAAGCATCATGCGGGTTGCGATTTCTGCTTCTTGCCGACTCAAATTTTCACCCGTGTGGTTGCCGCTACCCACTTTACGAAGCAATTCGCGAAAAGCATTACTCATTTTGAGAAAGATTGAAGAGATAAATATTGGTAAAGGGAAAATTTCTCAGGGACTGGGATCGCTGGAATATGTATTGAGGATTGTAAGTATAAACGATAGATTTAGGACTATAGAGTCTGGCAAGCAACTTTAGACAATTTGCGATCGTCCGAAAACTAGAAGGCGGTTGAAATTAGACTTTTTGTAATGAAGTGGAAAAAAGAGGCGAATCGGGATGATCAAGCCAGTCTTTGTGCGGCATTAGTAAGTCGTGTACGAGTTCACGAAACCGCTGAATGGGAGGGATTTGCAAGCGATCTTGAGTAGTGACTAAGACCACCTGGCGGATGAGGGTAGGGTCTTCAGTCGAACGGATCGCCAAAGAGGGATCGATGTGAATGTCTAGAATGGCACCTTTTGGGAGTAGGGCAATCAGTTCTCCTTGGCGTACTATGCCCCGAAAGGCATCTAATGTATTGAGTTCTAGAACGGCATTTAAAACGGCTCCCTGGCGCTGAAATTGTTCTTGTACGAGGCGTTGCATCCCATAGCCATCCTTAAAAACTACCTGTCCATAGCGGACAAGTTCTGCCCAGGGCACCGTTTGATATTGTGTTAGAGGATGATTGGCTGCCATGAGAATTTCGATCGGCTCATTATAAAGCTGATCGACCACCATTTCGGGTGTGGTGGCTAAGAAGCGATTGTTCATGACAATTGCCAAATCCACTAAGCCATCTTTTAATACTTTGAGGGCGCGATCGCTGCCTAAGGACGTGACCCGCAACTGGACTTCTGGATAATCTTGACAAAATTGTTGTAAAACGGGCGGTAGGTAATAAGCGCAAACTGAATGAATTGCAGCAATACAAAGTTCGGGTTGTTTCCCTGCCCGTAAATCTTCAATTTCTTGAACTGCGGATTGCCACTCTTGCCAAATGCGCCGGGCACGCAGCAAAAAGCGTTCTCCTGCCAGAGTTAGCTTTGCCTGGGTTGCACGGTGTAATAGCAGCAAACCTAAGTCTGTTTCCAGGGCTTGAATTTGCCGACTAATCGTGGATTGGGTCACCTTGCATTTGAGTGCTGCTTGCTGGAAACTACCTGTCTCAGCGACAGCGAGAAAAGCTTGCAACTGTTCCAGGCGCATAAATCGTGTAGTCTAAATTACAATTTTCCATTCAAGAAATTTAGCGGATTTATGACATCGATTTAGTAAGTCTTGATACAGCCTGTCATTCTCTATTCACAACTCTCTCTTCTTGTCACCCCATTACTTCTTTGCCGGACGCCAAATTGGTTGACTGTAATCAATTTCTGAATTGCCAATAATTTTAGTTTTGCCTGAACCATTGCTGTTCATGATGTAGATTTCGTTCATGCCGTGGTGGTTGACGGTATAAGCAATTTTCTGTCCGTCGGGAGACCAACTTGGCGAGAAGGCGTCGATGGCGCGATCGGTTAGGCGGGTTAGATGAGAGCCATCGATGTTCATGACATAGATGCTGTTTTGACGCGGAGGATTGTTGCGATTGGAGGCAAAAGCAATTTGACTTCCGTTCGGTGACCAAGCAGGTACCGCATCCGTGGCCGAATCATGGGTGATCCGTTGGGGGTGAGAGCCATCGGCATTCATGATATAAATTTCGTAATTTTTATCGCGATTGGAGACAAAGGCTATTTTTTCGCCGTCAGGTGACCAGACGGGAGAAACATCGATAGCTGTATTGCGCGTGAGCCGTACCAGGTTGGCGCCATTCCAATCCATAACATAGATTTCGTGTCCTTGCCCGCGGCTGGACATAAAAGCAATTTTTTTGCCATTGGGTGACCAATTGGGGAACCAGTTTTCTCCCTGATGGTCGGTTAACCGGGTTAACTCTGAGCCATCTGCCTTCATGCGATAGATGTCGAGTTTGCCATTGCGTTCTGAAACAAAGGCGATATATTGTCCATCGGGTGACCATGCAGGGAGGAGGTCGCTATCGGGATTGTCGGTTAACCGGGTCGATCGCGATCCGTCTGCGTTCATGACATAGATATCGCTGCCCTTGTGGTCGAGAAAGGTAAAGGCTATTTTGTCAGCGGTATCTGCCAGATTGTTACAAGCAGCCAGGCTAAACGGCAAGAGCAGTTGAACAAAGCGGCGGATTACTGGCGTAAAAACAAACATTTTTTCTGGATTAGATTTTGATTTCTGGATTGCTCAGGGCAATTGACCTAAGAGTTGGCTAACATTGCTTTATTCGACGGGTGAATTGAATGACACGGGATGAAGGGACGGGGAGTGTGTAGCGGATGACCTCGCTCTATTGCAGTCAAGGGCATGAAAACTTGACAGGAAGTCGGTTTTGTCACCAATGTGGCGAGCGGTTGCCTCTGCCACGCGGGAATGTGTATACGGGGTTAGTCCTCACCGATCGCTACCAGATTATTGGTGAGCTGGGGCATGGTGGTTTTGGACGAACCTATCTGGCAGAGGACACCAATCGGTTTAATGAACGCTGTGTTTTAAAAGAGTTTGCGCCGCAGGTAGAAGGGGCAACTGCTTTGCAAAAGGCAGAGGAACTGTTTGAGCGAGAAGCAGGGGTGCTCTACAAGTTACAACATCCTCAGATTCCACGCTTTCGAGAGCTGTTTCGGGCGAATTTGCAGGGCAAGGACTCGCTATTTTTGGTGCAGGATTATGTAGAAGGACACACCTATCATGCCCTACTCAACGATCGCAAGCTCCAAAGAACCAGGTTTGAAGAATGGGAAGTGACGCAGCTACTCTTGCAGATTTTGCCGGTTCTCAGCTATATCCATGCGGCAGGAGTCATTCATCGCGATATTGCGCCCGATAATCTTATCCAGCGGCAAGTGGATGGGTTACCAGTTTTAATTGATTTTGGTGGAGTAAAACACATCGCAGCGGTGGTTTCGTCGCAAGTGCATCCCTTGTTGCCTCCGGGTGCGGTGACTCGTCTGGGCAAGGCAGGCTATGCCCCCGACGAGCAGATGCAAAAAGGGGTGGTTTTTCCGCATAGTGATTTATATGCGCTGGCAGTTACGGCGCTGGTTTTGCTGACTGGGAAAGATCCGCAAGAATTGCTCGACACCTTTACGATGAATTGGATGTGGCGGCAGGAGGTGCAGCTGAGTCCAACCTTGGGCATGGTGTTGGATCGGATGCTGGCGCGATTACCGAGCGATCGCTATCAGTCAGCGGAGGAGGTGCTGACAGCGCTCCACCAGGCAGGCAATTTTGTCGGTTCTGCGCTTGCTCAACCTGCAGTTTCCTATACTTCGCCTTTGCCGACGATACCGATTGCTTCTCCTTTTTCATCGGCAAGTGGTCCAGTTCCAAGGGGGACATTGCCCACTGCGACTGTCGCAGCAGCGCCCCCGGTGCCGCCAAGACGGTTGGGGGGATGGTTAAGAGCTGTTCTCAGTCTCTTGTTGCTTGCAGGGCTGGGGAGTTTAGGGGGCTGGGGCATGTGGTTATGGATGAAATCGAAGCCGCCATCGCTTCCCAGTAAAACGCCGAATGTGGTGGTGAGCCAACCGACGAGTCCCTCTAGCCAATATTCGGCAGAAGAGCAGGCGAGAAAAGAACGCTTACGGCAGCGCCAGCAAGCGTTGGGCATTCGCGATTCGTTCTATATCAGTTTGGTGAATCAGGCGTTTTTCGATCGCCATCCTGATCAGCAGGGACGGACTCTCAGTTCTGCTCCGCAAGATGCTGAGTTACGGGCAGATTGGGATGAGATGGCGGCGAATCTGCTCGACAAACTGGAGGGATTGAGTGCAGCGCAACGATCTCAACTGGGCAACTATACTCCGGCGGATATCACCCGTTGGAAGGCGGCGGTGAATACGTTGCATCTCAGTAGTGCTGCCTTGTTTGATTTGGCAGATGGGCAGTTTTTTCGACTCTTTCCAGAGCAACGGGGGCAAGCGTTTCTCGATCGTCCGGTTGGGCAGATCTGGCAAGCGATCGCAGCGAGTGAACTGGATGAAATCCAGTCGGGTGTTGCTTTGGAAATGATTCAATTTGACCCGGGAATGAATTTGAAACGGGTAAAAGGCACTCTGAAACCGGGTGAAGGTAAAGCCTACATTGCACTGCTTAAGCAAAATCAGGAAGTGCAGGTAAACCTGGATGCTCCAGAAAAAAGTACTTCGTTTTCGGTGTATCCGCCCAAGCCTCCGCCATCCATTTTAGAAGACTCACCCAAACTGCAGTGGGCAGGCAAATTGAATCAGGCGGGCTATTACGAGTTTGTGGTGGTTTCGACTGCGTCGGAGGAAATCGAGTATGAGTTGGAGGTGGTGGCGAATGAGTAGGGGACTGATGGGGGAGAGGAGTAAAGGGGGGATGGGGTAAGGGGGCTTTTGTGGTTCATGGGTTTGACATCATGGGTTCATTGCTTTGTTAAAGGGGGTGGCTACAATTCGGTGAAACGATCGCAGGAGTTGAGTATGAAGTCGGTTCAGCGAGTCTTAGGGGTTTTGGTTGTACTTTACCTGCTGTATCTGGTGAAGTCGGCGTTGGGGATTAATTTGTCCGATCGGTATACTGCCTGGGATTTTTTGAAGTTCCCCATTTGGAATATTTTGCATCACGCTTGAACTGGGTTTGACGATCGCAGATGGTTGCTTTTGAGTGGTTTGTGCTGTTGGGTGACTTAAGACAGAGTTAACACGCTTTTTATTAGCTCAGTCTCCAGAACCCAGTGTCGAAAATCTAAAGTTTAACTGTCAAGCAGGGTTATTCGAGGGAAGTGTTTGAGGGTGCAGTGGGTTTGCGGGAGTAGTAGATCCCGATCGCGATCGCAGCTAGATAGAGCAATGAACCAATCGTATAAACGGTGTTTCCGACAGCTTGGTCATAGGGTAAAAGGCGCAAGTCGAGGAGCAAAAAATGCCAGTCATGCAGCACCCCTTCACCCCCTAATAGGGGCAGACTCCGTTCTTGAGCATCTTTGATATAGATCGAAACATCCCAAAAATTTTCTGCTACCCAGCAAAGGGCAACGGCAGCAGCATATTTTTGATGAGTAAAGAAAAAATAACCGCTGATAATGGCAGGAATCAAGATTTGGTTGAGTGATCCACCCAACATATGGAGAAACTCGCCGAATGGCGAAAAAATTGTGTGTCCAGCTTCGTGAAAGATCAGATTCACGCCATGCAGAAAACCCATGATGGCATTACTACCTTCCAGGAAATTTTCGACCGTATAGGCGGGACTGCCAAACCAGCCATAGAGAGCAAGAATGGCGATGCCTGTCAAGCGAAAAGCGCTGAAGTTGGATTGGAGAAAAGTAAAGCAGGCGATCGGATCGGGTTTTTCAGCCAACCAACGAGGTAGGGTTTGGCGACGGCGGGAAGTCGGATGCGACGATCGAGGTGGTTGCACTCTTGGCTTTCTAGGAGGGATGGTTAAAGGAAAGGCTTCGCTCCAAATGGGGTCGGGTTGTCCGGTCAACCAGGCATAAACTTTGACCGTTTGAATGGGTGCATCCAGTCTTCGTAAGGTTTGCTGAATGCGCTGAATCGTTGGCAGCCGATCGAGTTTGCGAGTGGAGGTGAGCAAAACCTGCAAACTGCCATGTTTGAGTCGAGTCTTGACCTGAAGTCCTTTTGCCGGAAGTACTTGATGGAGCAGAACGGCGATCGCGGCTTCGTCGCCCTGGTGTGCCAGTGCTAATAAATCAGGCTGAGACATCACTGCAACAGGTAAGCGATCGTTGAATTCAGTTGGGCGAGAATAAGTTGAGTAAAAAAGTGGGACAAGCGGATAGAGGGGATTTGTTCAATTAGTTCTTCTTAATTTTAGTCTCGCCGGTCTTTCAAAAGGAAAATTGACATTCTTTGAAAGCTTTACTAAGCAAAGCTTTCAAAGAATGTTGATCCGATTTCTGGAAAATCGCTTCCAGTTTTTAGTAGGTGGGGGAAGCCCTACTTAACGGATGTTAAGGGCTGAATTAGAATGAATTCATGGAACCTGGAATCACATATGGTTCTTGGCGATCGCGAAAAATTAATTCAACTTGAGAACGATGGGATTTTTCGACTCTGAAATTGTTCAGCAAGAAGCCAAACAACTGTTTGAGGACTATCAGTCACTGATTCAGCTTGGCAATGATTATGGAAAATTTGATCGCGAAGGTAAAAAGATTTTCATTGAGCAAATGGAATCGATGATGGATCGCTATCGAATTTTTATGAAGCGATTTGAACTATCAGAAGATTTTATGGCGCAAATGACGGTAGAGCAGCTCAAAACCCAATTAGGTCAATTTGGCATTACGCCTCAGCAGATGTTTGATCAAATGAACTTAACGCTACAACGGATGAAATCTGAGCTTGAAAAGCAGGTGTAGTTTGGAATTAGTTTTGGTTGGCTAGGTTTCTAGGGTCGATTGAAGTCTGAAGCTGGCTTGAAGGTTTCCACTGGTTCATCTTGCAAGGCTCTGAGCATAAAGTCTCGCCAAATCGGAGCTACAAACCCGCCTCCTGTTGCCCCATGTCCTAAGGGACGATAATCATCATTGCCCACCCAGACCGCAGCAGCCAATTGAGGCACATATCCAACAAACCAAATATCCCGTTCTGAAGAGGTGGTGCCTGTCTTTCCGGCAGCCGGACGACCAATTTGAGCTGCGGTGGCGGTGCCTCTTTCAACCACCCCTTGAAGGACGCTATTGAGCGAGGCAACTGCCCAGGGATCGAGGACAGGCTGGGGTTTGGGTGTGTTGTCTAGCAAAACATTGCCGCTATTATCAGTGACCTGCACGATGAAAGTGGTTTCGGAGTACCAACCATTGCTGGCAAAGGTGGCATAAGCGCCTGCCATTTCTAACGGAGTTAAGTCAACTGCGCCCAGCGGGAGCGAAACAACTGGATCGATCGGACTTTTGATACCAATCGATCGGCAGGTCTCAATCACCTTATTTAACCCTACATCTTGCCCAATCTTCACTGCCGGGACGTTGCGCGACAATTCCAAAGCCCGACGAATGGGAATGGGACCATAGAAAGAACCATCATAATTCTGAGGAGAATAATATTCGTAACCATCCGGATAGCTAACCGGACTGTCGTTAATGATGGATTCTGGACTATATTTCCCGGATGCAAAGGCGGTGTAATAAACAAACGGCTTGAATGCCGAACCAGGTTGACGCAGGGACTGAATCGCCCGATTGTACTGACTCTTGCGATAGTCTACGCCGCCTACCATGGCTTTCACAAAGTGGGTTCGGGGATCAACTGCTACTAATGCCATTTGATCAGCATACAGACCCCGATATTGTAGTGATGCGTGCCCTTGCTGAACGACTTCCTCTGCAATCCGCTGAAGCTTAAAATCAACTGTTGTTTGAACACGCATTCCACCTTTCAAGATGGCATCTTTGCCAAAGCGTCGAGTC
This sequence comes from Scytolyngbya sp. HA4215-MV1, assembly GCA_019359045.1. GTDB lineage: Bacteria > Cyanobacteriota > Cyanobacteriia > Leptolyngbyales > Leptolyngbyaceae > Scytolyngbya. The sequence goes on from JAHHIA010000008.1 coordinate 243,630, forward strand.
AGTTCTTGAATGGCCGCTTCAGTGACATAGGGCATCTGGCTGGAGCGGAAGGAGGTGATTTGACCCAGCTTGATTTTTTGTTTTTTAGCAGTTTCTTCTTCTTGAGGTGTAATCCATTTCAGCTCTTTCATGCGGTTCAACACGTCCAATTGTCGCCGCTTGGCTGCTTTGTAGTCTACGAAAGGACTGAGACTTTCTGGGGCTTGGATCAGACCTGCCATCATGGCGGCTTCTGCCAGCGTCAAATTGGCAGCAGATTTGCCAAAATAGCTTTCGGCTGCTGTTTCAGCGCCGTAGGTGTTGTGCCCCCAATACACCTGGTTCAAATACATTTCCAGGATTTGGTCTTTCTTAAAAATTTGCTCTAATCGGAGTGCCAGAACGCTTTCAGCAATTTTGCGGCTAATGGCACGTTTGGGAGTGAGAAAGAGGTTTTTGACCAACTGCATGGTCACTGTAGAACCCCCTTCTACGGTACCTCCACTTTTCCAGTTGGCGACAAAGGCGCGGACGATCGCCCCTGGATTGACGCCCTGATGTTGATAAAAATAGCTATCCTCGATCGCTAATACAGCTCGTTTCAGATCGGGATCAATTTTATCGAGCGGCACCACTTCTCGATTTGCCTCGCCGTGCAGGCTGGCGAGCAATTTGCCATTGACATCGTAAATATGGGTGGTTTCTGAAGGGACATAGTTTCTTAGAACCCGGACATCTGGCAAATTGCGAAAGCTAATTGCCAGACCGACTAACCCACCTGCAATTACGGAACTACCCAGCATCGTTAAGCCGAGCAATGTTCCACCCGTCACTTTACCAACCGTCTGAATGAATTGGAGGACGGGGGCAGATCCCTGAGTTGGCTTGCGCCTGAGTGTATTAGAAGACACGGCAGCTTCCTTATTTAAAAAAGAAGAGGGTGGAACTTGGGCAGGACGGTTTTTTTTGGGAGAATGCCTGTTACTCACGTTCTGATAGCTTTGCAATTATAGTTGCCGATTTTGCCGGAGCATCTAAATTTAACGGATTCTGAAATTGCAGTTAAGTCTAGTGCTTCTGGGTGTCTATTTTGAAATGGATGAATTTGTTCAAGATAGCACTGCAATTTCAGAAGATGCTGAACCAGGCTATGGTTTTTTAAGTAGACGTTCCCTTTCTGGATAAACTGTCTCTACAAGAAAAATAACTCCTTGGGAAGACTCGTTTTCAGATAGGCTCTCAGTATGCAAGATTTTTCAAGGTATGCAAGATTTTTCATGGTTAAAGCGCGGGATCAGTGAGATTTTTCCTGATCAGCCAGAATCGAATGATGCCAATGAATCGTTGGTGCAGCGATTAATTCAAAGCGATCGTCCGCTTCGAGTCAAGTATGGCATTGATCCCACGGGAACAGAGGTGCACCTGGGACACAGCATTCCCATGCGGAAGCTGCGGAAGTTTCAGGATGCCGGACATACAGCGGTGTTGATTATTGGTGATTTTACTGCCCGCATTGGTGATCCCACAGGTAAGTCAGAAGTACGCCGGCAACTGACTGAGGCAGAAGTGGCTGCGAATGCTCAAACTTATCTCGATCAGATGCGTCCCATTCTGGACTTTGAAACCCCCGATCGGTTAGAAATTCGTTACAACTCAGAATGGCTATCAACGCTGGATCTGTCAAAGATTTTGACGTTGTTAGCAACTACCACAGTGGGGCAAATGCTGGCAAAAGAGGGGTTTTCTGAACGCTACGAGAAAGGAAATCCCATCTATTTGCATGAATTTCTCTATCCGCTGATGCAAGGATATGATTCGGTGGCAATTGAGGCAGATGTAGAGTTGGGCGGAACGGATCAAAAATTTAACATTGCGATCGGGCGTGATCTGCAGCGGCATTTTGGGCTACGTCCCCAGTTTGGCTTGTTGATGCCGATTTTGTTGGGAACGGATGGCGTACAGAAAATGTCGAAATCGTTGGGCAACTACATCGCTCTCTCAGAAGATCCCCTGACTCAATACTCCAAACTGGAGAAAATTCCTGATGTCTCATTGCCGCAATATTTTGAATTGCTGACCGACTTGAGCCTGGAGCAATTGCCTGACAATCCGCGCGATCGGCAAAAATTGCTGGCACTTACCGTTGTCACCCAATATCACGGTGCCGAAGCTGCAAAACAAGCCCAGAAAGCGGCGCTGGCGCTAGTGCATGGAGGTGAGACGCAGGATAGTGTTGTACCAGAATTCTCTCTAGCGTCTGTTCAATTTCCTGCTAAGCTCTTTTTCTTGCTCAGCGCCAGCGGATTGTGTAAGACCAGTTCTGATGCTCGCCGTCAAATTCAAGGTGGCGGTGTGCGCATGCAGGGCGATCGGGTTGAGCAGGTAGACCTCAGCTTCGACACTGCCGATGCCCTCTATGGCAAAGTGCTACAGGTAGGTAAGAGCAAATTTGTGCGTTTGATTCCCTAGTACATTCTTCGAGTCCATCTGAATAAAGTCTTGTGTTGTTAACTCCACCCATTGCTCATGTTACTTTCCGATCGCATTATTGTCCCGCTTGATGTTCCCAGTGCTGAAGCTGCGATCTTACTGGTTGAACAGTTGCCCCAGGTTACTTTTTGGAAAGTGGGATTGGAACTCTTTGTCAGTGCCGGACCACCCATTTTGCAGATGCTCAGGGTACGTCAGAAGCGTATCTTCCTCGATTTGAAGCTGCACGATATTCCCAATACTGTGGCGGGTGCCTGCCGGGTAGTGGCAGGGTATGGGGTTGATTTGGTTACCATTCACGCCACTGCCGGACGCATTGCTTTGCAGGCTGCCCAAGCAGCGATTCAGGAGGGCGCAGAGACACAGGGATTGGCAGCACCTCGGCTCATTGCCATTACGGTGTTGACCAGTCTTTCGGCACGATCGCTGGCATTTGAGCTAAAAATTCCTTTAGAACTCCCTGAATATGCCCTACAAATGGCATTACTGGCACAAGAAAGCGGACTGGGCGGAGCGGTGTGTTCTCCTCAAGAAGTGGACTCGCTGCGATCGCTGTTGGGAAAAGATTTTGTGCTGGTGTGTCCTGGTGTTCGCCCTACTTGGGCAAGTGCGGGTGACCAGAGCCGCACTCTGACCCCCAGGGCTGCTATCCAAGCGGGAGCCGACTATTTGGTGATTGGTCGTCCCATTACCGCTGCACCCGATCCAGTAGCGGCATTTGCCCGAATTTGTGATGAACTTGCTACCGTTGTTTGAAGCCATGCACCCAAACAGGCTGTTTAGAAGCGTCAAAATTCACCTGAGCGGCATGTTATTGGGCATGAGTGTGATGCTGCTTGCCAGCCCTAGTCGGGCAGACCTTGCGCCTCGCCCCAGTTGTCCAACCGAGTTTGAGCCACTGGTGAGTCGTCTCTTACGTGATCTGCCGGCTTATACCAACCGCATTACGACTCGTTTGCGTCCTGCCAATTCGGATACGCACAGCTACGTCATTCTGACGAGTCGTCCAGAATTGGAACCTTTGCCGCTGGCTCCTGCTCAGATCACCAGTCCCACATCCCCCCCAGACGATCCGCACCAGCTTTTTATGACTACGCTGGAACGACGCTACCACGATCGGCAAGTGCTGCAAATCCAGGAATATCATTGGATTTTCCTAACGCGATCATCCAGCGGTTGGCATTTGGCGCTGATGTTCTCCCGCACTGGTAGCTATCCGCCTGGAGAACCAATCACCCCCCCTAGAGACAGTAGTCAGGGAGCGATTGCGCAAGCCATTCGCACCTGGCTGGTGGACTGTAGAGACAGAGGGTAGAAGCGTAGAGGGTTGGCAGAGACAAGGAAAGTAGGAATATCGAAGTCTTTGCACCGCTTTACATCTCGACGTCTACCTTGCCTTCACTTTCCGCCAGAAAATGCAATTCCTTGAATAAAATAGCGATTGAAAAAGGCATATATTGCCAGGGCAGGTAAAGTAAAAATCATCGAAGCTGCCATAATGTAATTCCAATAGCTGATGTATTGCCCTTTAAATGCATTGAGACCCAAAGGTAGCGTAAACATTTCCGGATCAGACATCACCACTAACGGCATCAAAAACTCATTCCAGGAACCCATAAAAATAAAGATGGTCTGAGCTGCTAGAGCCGGTTTTGCTAGAGGTAAAACAATTTTGAAAAAGGTTTCTAAGCGGCTTAAACCATCTAATGCAGCCGCTTCTTCTAGCTCTTTAGGGAAGTTAATAAAAAACTGTCGCATCATAAAAATAAAAGTAGCATTGACCAGACTGGGAACAATCAGTCCAGCATAAGAGTTGAGCCATCCTAAAGATTTAAGAATCAAGAATTTCGGCAGTAAAGTGATTTGCCCCGGGACAACTAATACTGCCACGATGAGAAAGAACCAAAATTGGTTGCCTGGAAACCGAATTCTGGCAAGGGCATAGCCTGCCATCGAGTTAAATAGCAGATTGAATAGAGTGACCCCGATCGCTACAACCGCGCTATTGAAGAACCAGCGCATAAACAAAGGTTCTTGAGTAAAAATATATTGATAATTAGCAAAAGTAAATTGCTGCGGAATGAAATGAATGCTTCCGGACGCAATTTCTGCTAAAGGCTTGAAGGAAGCAGATAGTGCCCAAAGAAAAGGAATAACGGTGACTCCTGAATACAGAATCAGTAATCCATATAAAAAAGTATTTGACTGACTATTTTTGGTCATTTGAATTGAGTCCTAGTGAACCTGTTCTTCACGGAAAAATGTTCGCTGGAGTAAGGTTACCGTCATAATGACCACGGCTAACATGAGCGTGAGTGCGAGTGCATAGCCCATATCCAGGTTGCTAAAAGCATAGTTATAAATGAGTAAGACTAAAGTTAGTGTGGAGTTATTAGGACCCCCTGATCCCCCTGAAAAAATATAAGACTGATCAAACAATTGAAAAGTGCCAATGATACCCATCACAATTACGAAAAAAGTGACTGGACTTAATGAGGGTAAAGTGATATAAAAAAACTGTTCCCAGCGATTGGCACCATCGATTTGAGCGGCCTCGTAAAGTGAGGCGGGAATTTCTTGTAAGGCTGCTAAGTAGATCACCATGAAAAAAGGTGCCGTAGACCAGATATTCATCAGCATGATGCCTTTTAGGGCAATCGCTGGATCTCCCAGCCAATTATAGGTAGGCAGGTTGAAAAAGGACAGAATATGGTTGAGCAAGCCATCGGAGTTATAAATCCACATAAAAATCAATGTGAGGACAGCGGAGGAAGTCACCGTTGGCATAAAAAAGATAATTCGAAAGCCTTTTTTCCCTCTAATGTTGGTGTTGAGAATCAGGGCTAAACCGAGTGCAAGAATGGTTTGGATAGGTACTACGATCGCGACATACTCTGCGGTATTTTTGAGCGCAATCCAAACTCGTTCATCTGCTATCATTCGGAGAAGATTTTTGATCCCAGTAAACTGATAACGCACTTCTCCGAGTAACTGTACTTTACAAAATGCCAGGATTAGAGCAGAGAGGATAGGTAGGACTAGGAATACGCTCAGAATAAATAGAGCAGGAAGCATAAAAAAGTATCCGGAGAGGGCTTCTTGCGATCGCTGTCTTTGCCAGATTCTGGGCATGGCGAGCTAATCCGTTACTTTAATTGGACAAATAAATTTCTTGATTGGCAGTTTCCTGCGCTTTTTTCATGGCAGTTTCTAAAGATTGTTCTCCAAATAAAGCGCTGAGAAATTGGTTGTTAAAATGAGCTGAAATGGTAGGCAAATATTCACCAGCTTGCCAAATGGTGGCATAGTGAGCACCCTTCACAAAAGCTGCGTAGATGGGATGGTTTTCGTATCCCAATTCAGCTAAAACCGATTTGCGAGCTGGTAAGGTCAATCCCTGGGTTGCAATGGCTTTCATCCCGTCTGTCCCAGTCAGATAAGCAATCAGTTTCCAGGCTGCTGCTTTATGTTGGCATTGGCGATTCATTACATAAGCCACTGTGTATGCCATCGTGCCTTTTTTCTCCCCGATTGTGGGGACTTCAGCTGTGGCAAACTCAATTTCGGGAAAGGTTTCTTTTAAGTAAGGAATGGACCAGGGGCCTTCAATCACCATTGCCGCTTTTTCTTGCCCCAACATTTCGCTCCCCCAGGTAGCACCCACATCGGAAGCTTGAGCTGCCGTTCGATCGCGACGGTATTGATCGACCACTGCTTGGAGTCCCTTTAAGCCTGCGGGATTGGCAAATGCCGCACACCCCTGCGTATTTATTAATTGACCACCAAAGGCACGAATCATAAAGGTTTGTCGGGCTAATTCAGGCGCAAAACCTAACCCATACTGATCGATTTTGCCGTCTTGATTTCGATCGCGAGTCAGCTTTTGTGAAACCGTTTGTAGGGCTTGCCAAGTTTGAGGGGGTGGCTCAATGCCTGCGGTTGCAAATGCTTTTTTGTTATAGAAGAGTGCTAGGGTCGAAAAGTCTTTGGGCAGACCATAGAGCTGATTGTGATATTGAAATGCCTGTAAGAGTGCAGAGTTAAAGTCTGCCAGATTAAAGTCAGGAGTAATATAGGCATCTAACGGTTCTAGAACCCGATACTTCATTAATAAAGGGGCTTCTAGTGCGTCTAAATAAAAGACATCTGGAGCTACTTCGCCAATTAGACGGGTTTTAATTACGTCCATATATTGGCTATTAATTACTTCATATTTGACTCGAATTTCAGGATACTTTTGCTCAAAACGGTCGAGTGCTGCGGCTAAAATTTTGCTTTCGTTGGGATTGCTTTGCCAGCCACTCAAAGTAATTGTAGTAATTGCTGAATTTTGGCTTAAATGAGTGCGATCGCGATACTCATTGTCTGCACCAAAATGACAGCCTGAGATCGATAGAAGGAGCAGAAAAGCCATCCCGAAGTGGGATAATTTTTGCAGGAACGAACGATGCATGGATTTGCAAACGGTACCTTTAAAAATTATGCCTAATCTTTTCTGAGAAAATGTTTAAGAAATAATACGCTCATTAATGCTCTTGCCTTTTTAGATTGCGATCGCTTGAAGCTGGATCAATGGCTTTAAGGGGGCGCCACTTCAGAATCTGGAGGTTCGGGATCAGTGTCTCTGGGTGTAGTTACTTCCAGAGAAAAGCTCTGGGGATCGGGTTCTCTGGCTTTTGTTGCTTCTAAATCCCATTGATTGTCCGCTGCCACGACAGGTTCCCGAGGCAGTTCACGTGGTTCGGTCGAAAAGCCTGCTGGAGAGGACCCAAAAGTATGGGGCCAAGGGCGGGTCGAAGTAACTGGGTCGGCAATACCGATTGCGTCTGCCTCTAAATCTGCCAGATTTAGAGGCAGTGAGGAGAAATCAACCAGATTTTCGAGCGTTTTCAAAACTTCACTTGCAGATTGGTATCGCTGTTTGAAGTCGTAGCGCACCATCTTGCTGAGGATGGCAATGAGACCGTGACTTGCCTTAACACGGTGTTTCCAAAGGATTTCGCCGGTTTTAGGATTTTCTTGGAACTGACCGGGTTGGCAACCCGAAAGCGCCTGGATGACAGTCATGCCAACTGCATAGAGATCACTGTTAAAGCGGGGTGATCCCATGCACTGTTCTGGAGGCATAAACCCACGAGTGCCAATTCCAACAGTCATATTGCTGGGTTCTTCGCCCTCAGCGATTTGAGTGTGTAATTCTTTAACTGCACCAAAGTCAATTAAGACTAATTTGTTATCCGATCGCCTCCGGATGATATTGCTCGGTTTAATGTCCCGGTGAATGACGCCTTGTTGATGGACATAGACTAAAATTTGTAACAATTCTCTCAGCATGACCAGAATGATCTTTTCAGGCAATTGCTTGCCCAGTGTCATCTCTTGGCTGAGGGGAGACCCATCAATATATTCTTGAATTAAATAAAACTCTTCATCTTCCTCGAAATAGGCAAGGAGTTGAGGAATTTGGCTGTGACTGCCCAATTTCTCCAGCGCCTCTGCTTCTTTGATAAACAGCCGTCGCGCCAGCCGAATAATCTTAGGATTGTTGCTGGTGGGTCTGAGGCGCTTGACGACGCAAATTGGGTTGCCAGGACGCTGAGTATCTTCAGCAAGATAGGTCTCGCCAAATCCACCGGCGCTAAGAACTTCAATAACTTTGTAACGAGCACCTAACTTGCGTCCAACAATTTCATCTTGATGGGCAGGCAGTAAATCTTGCAAATCATCTTGTTGGCTGAGAATTTCTTGCACGATCGGGGCGGCAGCATAACTTTTTAAGGTGTCGCGAAGTTTGAGCTTTTTCAGATAGTCGCTGGTCGTGCCGATCAACAGGTAACCGAATCCAGTGAGTACGATCGCCGTAATAGGTGTGGCAATTGGCAAAAGTAGATTGCCGAGGTAGAAGGTGAGATACCCTGCGACGCCCCAACTGCTTGCCAGGGCGATCGCCCAAATCAACCGCCCGGAGGCAATGCGTCTTCTGGCTTGCAAAAAAGCAGCCCCAGCCACCCCCCCACCGACGAAAAGGGCTTGCATAGCTGAGTTGGGTAAGGCGTCGCGAATCGCTCGTCCTGACAACAAAGTGGCGATCGCATTGGCATGAAGCTCCACGCCAGGCATCTTGCCGAAAGGGGTATTTTGAAAATCTTGGAGAGAGATGGCAGTGGGACCAATCAACACAATCTTGCCGGCAAAATATTTGCCTTTTTCCAGATACGTGTTCCAATTCTCATTGTCCAACACGTCTCGAAAGGGGACCTGATCAAAGGTTCCGGCGGGTCCGTAGTAATTAATTTGATTGCCTCGATTGACTGGCAAGTTGAGTTTGGGTTGGCTACGTTGGGCTGCCTGAAGGGTCGCTTCTGCCAGGGATGGGGTTTGTTTTTGCCACTGAGAGACGACTTCTGACAAATCGGGTTGTGTCTGTGTCAGCTGGTTAAGATATTCACTTCCCAACTGATAAATTGTGCCATTCACCTCGGGTTTAAAATTGACTGACCCAATCGACTGGGAAGGCTTACTCAGTTCAGGAAGGGGGGCAACAAATTGGGTAACCCCTCCCTGGCGAATGTCACCATCTTCATAAACTCCTGCCAGGGTGACGCGATCGGCATAGCGCTTTAGGATTTGTTGCAAGACGCGATCGTCGGCTGCACCGTAGCTACTGGCATCGGCAAGAATCACATCGACAGTCACAGTCCGCGCCCCAGCGGTCATTAGGCGATCGATGACCGCTGCGTACGTGGCGCGTTCTAGGGGCCATTTGAGTGATTGTGAGTCAGTTTTCGAGTTCCCGTTCAGTCCGGCTGAGTCACTTTTAGCGGGGGAATATTCATCCAGTTTAGAGAGTGAATATTCATCCAGTTTGAGAATGACAATTTCAGCCGGAGGAGCAATGGTGCCACGCACTGTAAAAAAGAGCGTTTGGGTTTGGCGTTCCATTTTTTGCACCACAGCTGGTTGGGTAAAAACCGAGATTGCTGCAGTGAGGGTGCAAACGCCTGCAAGTCCGTGCCCCAGATGATTGAGCCGCAAGCGTTTTAACCAGGTCTGGGCAATGGTTTGATAATCGCTGAACTGGTGTCTGGCTGCGGGAACATTGCTTACCGTAGAAGAGGACGAAGAGTGTTTATCCATTGCCAACCCCAACTCCAGGGTTATAAAAAAGGCTCAGAAAAAGGCTCAGATCGGGGTAGGGCAGAATGGCAACCTGATTGGGATTCACAATAATTCTGTGGATGCAACCCATTCTAGATGGCAAGTCTGGCTTGGTGCCAACTGGATTGTTGGCTCAATTTCAGAAAAAAGATGACTGGACTGACAGGCTTTGCTCTAAACGCTTCGCTCTTAATTCATTCTCATCCACAGATAACCCTTGTTTTGAGGAATAGGGTCGTTCTGAATGTCCCATCTTTACAAACACCCTTTAACATTGAGGGCATGATGGATTGGCAAAGCGTTCAAATTCAACGTTCGTTTTTCCAAGAACTCTCTACACTGGAAATTTCAGTGAGTTACAGTGAGATGACTTGCTGCAAGCTAGGATGGACTGACTTGCAATTGCCCGACCCGTCCTGGAAATATCTCTAGAATGCTTCTAAAAAGGTGCCTACGATTGTTACCACAAATCTACTCATTGTTAGAATCAAGTATCTGAATTAACCTTCCATCATAAATTTTCCTTACGAATTTCTAGGTCTAAGTTTCTATGCAATACTCCAGAAACCGTCTATCAATCTTTGTGGACGGGAATAATATGTTCTACGCCCAACAAAAGAATGGCTGGTTTTTTGACCCCAAGCGGGTTTTGGAATATTTCACCCACGAAACCCCTGATACATTGCTAGTCAATGCATTTTGGTACACGGGTTTGAAAGATCCTCAGGATCAACGCGGGTTTCGAGATGCGTTGATCAGTTTGGGATATACCGTGCGAACTAAAATTCTGAAAGAATATTACGACGATAATTCGGGTCGCTATTCTCAAAAAGCTAACCTAGATATTGAAATCGTTGTAGACATGTTTAACACTGTCAATCAATACGATCGCGTCATTCTTTTTAGTGGCGATGGCGATTTTGAACGGGCAATTGAACTTCTGCGTTCTAAAGACACTCATATTACAGTGGTTTCGACGGAAGGCATGATTGCCAGAGAACTACGCAATGTCACCGATCGATACATTGATTTAAATGATATTCGCGATTATATTGAAAAATCTGATTATTAGATTTGATTTTATTTCAATATCGGGTATTTAGGGCGAAACGATCATTCAAAAAAATTAGTAGTCAGGAGTGAGAGCAACACTGACTCCTGGCTTTTTGTGCTCTTCAATGAGTGGTCGAGGAGTGGGACTTTTCCAGAATCCCCTGAAACTTGCTGAAAATCACCCTACTGCATCTATCGTCAGCCTAAAATGGTTGATATTGTCTTGTTGTCCCTTCGTTTAGACCTTTATCCTAGATATTTGTTGTGCCATGAAGACGCAATCTCAGCCTGACCGCATCATTATTTTCGATACCACGCTTCGAGATGGGGAACAATGCCCCGGTGCAACTCTGAATGTGGATGAAAAACTGACGATCGCGCGTCAACTGGCACGACTAGGCGTTGATGTAATCGAAGCAGGGTTTGCGTTTGCCAGTCCGGGAGATTTTGAAGCTGTTGAAAAAATTTCGGCGGCCGTGGGAACCGAAAATGGACCCGTGATTTGCAGTTTGGCGCGTGCGATTAAAGCTGATATTGAGGCGGCGGCTAGAGCGCTGAAACCTGCTGCTAAGGGTAGAATTCATACCTTCATTTCAACTTCTGATATTCACTTGGAATATCAGTTGAAAAAGACTCGATCGGAAGTGCTGGCGATCGCGGAGGAAATGGTTGCCTATGCCAAGTCCTTTATGGACGACGTAGAATTTTCTCCGATGGATGCAGCACGTTCTGACCCAGAATTTCTCTATCAGGTGTTGGAACGGGCGATCTCAGCCGGAGCCAATACGGTCAACATTCCTGACACGGTTGGCTACATGATGCCGGAGGAGTTTGGCAATCTGATCCGGGGCATCCGTGAAAATGTGCCCAATATCGACCAGGCGATCATTTCGGTGCATGGACACAATGACCTGGGTTTGGCAGTGGCAAATTTCCTGGAAGCAGTGAAAAATGGTGCCCGGCAGTTGGAATGTACGATTAACGGCATTGGTGAACGCGCTGGCAACTCTGCTTTGGAAGAGTTGGTCATGGCGCTACATGTGCGACGGCAATACTTCAATCCCTATCTAGGGCGTTCGATCGATTCGGAAGCGGGGTTGACCAATATTGATACACGCCAGATTTACAAAACTTCGCGGATGGTATCCAACTTGACTGGCATGTTGGTGCAGCCCAATAAGGCGATCGTCGGCTCTAATGCGTTCGCCCATGAGTCGGGTATCCACCAGGATGGAGTGCTGAAAAACAAATTGACCTACGAAATTATGGATGCTCAGTCGATTGGTTTGACTGACAATCAGATTGTGTTGGGCAAGCACTCTGGTCGCAATGCCTTCCGCACCCGGCTGAAAGAGCTGGGGTTTGATTTATCTGAACAAGAATTGAACAAAGCTTTTCTCCGGTTCAAGGAATTGGCAGACAAGAAGAAAGATGTGACTGACTGGGATCTGGAAGCGATCGTCAATGACGAGATTCAGCAAGCTCCCGATCTGTTCCGGTTAGAACGGGTTCAGGTTTCTTGCGGCGACCATGCTTGCCCCACTGCAACGGTGACACTCCTGACGCCAGATGGGCAAGAATTGACTGATGCGGCGATCGGGACAGGTCCAGTAGATGCGGTTTACCAGGCGATTAACCGTCTGGTAAATGTACCGAATCAGTTAATCGAATTTTCGGTGCAATCAGTCACTGCTGGGATCGACGCGATCGGTGAAGTCACGATTCGTCTCCGGTATGACGGACGAATTTTCTCTGGGCATTCTGCTAATACAGATATTATCGTTGCGTCTGCTCAAGCTTATGTGAACGCGCTCAATCGCCTGTATGTCTCCTTGCAGCGACAAGCATCGGATGAAAAAAATTCTGAGATGTCCAACCGCCCCAGTAACGCTTCCATCGTTTCTATGGTCGAAGGTTCGGTGTAGATGACTACCCAGTCGGTGAAGTTGCTGGTATTGTAATCTTCAGCGACTTTTCTTAATAATTCTAGAAGATGCCTTCTGCCCGTGTTTTCTGGTTGCTTTCCAAGAAGCAGCTAATTGATGCTGGCTTGCTGATATTGCTGGCGCTTTTAACGGTTGCGGTGACCGTTCTTTATACCTCTCAGGAACAAAACTTTTACTGGTGGGTGGACTGGTACAACCGCACCGTTCTAATTGCTGACCTGTGGCGGGACTCTCCCCGGACTGCCCTGCTTCAAGTGCAAATCTCCCTTACTTGGGAGCGCAATAGCCTGTTCACCCTGCCCCTCCTACCTTTTTTGTTGACTTTTGGCAATTCCCGTCCAGTTTATGAGACGGGGTTGGTATTGATTTATTTGTTGCCGTTTAGCTTGGCAATGGGGGCGTTGGCAACGCGCCTGATTTTGGCGCCTGCAAGACCGGTATTTTGGTCTACTGCACTGCTGACCTTGTTGGTGCCAGTGACCTGGAGTGCCACCTTGCTGGGCATTCCTGATACAGGTGGTGCGACCTTTTTAGCCCTGGCAGGTTGGGTCTACCTGAAAGAGAAGTCGTTGAAAAGCTGGCGACGTGCGATCGTCATTGGGGCGTTGCTGGCAGCGGCAATTTTGTTACGTCGTCATTTTGTCTATGGCGCGATCGCGGGCTTAACCGCAATGCTGCTATCGGCTATCGTGCCGTTTTGGCAAGCTTCTCGTCATGATCTGCGTCTGGCTCGTCGTCACTTTCTACACCATCTTTTGCAGGTGGGGTTGATTACGCTGACTTGCCTAGTTTTGTTGTTGGTGATTGCTTGGGGCTTTACTACTAAGGCGCTGACCCATAACTATGACGATCTTTACGCTTCCTGGAGTCTGCCCCTGAGCGATATTACCGAACGATATCTGCGCTACTATGGCTGGGCAACTTGGGCGATCGTCTTTGCAGGGTTGGTGGTTGGTACCGTGACCCGGCGGCTTTCGCGATCGGCACTCCTTTTCGTTGTAATTTGGGGCGGTATGGCGCTGGTTGAGTGGCTCATTGTTTTGCGATATGGCAATGTGTTCTACAGCCTGCACATCACCCCCGTAATTGTCTTAGGACTCGCTGCCTTTTTTTGGACAGTTTGGGGGAGTCTTGCTCACAAGCCTCAAAAACTGGCGCTGGGATTGGCGAGCGTTTTTTTGGGATTGAATCTCATTTTTGGGCTCACGCCCCTGGGGCGCTTTACCCCAGCAGTTCCCTGGTTTGCCCTGAGTATGCCGCCCCTGGTCAAGACCGACTATCAGGAAACAGTCCGATTAATTGACTATCTACGGCAACTGGCGCCCGATCAGGAACCCATCTATGTGCTGGGAATTCAGCGACTTCAGTTGACTCCCAGCCTGATTGGCTCTGGTGAACGATATTTGTATGGCAACAGCGGTTCATATTTGAACTTGCTGGCAACACCACAAGTGGATTCACAAGACTTTTACCCTTTGGAACCGCTGTTAAAGTCTCGATATGTTGTAGTTCCAGACCCTTTACCCGTTTATCCTGGTAGTGTCACGAAAGTGCCTGTCGTGGGTGAGTGGCTTTTGCCGCAAGAGCATGATGTGGCGTGGGTCGTGGCAGATGCCTTTAAGCAAAATTGGCAGATTGCCCAAGATTTTCGTCGCTTACCGAGCCAGTTTCATTTTGAAAATGGCACTCAGATCAGCATTTACGAGCGCACTCGCCCGACCCCGTTGCCTGTCGCAGTCAAAACTTTGGCAGCGATGGGGCAGCGCATTGGCACTCGTCCGGGGGGACAACCCGACTGGATTAGCCTCAGTCCCAGTTTTGGTCAAACTTTGGTCAATAACTACAGCGGCACTTCCTATCGATTGGTGAGTTTTCCAAGTCGTGGCGGGGATAATGCAGCAGCATTTCTCTATGTCGGCCGGCTTTCTAAAGAAATGCGGGTGACGGGATTGCTGGATCTCTGGAGTGAGCCTTGTGTAGCGGCTTCAATCCAGTTTCAATTTCTCGATCATCAGGGCAATCCGGTGGGGAGAGCTACAAGGTTGCCAACCCCGACTGGGTTAATCAAGTTCTCACAGGCACTCAAGAGCGATCGCGCTGACTATTTGCTGCTCAAAGTCTTTAGTACTGCCAATACTAATGAAGGCATGAGTTACTGCACGGTGGATATCAATCGCCTTTCTGTCTCAGAACGATCGTCCTAAAGCCCAATCCTTGACTCCCAAAAAACTGCACATCCGCCGACTGTTATGCTACAGAATGGATGATTGCTTTCGTCTCGATTTTACATTCGCCAATCCAATTTCATGCTACAAGACGATATCCTCAAAAAAGAACGCGAGTTTCATGACCAGTGGGCAAGTACGATCGATGTCGATGGCATTCGGGTTGCCGATTATTTTGAAGCCTGTACGGCACCTGAAAATCGCTTCATTCTGAAGCATTTGGGCGATATCCGAGACAAGTATTTGCTGGATTTGGGGTGTGGTGCCGGAGAAAACAGCGTTTATTTTGCTCAGCGGGGGGCACGTTGTGTTGCGTCAGATTATTCTCCTGGTATGGTGGAAGTAGCGCTCAAACTGGCTGAAAGCAATGGGGTGCAGGTGGAAGGGCGAACGATTAATGCGATGGCGATCGACTTTCCCGACAATACCTTCGACATTGTTTATGCGTCTAATCTGCTGCATCACATCCCCGATCCAGAACTGACGTTGCTGGAAATGCATCGCATCCTGAAGCCGGGTGGCAAAGCTTGTTTCTGGGACCCGCTCAAGCACAATCCGGTGATTAATGTCTATCGTCGTATGGCGACTGAAGTGCGTACCGAAGATGAAACACCGTTGGATATCAATCTGGTGCGGATGATTCAGTCCACGTTTGCGACCACGAAGTACGATACGTTTTGGCTGGCAACCCTCTGGATTTTCTTGCAGTTTTACCTGATTGAACGAGTCAACCCCAATGAGGAACGCTACTGGAAAAAAATCATCATTGAGCAAGATCGGCTGAGGGGCGAATATCTGTTTTTAGAGAAGCTGGATACGCTGTTGAAGAAAATCCCCTTCATGAAGCGCTATGCCTGGAATCTCGCTGTAGTGGCGACCAAGTAAGATGACGCAGAAGCAGTGGTTTCAGTTCGGACAGCAAGTGGGTGTCTATGCACTGTTGATGACGATCGCTATTGCCATGCTAATTCCGTTGGTTTGGCTAATCAGCACCTCGTTGAAGTCTCCCACTGAGGATATCTTCCAGTTTCCACCTCACCTGCTGCCCAGCCAGCCGACGATGCAAAATTTTGTCGAAGTCTGGCAAACCAATCCTTTTGGGCGCTATCTGCTCAACAGCACCCTGGTGGCGATGTTGACAGTTTGTCTGAACTTACTGTTTTGTTCGTTGGCGGCTTATCCATTGGCGCGGTTAGATTTTTGGGGACGTGATAGTATCTTCACGGCGGTCGTCGCCACCATTATGATCCCATTTCAGATTGTGATGATTCCGCTATATATCCTCACAGTTCAATTGGGATTGAAAAATAGTTACCTGGGCATTATCTTTCCAGCGATCGCGTCTGCCTTTGGCATCTTTTTGCTGCGACAAGCCTTTCAAGGAGTGCCCAAAGAATTGGAAGAAGCGGCGCGGATAGATGGTTGCTCAGAACTGGGATTGTGGTGGTGTGTAATGCTGCCGTCTGTTCGTCCGGCTCTGGTGACCCTGGCAATCTTCGTGTTCATTGGTTCCTGGAGCGATTTTCTCTGGCCTCTGATTGTGCTGGATGATCCCAACTACTACACATTGCCGCTGGGGGTGGCATCCCTAGCAGGCACCTTTTCTTTGGACTGGCGCTTAATTGCGGCAGGTTCTGTGATTTCGATCGCGCCAATTTTGCTGTTTTTCTTGGTGATGCAACGCTATATTGTGCCGACTGAAACGGGTAGTGGTGTGAAGGGGTAGGGCAATTGTTACAAAGTTGTATCAATTGTGAAGTTGTACGTGTTTTTAGGATGAAAATCGAGTTTTTGTAGGAACACTAAAATATGGGTACTGCTAAGAGGCAAAGTTGGCGCTCCAAGGTTGGCTTTGACACCCAAGCTTTAACAGTTCATCAGAAAATTTGAGAGTCGCGGCATGGGTTGCGGCTCTCAGATTCTCTAAAGGAGAGGATGGTATGGGAATTGCAACCATTAACCCGACGACAGGAGAGACTCTCAAAACCTTTGAACCGCTGACCGATCGCGACATTGAAACTAAGCTTGCGAAGGCAGCTCATGCATTTCAGGCCTATCGGCACACTTCCCTGGCGCAACGATCGATCTGGTTGAAGCAAGCCGCGCAAATTCTGGAGGACGATCGCCAAAAATGGGGCGAACTGATGACGCTAGAAATGGGTAAACCCCTCAAAGCCGCGATCGCCGAAGCCGAAAAATGTGCCCTGGCTTGCCGCTACTATGCCGATCATGCCGCCGAATTATTGGCAGATATGTCCGTGCCAACCGATGCCAGTCAGAGCTTTGTGCGTTACCAGCCGATCGGCACGGTGCTTGCGGTGATGCCCTGGAATTTCCCTTTTTGGCAGGTGTTTCGCTTTATTGCCCCTGCGGTGATGGTCGGTAACATGGGCTTGCTCAAACATGCCTCGAATGTACCCCAATGTGCGATGGCGATCGAAGAGATTATGCTGCGAGCAGGCTTTCCCGAGGGAGTATTTCAAACTCTGTTGATCGGAGCTGATCGCGTTGCGGGGTTGATGGCAGACGATCGCATTAAAGCTGCCACATTAACAGGTAGCGAACCAGCCGGAGCCAGCCTTGCGGCGGCGGCTGGCAAGCAGATCAAAAAAACCGTGCTGGAATTGGGCGGTAGCGATCCGTTTATCGTCCTGCCCAGTGCCGATGGAGAAGTTGCTGCTGCCACTGCTACCGCTGCCCGCATGTTAAACAACGGGCAGTCTTGTATCGCTGCCAAACGCTTCATTGTGCATGAGGCGATCGCCGATGACTTTGAGCAACGCCTAGTCACCAAATTCCAGGCACTCAAGATTGGGGACCCCATGCAGCCCGAAACCGACATTGGACCCCTGGCAACCCCTAGCATTCTGCAAGAGCTGGATCAGCAGGTGCAAGCGTGTATCCAGTCTGGTGCACGGGTGGTCACAGGTGGTAAGCCTTTGGATCGTCCTGGTAACTTTTACCCACCAACTATCCTGGCAGATATTCCCGCTGACGCTGCTGCCAATCAAGAAGAATTCTTTGGTCCGGTTGCCCTGTTGTTTCGGGTTCCCGATCTCGATGCCGCGATCGCCCTTGCCAACAGTACCTCGTTTGGTTTGGGTGCCAGTGCTTGGACGACCATTGCCGCAGAACGCGATCGCTTGATTGAGGAACTGGAAGCTGGCGCAGTTTTCATCAATGGTCTGGTGAAATCCGACCCTCGCCTCCCCTTTGGCGGCATCAAGCGCTCTGGCTACGGACGCGAACTTAGCATCCAGGGATTGCATGAATTCATCAATATTAAAACGGTCTGGGTGAAGTAGAGATTTGGGGTAAAGGGGCATGGGTGAAGGAGTGAAGGGAGAAAACTGAAAATTCAAAACTTCCTTTTTTCTCATTTCCCTAATCTGCTTGGGAAACCTCTGCCAGGTTTTTCCCTTGCTCACTGCTTTCTCCCCATCTTCCTCTTCAACCCTCGATCCCTGCACTTCTTAACCAACCACCAACTATCAACCACCAACCACCAACTACTATGAATACTGCTGAACTGCTCATCCGCTGTCTGGAAAACGAGGGAGTCCGCTATATCTTTGGCTTACCCGGCGAAGAAAACCTGCATGTTTTGGAAGCGTTGCGGGATTCTCCGATTCAATTCATTACAACGCGCCATGAGCAGGGGGCTGCATTTATGGCGGATGTCTATGGACGGTTGACGGGACAGGCAGGTGTGTGTCTGTCAACCCTGGGTCCGGGAGCAACCAACTTGATGACTGGGGTGGCGGATGCCAATCTGGATGGGGCACCGTTAGTGGCGATTACTGGACAGGTCGGCACCGATCGCATGCACATCGAGTCGCATCAATATCTTGATCTGGTGGCAATGTTCGCGCCCGTGACCAAGTGGAATCGGCAAATTGTCCGCCCCAGCAATACGCCGGAAATTGTCCGCCGCGCCTTTAAGGTTGCCCAGACCGAGAAACCGGGTGCGGTACATATTGATTTACCCGAAAACATTGCTGCCATGGCAGCCCCGGGCGAACCGTTGAGTAAGGGCACTCTGGAGAAAACCTATGCGTCTTTTCACAGTATTCAAGCAGCGGCAGAGGCGATCGCTCAGGCAGATAACCCGTTGATTTTGGTGGGCAATGGAGCAATTCGTTCGAATGCTAGTGAAGCGCTGACAGAATTTGCGACGCGCCTTAATATCCCGGTTGCCAACACGTTTATGGGCAAAGGGGTGATTCCTTATAAGCATCCCTTGGCGCTATGGGCGGTGGGGTTGCAACAGCGAGATTTCATTAGTTGTGGCTTCGATCGCACCGATCTGGTGATTGCCATCGGCTATGACCTGATTGAATACTCACCCAAAAAATGGAATCCCGATGGCAAGGTTCCGATCATCCATATCCACACCAATCATGCGGAAATTGATAGTAGTTATGTGCCGCTAGCAGAAGTGGTTGGGGATATCTCGGATTCCCTGCGAGAAATTTTAGAGCGTACCGATCGCTCCGGCAAGCCCGAATCGCACATTCTGGAACTGCGGACGGAAATTCGGGCTGACTATGCCCAATATGCCAATGATGAGAGTTTCCCGATTAAGCCGCAAAAAATTATCTACGATTTGCGGCGGGTGATGGGCGAAGATGACATCGTCATTTCTGATGTGGGTGCCCACAAGATGTGGATGGCGCGGCATTACCATTGCGATCGTCCTAACACCTGTCTAATTTCCAATGGGTTTGCGGCAATGGGGATTGCGATTCCGGGGGCGATCGCGGCAAAGTTGGTGCATCCCGATCGGCGCATCGTAGCAGTCACAGGCGATGGCGGCTTCATGATGAATTGCCAGGAGTTGGAAACGGCACTGCGAGTTGGCACCCCCTTTGTCACGCTGATCTTTAATGATGGCGGCTATGGCTTGATTGAGTGGAAACAACACAACCACTTTGGGCACTCGGCGTTTATCAAGTTTGGTAATCCCGATTTTGTCAAGTTCGCTGAAAGTATGGGCTTGAAGGGCTATCGGGTCGAGTCTGCCTATGACCTAATTCCCACGCTGAAGGAAGCGCTGGAGCAGGATGTACCCGCCGTGATCGACTGTCCGGTAGACTACAGCGAAAATCTCCGCTTCACCAAACGCGCAGGCGACCTCAGTTGTGCCATCTGAACTCAGGTACTCGTCAATAGTAGAGTTCTGTTTTTCCAACCGTCTGTGTCATGGTTGGGTTTTCAAGGGCTTGTGTGATGATTTAGCATCCCCTTCCCGGCGAGATTGGCTGGGGCAAAGTTCTCCGGCAATATTGCTGGGCAGACGAGAGCGCTAGTTCTCGCTGAGCTGGTTGGGGCGGGGTGACAAATCCGTTGGGTGTGCCAGAATAGCGTCATGAAAAAATAAACAGACCCGATCGCTTTGCCCACCCATGCCCCAGTCCCGCGACTTTAGCCGCCAAGACCTCCGGAATCGATCGTTTAAAAACCAAAACCTGGCAGGCGCAGACTTTAGCCACTCCGATCTGCGCGGCTGCAACTTTCGCGGTGCCCACTTGCAGGGTGCGACTTTTCAGCGCGCCAAAATGGGACAGAGCCGCAGACAAGTACTCAAGCTGGTCGCTGTCGCTGGCGCTGGCGCTGTCGCTGTCGCTGTCGCTGTCGCTGTCGCTGTCGCTGTCGCTTTCGCTGTCGCTTTCGCTGTCGCTGTCGCTGTCGCTTTCGCTGTCGCTGTCGCTGTCGCTGTCGCTGTCGCTTTCGCTGTCGCTGTCGCTGTCGCTGTCACTGTCGCTGTCGCTGTCGCTGTCGCTGTCGCTGTCCGTGCAATCTCTGCCTTCGGCAGAGGCGCTTGGTTAGAAGGACTTATCTATAGTATCACTGCAATTGCCTGTTTAGGCGTCGTATATTTTAGTTTTTTAGGTTTAGTAGAAATGATTAAAAATGAAACTGGCAATGACTTTCAAGATGCCGATTTAACTCATACAGACTTCAGTCATACTTTGATTCACAATGCAGATTTTTCCAAGGCAAAGATTGATTTTGTAAACTGGACAAAAGCCACCTTTTCTCGCTGCAAATTTCCACTCGAATTTGCAGACGATCGAGTCCAAAGCCTTTGCACTAGCCGAGACGGTCGTGATCAAAAGTATCATCATGTCACTCTCAAAAGCCTGAATTTGCAAGGAGTTTTGTTGTCCAACGCGACCCTGACCAATGCCAATCTCAATCGAGCCAATCTGCGCCATGCCCACCTAGACCGAGCCAATTTGAGCCAGGTTCAAGCATTAGGAACGGACTTTTCCGATGCGATCTTAACCGGAGCTTGCATTCAAAATTGGGGCATTAATCCCGATACCCAATTCACCAATGTTCGGTGCGATTATATTTATTTAGACTTAGAAAAACAAGAACGCCAACCTGCCAGCGGCACCTTTCAACCCGGCGATTTTGAACAGCTCGTCCATCGCTTTGCCAAAACCCTGGATTTTCTGTTTCGCCATGGCATTGACCCCCAGGCATTTGAAGTTGCATTGCACAATTTAGAACAGCAATATGGGGCAATTGCGATTGAAAGCATCATCAATCTGGATGGCAAAACCCAGTTGGTGCGAACCCAGCCAGAAAATCCCCAGGCAGACAAAGCCGCCATGCACAGCGCTTTCATGCAGGACTACCAAACGTTAGAAAAGCAACTGGCAGAAGCCAGAGCACAAAATCAACAGCTTCAGCAGGCGGTTTCCTATAGAGACGGTCAAATTAGTGTTTATCACCAAGAGAATCAACAAAAGTTCAGTTTATTAGAACGATTTGGTTTGAGACCCAGTGTTCAGTACTTTAGAGGTTCTATGAATAATGAAGGCGACAAGATTCAAATTGGCAATGTCGGCGGTGATGTCAGTGGCATTGCGGGCGGCGATATCAGTGGTGTGGCTGGCAAAGACCAGCAAGGCGTTGCCGGAGGCGACATCAGCGGCACCCTGACCCTGACCCTGGGGCAACTGCAAGCCTCCTCCGACCCCAAAGCGTTGGAAATGGCGGAGTTGCTGACCCAACTCAAAACTGCGATCGAAACTGCCGATGCGGGGCTGACTGCCAAAGACAAAGAGAAAGCCTTGAAGCATGTGGATGCCCTTGCCAAGCTGGGCAAGGAGCGACAAGATCCAGATTTGCTGGAGAAGGCGGGAGATGCGCTGGATGCACTGCCCACTATTTTGCAGCGAGGGGCAGGGCTGGTGGAGTTTGCGGAAAAACACCTGCCGACGATTACCGCTGGGGTCAAAGCGATTTTGCAGTTTTGGGGAATTCCGGTTTAAGCCGTCGGTGGATGGGCATGGGCGATCGCCCTTTGTCCATCCTACGGTTCGATTGGCGGCATTGCAGTGATTAACGCTCCTTCTGGGCAACTTGCCGTACTTTCTCAACTTCCAGTTGCAGCGCTTCGGCGATCTGCTCGACACTCAACCCCAATTTCAAAAGACTGGGAATGGTTTCTAGTTTGCCTTCTAGTTTGCCTTCTAGTTTGCCTTCTAGTTTGCCTTCTAGTTTGCCTTCTAGCTTGCCTTCTAGCTTGCCTTCTTCCTTGGCTTCTTGATAAACCTTCGATCTCTTTAAGTCACTTAGCTCAAACATGGCTTCAATCTCCTGGCGGCTCAAGTGGGTCAACTTGTAAACCAGTATTCTCTCAATCAATTCTAGAGCTTTCTGCCGAAAAGCTGCATCTGGCTCTTGCTGAGTGCGTTGTAGCAGTTGACGCGTTTTTTCAACGGTGCTCTTTTCGGGGGCAATGACCAATTGGGTAACTGCCAAGCTGAGAGACGTATCTACCGCCGTTGCCAGTTCATCCAAATAGACAAACTTTACCTGCTGGCTCATCAGCAATCCTCGATATTGCATTGGGATTTCGGGCGCGAGGTTTTGACTGGCGAAGATGGCAACGGCGCACCAGTCGTGGATGGGTTTGTATTGCCCCAAATAGAGAAAGACCTCGGTGAACAAACGCCAGTAGAAATCAGTTTTTGGCTGAAATTGGACTTCGGCAAAGTAGATGGTCTGGGCGGTGGGAGCTTTGGGCAAGAAGACTCCATCAAATCGAAAGGCGAGTTCTTTGATTTCTCTCGATGAGAACTCGTAGATCTGGGCGGTGTCGGGAGATTGACCCAGGAGTTCAAACAAAAGACTGGGAAAAGTCTGAAAGAGTTGATAGAAAATGGTGTCAGTTCTCAAGCGGTTAGATGGATGCGTCGATCGATGAATTCGTCAATTTTGCTTGCTTCATTCTCTCATACGGCTTCCTATGACCCTTACTCCGATCGTACCTACCGCTCTCATTCAGCATCGACAACATTTTCCCACCCTGATCCACAAAGCCTATTTTAACTATGGCGGGCAGGGCACCATGCCCAAAGCGGCGCTGGAAGCAATTTACCAGGCGCACGAATATCTTCAATCGGTGGGACCGTTTTCAGGGGAAGTGAATGGTTGGTTGAATCGGGAAGAAGCTCGAACCCGACAGACGATCGCCCAGACTCTGGGGGCAACTGCCGACACCATCACCCTGACGGAAAATGTCACGATGGGGTGCAACATCGCCTTGTGGGGATTAGATTGGCAAGCCGGAGACCACCTGTTGCTCTCAGATTGTGAGCATCAAGGTGTGATTGCAGCGGTGCAAGAACTCCAACATCGCTTTGGCATTGAGGTCTCTACCTGTCCCCTGCAAGCCACGCTGAATGCGGGTGATCCGGTAGCAGTCGTGGCAGCGCATTTGCGCCCCAATACCCGTCTGGTGGTGCTGAGCCACATTCTCTGGAATACGGGACAGGTTTTGCCGCTGGCAGAAATTGTGGCGCTTTGCCGGGAGCATCGGAGCCGATCGCAGCCGGTGCGAGTCCTAGTCGATGCCGCGCAATCGGTGGGGATGTTGCCTTTGAATTTGAGCGAGTTAGGTGCTGATTTCTACACGTTTACTGGGCATAAGTGGTGGTGTGGACCAGCCGGAGTGGGCGGACTGTATATCCATCCAGAAGCACGAGGAAGTCTGCGTCCCACCTTTATCGGTTGGCGCGGAGTGGTGAAGGATGGATCGGGCTATCCGATCGGCTACTTGCCCGATGGCAGGCAATTTGAGGTTGCCACGTCCGACTATCCGCTCTATGGGGCATTGCGTGCAGCGATCTCGCTGCATGACCAGTGGGGCACCGCCGTCGATCGCTACCAACAAATCCAAGCGCTGAGTGGCAACCTCTGGCAAAAACTGGCAGCATTGCCATCAGTCATTTGCCTACGAACAACTCCCCCTGAATCTGGATTAGTTTCCTTTCAGGTGCCAGGACGATCGCACGACCAACTGGTCAAGTTCCTCGAAACCAGAGGGTTCCTCTTGCGCGTTTTGCTCGATCCCAACTGTGTGCGCGCCTGTGTACATTACTTTACGCTGGAGGAAGAGATCGATCGCCTAGTCAACACAGTCGCAGAGTTTATTGCGAGTGCGTCCACCTAATTTTCCGCTCCCCCGTTCCCCCGCTCCCTCCCGAAACTTCCCAATCCGTCTTAAAGTAGGTGTGGACATTCTGACAGCCTGGGAGTCATGCCTCAACCAATTCTCTACGTTGCGATTACCAATCATGGGTTTGGTCATGCCACCCGCACTGCTGCGATCGTGGCGACGTTGCAACAAATGTATCCCGAACTAGTGACCATCTTGACGACCACGGCACCTCGTTGGTTGTTGGAATCCTATATTCCAGGTGATTTTATTCATCGTCCCCGTGCCTTTGACTTGGGCGTTGTCCAGAGCGATAGCGTCACCATGGATTTGTCAGCGACTTTGGAAAAATTGCGTCAGATTCGATCGCAACAGGCACGAATCATCGCTTCTGAAGTCAACTTTATTCAACAAAATCGGGTAGGGTTGGTGCTAGCGGATATCCCGCCACTCGCAGCCCCGATCTCCCATGCCGCCGGGGTGCCCTGCTGGATGGCGAGTAACTTTGGTTGGGACTTTATTTACCGGAGTTGGGGCGGTGAATTTGTTGAAATGGCGGATTGGATTGGTGAATGCTATGGTCAGTGCGATCGACTGTTTCGCTTGCCATTTCATGAGTCCATGAGCGCTTTTGCCAATATCGAAGAAACAGGTTTGACTGGAGGATCTCCCCGACTCGAAACGGCGGATCTCCGCACCCTATTTAACCTCAACGCTCCGCCAGAAAGAACCATTCTTTTAACCTTTGGTGGCTTGGGATTGGCACAGATTCCTTATGAGAACTTGCAAAAATTTGCAGACTGGCAATTCGTTACTTTCGATCGTCAAGCGCCCGATTTGCCAAACCTGCTCAAAATCGCTGACCAGCGTTACCGCCCGGTAGACTTCATGCCCTTGTGTGGGCGGGTTGTTTCCAAACCGGGATATGGCACCTTTGCCGAAGCGTGTCGAGTGGGAGTGCCGATCGTCACCATTACTCGCGATGATTTTGCCGAAGCCGCGGTGTTGCTAGACGGAATTCGCAATTTTGCCCATCACCAGATTCTGTCCCCTACTGAATTTTTTGAGGGAGAGTGGACATTTTTGCAGCAAACCCCCCTGCCACCGCAACAAACTGTCCCCCTGGCGCTGGATGGCAACGAGACGATCGCCCAGGCAATCATTGATCACTTTCATAACGTCCCCCAAAAGCGCTAAGCTGACCGCTGATCCCCTACTCCCGCTCTTTCCCATGTCCCGTTCTAGCTCCCTCCGTTATTACGTTCTGGCACGATTGTTGCTGGCTCCCCTGATGTTATGGACGATCGCGACGTTGGTTTTCCTGCTGTTGCGAGCTACCCCTGGCGATCCGGTGGATGTGATTTTGGGACCGCGCGCCCCCCAGGCGGTGAAAGATGCTTTGCGGAGTCAGTTGGGATTGGATAAATCATTGCCCGTGCAATACATCGACTATTTTCTAAAGCTTGTGCGGTTAGATTTGGGAACATCCCTGACTCAAGGTGATCCGGTTACCAAGATCATTCACGACTTTTTTCCAGCAACAGTGGAGTTGGCAGTGTGCAGTATGGCGATCGCCCTGTTGGTAGGCGTGACGGTGGGTATTCTGACGGCGTCTCGCCCTAATACGCCGCTCGATACCGCAGGACGGTTGTTTGGCATCTTTACCTATTCGGTGCCGTTGTTTTGGTTGGGCATGGTGTTTCAGTTGATTTTTGCTGTGCAACTGGGGTGGTTTCCTCAAGGCACGCGTTTTCCCATCACCCAACCAGCGCCGATCGGTCCTACGGGGCTCTATATGCTGGATAGCTTGCTCAGTGGTAATCTCAGCCAGTTCTTTATAACGCTTTACTACTTGGCATTGCCCAGTTTGACCTTGGGAATTTTGCTCAGTGGCATTTTCGAGCGAATTGTACGAGTGAATTTGAAGCAAACGCTTCAGGCAGATTATGTAGAAGCTGCTAGAGCTAGAGGCATTCCTGAAACCCGGATTTTGCTAGCACATGCCCTTAAAAATGCCCTAATTCCAGTGATTACGATTTTGGGGTTAACCTTGGCAGCTATGTTAGGAGGCGCGATTTTGACGGAAGTCACGTTCTCGTGGCCCGGTCTGGCGAGTCGCTTGTATCGGGCAATTTCGGCGCGGGACTATCCCACTGTGCAGGGGATTGTGGTGTTTTTTGCGGCGATCGTCGTGTTTGCCAGTATTGCGATCGACATTCTCAACGCTTATGTCGATCCTCGCATTCGCTACTGAGGCGCATTTGGATATTAAATTGTGCCATCTATGGGTTCACTCATCCGGGTTGATGCCTAAGGCGCGCAATTTTTCTGCTAATCGTTCGGTACGTTGGCGCTCTTGTTGTAATGCTCGTTCCATCGATTCTTCAGGCAATAGAACCCTTTCGCCCTCTGCCGTAAAGAACCATAACTGTCGTTCATGCAGTCCTAAATATAAGCCGAGTTGTTGACTCCATAACCATCCTTGTGGAGTCGGTTGCAGTTCTTGATATTGCCCATCGACCAAATGAAATCCTTTGAATTCCAGAGTGTCAGGATGAAACCAGAAGTAGTCGGGGTGCGAAATGTATTTTGATAGATTTCTTTCTTGAGTCCCCGATCGACACTTGCAGTTGAATCTGACAACAGTTCCACAATCACGTTGGGATACTTCCCATCTTCTTGCCAGACCACCCAACTTTTGCGTTCTTTCTTCTCTGCCCCCAGGACAACGAAAAAATCGGGTCCGCGAAAATCCTCAGACTTCAGTTGGTTGGGGCTGTAGTAGATGGTGGGTATCCAAAACAATTGCCCTGATTTAGGGGGATATGTGCTTTCTCAGTTTTTTCTCAGGGGAAACTCATTTGCGTAAGGGTGAATGGGATAAGGGAAAGCGGATTTTCGGTTTTAGAATTTTTTAGCTTTGAGAATAGATCAACTGGCAATGCAAAACAGACGATGGGCAAAGGTTGGGATGTGTCTGGCGATCGGGCTGATAACTGCACTGCTCTTTCGCTACACGCCCCTAATGACTTTGTTTGACCAGGCAATGCTGATTATGGAGTTGCATAAGCTAGGCGGATATGCTGTTTTTGCATTTGTCATTGCTCATCTGCTGTCAACCATAGTGGGCATTCCGGGGACAATTTTGACGATTGCAGGCGGGGCGGTGTTTGGGGTGATCTGGGGCACGCTTTGGTCAGTGGTGGGCGCGACGTTGGGAGCGATCGCTGCATTTTGGCTAGCGCGTACCTTATTGCATGATTGGGCAGAACGCCACTTTGGGCATCACCCCACGATGGCACGATTTAAACGATCGATGCAGCAACACCCGCTCAATTTCGTCCTGGCAGTGCGGTTTGCGCCGATCTCTCCCTTCAACATAGTGAATTTTTTGTTTGGTTTGACCCCGATCGATGCCAGAATCTATGCGATCGGTACCTTCTTGGGCATTATTCCCGGCACACTGGCATATACCTGGTTGGGCGCGGCGGGCATTCAGGCTCTGCATGGGGGCGATCGTCTACCACTACTCCTGGCGCTGGGGGTGCTCACCTTGCTGTCCGTCTTGCCGATGCTGGGCAAGACGTTGCAACGCCGCCGTCGCTGTGCATAAGCAGGCTATTTCAACATGCGATCGAGAAATTGCTTGGCGCGATCGCTCTGAGGATTCGTGAAGAACTGCTCTGGATGGGCATCTTCTGCCACGTTGCCCTGATTTAAAAACAGAATCCGATTCGCAACATTGCGGGCAAATCCCATTTCATGGGTGACGATCGCCATCGTCATGCCAGCCTGCGCCAGATTTCGCATCACTTCCAGCACCTCTTTCACCATTTCTGGGTCAAGGGCAGACGTGGGTTCATCAAACAAAATCATTTCTGGTTCCATTGCCAGCGCCCGCGCGATCGCCACCCGCTGCTTCTGTCCACCCGAAAGTTTAGAAGGATAAACTTCTGCCTTTTCCTGCAAACCTACTTTGGCAAGCAATTCTCTTCCCTTTTGCTCGGCGGTGGCTTTATTCAGCTTCCGAATCTTAATGGGAGCATAGGTGACATTGTTCAAGACGGTCATGTGAGGGAACAGGTTGAACTGCTGAAACACCATTGCTAACCGCTGGCGAACGTTGAGAATATTGACTTTGGGTGTAGTGATTTCTGTGTTACAGAAGTAAATTCGTCCGCGTGTGGGTTGTTCTAGCAAATTGAGGCAACGCAGAAAAGTGGATTTGCCACATCCCGAAGGTCCCAAAATGGCCACCACTTCACCCCGACGAATTTCGGTCGAAATCTCATTTAGCACATGCAAATTTCCGAAAGATTTGCACAGAGATTCGGTCCGAATGATGGGAAGGGTAGTCGTATCGCGATCGGCAAATGCTTCAGTCACTTCTTCGGAGTCTCCTTTCTAAAACGGATGCTGAAAACGCCAGAATCATTACCAGAAGGTAGTAGAGCAACCCCGCAAAAAGCAAAGGTTCAAATGCAATGTATTTGTTTGCCTGGACGATACGGGCTGCACGTAAGATTTCTACTACTCCGATCGTCGAAACCAGAGAAGAATCTTTGAGCAAGCTCACCGTTTCGTTCACCAGTGCCGGCAAGATATTTCTTAGCGCCTGGGGTAAAATAATGTCTACTAGCATCATTCCATAAGGTACACCCAGGGCTTTTGCGGCTTCTGTTTGCCCGCGATCGACGGCTTGAATTCCGCCCCGAATTGTCTCCGACATGTACGCGCCAGAGTTGAGCGTAAAGGTTGCCACCCCTGCCTCCAAGGGCGAAATGTTGTAGCCTGTCAACTGGGGTGTAGCGTAGTACAACAAGGATAACTGGAGCAACAATGGGGTGCCCCGAAAAATCGAGGTATAAGCAGTTGCTAACCACTGAAGGGGTTTGATACCCGAAATTTTGCTCAACGATAGCATCGTTCCCCAGATCAATCCTAGAAAGACAGATGATAGG
This sequence comes from Scytolyngbya sp. HA4215-MV1, assembly GCA_019359045.1. Taxonomy (GTDB): domain Bacteria; phylum Cyanobacteriota; class Cyanobacteriia; order Leptolyngbyales; family Leptolyngbyaceae; genus Scytolyngbya. The sequence continues at coordinate 272,899 of JAHHIA010000008.1, forward strand.
GTGAACAGGAGTGTTACAGGCACTCCAGCCAGAATGAAGGGCAGATCGGGAGCAATCCGGCTGAAGTCCAACCCACGCGGTTTTTCAGGTTTGGTGGTGGCACTGCTTGCAGCAGCAGCAGTATTGATAGAGAACCACCGGGTTGCCAGTCGATCGAGTTCCCCCGACTCCTTCATCTGCTTCAACACTGCATTGAACGACCCCACCAGCGGCGAACCTTTGGGAAACGCCACCGCTGAGCCGGTAGGACCTTCTGAGGGAATGGCATTGAACTCTAGATCGGGATTAGCGGCAACCAAGCCCTTTGCCACCGTGTCTTCAATGATGGCGGCGTTAATCCGTTTGGAGCGCAGTTCTTGAATCAGGTCGGGAATCTGGTTCAGTAGCTTGGGTTGGATGCCTTTCACCGTCTTGGCAATCTCCGTCAGGTTTTTTTCCTGAATACTGCCCAACTGGGCACCCACCTGTTTGCCTGCCAGGTCTTTGGGTTGCTTGAGTTTGCTGCCTTTGGGTGCGACTATCGTATCCTTGGCATCGTAGTAAATAATGGAAAAATCGACGTTTTGCTTCCGTTCCGGGGTGGGGGTCATGCCAGACATGACGAAATCCGCCCGCTTGGATTGGAGTGCCGGAATCAAGCCGTCAAAGTCGGACTCCATCACCGTCAGCTCAAACTTGAGGGCTTTGGCGATCGTCTTGGCTATATCTAGGTCAAACCCAATAATTTCGCCTTTGCCCCCGGCTGCTTTGGTATCGTAAAACTCATAAGGGGGATAGTCTGGAGATGTAAACATCACCAGTTTTTTAGGGCTTTCTTGAGCGATACCGCCTGTGGTCAACCCAATCACTAATAGCGTTGAGACAGAAAACACCCACCAAAGGCGGTTAAATCGAGATAATCGCAGAAATTTCAGCTCGATCAAGGATTGCAAACCTGTCAGAAATTTCTGACTAAACTGGTCAAAATGTGGCATTCGTGAATCGATCTCATCCGGAGACTTTACCCTTGCTCAAAACTATAGGGGAAATTAAGCCGGAGCGATAATGCTGTCTGCAATTGTTGACTTTTCCTACCGCAGATTTTCTTACCTGGATTGCTTATGATGCATGGTTTTATTCCACCAGAGCGGTATCTGCCTTACCTGACCTGGACAGATATTCAGGCAATGCCCGATCGCGAAAATGTTGTAATCATCCAGCCTGTAGGGGCGATCGAGCAACATGGACCGCATTTACCCATTGGCGTAGATTCGGCGATCGGGTTAGCGGTTTTAGGCAAAGCACTAGAAAAACTCGATCAGACAATGCCAGCTTATGCCCTGCCCAATCTGTATTACGGCAAATCGAACGAGCACTGGCATTTTCCTGGAACCATTACTCTGAGCGCCCAGACGGTACTCGCCGTTTTAAAGGAGGTTGCCGAAAGCCTCTATCGCTCAGGTTTTCGTAAACTGGTATTGATGAATTCTCATGGTGGGCAGCCGCAGGTGCTGGAGATCGTCGCTCGCGATTTGCATCAGCAGTATGCTGACTTCATGGTGTTTCCGCTGTTTGTCTGGTGTGTGCCCCACATTGCCGACACGTTGCTGAGTCCCCAAGAATTGGAGTTGGGCATCCATGCAGGCGATGCCGAGACCAGCCTGTTGCTATCGATCTTGCCAGAATCTGTCAAGATGGAGCGTGCGATCGTCAACTATCCGTCCAATTTACCCAAAGACAGCTTGCTCAGTATGGAAGGGAAATTACCCTTTGCCTGGGTCACTCGCGACTTGAGTCAAAGTGGTATTATTGGCGATCCCACCTCTGCTACGAAAGAAAAAGGCGATCGTCTATTGGATTCACTATCCGACGGATGGGTTCAGGTGATTCAAGACATCTATCGCTTTCAGCAACCCCAATCTTGGCGATAGTTCATCTGCTTTTAGTTCCACTCAGCGGTGGGAGGGGCAAGAAGAGCGGGTTGCTTCAATTCCCAACCATGGCTACTAAAAACATGCCCAAATTGTTCTAACCAGCTGACGATCGCTGACTCACAATTGGGAGTAAAAACTTCAATCAGAGGAAAAATGTTCATCCAAGTGCGATATGCCACATAGTGGTCTTTTGCTCGAATCACATAGGTATCGCCATCAAATGTCAACCGTGTGCCAATGGGCAGATCTTTCAGTGCGGTAATGGCAGCATACCGGCTGAAATCCAGTGGGTAAGAACAGTAAATCGGTTGAAACATAGAATAATTTCTACTTAGGTTTATGACCGACGGTGAAGCAGCAACGACAGTGGATGCTCTGGACTTTAGGATTCCCTGAAATGACTTGCAAATGATCATCAAATTTTCACTTGACAAATATTGAATTTTGAATGTGAAATGCTTCCAGCAAAAAAATAAGCCCAAGCATGGATGTAGCTGGTAGGGCGTAAGTTGTTGCGCTCTGACGATGGCGGTAGATGTTTTTTAGAAACTGTCTGAGCGCGACACTGTCCTCAGACAGAGAGGCTTCAGTGCCTGCCAATGATCTTCCTGACAGGCGAATTACAGTTTAAACCTAAAAAATTAAGTGAGAACTGATTAAGATTTAATAGGGAATGCTAAATTAAGAACTCGATACTTTCCTTAATGAAAGTTCTAGAGTATATGATAAAAACAAAAAAAATCGATAGGACTTCATCCAAGGACGCCCTCGTTGGATAATCAGTTTGCCACTGTCGAAACTTTTTTACAGAAAATGGCGTTGTTCGCTTTGGCAGCGCTGCTGTCTGTATTTTTGGCATTTTTAGGGATGTATCAGTTCCGGACTTCTGATCCCTATGTGAAAAGTGTTTTATCGGTGAAGGGCGATTCAATTCAAGGACATGCCATTTTTCAGATGAATTGTTCGGGTTGCCATGGTCTAGAGGCGGATGGACGGGTGGGTCCTAGTTTGCTCAGAATTTCCGATCGTAAGTCCAAGCTGGATCTGATCGATCAGGTTACGAGCGGTAAAACGCCCCCGATGCCTCAGTTTCAGCCCAGCGCTCAAGAAATGGCGGATTTGTTGACTTATCTGGAAAGTCTCTGAAGTTTAGAAAGCTGCTACTTGCAGGGTCGCATGGGGTGTTGGCTATACGTGAATCTGACTCAAAATGATGCGGAGGCGATCGTAGTCATCCTTGAGGACAACGCTTAGGGTGCGCCCAGCTTGTATTAACCAGCTGCGATCTGCTTGGCGAAGCTGATACACTTCGCGAATTGCGGCTGCTGCCAGAGCTTCTACAGGTGCCCCGTTGACCTGAAGCAAAGTGCGCAGAAAGTCAAATTGCTCGGTAAACTGAATAATTTCTGATGGATTGCAGGCATACACTGCCTGGTGAATTTGAGGAGGACGAGGGGGCAAGTGCTGATAAACAGGAGCGTGAATTTCGTCAGCCTGAAAACCCACGATCGTTGCCCGAAATTCTGTTTTCAGCATGGCGAAGATTTGGGGTTGCTGCTCCCGCAACTCTTGTAGGGATAATCCTAGCGCTCGTGCCCGATGCACCGAGTCGATTGGACTCGTGGTGGCATGATAAACCACTGCGTAAACTTGGTTCCCCGCTTCTTCATCCAGCGATCGTACCCAACTGCCAAACGGTGGCATCACTGGAAAACTCAGATCTTCCGGTTCCAGACATTGTGCCAAAAACTCGGTTGTCGCCGTCTCAATCACTTCCGCAATGTGACTGGCAACGCGATTCTGGGTCGTAAATTGGGGCAGAGGAAAACGCATACAATAGGTGAGGATTGAGGATTGAATTCTGAAGTTGTTTCATTCATAACTCAAAACTCAGCTTCTATCACTTTTTCTTCTTACCTGCCGTCATATCCACTTCTTCTAATTCAGCTAGACGAAAGGTCACAGTTTTGTCCCAGTTACCTCCCTCAAAAAGCACCAGTGCTTTACCGTCGCTGACTCGTTGAACCAATCCTTGAAAACGATAGTAGGTGTCGCTCGGGTTGATGACTTTAACCGCAGAACCAGGAAGAATCATAAATTTCTGGAATTGGACTTGCACTTAATAGATTATCGGGAATTCGGGATTTTAGCGTTTGAATTTTCAAGGGGTTGTTATAGTAAAGGCTCAATCAGTCGGCTGCGATCGCAGGTCATAGAATGAATCTTTTACAATAATGTCGTTGTAGCAGCTCTAAGCACTTATTTGGTGAGGCTCAATGGTTCTGGTTGAGAAGAATTTAATTCTTGCCGAGAAAACTCACCCAAGGTCATCAATGTAATACCAATAAAAATCAAGCCGCTCAGCACTGTAACCACAGATGCATATCGAGCAATTCCATAATCACGAAAAATCCTAGCAAGCGGTCGACTCTCACGACGTAACCGTCGAGTGGTTGCCAAATGTCTTAATGCAAATGGATCTCTGACATAGTGACCGCTCCAGCTAATGACTAACCGCTCTCGACAGTAGCGGCAGGTGAGTAGTCCACAAACCATCGGGTCTAGACTGCTTGCCTCAGACGGATGACAAACTGGACAGTGTGAGGAGGAGCTATCAAACATTTGATGGGCGTTCATTGGAATATCGGCAGTCTTAAGCGGTAACTTTGACAACGATCGTTTTAATGCTACACCCTGACCAGGTAGCGATGATGGCTTTATAAATTTTATAAAACGACAGTTCTCATTATTGTAGGGTTGCTACCTGCGCTTTGCGACTTTGAAAGCTCTACTTGATAAGCTTTTTAGCTTATTGTGATGATTCTCTAAATTGGTATGAACTGATGACTAAATGCTACTCGACTGACACGATCGCTCACTGAGTCTCAGTACGTGCCTCAGTGCCTTCCTTGCTTTACTTGGAGGTGTTTGGGGCTTTATTGTGCCAAGTCGTAGGGCAGAAGAATTGAATAACGCCGATAATTTTGCCGTAGGGATGCAAAGACTTTCATCCCTACGGCAAATAAATTTCCGACCTTATGGAATTCACGATCTAAGAAACAGTCAGGGGCTTTGGCCCTCACATCTATTGCTGTAGCACTTTTCACCTGAGTGAAGTACAGAGGTATGAAGTACAGTGAGGGTGCTTTGCACCTCACTGTACTTCATACCCTTGAAAAGGGCTATATAGCGGTCATTCAATCTGCTGCACTCTTAAGGATTAGAAACAATATAAGGTGAGGAAATTGCCTGTGCTTTACCAGCGCTGACCAGTGCCTGGTAGACAAAAGCGACAACTTCGGCGCGGGTGGCATTGCGGTTTGGATTCAATTGCCCAACGGTGGGGTAGTTAACTACGATGCTTTTTTCTGTGGCAGCTGCGACTGAGTTGGTCGCATAGGCGGGGATTTCGATCGCATCCTGAAATTTAGAAAGAACATTTGTATTTTGGGCGCTTAACTCCAACCCACTGGCAAGTGCAACCAGAACCTGTACACGAGGAATCTGTTGTTCGGGTAAAAATGTCCCTTCGGGATACCCCGACATAAATCGTCCCTGATAGGCAGTTTGAATTGCGCTATAGCCCCAGAAACTAGTAGAAACGTCTAGAAATTGATTGACAGGACGTTTGGCAGGTGGATTGAAAGCTTTGCTGACGATCGTCGCGAATTGGGCACGAGTCACGGGTTCAGTAGGACGAAAGGTGCCATCAGGGAACCCAGTAATGATCTTTTGCTGAGCCAGTGCTTCGATGTAAGCCTGCGCCCAATGCCCTTGAATATCTTGCAGGGAACCTGTGACAACAGTAGCTGCAACAAAATCAACTTTACCAGCAATGCGTTGGGCATCAATATCGTTCCCCACTGCCACGATCGTGTTACTACGCGTGGAATTATTGAGGTCATAACGCCCATTATTGCGAATAATATTATTCCCTGCGCTCTGAGCATTGCCCAAATCGGGTTGGGCATTAATGGTTGCTACAACACCGTCTCGTGTATTGCTCTCAATCACGTTGCTCCGTAAGACTGGACAGGCGGAATCGTTAATATAAATCCCATCCGTATTCTGGGTCACACGATTACCTACCACTTGGGGGCAGGCGGTTCCCCCGATCGCAATGCCAAAACCCGTCTCTTGAAAGAGATTGCTCCGGATTTCGCCAGTTGCACCCCGCGCCACCGAAAGTCCATTACCATGATTTCGGTAAAAAACATTCTTCTCAATTTTGGGATTGCCAGTGCCCGTGACGAAAAGACCGTCGCGATCGCTGTTAGAAAACGTATTGTTTTTGAGCACTGGGTTTGTTGATTCCACCCAAACTCCAGTTCCCCGTGTTTTGGGATTGGTGACCGTCAGCCCTCGCACTTCACTATCTTTTTCTGCCAAGATAGCCACACTCTGACGGGCAAAGGTCTTGCTGATATAAGCCCCTCCACCAATCACAACCACTGTTTTTCCCTGATTGGCTTCATCTCCTAGCAAAATGATGCCTGGCTTCATAATTAAGGGAAAAACTTCTCCGCTCTGCTCTGTATAGCTACCAGGTGCCAACCGAATCACATTACCCGGTTGTGCCTGCTGTAAAGCATAAGTAACTGTGCGATAAGGGGTGGCTTCAGTATTGCCAGAGCCTGGCGCATCTTGCCCAGTCCCAGAATTCACATAAATCACCTTGGCACTCAATGGAATTTGAGCAGTCAGAGATGCATTATGTTCCCAGCTAGATAGCCCCGTTTCAGCCAGCGCAGGCAAAGAGATGCTCGCCCCAGCCCAGAGTGCCAAAGCTGCCAAAGCACTATGCAGAGGCAACTTCATCTTCTCACTCCGATGTTGTAATTGACCCAGTGGTGTCAGCGATAGAATGCAATAGCCCAAACTTTTCATAACTCTTGAAGCGATGAAGTGGTCGTGTTATGCAAAATCGAATGCTTATCAGCGTTTGGAGCTTTAATAGCCATTGATGATTCAATGGCTACCGGCAGGTTTCTGTGCTATTTCGATTTTGCGCTTCGCTTTGCTAAATGGACAGATTTTTGATAATTAACTCAGCAAAGACAGCATATCGTGATTTTATTTTGACTATTTTTTTGTGGCTGATAAAAAGTGCCTGTTTAAATGTCCTCTGAAGACCATGGGATACTTCAAATTGTGAAGGGTTGTTGAGGGGTCTTACCCCTTCTTGGTCCATTGTATGAAATCGGGTTGGTTGAATATCTGAATTAAAAAAGGTGCTAGACTGCGATCGGGGCAATCCCAAGAACCATAATCCTATTCGGGTGTTCAGAACGCTCCTGGTCAGAAATCTTTGTCACAGCCTGTTGCTATTTCTCAAATCATTGAAGACTGCTAGTCTATGACAATGCAGGATACTAATAAGGGGCAACGGTTTACATTATCGATTGCAACTCTTGAATCAGATTTCAGATTTTTAAGCAGTCTTGGGAAGATGACAAAATAAATGGCAATTTTGTTGCACGACTTCAAAAAACTGGGCATCCTAAGGTCTCTAGGGTGTATCTTTGAAGGTGCGGTGGTGCGTGAATCCCGATAGGTTTACAATCGCTTTAAGCAAAACCAGGGTAGCTTTAGCAACTCTTCAATAGATTTCCCGCATGACTGACACCATCCTTCACCATTTGTCGTCGGATAATAGAGAAGGGTGGATCTCTATCCCGCTGACCGACATCAAAGCGAGTGAAGCTGCATGAGCTATTGCTTAAATCCGGCCTGTCCAAATCCCGAAAACCTCACCCATACTGAGCGTTGTCAGGCTTGTGGCTCAAAGCTCCTGCTGCACGATCGCTACCGGGTGATTCAGTCGTTGGGTCAAGGTGGCTTTGGGGCGACCTTTCTAGCTATCAATGTTTCGCTTCCTGGTCAGCCGCATTGCGTGATTAAACAATTGCGTCCGAACGCGACAGCGCCCCATGTATTGGAAATGGCGCGTGACCTCTTCCATCGAGAAGCCCAAACGCTAGGCAAAATCGGCAATCACCCTCAAGTGCCTCAATTATTGGATTACTTTGAAGCCAATCAAGAATTTTATTTGGTTCAAGAGTATGTTAGCGGATTGACGCTTCAGCAAGAAGTAAAGCGATCAGGCCCTTTTAGTGAAGCGGGGGTCAAGCAATTTCTGAGCGAGATTTTGCCAGTATTGCAATATATTCATAGCCAACAAGTCATCCATCGCGATATTAAACCAGCCAACCTGATTCGTCGCACTCAAGATTGTAAATTAGTTCTAATTGATTTTGGTGCAGTCAAAAATCAGGTTAACCAGATGTCAGCCAACGCTTCTGAACAGACTGCGCTGACCTCTTATGCGATCGGAACACCAGGTTTTGCGCCTCCTGAGCAGATGGCAATGCGCCCAGTCTACGCAAGCGATATCTATGCGATCGGGGTGACCTGTATTTATCTGTTGACTGGCAAGTCTCCTAAAGATCTGGATTATGATCCTGCGACTGGAGAATTGCTCTGGCAAAAACATGTCCATGTGAGTGACCATTTTGCCAGTGTTCTAAAGAAAATGCTGGAAGTGTCTGTTCGTCATCGCTACCAGTCAGTTAATGAAATCTTTCGAGCCCTCGATTTGGAGCCCTATCTAGATAGCCTGGCGAAGGGAATGATTTCTCAACCGGGTAACCCAGGACGAAAGCCTAATGGGTCCAAATCTGATCCTGATTCTACGGGTTCTCCTTCTTCGCCAGCTGCGCGTGCTGCGATTGCGATTCGATCGCGCCAGATCAAATCAGACTCCACAAGTCTTCAGTCGGGGATGATGCGTAATCGGGTCATTGCTGCCAGACCTACTGCTTCTGGAATGCAAGGCAAAGATTCCTTCGGTCGCACCAAGGGAGGTGCAGCAGGAGAAAAGCCTAAATTACCAACTCGCCTGGATGCTGACACTTTGCAAACTTACTACAGCAAAGGGAAGCGAGATTTTGCTTTGCACGACCTCAATTCTCTCAATTTACAGAAAGTCAATCTCTCTGAAGCCGTTTTTCATCAAGCGAACTTGAGTAAGATCAATCTCCAGGGTGCCACGTTGTGTAATACCGATTTTGGGCGAGCCAATCTCAATCGGGCAAACCTGCGAGATGCCAACTTGGTCAAAGCTTATTTTAGTAATGCAGATCTGGAAGGTGCAGATTTACGAGGTGCGGATTTGAGCTATGCTTATTTGCTCAACGCAAATTTGCGAGGGGCAAACTTGTGTGGGGCAAACTTGACTGGGGCAAAGCTGACGGAAGAACAGTTGGGGATGGCTCGAACTAATTGGATGACGATTCGTCCGAGTGGTAAGCGCGGAGTCTGGTAGGATTGCCTCTATGGCAATCATGTTGCGTCAGAAAAACTTGATTGGGTCGAAGCCCTCAAGATTGAACCCAAATCAAAATTTTAGGATTGGATAATCTATTACCTAAATAATTGGCGACCCGACCGTTACGGTTGTGCCTCATTAGACATCGACCAACCTAAACGAGTCGGCTGTTCATAGATTCGTTTGAGGGTGTTAACATCCCGGTTAGAAATCTGGGGAGGATTGCGAACTTGGGAAAAGTAAAGTGCATCCGTCGGTAGAGGGCTGTGCCCCCAGATACCGAGGGCGTGTCCCAATTCATGACGAGCAGCGGCTTGCAAATATTGAGTTGCTTGGCTAGGACGCAAACGGATGATGCAGCGATGAGTCAGCCATGCGGGTTCTGCTGCGGAGGTTTTGTGAGTATAAAGTTCGTAGCGGGTTTCTGCCGATCTAGCTCGATGCGGCACGCCTGGAGTTTGAGAAGCTTTCAGGGGGGGCGACGATCGCCAAACCAGAATATCTGCAGCTTCAGATCTGGTTACTAAGGCTAGCGGCAAGTACTGATTCCATTCCTGGATGGCTTGCAGAACTGCTTTGCTCCAGATTTGGGATCGTTCTAGCTCAGCCGGGTTGCCCGTTGAAGTGGCAACCTCTTCGACAAAAATCTGGATTGGAAAAACTGACCAAATTAGATAACCCACCTCGGTTTGTGCGATCTGATCGAAGTAATCGCCTGAAAGAGTCGTATCATGCCATTCTGCTAGCCGAGTAGGCAATGGATGAACTTTGGGAGCGGGAAATGCTGTGAGGGATGGTGCAGAAGATTCTGCTTTGGCGCAAGAAAAAGCTGTGGACTGTAAGGAACTGCTCTCACATTCCTCAATAGGAGAAGGAGCAGAAAATCCGATCGCGAGTCCTAACAAAAGGCTGAGCAGTAAAAGAACGACACGCGATCGCCCTATTTTTCTCATTTTCCCGCTGCTAATTCTTACGCTGCCTTCACTCTAAAGTTCTACGAAGAATTTTTTAAGGATCTAAAATTCTCAAAAATCTTCCCCATTCATCTTAAAGCACTCAGTTTATCTATCTATTTATTGAGCCAACCGGCGCTGAGAACGACCGTTAGGGTCATAAAGACTACCGTCAACGTCCAGGTCACTCGGTTAAGGGTTGTTTCAGCACTTTTGGTACTCGTAAACAGTTGGGCTTGTCCACCCAATCCGCCTAAGCCATCACCCTTGGGGCTGTGGAGTAGTACCAAAATAATCAAACCCAGGGCTGAGAGTGCCCAGATTACTTGCACAATGTTTGTAATTGCCATAGAACAAACTTAAGATACGGAACTTTGAATTTTAGATATGAGGCTTCAGAATTTGGATTGAGAGTGGCACTGTAGACCTTGATCCGACTCGACTGCGAAACGCCAACCTGAATTCTCAGAATTGGGTCTGTAGACCTTAAACGATAGACCCTAAATTTCAATGGGGTGTTGGGTCCTCATCCTCTAACGCTGCTAAGCGCTGTAGAGTTAGACTCTTGAATATCCCATCAGCAATTCTAAGTAATGGGTGTTTGGAATGAGTTGGGAAAAATTTAAGTCCAACTCCTCTAGTCTAAGGTCTGCTATGACCTAACGAGCAATTTTTACAGGGGTTCGATTTGCCCGCACTTCAAATTCTGCATTTTGAATCATCGATCGCCCAGTCATCTCAGACGGCTGAGGCAATTTCAGGATTTCCAGGATAGTAGGGGCAATGTCAGAAAGACGACCATCTGCTCTCAGGTTAACCTCTGTGCCATGTCCAGGAATTTTGCGTCCCTCGCCTTCTACCAGAATAAAAGGAACTGGATTCGTTGTGTGGGCTGTCCAAGGGTTGCCTTGTTTATCCCACATGACTTCTGCATTGCCATGGTCGGCGATGATGATAGAGGTTCCACCTGCCCGGATGATGCCTTCCAGTAAGCGCCCAAGGCAACGGTCGACGGCTTCTAATGCCTGGATGGTGGCATCCATCTTACCCGTATGTCCAACCATATCGGGGTTAGCGTAGTTGAGCACAATGAGCGAATAGATACCCTTTTCAAGGGCTGCGATCGCCACATCGGTTACGGTTTCAGCCGACATCGCTGGGGCACGATCGTAGGTCGCCACCATAGGGCTAGGCACCAACTCGCGATCTTCTCCTTCAAAGGGTTGCTCTAGCCCACCGTTGAAGAAATAAGTCACATGCGCGTATTTTTCAGTTTCTGCGGCTCGCAACTGCTTGAGTCCGTGGCGAGAAATCACTTCGCCCAAAATGTTGCTTAAATTTTGGGGAGCAAAAGCCACCATCACTGGCAGACTGACATCGTACTGGGTAAATGTGGCAAAGGTGAGCGGTTGAATTTGGGATCGTTCAAACCCAGCAAATTTGGGGTCAACAAATGCCTGAGTGAGCTGACGTGACCGATCGGGACGAAAGTTAAAAAAGATGACCCCATCTCCTGGCTGCACGATGCCTGGTGCAATTCGGGTGGGTAGAATAAATTCGTCTGTCACTCCTTCGGTATAAGAATCACTGAGTACTTGCAGGGCGGACCGATCGTCTATCTTGGTTTCTTCAGTCATTAACTTGTAGACCAGTTGGGTTCGATCCCACCGGTGATCCCGGTCCATGCCATAGTAACGACCGCTGACGGTCACAATTCGACCCAGGTTTGCCCGGTCTAGATAGTTTTGCAATCGCTCAATGGCAGCTTTGCCATCGGTTGGCAATGTATCTCGACCGTCAGTTATGGCATGGATACAGACATCTGCCACCTCTTGATCTTTGGCTAGGTCAATGAGACCCAATAAATGATCCAGATGGGAATGTACGCCACCTTCGGAACATAGCCCAATTAGATGGAGTTTGCCCGCATTGCGTCGAACTTCTTGACAAACTTTGACCAGAACAGAATTGCTGAGCAAAGTACCATCTTCGACCGCATCGGAAATTCGAACCAACTCTTGAGGAACCACGCGTCCTGCACCGATGTTCAAATGTCCAACTTCAGAATTGCCCATCTGTCCATCTGGCAAACCGACGTCTTTGCCAGAAGTGCGAATCAACGTGTGGGGATAGGCTGACCAAAGACTATCCATGATGGGCGTTTTAGCGATAGCGATGGCATTCCCATCAGTTTCTTCGCGGTAGCCCCATCCATCCAAAATGATTAGCACTACAGGGGAAACAGGCGCTTGCGCCATACTAAATCGCCCTTTTACTTGATATTTCTCCGCAAATCATACCACTGACATCCTTATCCTCAAATTGCAAGTTTCATCGGAGCTGAAAACAACTGACTAATCAGTAGAATTACTCACCTAAAAAATATCTTGTGCCAAAAGTTTGAAACTTAAAGCAATGGCAGGTTAGAGCAGTCGTATAGGGTTGAATGCACTGATCGAGTTTCCTGAGAGGAAACTATTGTTCATTAGCGTTTCTTGAAATTTGCAATAGAAGAATTTTGTTCTTTTAGAAATTCTTTACTTTCAACAATTTGTCCTAATGCAAATTTATCGAATATTTCAGCAAGGCTATGTTTCAACGCTAATCTGAAAAAGAAGATTGGGGATGAAATTAGCATCAATTTTTTTTAGGGAAAATGACAAAGTTCTTCGCTTAACTTTGAGCTTTTGCCTTTTTACTTTTTTCCTTTTGTTTTTGCTTAGCTCGTTTTTCGGCTTCTTTGGCAGCTTTTTCGGCAGCGATTGCCTCTAATTTTGTTTTTTCTTTCTCTTCTGCAATTTTCTCTAAATAGTAGTGATAATCGCCACGATAGAGATGTAATTCGCCATTCCGGATTTCGACAATTTTATTTGCCACTTGGGAGATAAAGTAGCGATCGTGGGAGACTACAATCACAGTGCCATCATAGTGCTGGATGGATTCTTCCAGCATTTCTTTGGCAGGGATGTCCAGGTGATTGGTTGGCTCGTCTAAAATCAGCAGATTGGCAGGACGAAGCAGCATTTTTGCTAGGGCTAATCGAGCTTTTTCCCCGCCACTCAAGGCTTCCACTTTTTTGAAAACGGTGTCACCGCTAAAAAGAAAGCGTCCTAAGAGAGTGCGAACTTCTTCATTCGTCCACTTCGGCATCTCGTCGTGAATGGTTTCCACAACGGTTTTGTTCAGATCCAGTGCCTCTGCCTGATTTTGCTCAAAGTAGCCAGGGATGACGTTATGATCCCCCATTTTGATGCTTCCCTCGGAGGGCTGTTCCATGCCCATGATCAGGTGCAGTAAGGTGGATTTGCCTGCTCCGTTTGGACCCAGGAACGCAATGCGATCGCCCCGTTCAATCAGTAATTCGGCTCCCAAGAACAGAATCTTGTCATCGTACATGTGGGTCAAATCTTTGATGACGACTACTTCTCGTCCACTGCGGGGAGCGGGGGGAAAGCGGAAGTGCAGGGTTCTGAGTCCAGATTCGGGGGCTTCGATGCGCTCAATTTTGTCGAGTTGTTTTTCACGGCTCTTTGCCTGGGTGCTGCGGGTGGCACTGGCACGGAAGCGATCGACAAAAGTCTGTTGTTTTTCCAGTTCGCGTTGTTGTCGTTCGTAGGCGCTGAGTTGGGCTTCCTGGAGTTCGGCTTTTTGTTGCAAGTAGGCGGAGTAGTTGCCCAGGTAGGTGGTGGAAACGCCGCGCTCAGTTTCCACAATTTGCGTACAAAGACGATCAAGAAATTCCCGGTCATGAGAGACAATAACCATAGGCGTGGTCAAGCCTTTGAGATAGGTTTCCAGCCACTCAATGGTTTCTAGATCCAGATGGTTCGTCGGCTCGTCCAGCAGAAGCAAATCGGGCTTTTGAAGCAAAATTTTGCCCAAACTCATGCGCATTTGCCAACCGCCACTGAAGGCACTGACCAACCGATCGCCATCGTCTATCTCAAAGCCCATTTCTGGCAAGATTTTCTCAATCCGGGCTTCCAGTCCATAGCCATCCATGCCTTCAAACTGGCGCTGGAGCCGATCCATTTGGTGGATGAGTCGATCGAGTTGCTCCGGATCGGCAGTTTCCATTTCTCGGTGCACCTGTGCCAGGGCTTCATGCACGTCGTTGGCTTCACCAAATGCCCGCCAAAACTCTTCGCGCACAGTGCGGCTGGGGTCAACTTCGAATTCTTGGGTAAGGTAAGCAATGTGCAAACTGTTGGGACGAATGATTTCTCCCGCAGTGGGTTCGATTTCACCGGCAATAATCTTCAGTTGGGTCGATTTTCCGGCACCATTCACACCAACCAGACCAATGCGATCGCCCGGTTTCACTTCCCAATTAATGTCCTTTAGGACTTCGCCAGTAGGGTAAATTTTGCTGACATGTTCCAGTCGCAGCATAGAAAATCTCCGGGCAGGGGTCTGCGACGAATTTAACAAAATTTTAAGACAAATGGATCGCTTGTTTTGCTGAGATTCACCTCGGTTGGGCACCAGCCATAGAGACGATCGCTCTCAATTGCTTTGCTGGTTAGGGTAGACGCAGGTGCAACCCAGGTAAAATATCTTCGCCCGATCACTCGATATTTTCTTATCATGCCTGATTGTTCAAAAAACTGGGCATGCTCCCTCTAAACTTTCCTCGTTCCCAGACTCTAGATTCTTGGTTCCCAAGCTCCGGTTTGGGAACCCTTCCCTGGAAGCTCCGGCTTAGGTACGAGAAATATAGTCCTCAACAACGATTTCAAATTCCTCCAAAATCATCCGCGCCTCTCTTTGCCTGTGTCTGCCAGACTTTTCATGCTCTGCTCCCAACCTGGCTATCAGGGTAAGCGCAGACCAAAATCGGGTAGAACATCTTCGCCAGCGAGTTCTATGGGGAAGGACAGGACTTCCACCTCTCCTGTCCGGCGATACACTTTTACGGTCTGATCTTGCGGATTAATTAACCAGCCCAACCGTACCCCATTCTCTCGATACTCCTGCATTTTTTCCTGGAGAGTTTTGAGATCATCGGTCAGAGATCGTCGTTTAATTACAAAATCAGGAGCGACTGGGGGGAATTTGTGCCGTTGCTCTGGGGTGAGGGAATCCTAGCGCTCTCGCCTGACCCAGGCAGCATCGGGAGAACGACCAGCTCCGTTGGGCAGCTTGAAGCCAGTGGACGAACTAAAGACAAGCCCCTGGTTAGTTTGCTGATTTCCAGTACCAGAGCGAACCATGATTTCTCCTATCTGACCGCAGACTTTAGGGCTAGCGATTTATGTTCTTTTATCATGCCTGATTGCAGAAAGAAGCGGGTGATTGCTGCCATTACACTCGCTGTACACGACCGCTGGCAATGAGCCAATCATCGACCTGTCGAAGTGCCCATTGCCAGGTGGCATAGCCATTGGGATTGAGGTGTAACCCATCGGTGGTCAGCTCTGGTCGCATTCTGCCAGTGGCGTCGGCAAAGTAGGGATGGAGGTTCAAAAAATTAACCCCTTCTCGATCGGTAATGGTAGCCAGTTGCTCATTCAATCGCCAGATGCGAGCATTGGCGACCTTGCTGCCATCCGTGGGCAAAATTGACTGGACAATAATTTGGGCTTGGGGATGAGCTTGTCGCAATTTCCGCATGATTTGGCGCAGATTCGTCAGCACTTCGTCATCCGTTGCACCTTGTTTCAGATCGTTAATGCCTGCCATGACGTAAATCGTGTCGGGGCGGGTTTGGGCAAATGCTGCAAGTCGGCTCAAAATACCGCGCGTGTTGTCGCCAGAAATGCCCTGATTGAGCCAAAGTTGCCCTTGAGGTAAGCGATCGGATGGGTACCATTGGCTAATCGAATCTCCCACCAGAACTGATAAGCGATTGTTGCCTTGTCCTCTGGCAACCGCTCTAGCTTCCAAACTGAGCAGGCTTTTCCACTGGGTATAGCTGGGTTTTTGGGTTGCCTTGCTCCAGATGGACTGAAAACTGTTCGCGGGAAGGCGTGTGTAAAGTTTGCCTTGCCTCAGTGCAACGAGGCGCTGGGCATACAGTTGGCTCCCCGATCGTGGCGAGATCGCAGAAACGGTTGCTGCATCCGGTGTGTGGAATTCGGCAGGTTGGCTACCCTCGCTGGATGGAGCAGAAATAGGCTGAATCTCCGTAGGAGAGGGTTGTCGTGTGGATCGAGGGGCTTCTGCTGAAGGCAGGGCAAACTCATCCTTGCCGGGTGGAGGCGTGAGCAAGGGGTCGGGTGTATTTTGACGGTTGGTTACGGTGAACCATTTTCGCGTGAGGGCTTGAGCTTTTTGGGCAGAACCCTGGCTATATTCGGGTGTTGCAATTTCAATGCTGGGTGCGGTCTTGTGATTAATTTTGACCTGAGTGGCTTTGGCTGATTCTGGATGTGCTTGTGTGGGTTGGGTGCCCACCTGTGCAAGAAATTGCTCCAACAATGCCCACTGAAAAACTTGCCCGTCGATAAACATAGCTACAGCTAAATCGTGTTTGCTGAAAAGCAGGTCAAATTCTTTACCTACTTCTTTAATTACTGACAGCCAATGCACGGATGGTCAGGATAGTTTATCGATAAAGTTTTATGAGTTAGACGATCGCTCACTAAACTAATTCTCGACCAAATCCCAACGATCACCAGTGCTCAGCTAATTTTGTGGTTGGCTGATGGGCTTGTAAAACAGCTTCTTCAGTTGTGAGTATCGTGGGTAACTGGTCACTCGTTCTAATCGGGTTCAGGCAAGCGGTAGAATGAGTAGAAACGCTTATCTCAGTCCCCTGCCAGAGAACACAATGCTTGAGACCCTTGATGCCAGCACCGTGCTGGAAGTTTTACGACCTGTGCAAGATCCGGAACTCCGCAAAAGCTTGGTCGAGTTAAATATGATCCGCAATGTGGCAATCGACCAGGGCAATGTCAGCTTTACCCTGGTATTGACCACGCCTGCTTGTCCCTTACGCGAATTTATTGTGGAGGACTGCCAGAAAGCAGTGCGATCTTTGCCCGGAGTGCAGGATGTTAAGGTAGAAGTGACGGCTGAAACACCTAAACAGAAAGAATTACCCGATCGCGCCGGGATTGCAGGGGTTAAGAATATTCTGGCGATCTCCAGCGGCAAAGGTGGGGTTGGCAAAACTACCGTTTCTGTGAATGTTGCTGTTGCCCTGGCTCAAGCAGGCGCAAAAGTTGGCATGATCGATGCCGATATCTATGGTCCCAATGTTCCTATGATGTTGGGGTTGGCAGATGCCAAAGTGATGGTACGGCAGGGCGCCCAAGGAGAGGTGCTGGAACCTGCCTTTAACCATGGGGTTAAGCTCGTTTCCATGGGCTTTCTGATCGATCGCGATCAGCCTGTGGTGTGGCGCGGTCCCATGCTGAATGGTGTGATCCGCCAATTTCTCTACCAGGTTGAATGGGGTGAACTGGACTATTTGATTGTAGATATGCCACCGGGTACTGGGGATGCTCAACTGACTCTAACCCAGGCTGTACCTATGGCAGGTGCCATCATTGTAACTACGCCTCAAAACGTTGCGTTGCTGGATGCACGCAAAGGTTTGAAGATGTTCCAGCAAATGGGAGTCGCTGTGTTAGGCATTGTCGAGAACATGAGCTACTTTATTCCCCCCGACATGCCTGACAAGCAGTACGACATTTTTGGCTCTGGTGGTGGTGAAAAAACTGCTCAGGAATTGCAAGTGCCACTTTTGGGATGTGTTCCGCTGGAAATTCCCTTGCGGGAGGGTGGAGATCGCGGCGTTCCGATTGTGGTTGCTGAACCCGATTCGGCTTCTGCTAAGGCGCTGAAAGCGATCGCTGAGCGCATTGCCGGAAAAGTTTCGATCGCAGCCTTGACATAATGTCAGGATTGGGTACTTGACGAGGTGTAATAGAATTTTGTGTTACTTTCTGAAATGATCCACACTGGCTCTCTTTTGCTCGTTTAAGTCTTTAAAACATGTTTCGACCTTGGTCCCCTTTTCGGCGTTGGAAATTTCTCATACAGCCATGGCAAGAAATGGACTGGTCCTTACTAGGGCTAGTGATCGGCATGACGATTTTGGGTGGCGTCATGATCCGGAGTGTTGAGCTAAACCAGGGCTGGACTGACTGGTGGCAGCACTGGGTCACGGGATTGGTTGGGTTGGCGTGTTGTCTAGCGATCGCGCGCTGGCGCTACGATAACTTACTCCGTTGGTACTGGCTGATCTATGCCTTAACCAACCTCTCTCTCCTGATTGTCATGTTTTTGGGGACAGAAGAGTTAGGAGCGCAGCGATGGCTCAGCATCGCTGGGTTTAATATTCAGCCTTCCGAGTTTGCCAAACTGGGGATCATCATTACGATCGCTGCGGTTCTCAACGAGCAAACAGCTTCTACGATTCCGGCTGCCCTAAAGACCCTAGCAATCACAGCCGTACCCTGGCTATTTGTCTTTTTGGAACCGAACCTGGGAACTTCTCTCGTTTTTGGTTCCATCACCATGGGGATGCTGTATTGGGGCAATGCCAATCCAGGTTGGTTGATCCTGCTGCTTTCGCCGTTTATTTCTGCCATCGTTTTTAATGCCTCGATCCCTTTTTGGATGATTTGGGTCCTCTTGATGGGGGTGATCGCCTGGCGGACTTTGCCCTGGGTCAGGTCAGGAACTTTGGCAGCGCTTGCCGTTAACCTGATTGCGGGAGGATTGGGTCACGTTTTATGGGGATTACTCAAACCTTATCAAAAGGCGCGAGTAACGCTTTTTCTTAACCCGGATCTCGATCCTCTGGGGGGTGGCTATCACCTCATCCAATCACGAATTGCGATCGGGGCTGGGGAACTGGTGGGTCGGGGGTTAAATAAGGGCACCCAGACTCAGCTCAACTTTATTCCTGAACAGCATACGGACTTTATTTTTACGGCGATCGGAGAAGAATTGGGCTTTATTGGTGCCGTTCTGGTTTTGATTGGCTTCTGGCTCATTTGCTTGCGCCTGGTGATCATTGCTCAAAATGCAAAAGATAACTTTGGTTCATTAATCGCGATCGGGGTTCTGTCGATGGTCGTATTCCAAACTGTGATTAATATTGGGATGACGATCGGACTATCTCCAGTGACTGGGATTCCCCTACCCTGGCTCAGCTATGGACGATCGGCATTGTTGATGAATTTTCTAGCGATCGGGTTAGTTGAATCAGTCGCCAATCATCGACAGCGATTGAGATTTTGATTGAAAATTTAGAACTCTTAGGAGGGTTCGTTTGTCCATCAAGCAGTATAACGAGGGTGCTATTCGGTGTAGGTCTACCGATGCTTTTAGCCCAACCATGCTGTTACTTCTTGATGGCTCCAAGATTGAGCACTTGTTGAGTTTGTAGGGCAAATTTCCGGGTAATTAAGACCCAGTTTTCGGCTTCTCCTAACACTTTCACCTGTTTCAGGGGCAGATTTGCCAAAGCTGGTTTCCCAATTAAGACGTATGGGTTAGCTGTTTGCCAATATTGTTGAAGTTTGGCTGGCTCAGCCGGAATAATCTGACGATCGCTATAAAAATCGAGAGAAGGACGATAGTACGGGTAAGACGTGTAAATCACCTGCTTTGCAGGGGTTTTTGCTTGCACGATCGCAGCAACGGGTTTAACTGGATATGCTTCAGCGAGTTCCCAAACCCAGTGCTCAGAATTAACCAGTAACAGTAACGAAACATAGCTTCCCCAAATCAAAACTGCAACGAATTGGGAATCCCTTTTGATTGCCAAAACTGCTGCGACAGTCATCATGAAGGCAACCGATGCCAGCATAATCTGCAAATTTGGGTCAAAGGGAGTACTCAGGCTTAAGAAAATACACCCTCCCCATCCCACCAGTGCTAAGAGGATAAAAATTCCAATCAAAACACGAAAAAAGATTTTGGACTTAGCTCGATACGCTCCCGAAAATGTTGATTCTTGCCAAACTTCGGCAAGTTGTGCTCCTGCAATTAAGGCTAAAGCGGGATAGATGGGCAACACATACCAGGGTAATTTCGTTCCCATTGCAGAGATAACCGTTAAGTAGATGCTACTCCAGACCAAAACAAGTTTTGCCCAACTCAAAGTGCGGTTTTCCCAAGCTAGACGAAAACCCTGCGGTAAAAACAATAGCCAAGGTAAGGAATACTTCAAAATTTCTAAAATGTAGTACCAGGGAGCACCTCCATGGTTTTCAACCGTTTTCCAGATACGATTGAAAGATTGTTCTTGCAAATTTGCTAGTAATTCCTGACTATAACGGAGCCATTGACAGCTATACCAAGCGATCGCTGGGGCACTTCCGATCGCAATGCCGATCCACAAATAGGTTGAAGTCAGCAATCGAGGCGTATCCAGCACCACAAATAAGAGGGCGATTGCACCCAGCAATAAACCAAGGATTCCTTTGGTTAGACAAATCAGCCCAAACCCAATTCCTGCTCCCAATCCCCAACGCAAATCCCGTCGTGATCGCAGCAGACAAAATAGCATTCCTACAAAAAAACAAAGCACTGCGCCATCCAACATGGCTAATCGCCCATTGCGAACCACAGGCAGTAAAGTCAGATAAACCATTGCAGAAAACAAGGCTTGAGTTCGGCGAGGAAAGATTTCTCGACCAATGCCATACAGCAAAGGGACAGAAAGAGCAGTCAGACTTGCTCCGGGTAAGCGTGTAGTCCACTCATTTACCCCACCGATCGCATAAACCCCTGCAATCAACCAATGCATCAACGGCGGTTTATTGAGATAAGGTGCTCCTTGAATGGTTGGGTAAAGCCACCTCAGAGATTCAAAAGGAGTACGCCAAAGTTCGCGTGCTACCTGGGCCACAATTCCCTCGTCCCAATCTCGCAGCGGTAATTTACCCAGGCTTGTTCCATACAAGACCATTGCCGCTACTAGCAGCACCACAACCCAAAAGCGATCAATGAGTGCTTCACTGCGAAAATCCCAATCTTTGGAACGAATCCAAGCAAAGTTTCGATGAGTCATCCCAATTCAACAATGCACTTGCAACAGTGTATTTAGCCATCCTATTTGAATTGTGCCTCAGGATTACACCAGCCCCAGCCTTATAAAATTACTTTCGTTCATTAATTGCTAAAAACATGAACAATGAGTTTATTTAGAACAAGAAATAAAAATGAGAAAATAGAATCTTTTTTAAACCAACTTTAGTACTTTTCTAACGACAAAGTTTCATAAAATTTTTATTTTAATCGAGTTATCAATCAAAATTTTAATGAATCAAAATTCCCTAAATGTACCTATTAGATGATTCGTGCAAACGACCTAATCTAGTAGACTTCCAGAAGCCATTTCATGGGTCTTCATATGCAAATTGATATTTATATTTTAAAGCTTTTGGTTGTAGGATTATTGCTTCTGACTGTTACAGTTGGATCGCGAATCATTGCGCGACTACCACTTTCCTATGCCCTCATTTATCTCATCGTTGGTGTACTGTTAGGACCTTACGGTGTTAACCTCATCCAACTCCAACTTTCTAACGAATGGCTTGAACGGTTATTTGAAATGGTTGTGATTGTATCTCTATTTAGCTGCGGTATTAAAATGAATCGCCGGCTGAATATCTGGTCATGGCAATCAACCGCCCGTTTGATTGGGATATTGATGCCGATTTCAATTTTTGCGATCGCACTAATAGGTCATTGGCTCTTCAACTGGAACTACGGAATTGCCATTCTAATTGGAGCAATCTTAGCACCCACTGACCCAGTACTCGCTTCTGAAGTTCAAATCACTCATCCCAATGATAAAAACGAATTGCGATTTGGCTTAACCTCAGAAGGTGGACTGAACGATGCCCTCGCCTTTCCCTTTGTCTATTTTGGATTGCATTGGATTCAAGACAATCAATGGCAACATTGGATTATCAACTGGTTCAGCATCGACGTAATTTGGGCAATACCAACAGGAATTGTGGGGGGCATCCTAGTCACCCAGGGCATTCATTGGCTTGAGCTTAGATTTCGCCAAACCCACGGCGTTGAAGAAGAAATGGATCATTTGATTGCTCTTGCTAAAATCCTACTCGCCTATTCATTCACTGAAATGATTAATGGTTACGGATTCTTAGCTGTGTTCGTTGCAGGGTTCTCTGTGCGTGCTGAACCGAAACTACAGCCTGAAACCAGAATATCTCAACTCAGGTTTACTGAGCAGGTTGAAAAACTTCTAGAAGTCGGCACGATTCTCCTTTTAGGCTCTTTATTAAGAATTGAACCTATTTTAAAGTATGCTGAGGCTGCTTTCATAATTGCTGGGCTGCTTTTCTTTGCTATCCGCCCGATTGGCGCTTGGCTCAGTACAACTGGAGATCGATTAAACCCGGCAACTCGACTTCTGTTTGGTTGGTTTGGCATTCGAGGTATCGGCTCACTTTATTACCTCGCCTATGTACTAAAAGAAGATATTCCCGAATCTAACAAAGCACTAATCAGCTGGGTCACACTGATCATAGTCACCATTTCTATAATTCTGCATGGAGTCACTACAACTCCAATTATGAAATGGTATGAGAACTACTTGAATAAAAAATATCAATCCTTAAAACTGAGTGATTAACAAGTCATTCGCTGTATGTTCTTTCAAAGTCATCTAGATCAATGCGATAGCTCTTTACCTCTGGCAATAACATACCTTCCCAGTAATCCCTTAAGCAGTGCGATAGTTTTCGTCTATCCAACACCGAGGTAAACTTTCGCCAGAAGGAAAAATTAAATTTTTCTTGGAAAATGCTTCAGCCTCTTGTTCCTCTTCACCTGCTTGTATTTTCCCATCAATCGTCTCTTCCATTGGATTCAGTAAGGACTGAATGTCCAAAACCTTGACTAGGGTTCCAGTTTGCTGATCCTGTAAGAACATAAAATTTTCTTCCAAGCGATAAGACCTTAGGACCGCCTTTTTACGATCCTGCCCCAGAGTAAAAGCTTCATCCTCACTTATTCATCTATCGATTGGATGACTTGCCATCCGATCAGATAACGCTGCAAACAGTTCTCTTTATGTAGGGGAGCGTTTTAATTTTAATTTTGATATAGAGACGGATTTTTGATAAATGCCCAACAGGCTTATCCCGATATAGAATTGCCCCTTTGGTTGGGCAGTCCTAACTGGTTACACGTGGGGGGTGCAGTCAAATTAGTGTCTGTCCTATCTGGACTCTTACCACTTGAGCGATCATGTCAAGCCTGGATATCCTCTCCCAGTCAACCTTACAGGACAAGAACCTGCTTTTGTCCTCAAAGTCAAGCCGAAGAGATCAAAAAACTAAAGCGTTTTCCACGAAAGAAAATACCCGATATGCGCAGATCTCCCCTTTGACTCCACTCATGGCGCAATCTCTAGAGGGTAAAGTCTTTGCTGGAAATCTCCTGAATTGAGGAAAGCTGAATACAACTCTCAAAATTGCACTAACCAAAACTATGGATATGACCTCTTAAATTTAGATATTCAAAAAATATCCTCTTATGCTATGAAAGCACCTTAAATATTCCTTGAGTACAATCTATCTTGCACCCTCAGTATCTGAACTGCTTATTTCATAGGGGTTTCACTAAACAGGCGAATTCTTTCAGAACTTTTTTCTGCAAACCCATTGACAGGTGCGAAAGGTTTGGATACATTAGGTAAGCGCGGTGAGGGGGAGCGACGCGAAAGCGAAGCGAACCGAGCCGCTTGAACCAAGAAAACAGAATAGTTTGGAAG